>JAHEDT010000108.1 GCA_024641085.1 Geobacteraceae bacterium | reverse complement strand
CGTGAAAAGACACAACCACGATTAACATCGCCGGTAAAACCGGATGGCAAAAGTAAATACTCAGGGAGACTGCAGCCAGGATGTATCCCGGCATCATGAGTTTATCTGGCAGAGTCACGAAAAAAGGGAGAGCCGGTGAGGCTCTCCCTTTTTTGTGCAGAATATTAATATTTCTCGACTGCGACTACTGCCCCACCTTGCCGGCAATCGCTGGCTGCTGCCCCGCCATGTCGGCGAGAATCGCCATCGACTCCTTGGCATAAGCGTCTTTGAGGACACTCTTGATCAACTTCTCTGTGGGGTCGCCCTTGTCCGTCGAATCAGCATCCTTGTCAGCATCTTCCTTGACGCCATCTACCGAGCCATGGGGGTCTTCGCTCAGGCCCTGCAGCTCTTCTCGCTCGCGGACGACGTCAGCAAGCAGCAGCGACTGGCGCGTATGTTTGATGCGCTCGCCCATGGCTTCGGCAACGCGTTCGATTTCCTTGAAGTCCTCGTCGGCGGCCACCCTGGCCTGACTTTTCCCAAGCAGGCGGGCACGATCGAATGCCGGCCAATCCCTGTGTTTCACTTCTTCAATGCGATCCCACGGCAGGCTGTAATCCAGGTAGCGCTCGCCGAATTCGTTGTAGCGGCTGCGATCCGGCAGAATGATGTCCGGGACGACCCCCCGGTACTGGGTTGAATCGCCGCTGACCCGATAAAATTTCTGGGTGGTCATTTTCAATGCGCCGAGAGGCAAATACTGGCGCATATTACGCAGGGACATGGTCCTGTCCAGATCCATGATGATCTGCACAGTTCCCTTGCCGTGGGTGTGATCACTGCCGACAATGACCGCCCGGCCATAGTCCTGCAGGGCACCGGCGACAATTTCCGAGGCAGACGCGCTGAAACGATTCACCAGAACGACCATCGGCCCGCTGTAGGCAATGTCCTTATCGTCACTTTCCAGAACTTTGGCAGACCCTTCGCCGTCCCGGACCTGAACCACAGGGCCCACGCCGATAAAGAGCCCGGCGACGCCGACGGCGTCCGTCAGGGCACCGCCCCCGTTGTTACGCAGGTCGAGGATCAGGCCGGTCATCTGCTTTTTATCGAATGCGTCCAGAGCCGCCTTGACGTCATCCGTCGAGTTGCGGCCCGCACCGCCATTGCGGGTGCTTTCGAAGTCTCGGTAAAAGCTCGGAATCTTGATGTACCCGTAATGCTTGCCGGACTTCGGCTCGGTCACCATGACTGACTTGACAAAGGACTCCTCAATAATCACGACATCGCGTACGATCGGCACGACGAAGGGCTTGAGCCCCTGGCGGCGCAGGGTCAGGCGCACCTCGGTGCCCTTTTTGCCGCGAATCAGCTCCACGGCGTCCCGCAGGCGCATATCGGTCACATCGACCGGCTCCTCCTTGCCCTGGGCCACGGCAAGGATCACATCGTCGGCCTGCAGTTGACCCTGCCGGTCTGCCGCGCTGCCGGGGATCACCTTGACGATCTTGATGTAGCCGTCCTCTTCGCGCAAGGTCGCCCCGATTCCTTCCAGAGAACCGCGCATACTGATGTCGAAGTCCTCCTTGGATTGGGGAGGCAGGTAAGTGGTGTGGGGGTCGAAAGCGCGGGCAAAAGCATTCAGATAACGATCGTAGTGATCCTTGAGGGTTTCCTGCTTCAGCCGGGTAAAATATTCATTGTACTGCTTGCGGACCTTTTCCCGGGCTTCCAGCTCCGTGGCTTTCTGTTGTTCGGGCGTCGCTTTGAGTGGATTCTTGATACCGGCGTCTTCGAGCAGGTTCAGGTAGCGGGTCAGGGTCCGGTACTTGAGGTCAAGACGCCAGCGTTCGGCAAGCTCCGCTTCCGTGTCGCAAAACGCCAGCTTCTCGGGATCCGTTTCGTACTCTTCGGCCACACCGAAAGAAAACGGCTTGACAAGGGCCTGTTCCACCAGTTTTTCGGAGCGGGCGATGCTGTTGCCCAGCAACCGGTACGCCAGGGGAGCCAGGATGATCCGGCCGCTCTCTATCTCATCGTCGATGCGATCTTCGAAGATCTTCAGTTGTTCGACTTCCGCGGCCAGCAGCAAACGTTTCTGGTAGTCGAGCTGTTTGATGTACAGCTTGAATACGGCACGTGAGAGATCATCATCAATCTGCTTGCCGCTGAAATGATTTTCAACCTGGCGCTTGAGAACATAGGTCAGCAGCTGCGCACGATTCTGGTCCAGTGCGTCAGGCGTCGTTGCAAAGATTGGCGCCGGCAGGACGAGCAGGCCGCCCACCAGAAGGAGCACGCTGATCAGCAGAGGTCTGAACCATCGTTTATTGAGAGACATATAGCGCTTCACCTTTGCAGGAATTTATATAGACGTTTTCATATCAATACAATGTACCCCAGTTGCATGCTTGATGGCAATCACCTTGACAAGAACCAACGGACACGTTATCAAAAAGCAAGTCAAGCCAGGCGGGGGCAGATGAGTAGAGCACAGGAAGGTGACACTGTCACAATAACATTCCAGGGGATTCTCGATGACGGCAGCATTTTCGACGCATCCGACGAAAATGACCCCCTGACATTCGTCCTCGGCGAAAGCCAGGTCATGCCAGGCCTGGAACTGGCCGTGTTCGGCATGTCGGTCGGCGACCGGAAAACCGTCAACATCCCGCCGGAGCAAGGCTACGGACTGCGCCAGGCCCGGTTGGTCGAAGTGGTCTCCATCGATGCCCTGCCCGAAGGCCTCGAACTCAGCATCGGCGGACAACTCGAAGTCACTTCCGAAGACGGCACGCGGTTTAAACTGCATATCGTCAAGCGCGACGCACAGACCGTTACCCTCGACGCCAACCACCCTCTGGCCGGACACCCGCTGACCCTGCGCATCGAGCTCGTCTCCGTTGACCGCCCGACAATCAACTGACGGCAGCTATTGACAAAAAACCGGCGCATCATGCTATGCTCAGAATTATTTCAAACAGGCGAGGAATCTCATGCTGATTAGAGTCATGTACAGTGACGGCAGGTTCGACATGGTCAAGCCAAGCGTACTCGAAGACCTTCTCGAACAACAAGTCGTTACCAGTTTCAAACGTTCCGACGGTTGGGCCGTCGTCGGCCGTGACGCATTACGCGGTTCGAACCAGATCCGCTACCGTGGTGTTGAACGGCGGCAGTTGTAAGGGATGCAATCAGTTGCTCCCCTGCATCATCAGGCGGGGGCAGCATCTGAACCCCACAAGTTGCATCCGACAGCCAAGGGCCGGTACTTCAGAGTACCGGCCCATTGCTTTTATCATGACTGGAAAGAACACATAGAGAAAAACCCGCGCCGCCCCAGTACAGTCCGCAACCTTCTTAGCACGCCCTGGTTCTGGATTCTGAATTCTGGATTCTGAATTCTGGCTTCTTGTTCCACTCAATTCGCTTCTCAAACCTTCACCTCAACCCAGCCATCGAAAACCGGGAAGTAGAGTCCCGCATGCACTTGCTGGCCCTCGGGCATAAGCTGCCGGACCAGTGTCGCGTAGAGTTGCAGCTGGCTGCCGTAGCGCTCAACTTCCCGGGCCATGAACTGGTCAGGGCCCTCTCCTGACAGCGGGGCACTGGTCTTGTAATCCACCACCCAGCGCAGGCCATCACCATCGACAAAGATCCGATCGATGGTGGCATGGATCAGCTGGCCGTCAATCACGCCGTTGAGCGGCAGTTCGCTGGCGGCTTCCCGGTGAGCGGCCATAAGCCATCGACCACGCTCACTGTTGACGGTCATGGTGAGACATTCAAGAATCAATGAAGAGCAGGCCTCTAGCCGTGCGGCGGGCACGCCCTGCGCACTCAACTGGCCTCTGAGCCTTCCGGAAAGGCCCTTGATGTCTGCCGCGGACCAGTGGTCGAGACCATCAGAGGCAATACGTTCCAGCCACAGGTGGACGAGCGTCCCGACCACCTTCCCTTCCTCGGTCCTCCGCGACCTGAAGAGGTTTTCCTCGTAGTGGCCGGC
>JAHEDT010000056.1 GCA_024641085.1 Geobacteraceae bacterium | reverse complement strand
GGATCGAATTGTTTGAGGTTGCAGGCCAGTAGCTCTAATGGCTAGAGCACCGGTCTCCAAAACCGGGTGTTGGGGGTTCGAATCCCTCCTGGCCTGCCAAATAATTTAACGATAATCCTAAGGCATAGGTTGCGATAGTGAATTTCAAGATTGCCGAATTTCTCCAGCAGGTCAAAGCCGAACTGCGCAAGGTTACATGGCCAACCCGCAAGGAAACTTACGGGTCGACGGTGGTTGTCATCGTGCTTGTCCTGATGGTGGCGGTCTTCTTGTGGATTGTTGACTCTGCTTTGTCAGCGATGATCCAGACCTTGCTCAACTGAGAGACCTGGTGAACCCAATGGGCGAGAAAAAGTGGTACGGAGTGCACACCTACTCGGGGTACGAGAACAAGGTCAAGCTTAACCTTGAAGAACGGATCCGTTCGTTAGGAGCGGAAGAGTTCTTTGGCGAGATCCTGATCCCCTCGGAAACGGTGGTGGAGCTCAAGAACGGCGAGCGCAAGACGTCCACCCGCAAGTTTTTCCCCGGTTATATCCTGGTGCATGTCGAACTGAACAACGAGACCTGGCATATCGTCAAGGACACCCCCAAGGTGACCGGATTTGTCGGGGGCGGGACCACCCCTCCGGCGATTCCGGACGAGGAAGTGGCCAAGATCACTGCGCGCATGGAAGAAGGTGTGGAGCGGCCGAAGCCCAAGGTTGAATTCGAGGTCGGTGAAACGGTGCGGGTTATCGACGGTCCGTTCCTCAACTTCACCGGGATTGTTGAAGATGTCAAGCCTGACAAGGCAAAGCTCAAGGTTATGGTCAGTATCTTTGGCCGGGTGACCCCGGTAGAGCTCGAGTTTATTCAGGTGGAAAAGACCAGCTGAAGTTTCTGGCGGAATATAGTTTTTAAGGAGTCATTTCATGGCCAAAAAGGTTGTTGGACAGATAAAACTGCAGATCACCGCCGGCAAGGCGAACCCTTCGCCGCCGATCGGCCCGGCCCTGGGTCAGCACGGTGTGAACATCATGGAGTTCTGCAAGGCTTACAACGCCAGGACGCAGGACCAGGAAGGGCTGGTTATCCCGGTCATCATCACGGTGTATGCCGACCGTTCGTTTACCTTTATCACCAAGACCCCGCCGGCCTCCGTGCTCCTGCTGAAGGCAGCCAAGGTCCCCAAGGGTTCAGGTGTGCCGAACAAGGACAAGGTTGGCAAGGTCACCAAGACTCAGGTCGAAGAGATCGCTAAGCTCAAGATGCCCGACCTGAACGCCAGCAACCTCGAGGGAGCCATGCGCATCATCGAAGGTACGGCGCGCAGCATGGGCCTTGAGGTGGAAGCTTAATTACTACACGCTGAATGCGGAGAAGATAGACAATGGCAACAGGAAAACAGCTCAAAGCGTCCAAGGAAAAAGTCGACCGTAACAAGGTTTACCCGGTCGATGAAGCGTTGGCCCTGGTTAAGGAAACGGCATTTGCCAAGTTCGACGAATCGGTCGACGTCTCGGTAAAGCTCGGTGTCGATCCGCGTAAGGCTGATCAGATGGTGCGCGGTGCCGTTGTCCTGCCGAATGGTTTGGGCAAGACGATCCGGGTGCTGGTTTTCGCCAAGGGCGAGAAAGCCATGGAAGCGCAGCAGGCCGGTGCCGATCATGTCGGCGGCGACGATCTGGTGGAAAAGATCAAGGGCGGCTGGTTTGACTTTGACACGGCTATTGCCACTCCGGACATGATGGGAACCGTCGGCAAGATCGGCAAGCTGCTCGGCCCCCGCGGCCTGATGCCGAACCCGAAAGTCGGCACCGTGACCTTTGAATTGGCGCGCGCCGTCGATGAAGCCAAGTCCGGCAAGATCGAATACCGCGTAGAGAAGGCCGGTATCGTTCACGCTCCGGTGGGCAAGGTCTCCTTCGATATCGAAAAACTCAAGGGGAACCTGGTCAGCCTGATGGACGCACTGATCAAGGCCAAACCGTCGACTGCCAAGGGGACTTACCTGAAAAAGGTGACCATCTCCTCAACCATGGGCCCCGGTGTCAACATCGATGTCCCGGCATTGCAGGCGCTGGTCAAGTAAACTTGCTTCACCCCGTCGTCGCACGGCGATGACGGTTGTTTCAGGATATAGCAGATCCTGGCCACAGACAGCAGGGACCTAGCGGTTTAATGGTTAAACCACCTGCCGAGGCGAGATGGATGGTGTACGAGACGTTCCGTCTCTTTTTCACCTTCTTGAAGGCTGGGATGAAGAGCTTTGACAAGCTCTGAAATCTACAAGGAAAGGAGGAGAGACGTTGAATAAACAAACCAAAGAAGCTCTAGTTGCGGAATTCGCAGAAAAGCTCAAGTTGGCCAAGGCCGCTTTCTTGGCAGACTACCGCGGGCTGAATGTCGAGCAGGCAAACGCTTTGCGGCGCAAGCTTCAGGCGATCGGTGTCGAATACCGGGTTGTCAAGAACACCCTGCTTCGTCTGGCGGCCAAAGATACGGATGTCGCCTGTCTTGACGAGCACCTGGTCGGCCCGACTGCGATTGCCCTGGCCACTGAGGATCCGGTAGCGCCAGCCAAGGCGCTGGTCGAGTTTGCCAAGCAGAATAATGTCTTCGAACTGAAGGCCGGCATGCTCAACGGCAAGCTGCTTGCTGCTGCCGACATCAAGGCCCTGGCCGAACTGCCGAGCCGCGAAGAACTGCTTGCCAAGATGCTGGGTTCCATGAGCGCTCCGGCAACCAATTTCGTTGGCGTTCTGGCCGCTGTGCCGCGCTCGTTCGTTCAGGTCCTGGCGGCTATCAAGGACCAGAAAGAAGCAGCCTGAGTTCTCTCCGGCTGAAACCACTCACTCACTAAAAATCTATCGATACCGAAATATACGGAGGATTAAGAACAATGGCTGATATCACCAAAGCACAAGTTATTGAATTCATCGAAAAGATGAGCGTCCTTGAACTGTCCGAAATGGTCAAGGAACTGGAAGAGAAGTTCGGCGTGTCCGCCGCCGCTCCCGTTGCTGTTGCTGCGGCCGGCCCTGCTGCCGAAGCTGCTGCCGTTGAAGAGAAGGACGAGTTCGATGTCGTGCTCGCCACCGTTGGCGACAAGAAGATCAATGTCATCAAGGTTGTGCGTGCCATCACCGGCCTGGGCCTGAAAGAAGCCAAGGACCTGGTCGACGGTGCTCCCAACACTGTCAAGGAAGGCGTTTCCAAGGAAGAGGCCAACGGCATCAAGGCACAGCTGGAGGAAGCAGGCGCCAGCGTGGAGCTCAAATAGTAGCCCGTCTCGGATAATCCCGCCCTAGCCAAGGCCGCCTTGCGTGGCCTTGGCTATTATACTTTAGTCAGCAAAAGGAGACACCATGGCTTATTCGATTGCGAATAACCAGCTTCTTAGGAAACATTTTCAGGAAATCAAACGGATCATCGATATTCCCAACCTGATTGATATCCAGAAGAATTCCTATCAGCGTTTCCTGCAGGCGGATTTGCCTGCTTCCGCCCGCCAGAACATCGGGGTGGAGGCGGTTTTCCGCTCGGTATTCCCGATCCGCGATTTCAGCGAGACCTGTTCCCTCGAGTACGTCGAGTACGCGCTCGGCACGCCGAAATATGACGTTGAGGAATGCCACCAGCGGGGGATGACTTTCGCGGCGCCCATGAAGGTCAAGGTGCGGTTGGTCTCGTGGGATGTCGACAAGGAATCCGGCGTGCAGTCGATTCGCGATATCAAGGAACAGGAAGTTTATTTTGGCGAAATCCCGTTGATGACCGAAAATGGTACATTCATCATCAATGGTACTGAACGTGTCATCGTCAGTCAGCTGCATCGTTCGCCCGGGGTCTTTTTTGACCATGACAAGGGCAAGACGCATTCGAGCGGCAAGGTGCTCTACAGCGCCCGGGTCATCCCTTATCGGGGGTCCTGGCTCGATTTTGACTTTGATCATAAAGATATTCTCTTCGTGCGTATCGACCGGCGGCGCAAGCTGCCTGCGACCGTCCTGCTCAAGGCCCTCGGCTACTCCTCCGAAGAGCTCCTGAACCGTTACTACGACACCGAGGAAATTTACGTCGAGAACGGTACCTATCGCAAGAAAGTCGATACCAAGCTGCTGCTGGGCCAGAGGGCCACGGTCGAGGTGCTCGACGACGATGGCGAGGTTCTGGTCAAGGCCAATCGCAAGTTTACCAAGGCCGCGATTCGTAAAATCGAAGAGAAGAAAATCGAATTCATCGCGATTCCCGAGGAAGAGGTTGTCGGCAAGATCGCTTCGGTAGACATTATCGACGAATCGACCGGGGAAGTGGTGGTCGAGTGCAATGAAGAGGTCACTGCCGGCAAGCTTGAAGAGCTCGCCAAGCGCGGCATCAATAATTTCAAGGTTCTCTTTATCGACAACCTGTTTGTCGGCCCTTACCTGCGCGACACCCTGCTGCAGGACAAGGTGAATTCGCCGGAAGAAGCCAAGGTCGAAATTTATCGGCGCCTGCGCCCCGGTGATCCGCCGACGATCAAGAGCTCGGACGCCCTGTTCTCGAGCCTGTTCTTCAACGAGGAGCGCTACGACCTTTCCACGGTCGGTCGCCTCAAGCTGAATCACAAGCTCGGCCTGAAGCTGGACCTCGAAACGACCACCCTGACCAACGATGACATCCTCGAGGTGGTCCGCTACCTGATCGACCTGCGCAATGGCGTCCACGAGTGGACCGTCGAAGACGACAAGGGCAACGTTCGCAAGCTGCCGGTCAAGATCGACGACATCGACCATCTTGGCAACCGGCGCGTGCGTGCCGTCGGCGAGCTGCTCGAGAACCAGTACCGGGTCGGCCTGGTCCGCATGGAGCGGGCCATCAAGGAGCGCATGAGCCTGCAGGAAGTTGACAGCCTCATGCCGCACGACCTGATCAACTCCAAGCCGGTTTCCGCGGTGGTCAAGGAGTTCTTCGGTTCGAGCCAGCTCTCCCAGTTCATGGACCAGACCAATCCGCTGTCGGAAATCACCCACAAGCGTCGCCTCTCGGCCCTCGGACCTGGTGGCCTGACCCGCGAGCGTGCCGGCTTCGAAGTGCGCGATGTGCATCCGACCCACTACGGCCGGGTTTGCCCCATCGAGACCCCGGAAGGTCCGAATATCGGTCTGATCGCTTCGCTGTCGACCTACGCCCGGATCAACATCCACGGTTTCGTGGAAACCCCCTACCGGATCGTCAAGAACGGCAAGGTGTCCAACGAAATCCAATATTTTTCAGCTCTTGAAGAAGAGGGCCATGCCATCGCCCAGGCGAATGCCCCGCTCGACAAGAAGAACTGTTTCGTCAACGACCTGGTCAACGCCCGTAAGAATGGCGAGTTCATGCTGATCAACCGCGAGGAGATCGAGCTGATGGACGTTTCACCGAAACAGCTGGTTTCGGTGGCGGCGGCCCTCATCCCGTTCCTCGAAAACGACGACGCCAACCGGGCCCTGATGGGCTCCAACATGCAGCGCCAGGCCGTGCCCCTGCTGCGTGCGGATGCGCCACTGGTCGGCACCGGCATGGAGCGCATCGTCGCCCATGACTCGGGTTCCGCCGTGGTCGCCCGGCATGACGGTATGGTGGAAAGTGTCGATGCCGGCCGCATCGTCGTCAAGATCGACGATCATGAAGTCGACGAGACCGGTACCGGTGTCGATATTTACAACCTGATCAAGTTCATCCGTTCCAACCAGAACACCTGCCTCAACCAGAAGCCGATCGTCAAGGTCGGCGACAAGGTCAAGCGTGGTGAAATCATTGCCGACGGTCCTTCAACCCAGTGGGGTGAGCTGGCTCTTGGCCAGAACGTGCTGGTCGCCTTCATGCCCTGGGGCGGATACAACTTCGAAGACTCGATCCTGATCTCCGAGAAGCTGGTCAAGGAGGACCGTTACACCTCGATCCACGTCGAGGAATTCGAGTGTGTGGCCCGTGACACCAAACTGGGCAAGGAGGAGATCACCGACGATATCCCCAACCTCGGCGAAGATGCCCTGCGCAACCTCGACGAAAGCGGCATTATCCGCATCGGCGCCGAAGTCAAGCCGACCGACATTCTGGTCGGGAAGATCACGCCGAAAGGTGAAACCCAGCTGTCGCCCGAGGAAAAACTGCTGCGCGCTATCTTTGGTGAGAAGGCCGGTGACGTGCGTGACACCTCGCTGCGCGTTCCGCCTGGCGTCGAAGGCGTGGTCATCGGTGCACGGGTCTTCTCCCGCAAGGGCCTGGACAAGGACACCCGTACCGAGTTCATCGAGCAGACCGAGATCGACAAGCTGCTCAAGGACCAGAATGATGAGATCCGCATCATCCGCGAGTCTGCCCGGCGCAAGCTGGCGACCCTGCTGAACGGCCAGGCGGTGTCCGCCCCGGTCAAGGATCGCGAAGGCAAGACCCTGCTGCCCAAGGGGCGCAAGATCACTCCGAACGCACTGGAGTCGATTCCGTTCAGCCTCTGGGGAGAACTGGCTCTGGATGACGAAGCGGCCGAGGCCCGGGTGGCCGAAACCGCCAGGAGACTGAGCGAGCGCGAAGAGATCATCAAGACGGTCTTCGCCGACAAGATCGAAAAACTCAAGCGTGGCGATGACCTGCCGCCGGGCGTCATCAAGATGGTCAAGGTGTATATCGCCATCAAGCGCAAGCTGTCCGTCGGTGACAAGATGGCCGGCCGCCACGGCAACAAGGGCGTGTTGTCACGGATCCTGCCGGAAGAGGATATGCCCTATCTTGAAGATGGGTCCCCGGTCGAGATCGTCCTCAACCCGTTGGGCGTCCCCTCCCGTATGAACGTCGGTCAGATCCTGGAAACCCATCTCGGCCTGGCCTCTCACGGCCTCGGCCAGCAGATTCAGGCGGCCATCGACAAGATGACGGATCCGGCAAGGCTGCGCAAGCAGATCAAGGACGTCTACGGCAATAAGGAACTGAACACCTTCATCGATGAACTGCGCGACGAAGACGTCAACACCCTGGCCCAGCGCCTGAGCCTCGGTGTCCCCATGGCGTCGCCGGTTTTCGAGGGTGTCCATGAGGACCAGATCAAGAGCGAACTGGAGCGCTCCGGCATGCCGCTGGACGGTCAGATGACCCTGCACGACGGCCGCACCGGAGAAGCCTTCAAAGAGAAGGTCACCGTCGGCGTCATGTACATGCTCAAGTTGCACCATCTGGTCGACGACAAGATCCACGCCCGGAGCATCGGCCCCTACAGCCTGGTCACCCAGCAACCGCTGGGCGGCAAGGCGCAGTTCGGCGGCCAGCGTCTCGGCGAGATGGAAGTCTGGGCCATGGAAGCCTACGGTGCCGCACACGCACTGCAGGAGTTCCTCACGGTCAAGTCGGATGACGTGGCCGGCCGGACCAGGATCTACGAGGCGATCGTCAAGGGCAAACACACCCTGGAAGCCGGTCTGCCGGAATCGTTCAACGTCCTTATCAAAGAGCTTCAGGCGCTCTGCCTCGATGTCGAGCTGCTCGAAGAAGAAGAGGACTGATACTGCTGCGAACCCCCCATCCTGAAAAGGAGGATGTGTCTTGGAAGATATTTACAGCCTGTTTGAGCGACCGAAAGACCCACTGAACTTCAATGCGATTCGTCTTTCTGTCGCTTCGCCGGAAAAGATCAGGGAGCGGTCTTTCGGCGAGGTTAAGAAGCCGGAAACCATCAACTACCGGACCTTCAAGCCGGAGCGTGATGGCCTCTTCTGCGCCAAGATCTTTGGCCCGACCAAAGATTACGAGTGCAATTGCGGCAAGTACAAGCGCATGAAACACCGTGGCATCGTCTGCGAAAAGTGCGGTGTCGAGGTCATCCCGAGCAAGGTGCGCCGTGAGCGGCTCGGCCACATCGACCTGGCCTGCCCGGTCGCCCACATCTGGTTCCTCAAGTCACTGCCCAGCCGGATTGCGACGCTGCTTGACCTGACCCTCAAAGAACTCGAGCGGATTCTCTATTTCGAAGCCTATATCGTCCTGGACAAGGGCGAGAGCGGCCTCGATGCCGGGCAAATCCTCTCGGAAGAGAAATATCGCGAGGCGATGGACGAGTACGCCGGCCAGTTTACCGTCGGAATGGGCGCGGAAGCGGTTCGTGAACTGCTGGCCGGCCTCGAGCTGGATGAACTGACGACCACGCTGCGGGCCGAGATGATCGACGCGACCAGCGAAGCCAAACGCAAGAAGGTGGCCAAGCGTCTCAAGGTTGCCGATGCCTTCATCCAGAGCGGCAACCGGCCCGAATGGATGATCCTCGAAACCATCCCGGTCCTGCCCCCGGAGCTGCGGCCCCTGGTGCCGCTGGATGGCGGCCGTTTCGCGACGTCCGACCTCAACGACCTCTACCGTCGGGTGATCAACCGCAACAACCGACTCAAACGGTTGATGGAGCTGCGCGCCCCGGAAGTTATTATCCGCAATGAAAAACGCATGCTGCAGGAGGCGGTCGACGCCCTGTTTGACAATGGCCGGCGCGGCCGGGCGATTACCGGGCCGAACAAGCGGCCACTCAAGTCGCTTTCCGATATGCTCAAGGGCAAGGGGGGCCGTTTCCGTCAGAACCTGCTTGGCAAACGCGTCGATTATTCCGGTCGCTCGGTTATCGTGGTCGGTCCCGAACTGAAGCTGCATCAGTGCGGCCTGCCCAAAAAGATGGCTCTCGAGCTGTTCAAGCCGTTCATCTACAACAAGCTGGAAGAGCGCGGTTACTGCACGACGATCAAGAGCGCCAAGAAACTGGTCGAACGCGAGCGCCCAGAAGTCTGGGACGTTCTCGAGGAAGTCATCAAGGAACACCCGGTCATGCTGAACCGTGCACCGACCCTGCACCGTCTTGGTATCCAGGCGTTTGAGCCGGTTCTCATCGAGGGCAAGGCGATCCAGCTGCACCCGCTGGTATGTACGGCGTTCAACGCCGACTTCGACGGCGACCAGATGGCGGTTCACCTGCCCCTGTCGGTGGAGAGTCAGATTGAAACCCGCGTCCTGATGATGTCGACCAACAACATCCTCTCGCCGGCGCATGGCAAGCCGATTATCGTGCCGTCCCAGGACATGGTCCTCGGTCTCTACTACATGACCCGTGAGCGGACCTTCTCCAAGGGCGAAAACAAGATTTTCGCTTCTCCGGATGAAGTCCGCATGGCCTACGATGCCGAAGAGACCGCCCTGCAGGCCAAAATCAAGGTTCGCATCGAGCCCGCCGTTGACCAGGCGCCGGAAATCGTCGAAACGACCGTTGGTCGCGTGCTGCTGCGCGAAGTCGTTCCCGACGTCATCCCGTTCTCCTACATCAACCGGGTCATGAACAAGAAGCATGTCGGTGAGCTCATTGACGTCTGCTTCCGTCTCGCCGGCAACAAGGAAACTGTTATCCTGGCTGACAAGCTCAAGGAAACCGGCTTCCGGTTCTCTTCCCTGGCGGGGATTTCAATCTGCCTGGACAACATGGTTATCCCCGAGTCGAAGGAAGAATTCATCACGGCGGCGGTCGACGAAGTCAAGGAGATCCAGGGGCAGTACACCGAGGGTTTGATTACCGACGGCGAACGCTACAACAAGGTCATCGACATCTGGGCCAAGTGTACGGAAGATATCGCTCAGACAATGCTGTCCAAGCTGGCGGTCGAGACCGTCCTTTCGCCGGACGGTGAAGAGGTCAAAGTGCCCTCATTCAACCCGATCCATATGATGGCCGATTCCGGAGCGCGCGGCAGTCACCAGCAGATCCGCCAGCTGGCCGGTATGCGTGGTCTGATGGCCAAGCCGGACGGCTCGATCATCGAGACGCCGATTACGGCCAACTTCCGTGAAGGCCTCACTGTGCTCCAGTACTTCATCTCGACCCACGGTGCCCGCAAGGGTCTGGCCGATACCGCGCTCAAGACCGCCAACTCCGGTTACCTGACCCGTCGCCTGGTCGACGTGGCTCAGGATGCAATCATTATGGAAGACGATTGCGGCACCCTGGACGGCATCAACATCAGCTCTCTGATTGAGGGGGGTGAGGTTATCGAACCGCTCGGCGACCGGATTCTCGGTCGGACCGCCCTGGAGGATATTGTCGATCCGGTCACAGACGAGGTCCTGATCGAAGCCAACCAGGAAATCGACGAAGCCCTGGTGCAGAAGGTCGAAGATGCCGGGATCGAAAAGATCAAGATCCGCTCGGTCCTGACCTGCCAGAGCCGCCGGGGCATCTGCGCCTGCTGCTACGGTCGCGACCTGGCCCGCGGCCATGTCGTCAACCTCGGCGAGGCGGTCGGTGTGATCGCCGCCCAGTCGATCGGCGAGCCCGGCACCCAGCTCACCATGCGGACCTTCCATATCGGTGGTACCGCATCGCGCCAGGCCGAACAAACCGCCCTCGAGGCACGCTCCGAAGGGACTCTCAAGTACATCAACCTGTCGACTGCCAGGAACAGTGAAAACTTCCTGGTGGCCATGAACCGCAACGCCGAAGTCGCCGTGGTGGACGAAACCGGTCGTGAACGTGAACGCCACGGCGTTGTTTACGGTGCCCGGCTGATGGCCGGTGAAGGTGATGCCGTCACCAAGGGGATGGTCCTTGCAGAATGGGACCCCTTCACCATGCCGATCCTTTCCGAAGCGTCGGGCAAGGTGCGCTTTGGCGATCTGATCGAAGGCTTGACAGTTGAAGAGCAGGTCGATGATGTGACGGGTCTGTCGCGCAAAGTCATCATCGAAACCAAGGCCGCCGACAAGCGCCCGCGCGTTTCGATCAAGGATGAGCACAACAAGACGCTCCAGCGCTGCATGATGCCGGTCGGGGCCAACATCCTGATCCAGGAAGACACCATGGTCAGCTCGGGCGACATCCTGGCCAAGATCCCCCGTGAAACCACCAAAACCAAGGACATCACCGGCGGTCTGCCGCGGGTTGCCGAACTCTTCGAAGCGCGCAAGCCGAAAGAGTTCGCCGTGATCACCGAGATCGACGGGGTGGTTGCTTTCGGCAAGGATTCCAAAGGCAAGCGCAAGGTTGTGGTTACCCCGGAAATCGGCGAGCCCAAGGAGTACCTGATTCCCAAGGGTAAGCATATCAGTGTTCACGAGGGTGATTTCGTGCGCGCCGGCGAGCCGCTCATGGATGGCTCCAGCAACCCGCACGACATCCTGCGGGTGCTTGGTGAAAAGGAATTGGCCAAATACCTGGTCGACGAAGTCCAGGAGGTCTACCGCCTGCAGGGCGTCAAGATCAACGACAAGCACATCGAGGTGATTGTACGCCAGATGCTGCGCCGCGTGAAAATCAAGGAAGTCGGTGACACCCGTTTCCTGGTCGACGACCAGGTGGAACGCTGGCAGTTCGATGAAGAAAACCAGCGGGTCCTGGCCGAAGACGGCAAGCCGGCGGTTGGCGAGCCGCTTATGCTCGGCATCACCAAGGCCTCGCTGTCGACGGAATCCTTCATCTCGGCGGCCTCCTTCCAGGAGACCACCAAGGTGCTTACCCAGGCGGCCATCGAAGGTAAAGTCGATTGTCTGCGCGGGCTCAAGGAGAATGTCATCATGGGCCGTCTGATTCCGGCCGGTACCGGCGTGTCCAAGTACCGCAGTGCAACACTCCTCATCGAGGACCCGGAAGAGCGGCTGCCGGAACCTGAGGAAATCGACGAGGATGCAGATAATTACGACGATGAGTTAGCCGAAATGATGGTGGCCTCACCGGCGGATGAAGCCGAAGATACTGATCTGGAATAGTTTTTCGGGTCAGCGGTAAAAAGTTTCAACTTGTTTTAAAAGTTCTTGACAGGGGAGGCTCGCTTTGATAGATTCTGCGAGTTTTCCCCTGCGGGAAAATCCGTTCTTTTAACGTCATGAATACGCAAAATCGGGAGTGATTCGATGCCGACGATCAACCAGTTGATCCGTATGGGTCGTGAAAACAAGCAAGACAAGTCGACAGCACCTGCGCTGAGGGGCAACCCACAAAAGCGCGGTGTTTGCACCCGCGTGTACACCACGACCCCGAAAAAGCCTAACTCGGCGCTTCGCAAGGTCGCTCGTGTCCGTCTAACCAACGGGATGGTGGTGACCTCGTATATCCCGGGTGTCGGCCATAACCTTCAGGAGCACTCTGTGGTTCTGGTCCGCGGTGGTCGAGTGAAAGACCTTCCGGGCGTTCGTTATACGATCGTTCGCGGGGCTCTAGACCTGGCGGGGGTTAAAGACCGTAAGCAGTCGCGTTCCAGATACGGTGCCAAGCGGCCCAAGTAATTGAGAGGTACGAAGAGGACGTCATGCCGAGAAGAAGAGAAGTAGCCAAGCGGGTTATCCTGCCTGATCCCAAATACCACGATCGACTGGTGGCCAAGTTCATCAATGGTCTGATGCTTGATGGCAAGAAGAGCACGGCTGAGCAGATCGTTTACGGTGCTTTTGACCTGATCAAGTCTCGTTCCGGCGATGAACCGGTCGAGGTCTTCAAGAAGGCCATCGAGAACGTTCGTCCGTCTGTCGAAGTCAAGTCCCGTCGTGTTGGTGGTTCTACCTACCAGGTTCCGGTAGAGGTCCGCTCCGAGCGCCGCAACGCCCTGGCGATCCGCTGGATCGTCGGCTTCGCGCGCAAACGTGGTGAAAAAACCATGCAGGAGCGTCTTGCTGCAGAATTTATGGATGCAGCCGGTAACCGCGGGACTGCTGTCAAGAAGCGTGAAGATACGCATCGCATGGCCGAGGCTAACAAGGCCTTCGCGCATTATCGCTGGTAAGGCGCGGAGGACGAACTGCTGTGGCTCGCAAAGTAGCACTTGATAAAACCCGTAATATCGGCATCATGGCACATATAGATGCCGGCAAGACCACGACTACCGAGCGTATTCTTTATTACACTGGCGTTTCCCACAAGATCGGTGAAGTTCATGACGGCGCTGCCACCATGGACTGGATGGAGCAGGAGCAGGAACGTGGTATCACCATTACCTCCGCTGCAACCACCTGTTTCTGGCACGATCACCGCATCAACATTATCGATACTCCCGGTCACGTAGATTTTACTATCGAAGTCGAGCGTTCTTTACGTGTGCTGGACGGCGCCGTCGCTGTGTTCTGTTCGGTCGGCGGCGTTGAGCCGCAGTCGGAGACTGTCTGGCGCCAGGCCGACAAGTACGCCGTTCCCCGTATTGCCTTCATTAACAAGATGGATCGCGTTGGTGCCGACTTCAGTCGCGGCGTCAAGATGATGCGCGATCGTCTGGGCGCCAATCCGGTTCCTCTGCAGCTGCCGATCGGCCAGGAAGACCTCTTCCGCGGGGTTATCGACCTCGTCGAGATGAAGGCCATTATCTGGGACAACGAGTCTCTCGGCGCCAAATACGAAGTGTCTGACATTCCGGCCGATCTGCTCGAGGATGCTGAGGCAGCCCGCGAGTTCATGCTCGAGGAGGTCAGCTCACACGATGATGCGCTGATGGAGAAGTACCTCGGCGGCGAGGACTTGAGTGTCGCCGAGATCAAGAGCGCCGTGCGTCGCGTTACCTCCGACCTGAAGATCAATCCGGTGTTCTGTGGCTCGGCATTCAAGAACAAGGGTGTTCAGACCCTGCTTGATGCCGTCATCGATTACATGCCTTCCCCTCTGGACGTGCCCGCCATCAAAGGGGTGCATCCCGATACCAAGGAGGAGTTGACGCGGCCTGCTGACGACAAGGGTCCCTTCTCTTCACTGGCATTCAAGGTTATGACCGACCCGTTTGTCGGGCAACTGACCTTTTTCCGGGTTTACTCCGGGGTCGCCGAGTCAGGCGCCCACGTCCTTAACTCCACCAAGGGCAAAAAGGAGCGTTTCGGTCGCCTGCTCAAGATGCATGCGAACAAGCGCGAAGAGATCAAGCAGGTGTACTCCGGCGACATCGCTGCCGCGGTCGGTCTGAAGTACACGACCACCGGCGATACCCTCTGCGACGACAAGGATGTCTGCCTCCTCGAAGCGATGGAGTTTCCGGAGCCGGTTATCCATATCGCTATTGAGCCGAAAACCAAGAGCGACCAGCAGAGCATGGGCATTGCCCTTGGCAAGCTGGTGCAGGAAGACCCCTCTTTGCGTGTACGCACCGACGAGGAGACCGGTCAGGTGATTATCTCTGGCATGGGTGAACTGCACCTGGAGATTATCGTCGACCGCATGAGGCGTGAGTTCAAGGTCGAGGCTAACATCGGCGCCCCCCAGGTGGCCTACCGTGAGTCGATCACCAAGACGGTTGAAGTCCAGGGCAAGTTTGTGCGTCAATCCGGTGGTCGTGGCCAGTATGGCGACTGCTGGCTGCGCCTGGAGCCCCTGGAGCCTGGCAGCGGGTTCGAATATGTCGACGCGATCAAAGGCGGCGTTATCCCCAAGGAATACATCCCTGCCGTAGGCGTCGGCGCCCAGCAGGCGGCCCAGAATGGGATCCTGGCCGGGTTCCCGTTGGTCGATCTGCGGGTAACCTGTTTCGACGGTTCCTATCATGATGTTGACTCATCGGAAATGGCATTCAAGATCGCCGGTTCGATGGGCCTGAAAGAAGGTGCCGCCAAGGCCAAGCCGGTACTGCTCGAGCCGATCATGGCCGTCGAGGTCGTTGCCCCCGAAGAGTACCTCGGCGAAGTCATGGGCGATCTGAACAGCAGGCGCGGCCGTGTCTCCGGCATGGAGGCGCGCGGTAATGCACAGGTGGTCAGCGCCCATGTGCCCCTGTCCAGCATGTTCGGTTATTCGACGGACCTGCGTAGTTCGACCCAGGGTCGTGCCACTTACACGATGACGTTCAATCATTACGAACAAGTGCCCAAGGCGATTGCTGAAGAGATTGTCAGCAAGACCAAGGGTTGATGAATTAACTTTAGAGCAAAACGAATATAAGGAGACACGACCATGGCCAAAGCCAAGTTTGAACGGACTAAGCCCCATGTCAACATCGGGACGATCGGTCACGTTGACCACGGCAAGACGACTCTGACGGCAGCGATCACGAAGGTGCTGTCCACGAAGGGCGGCGCAG
>JAHEDT010000107.1 GCA_024641085.1 Geobacteraceae bacterium | reverse complement strand
ATTACCGCCGCCGATATCCCTGCGCTCGTGGAAGGGACGCTTCCCCAGCACCGGGTCACGAAGCTGTCCCCGCGGCCGGTCGCGGCTGAAGATCTAGAGATGCTGTTCAAGGATTCCATGCACCTCTGGTGATTAATCTCGGGATGTTGATGCAAGGCCCCCGCCGCAGAAGCAGCCTCAAACCTTTCGGAAAGTGAAGCGAACATGGATCCATATATTTGGCAGGTGCCGGTCCTCATCCTGGTTGGCATGGTTGCCGGATTTCTCAATGTCATGGCAGGGGGCGGCTCGCTGCTGACTCTGCCGCTCCTGATCTTCCTCGGCCTCCCTGCGGCGGTTGCCAATGGTACGAACCGAATTGCGATTTTCTGCCAGAACATCTTCGCGATCGCCGGTTTTCGCCGCCAGGGGTATTTCCCGGCCCGGCTGGCGCTCCTCTGTACCATTCCGGCCCTGCTCGGCAGCTATGTTGGCGCAAACCTGGCGATCGACATCGATGATCTCATGTTCCGGCGTCTGCTGGCCGGGATCATGCTCGGTGTGCTCGCCCTGACCCTGATCGATCCGGCGAAGCGGCTGAACATCCAGGTGACTCACTTTACGCCACTGCGGACCCTGTTTCTGCTGCTCAGCTTCTTTGTGATCGGGGTTTACGGCGGTTTTGTGCAGGCCGGTGTCGGCTTTATTATTATTACCGGACTGCTGGTTCATGGCTTCGACCTGATCAAAATCAATGCCGTCAAAGTGATCGTGATCTTCTGCTTCACTTTTGTCGCCCTGGGTGTGTTCATTTATCACGGTCAGGTCAATTATGGACTGGGGTTCGCCCTGGCGGCAGGCAATTCGGTCGGCGGCTGGATCGCCACCCACGTGGCGGTGAAAAAGGGCCATGACTGGATCAAACGACTGGTCTCTCTGACGGTGCTGGTGTTTGCTCTCAAACTGCTCATCTTCTGACCAGGTCGCGACTGCCGTCGTTCTGCTGTGATGCGCTGAAATCGCCTGGTCGAACCGCTTCACACCCTCAAAGCCGCATGTTGACAACAGGATATAGATATAATGACACGTAATGCCCCGGTTTGGCTCTCATGGGTAATGTGGGGCCTGGTTGCAAGCCTCTATCTGATCGGTTTTTTCCAGCGGGTTGCTCCAGCCGTGATGGTGGACAACCTCATGCGGGACTTTGAAATTGGTGGCGCTCTGCTGGGGAACCTCTCGGCCGCGTATTTTTACGCTTATGCGGCGGTGCAGATCCCCAGCGGCCTGCTGGCTGACGGAATCGGCCCTCGCCGCCTGAGCACGATTGCTGCCCTGCTGGCGGCGATCGGCACGCTGGTGTTCGGATTGGCCGGAAATTTCTGGCTGGCGTACCTCGGCCGCGGACTGGTTGGCGCCTCCGTGGGGGTTGCCTTTGTGACCTGCATGAAGCTGGCCGGGCACTGGTTCCCCACCAACCGTTTCGCCACCGTGACCGGCGTGGCCCTTTTACTTGGCAACCTGGGCGGAGTGATTGCCGGGGTGCCCTTGTCCGCTGCAGTCTCGGCCTTCGGCTGGCGGGCCAGCATGGTGGCCAGCGCACTGGTGACCCTGGCCATGGCCGGAATCATCTGGCTCCTCGTCAGGGATGACCCCCATGAGCGTGGCTATCGAAGTTATGCGCACGCATCCGTTTTGGAGAGCGGCGCTCTTCGTCCATTGCGGGCTTTGCGTCTGGTCTTGGTGCAGCGCGATACCTGGCTGCTGTTCATGGCCGGCGGCCTGTCCGCTGCTCCAGTCCTGGTCTTTGCCGGTCTGTGGGGCGTGCCCTACCTGGTTCAGGTTTATGGCGTGGATCGAAGCTATGCTGCCACCTTGACCTCGACCATGCTGGTGGCCTGGGCCGTGGGCGGGCCAACCCTGGGTGCCGTGTCAGATCGCCTGGGGCGACGCAAGGGCCCTTATCTGCTGGCCAATGCGCTGACCGCAGCCTTGTGGGGGGTCTTCATGTTCTGGCAAGATCTTCCCTCACTGCTGCTGTTCCCCCTGTTCGCGGCGATCGGTTTTACCTCCGGTGGGCTGATCATCGGCTTTGCCTTCTCTCGGGAAGCCAACCATCCAGGGGCTTCCGGTGCCGTAGGGGGGGTTGTCAATATGTCCGTTCTGGGGTTTGCGGCGGTCTTGCAGCAGTGCCTGGGACGAATTCTTGACAGCCATTGGGACGGCCTGCTGGTCGCCGGCGCGCGGATCTACAGCCACGATGCCTATCTGTCCGCGTTTTGGTGGTTATTCATATGCACCTGCCTGTCAGTGATCGCAGTGTTCTTTACCAGGGAAACCCACTGCCGAATCCGTGAAGGTTGGGAGAAATCTGTAACCCCGCAAGTGTTGCAGCAAGTCAACGCATCAGAGTAGCCGGCCGGCGGGGACTCTTTCGCCACCCCGCTATTGCAAAGTTATTGATTTCCTTTATTCTAGAACCTGTGGCGTAATGACAGGCCTGGTATTGGTGCTTCCTGGAGACGTAAGTAGAAAATTTCTATGGATACCCTGAAAAGTCATTTTGATGTGATCGTCATTGGCAGCGGCCCGGGCGGCGAAGGTGCTTCGATCAAGCTGGCCAAGGCCGGAAAATCAGTGGCCATCGTTGAAAGCCACACCCTGGTCGGGGGCGGCTGCACGCACTGGGGAACGATTCCGAGCAAAGCCCTGATTCACCTGGTCCGCCAGTATTCAGAGCAAAGGAAAAGCCGTCTCTTCAGCCGGGTCTGCCAGCCGGTCAAGCTGAGCGCCGATGATCTGATTGCCGTCGTGGATGATGTGGTCAGCCAGCAGGTCCGCGACCGAGAGGGCTTCTACGGGCGCAACGGTGTCGAAGTGATCGTCGGGCATGCGCGCTTTGTCGACGGGCGCACCGTGGAGGTGGCCGACAACTCCGGGAGCAGGCGTCAGTTCACGGCGAACTATTTCGTGATTGCGACCGGTTCGCATCCCTATCATCCTGATGATGTCGATTTCGACAACTCGCGGGTGGTCGACAGCGATACAATCCTGCAGATGCGCGAGCTGCCCGGCACGCTGACCGTCTACGGGGCCGGCGTGATCGGCTGCGAATACGCCTCGGCATTCAAGGACCTGGGTGTGAAAGTCAATCTGGTCAACACCCGCGAGCGCCTGCTCGAGTATCTCGATGAAGAGATCAGCAACGCCCTCAGCTATCACATGCGTGACGAGCAGGGGATCGTGATCCGTCAGAACGAGGAGTATGAAAGGGTCGAAGTCCACGAACAAGGGGTTGTCCTGCACCTGGCCACCGGCAAGATCATCAAATCGGACATGCTATTGTGGGCCAACGGCCGTACCGGCAATTCCGCAGGGATGGGTCTCGAAGAACTCGGCATCGGCATCGACCATCGCGGCAACGTCAGCGTCAACGAGGCCTACCAGACCGCGCTGCCACACATCTACGCGGTCGGCGACATCGTCGGTTTCCCCAATCTGGCGAGTGCCGCTTATGATCAGGGCCGATTCGCCGGGACCCATATCGCTGACGGCTTCTGCGACGAACGCCTGGTCCGGGATATTCCAACTGGTATCTACACCTCGCCGGAGATCAGCTGCCTCGGTGGTACGGAGAGCGAGCTGACGCAAAAACGTATCCCGTACGAAGTGGGGCATTCCTTCTTCCGCAGCCTGGCCCGCGGACAGATCACCGATCACAAGGCCGGTATGCTCAAGCTGCTCTTTCACCGGGAAACGCTTGAGATCCTTGGCATCCACTGTTTTGGCCACAATGCCGCGGAAATCCTGCACATCGGCCAGGCGATCATGACCCAGCCGGCACCGCACAACACGATCAAGTATTTCATCAATACGACGTTCAATTATCCCACCATGGCCGAAGCCTACCGGGTCGCCGCATTGAACGGCTACAACCGTTTGTAATCCCGGGCTGCGAAAACTGAAGGCTGGGGGGTTGGCAAGACTCATTGCCCGCTTGATATCAGACTTGACCGGCAACCCGCTCTTGGTCTTTATTGCTTACAGCTTACAGCTTACAGCTTACAGCTTACAGCTTACAGCTTACAGCTTACAGCTTACAGCTTACAGCTTACAGCTTACAGCTT
>JAHEDT010000055.1 GCA_024641085.1 Geobacteraceae bacterium | reverse complement strand
CAAAAAGCGTTTTAGTCTATAGCACAAGCCCCGGACCGAGTCCAGCCTGTTTCATAAAATTCAGGTGACGGGTGGTTTGCTGGTGACTCGCACCACGCGCCACACGCCACGCGCTCCTGAACTAATCCTCAATCGCCTCCAGCGCCCGCAGCAGGACCATGTACGGGCTGGTGCTGGTCGGCGTACTCGAACGCAGCGTCTCAAGCAGGCCGAGATAGTAGTCGAGGCGCTGCCGCCTAGCGGCGAGGAAATCGGAGGTGCCCCGCCCTTCGGCGACAATCATGCTGGTCAGCTTGACGATCTGCTTGATAAAGGCACCACGCAGGCCGGACAGGGCCATCTTGTCCCAGCGGTCATGGGGGGTATATTCGTGGAGGCTCGCCATCACCTGGGGCATCTTCAGCCGCAGACGCGTCTCGCCCATCGCCGTGGTCACGGTCAGCAGGTCGGCCCCGATCGCCTCGGCGATGTGGACCGCGGGCAGGAACCCGAGCAGGTACTGGTAGCTGGCCATGTCGAGTGCCATGTCGGCAGGGAAGCCCTCGCCGGCCAGCTCCGCGGAGGCATCCTTGCACAGCTGCCATTCAACCGCCGGCAGCAGCTCTTCCAGGTGGTTGCGGAAGGTGGTCAGGCGCTGCCGGTAGTTGGTGACGCACTCCTTGTCGAGGCGCACCGTCAAACCCTGCTCGATAGCCTGGCGGCACAGCCCTTCCAGGGTCTTTTCCAGGTCGAGCAGGATCTCGTATTGCCGATCGGCCGACATTTTGTTGTCGGCCGCCATGACCAGCTGACGGACCGCCGTGCCATTGAGGACCTGATCGAACACCAGGTAGGCCGTGACCCCCTCGACGAGGGTGGCGCCGACCTGCCGGACCAGGCTGTTCAGGAAGGCGCAGCCGGCATGGTCCACCACCCGGTTGGTGATCATCGTGGCGATGATTTCGCGTCGCAAGGGGTGGGAGAGGATCTGCGCACTGTAACGCTTCTGCATCTTCTCCGGGAAATAGTGCTGCAGAAAGACCTGGGCCGACTCCTGGTCGGGCAGGCTGCTCTCGAGCAGGGCCTGGAAAAGCTGCATCTTGCTGTAGGCGAGCAGGATCGACAGCTCCGGACGCTGGTACCCCTGCCCCCTCGAGGTCAGCTCCTTGCGCGAAGGCAGCGCTTCACCCTGGCGGTCGAGCAGCCCGGCGTTGGCCAGGCGTTCCGCCAGGTCGATAAACGGTTCACTGTCGTGCTGGCAGCGCAGCAGGTCCAGGGAGAGGCAGAGGCTCTGCGTGTAGTTGTTGGCCAGGACCTGCTCGCAGACATCGTTTTCGACCTCCTGCAGCTGCCGGTTGCGGGTGCGCTCGGTCTTGATCACGCCGGTTTCGCGCAGGTGCTGGAAGAAGATCTTCAGGTTAACCTCGTGGTCGGAGGTGTCAACCCCGGCGGAATTGTCGATCGCATCGGTGTTGATCAGGCCGCCGGCCATGGCGTACTCGATGCGGGCGGCCTGGGTCAGGCCGAGGTTGCCGCCTTCGCCGATGACCTTGGCTCTGACCTGCGAGGCGCTGACGCGCACGTTGTCGTTGGCCCGGTCGCCGACATCGGCGTTCTTCTCCTGGGTCGATTTGACGTAGGTGCCGATGCCGCCATTCCAGAGCAGGTCGACTTCGGCGACCAGCATGCGCCGGATCAGCTCCTCCCCTTCCATGGTCGCATGGCGGACACCGAGCCATTTCTGCACAGCGGGCGAGAGGGGAATCTCCTTGGAGGCCCTTTCCCAGACGCCGCCTCCCTCGGAGATCAGCTCGGGATTGTAGTCACTCCAGTTCGAGCGCGGTTTGTCGAACAGACGCTTGCGTTCCTGCCATGAGCGCGCCGGGTCCGGATCGGGATCGAGGAAAATGTGCAGATGGTTGAAGACCGCGAGGAGGCGGATGTGCTTCGACAGCAGCATGCCGTTGCCGAACACGTCGCCGCTCATGTCGCCGATGCCGACCACCGTAAAATCATCACTCTGGATATCTGTGCCCAGTTCGCGGAAATGCCGCTTGACGCACTCCCAGGCACCGCGGGCGGTAATCCCGAGCTTCTTGTGGTCGTAACCTACCGAGCCGCCGCTGGCGAAGGCGTCGCCGAGCCAGAAGCGGTACGCCAGGCTGACGCTGTTCGCGGTATCAGGCAGGTGCGCAGTGCCCTTGTCGGCCGCCACCACCAGGTAGGGGTCGGCATCATCGTAGACGACCACGCCCTTCGGTCTCTCGATTTGCCCGGCCACCCGGTTGTCGACCAGGTCGAGCAGGCCGCGCATCAGGGTGATATAAGCCTTGCGGGACAGCTCACCCCCCTCTTCGCGGGTCACATACGGGGTTTTGACCACGAAGCCGCCCTTGGAGCCGACCGGGACGATCAGGGCGTTCTTGGTCATCTGCGTTTTCATCAGGCCGAGCACCTCGGTGCGGAAATCGTCGGGGCGGTCCGACCAGCGGATGCCGCCGCGGGCCACCTTGCCGCCGCGCAGGTGAATACCCTCCATACTGGCGGAATGCACGTAGGTCTCGAACATCGGGCGCGGGAACGGCATGTCGATGATGCCGATGGCGCTGATCTTGAAGGAGAGGAAATAGTCGGGATCGTTGCGCCGCAGGAAGAAGTTGGTGCGGATCGTCGAATCGATCAGGTTGAAAAGGCTGCGCAGGATGCGGTCCTCGTTGATATCGCTGATCCGGTCGAGGGTCTGCGACAAAGCCATGCGGATCGGCATGATGGCCTGCTCTTCGCGCATGATCGGATCCTGCCAGTCCGGGTTCGGCTGGAAGCGCGCCTCGAAATACCTGAACAGCAGCAGGGCCGCCTGGGGATTGTTGATCAGGGCAAAAGCGGCACGCCGCTTGGTGAAGGGGTTGCCCAACTGGAAATAGTAGTTGCGGTAGGCCCGGAAGACATCGATCTCCTTCCAGTCGAGACCGGTCAGGACCATGAGGCGATTGAGGTAATCGTCTTCGATGGTCCCTTTGCGCAGGCCCTTGAGAATGTCCAGCAGGTTGTCGCGCTGGGATGCCAGGGACTTGGCCTCGGCCTGGATGTTGCGCACCGAGAAGCTTTTGACGTAGACCGCACGCTCGTCGATCTCGAGGTTGAAATCGACTTCATCGACAACGGCCAGGTTGAGATTCTCGAGAAACGGCATCAGTTCGTTGAGACAGCTCTGCTTGAGGCTGTAGAACTGCAGGCGGTAGGATTCCTGGCTTTCCTGGAAAGGCCCCCAGAGATCGAAGCCCTCCTCGCCGCTCTTTAAGACCTGTTCGATCGCGCGCACGTCCCTGACCGCGAACCGTGGGTGAGTCAGGTCCTTGTACTCGTTGGGGAAGGCGTTGATGTAACGGCGCCACAACGACATGCCTTTGCTGCCCTTACCGCCCCGCATCAGCAACAGGCGCAGCTTTTCATCCCATGGGCGGGTCAGGTCGGTCAGGACTTTCTCCAGGGCATCGATGTCGATCCTGACCTGCTCGCCATGGGGCACGACCCGGAAGTGCAGACTGACATATTCGGAGTAGAAGTGGATCACCCGGGACGTGACATGCTCGGCAGACAGGAAGCGCCCGAGATAGGCCTCCATGCGCCGGACCGAATCGCGGCCGTAGTAGTCGCGGGGCATGATGACCAGCAGCGTGATGCCACGCACGCTCAGGCTGCGCGTCACCACCAGCTTGACCGACTGTTGGCGCTGCAGGCTGACGAAGGACTGCACCAGCCGGTCCAGTTCCCCCTCGGAGAGGAAGAACATTTCGATCTTGGGGAAGGTGTTGAAGATCTCGACGACTTTGCGGTAGTCGTAACTGTCGTCCTGGATATCCTGGCGCCTCAAGGTGGCGAGCAGTTTGTCCTTGAGCGGCTCAACGTTGACCGCCAGTTCGTTGATGCTGTTCTGTGAGAACAGGCCGACAAAGAGATGCTCAACCCGGTGGTCGCCCTGACCGTGCTCACGGAAGCCCAGGTAGATCAGGTTGTCCTTCTGGTAGAGGGGGCTCTGTTCGTCGAGGACGTCGACGACCAGGGGGTTTTTACGCGCCAGCAGGCGCTTGGCCCCGGCGGTCAATTGCAGGGGCGCAGCCCCTTTGGACTGATTGAAGAGCGTCTGCGGCAGCCAGCCGATTGGCGCGCCGGCCAGACGGGATTTGAACGCCCCCTGGTCCGATCCGGTGATCTCAACCGCGGCATAGCCGAAACAGATAAAATTGCCGTTCAGCAGCCAGGTGACAAAGTCGCCCTGATCTCTGGTGCCCGCAAGATCCTTGAGGCTGCCGAGTTTTTTTTCGAGATTCCGACGCTCGCGCCCGACGGTCTGGGCGACGGTCAGGATCCTGCGCACATTCTCTTCGATAGTGGCCGTTTCAAGGTCACGGACGCCCTCGAAATGGACCAGCATGAACGATTCGTAGGGCGCCCCATCGGACTTGTCCCTGAGTGAGACGAGCTTGCCATCGCTGCGCTGCACCGAGAAGATCGGGTGGGAAATGATCAGGGCCCGCTGCGGCAGCTGCTGCAGGATGGTCTTCAGGGAATCGACCAGGTAGGGGACATCCGGGGTATTGACCAGCAGGAAAGAGGAGCCGGAGGTCTCGGGCAGGTAGGCGGCAACCTTGACCTCTTCGTCACGATGCCGCAGAAAATCGAGGAAATCCTTGAGCCAATCCAGCAGTTCGCTGGCGGTGAGCTTGAGCAGGACATGGGAATGACTGTACACCAGCAGGGCGTCAGCCAGGACCAGCAGGGCTTCGGCGTCCTCACGCGAGGTCACAGTTGCTAGATGCTGCCGGATTTCGGCGATGCGTGCATGGTGAGCTTTTCCGAAGGTTTTACCGCGTTCTTTGATGACGAGATCCATTGGCTTCCTCACGGGTTGTCGTTGCAATTGCGCGACGGCTCGACCGGAAGCAACCATCGCGCAACCAGCCGGAGAAACCGGCTGGCTTCCGCCTGAATCATGGGGCGCCCGGCTGACCGGGAGCATACCTTGATTAGATTCAGGACCAGAGTATAAGTCTAGGAGGTGACGGGTACATTTCAACCCCTCACCGCTAAAAAATCATTCGAGTTCATCAATTATCGTGCATGACGATCTCGGCGCCCCGCCGCAGCTCGGCAACCCATTCCTGGAGCAGCTGCGCCCCCCTGGCCCTCTTCAGAAAACCGATGATCCGGCCGCGCGACGCGTCAAGGGTCGGCGGTGCCGGAAGGTCGTGAGCGGTCACCTTGATCAGGTGGTAGCCGTAGGGCGTCCTGACCGGCTCGCCGACGTCGCCAACCGCCTGGCGGAACGCGGCTTCGGCAAAGGCCGGGTCGACATCCTCGCGGCGGATGGAGCCAAGATCTCCGCCCCCCGGAGCGCTGGCACAGACCGAGTGCCGTTTGGCGAGCTCCGCAAAGTCGTCCTGTTCGGCACGTGCCTTGAGAGCCAGGGCCTGTTGCAGGGACTGGTCCGGGTCGTCGGGGTCGAGGGGCACCAGGATGTGGCTGGCCCGCACCCGTTCGGGTTCGAGCAGCTGGTCCGGGTGCGCGGCAAAAAACTGCCGGATCTCTGCGTCACTCGGCTCCGCCACCTCCTCCAGCCTGCGCGCCGACATGCGCTCGACCGTCACATCCTTGCGCACCATCCGGAAGAAAGCGGCTTCATCCATGCCGCGCTCGGCCAGGCGCGCCCAGAAATCGACCGGGTTGCCCATCATGCGCACAATGTTGTCGGACTCTTCCATGACAGTGGCTTGATCCGCGACCACCCCTCCGGCCAGGGCCGCCTGGAAGATCAACTCCCTGGCCACCAGCCGCTCCAGCGCCATCTCCCGCAACCCGGCACGCTTATCCGGCGGGAGCTCGTCGAGGGTGGCGTGACAGTTCTCCTGGGCCAGGCTCTGCATGGCCGCCTTGAGAGCCTTGTCATCGATCGGTGAACCGTTGACGGTGGCGATGATGCGCGCCATCTTCAGCCCTCCCGGCGGCAGTCGCTCAAGGAGTTGGCCAGAGCGCCGAACTCTTCGATCTGCAGTGTCTCGCCACGCCGCCCGGGATCGATGCCGGCGGCCACAAAAGCCCGGTCAATCTGCTCCGCAGGCCACCCCGAGCCCAGCAGGCTGTTGCGCAACGTTTTACGCCGCTGGGCGAACGCACCCCGCACCAGCTTGCGGAACAGCTCTTCGTCATGCAATGCCAGGCGCGGCGCTGCGAGCGGCTCCAGGCAGAGGACCACGGAATCGACCTTGGGCGGGGGAAAGAATGCGCCCGGCGGGACTTTGACGACCCGCTCGATCCGGAACCAGGCCTGCATGAGGACGCTCAGGATGCCGTAGTCGCGCGTCCCCTCGGCCGCCACCAGGCGGTCGCCGACCTCCTTCTGGAACATCAGCACGAGCCGCAGAAAGGCCTGGCGGTGATCGAGGACCTTGAACAGGATCTGGCTCGAGATATTGTAAGGCAGGTTGGCAATCAGCTTGTAAGGCGGGTTCTGCAGAAGTTCCGCCCAGTCGAGCCGCAGCACATCGCCGATCCGGACGTCGAGGTTCTGTTCTTCGCGGGACTGCAGGGCCGCACCGAGATCGCGGTCGATTTCAACGGCCAGGACCGGCAGGCCGGTCGTCAGCAGGCGCCCGGTCAAGGCACCCTGCCCCGGGCCGATCTCCAGGATTCGGTCATTGGCCTGCAGATCAGCGGCCGCAACGATCCGGTCGAGCACATGCCGATCGCGCAGGAAATTCTGTCCGAAGCGTTTTCTGGGTCGATGGTTCATAAGTCAGCTGTAAGCGGTAAGCTTTAAGCTATAAGGAGTGGCCTTTACTTACAGCTTACAGCTAAGAGCTTATCGCTCATTTCTGTCTTTGGCCTGCAGATCAGCGGCCGCAACGATCCGGTCGAGCACATGCCGATCACGCAGGAAATTCTGTCCGAAGCGTTTTCTGGGTCGATGGTTCATAAGTCAGCTGTAAGCGGTAAGCTTTAAGCTATAAGGAGTGGCCTTTTCTTACAGCTTACAGCTAAGAGCTTATCGCTCATTTCCTGTCTTTGGCCTGCAGATCAGCGGCCGCAACGATCCCGTCGAGCACATGCCGATCACGCAGGAAATTCTGTCCGAAGCGTCTTCGGGATTCAACTAGCTTACAGCTTACAGCTTACAGCTTACAGCCTACAGCTTAGAACTTATCGCTCATTTTCCGTCTTTGAACTTCTTATGCCAGTGCCGGCGCGGCCAGCGGCGAATCCGCCAGGTCTTGACGATCGGAATCAGCCACAGGGTCATGACGTAGGCGATAAACCCGCAGACGATACCGGCCAGGATGCCGCCGACCCACATCGGGAAAAGAATCTCCCAGCCGAGGTGCGTGTACGCCTGCCAGGTGAATTCCGTCGGCATGCCGACATGTTCCAGGCCGAGCATCAGCCGACCGATTTCGTATTCAGCGGCGTAGATGAACGGCGCCGTCACCGGGTTGGTGATCCACACGCCGAGGATCGCCGCCAGGCGGTTTTCGCGCAGCAGGTACGCAAAAAACAGGGCAATCGCCATCTGGAAGCCGAAGGTGGGCGTCATGCCGATGAAGATGCCGAGAGCCATCCCCTTGGCGATTTCCACCGGCAGACCGCGCAGACGGACAAACCGCACGACCATTAATTTGACTTGCCGGATGAACCCAACTCCACGCCACATCAACTTTAGTCACTCCAGTTATCAGAGAGGATCAGTCCGCACCTGCCATATCGAGCGTCCAACTCGATAAAGCATTGACCAGATTTGTCGCGTGACGGCCATTTTCCAGATAATAGTTGGCCGGCACCCCGAGCATGGCCGCGTTGTCTCCGCAGAGCGCCGGGCTTGGGAAATACACTTTGGCGCCATGCTCCGCGGCGAGCGCCCCGAATTGGGCCCGCAGGCCCGAATTGCAGGCGACGCCGCCAGCGACCACGATCCGCGCAAGCCCCTCCTGCTCAGCGGCGCGCAAGGTCTTGCGGGTCAGCACCTCGACCATCGCAGCCTGGAAGCTGGCCGCGATATCGGCGATCTGCTGGTCTTCCAGCGGTTGCTGGTATGTACCCAGATGCTGCAGGACCGCCGTTTTGATGCCGCTGAAGCTGAAATCGAGATTCTTCTTGTGCAGCATGGGCCGCGGAAAAGCGACCGCCTCAGGGTTGCCCTGCGCGGCCAGGCGGTCGATCAGGGCCCCGCCGGGATAACCGAGGCCGAGCAGCTTGGCCACTTTGTCGTAGGCCTCGCCGGCCGCATCATCGAGCGTCTGGCCAAGGGTCCGGTAGCGGCCGATGCCATCGACCCGGTAGAGATGGCTGTGGCCACCGGAAACCGCCAGCGCCAGGAAGGGGAACTCCAGAGGCGCCTCGAGCAGAGGGGCCAAAATGTGTCCCTCCATGTGGTGCACGGCCGCCAGTGGCACACCCAAACCCCAGGCCAGGGCCTTGGCCGTGGAGAGCCCCACCAGCAGCGCGCCGACCAGGCCGGGTCCGCGGGTGACGCCGATCCCCTCGATCCGGGCCAGGCTCACGCTGGCCGCTTCCAGAGCGGAATTGACCACCACGGAAATCGCCTCGACATGCTTGCGCGAGGCCAGCTCGGGAACCACCCCGCCATAACGGGCATGCACATCCACCTGGGAAGCGACGACGTTCGACAGCAGCTCGCGGCCATCACGAACCACCGCCGCGGCGGTTTCATCACAGGAGGATTCTATACAGAGGACAAGCATAAGATCAGCAGCGCGTGGCGCGTGGCGCGCGACGCGACAATTCGAAAGCGTTTAAAAAATCACAACTCGCCAAATCAGGAGCCTTAAGGTTGACAGCTTTAATCGATGAGAGGGTTAACTCCCCGCAGCTTGCGCGACATACGTTGCTTGTCGCTTGGTTCGCGCCTTATTGAAGGAATTCAATATCCAGAATAAGTTTTGACCGCCTGGTGGAGCCAGAATTTCTTCTGTCTACTGGATACTGAATTCTGGATACCCCGTGACTTGCCATGTGCAGTTCATTTCCGCCACGCACCGTGTTTTTTCCTATAAGAGGTTGGCCGCCAGCTCCGCCAGGCAGGAGCGCTCGCCCTTGTTGAGGGTCACATGTCCGGCAATTTCCTCACCTTTGAATTTTTCGACCACATAGGTGAGGCCATTGCTGGCGGAGTCGATGTACGGGTTGTCGATCTGATAGGGGTCGCCCGTCAGGATAATCTTGGTCCCCTCGCCGGCCCGGGTAATGATCGTCTTGATTTCGTGCGGGGTCAGGTTCTGCGCTTCGTCGACGATCATATACTGTTTCGGGATCGAGCGACCGCGGATGTAGGTCAGCGGTTCAATCTCGAGAATCCCCAGATCGACCAGCTCCTTGTAGCCGCGCTTGCGCTTGGTCCCCTCTTCCACGGCCCCGAGCAGAAGCTCGACGTTATCGAAGATCGGCTGCATCCAGGGCGAGAGTTTTTCTTCGATATCCCCCGGCAGGAACCCGAGGTCGCGGCCAAGGGGGAAAATCGGACGGGAGACCAGCAGGCGACTGTACTGCCCCTCATCGGCCGACTTGTGCAGCCCGGCGGCGATGGCCAGCAGGGTCTTGCCGGTTCCGGCCTTGCCCACCAGGGTCACCAGCTGGACATCATCGTTGAGCAGGAGGTCGAAAGCGAACTGCTGCTCGCGGTTGCGGGAGTGGACGCCCCACAGGCCCTCTTTCGGCGCACGCAGCAGCGGCACCGCCTGGCGCAGGGCGCGATTGTACCGGGCCAGGGCCGTGTGGGAGGGGTTCGCCACATCCATCAGAGTCAGGCACTGGTTGGGCAGGAACTCCTGTTTTATGGGCAGGAAGCCCTGGCTGTAGAAGCGATCGATATCTTCACGGGGCAGGAACACCTGAGCGGTGCCGGAGTAGAGGTCTTCAAGGGACACCTTGTCCGATTCGTAGTCCTCTGCCGTGAGACCGACGGCGTCGGCCTTGATCCGGAGGTTGGTGTCCTTGGTGACCAGGATGACCATCTTGTCGGAGCGGCTCTTGACATCGAGGGCGACGGCCAGGATCCGGTTGTCGCCGCGGTCCGAGCGCAGCTCCGGCGGTAGGCCCTTCATGTGCTCTTCCGTGTAGAGATCGACCCGCAGGTGGCCGCCGGTCTCCAGTTCGACGCCTTCGATGAGCTTGGCCTTGGCACGCAGCCCGTCCATGATGCGGGAGAACTGGCGGGCATTACGCCCGGTTTCACTGAGCTCCTTTTTGAAGCGATCGATTTCCTCGATGACGGTCATCGGAATGATCAGGTCGTTGTCTTCGAAACTGAAAAGAGCTTGAGGATCGTGCAGGAGCACGTTGGTGTCGAGAACGAAGGATTTTTTCATGCAATGCCCACGCTTCCTGGCAGAAATTTGTGATTGTTTCCGAAAAGGCCCCTCAAGGGGGCGCCGTCCGCCCTGCAATGGGCCGGACATGGTTCCAAACAGAGAGCCGACACGAAGGTCGGCCAGCCTCCTTAGGGAAGGATCACGCTGAGAGCCGCGGCAAACCAGGAACATCGAATGCAGCGGTCAGCCTCACGCCGCGCGCACAACGGTTACTCAAGGTTCCGTGTCGATGATCTCGCGAATGGCCTGCAGCGTCCTGTCGATATCTTCAAACGTGTTGAAATACCCGGGGCTCAGGCGTACGGTGCCCTCGGGGAAGCTGCCGATCGTGCCGTGCGCCTCCGGTGCGCAGTGGAGTCCGACACGACAACAGATACCATATTCACGGTCCAAGCGAAACCCCAGCATTGAAGGGTCCAGGTTTTTAACATTGAACGACAGGGCGCCGCCATGCCGCTCCGTACCGAGCGGCCCATACAGGGTTACGCGCTCGAGGCTGGACAGCCCGGCGATCAGCCGGCCGAGGAGCTCTCGCTCGTGGGCGCGGATATGGTCGAGACCGACGGCCTCGAGAAACTCGATGCCAGCCTTGAGGCCGGCCAGGCCGATGGTATTGAGAGTCCCGCTTTCCAGGCGCTCGGGCATCTCCTCCGGCTGAGTGGACGACTGGGAGAAATTCCCCGTCCCGCCGTACAGCAGCGGGCGCAGGTCGAGCCCCGGACGAACGTACAGGAACCCCGTGCCGGTCGGGCCGAGCAGCGCTTTGTGTCCGGGGACCGCCAACAGGTCGATGGCCAGCTCCTCGACATGGATCGGGAAGGTGCCGGCGCTCTGGGCAGCGTCGACCATGAACAGGATTCCGTGGCTGCGGCACCAGGGGCCGAGGTCTTCGATCGCCTGGAGGGTTCCGGTCACGTTGGAGCAGTGGTTCATGACCAGCAGGCACGTACCGGCGGCACAGGCCCCCTTGACCGCCTCCGGATCAACGATCCCGAGCGGGTCGGCCGGAACTCTGACGACCGTCACGCCCCGATCGCTCAGAGCCCGCAGCGGCCGGACCACCGCGTTGTGTTCCATCGAGGTTGTCACGACCCGGTCACCGGGCTGCAGGACACCGAACAGGCCGAGGTTGATCGCTTCGGTGGCATTGGCGGTAAAGGCGATGCGGGTAGCGTCCCGGGCACCGAAGAAACGGGCGACCGCTTCCCGGCACTCCATAACCATACGTCCGGCCTGCAGTGAGAGCTGATGCCCACCGCGTCCCGGGTTGGCGGCATTGAGACGCAGGGTTTTTTCAACCGCTTCGGTAACCTGGGACGGCTTTGGGAAGGAAGTGGCGGCGTTATCGAGGTAGATCGGCATCAATTTGAGAGTTCCGGGACAAACGTGTCCTGGGCACCTGGTCGCAAAGATTTTCGTCGGCACAAAGACGGGCAGATCTTCTGCCGAATAATCGTGGAAGCTATCACCGATATGGGCGTTTGGCAACTTAAATTTGGCGTTCGGGCATTCACGTCCGAACGGCAGCAAGTCTGGGATATTGCGAAGATTGTGGCACAACGGCAGCAACTGCCGGGAGGGGCGCGCAGTCCGGCGGCCGGCGAAGCTGAGGTCTCTTCCGGACGGCCCAGCCAACGGTTGCCCGGCGCGCGGTCGCGGCCGGTCAAGAGCTTCCTGCGCGCCCGGCCACAACCATCTATACGGCCTCCCGCAGCTGCAACGATTTGAAATCACAAGCCCGGCGGCGCGTGTCCAAATTTGGTTGATAGAACCGCATAAAGTCCCCTTGACAGCCACTACATCCTGTGATTTAACATTGATCACGACACAAGATAGAGCACCTCTTCATCTTCATATAAAATCCACATCACATTGCAGGAAGGGCCGCCATGTCGACACGCGTATCTCAATCCGCCCTCGAGTTGTCTCCAAACGCAATGACCGTCCTGGAGCGTCGTTACCTGCGCCGCGACGCGGAAGGCAAGGTTCTGGAATCCCCTCTGGACATGTTTCGAAGGGTCGCCGAAACGATTGCCGCCGCCGAGAAGGAGTTCAAAACCGGCCGGGTACCGGGGGAACTGGCCAAAGACTTCCTGCACATCATGACCCAGCTGGAGTTCCTGCCCAACTCCCCTACCCTGATGAACGCCGGCCGTGAGCTGGGCCAGCTCTCGGCCTGCTTCGTGCTGCCGATCGGCGATTCCATGGAGGAGATTTTCGAATCGATCAAGCAGACCGCCCTGATCCACAAGAGCGGTGGCGGCACGGGTTTTTCCTTCAGCCGCATCCGCCCGGCCAACGACATGGTCCTCTCCACCAAGGGCGTCTCCTCGGGGCCGCTCTCCTTCATGAAAGTGTTCGATGCCGCCACCGAAACGATCAAGCAGGGCGGCACGCGGCGCGGCGCCAACATGGGCATTCTGCGCGTCGATCATCCCGACATCATGGATTTCATCATGTGCAAGCGGGACCAGACCATGCTGACCAACTTCAACATTTCGGTCGGCATCACCGAAGCCTTCATGGAAGCGGTCGAAAAGGATGCCGATTACGACATCGTCAGCCCACGCACCGGTGAGGTCGTCGCCAGGCGTTCGGCCCGCAAGGTCTTCGAGCGCATCGTCGAACTGGCCTGGACCAACGGCGAGCCGGGCATCATCTTCCTCGACCGGATCAATCGCGACAACCCGACCCCGCTGGTCGGTGAGTTCGAAGCGACCAACCCATGTGGCGAGCAGCCGCTCCTGCCCTACGAGTCGTGCAATCTCGGCTCGATCAACCTGGCCAGGATGGTCACTGCGGACGTCGAGGTGAACTGGGAGCGTCTGGCGCAGGTCATCGAACTCGCCACCCGGTTCCTCGACAACGTGATCCAGGTCAACAGGTACCCGATCGAGCCGATCCGCCAGATGACCCTGGCCAACCGCAAGATCGGTCTTGGCGTGATGGGCTGGGCGGACCTGCTGATCCTGCTGGGCATCCCCTACAACAGCGAAGCCGCCATCGAACTGGGCGGCCGCGTCATGCAGTTCATCACCGACCAGGCGCGCATGACGTCCCGGGTCCTTGCAAGGGAGCGTGGTCCGTTCCCGAATTACGAGGGCAGCATCTACGATAGCAACGGTGAGCCGGTGCGCAACGCCACCTGCACCACCATCGCCCCGACCGGCACCATCTCGATCATCAGCAACTCCTCGAGCGGTATCGAACCCCTGTTTGCGGTCTCCTACGTGCGCCAGGTGCTCGACAAGGATGTGCTTGTCGAAGTGCACCCGCTCTTCGAGAAGCTTGCCAGGGAGCGCGGTTTCTACTCCAAGGAGCTGATGAAAACCATCGCCGAGCAGGGCACCATCCAGGATATCGACGAAATCCCCGAGGATATTCGGGACGTCTTCGTCACGTCACACGACATCACCCCCGAGGACCACATTCGCATGCAGGCGGCGTTCCAGAAATATACCGACAACGCCGTGTCGAAAACCGTCAACTTCTGCAGCGACGCCAGCCGTGAGGATGTGGCCACGGTGTACCGGCTCGCCTACCAGAGCGGATGCAAGGGCGTTACCATCTACCGTGACGGTTCACGCGACATGCAGGTCCTTTCGGTGAAGAAAGAGCCCCCCCGGCCCGAGGACAGCGTCCCCCATGAATCAGCGAAAAAACGTGTCAAACGCGACCGGCCGCGGGCGCTCCGGGGCAGCACCTACCAGATGCAGACCGGCTGCGGGCCGCTCTACATCACCGTCAACGAGGACGACGCCGGGGTGTTCGAGCTCTTCACCACCATGGGCAAGGCGGGCGGCTGCGCCTCTTCGCAATGCGAAGCCATCGGGCGCCTGGTGTCCCTGGCCTGGCGCTCGGGCGTTCAGGCCCGCCAGGCGGTCAAGCAGATGATCGGCATCACCTGCCACAAGCCGGCCGGCTTCGGCGAAAATCGCGTCACCTCCTGCGCCGACGCCGTTGCCAAAGCGATCCAGATGCACATGGCCGACCACGATGACGAAGAACTGGTCCATGCCAACAACGGCGGCGCCTGTCCCGATTGCGGAGGGCCGATCGAGCATGAGGGCGGCTGCTGCGTCTGCCACGTCTGCGGGTTCTCGGAGTGCGCCTAAGAGTTAACTTCTTGGGGTCAGGTCTACACATTTCACAAATTTAGTACCTGAAGTGCGAAGAGTGAGGTGGGAACAGGCAAGTTCAAAAGCTTTTTCTCACTTCGCGCCACGCGCCACAAGATTTAAACCGGCGGGTCGCGTCCCGCCAGACACCATACTTTTGCCCGGCAGCAAAAGGATGCAAAAATGCCGTCACCTCGCGGTGGGCATGTCTTGCGCGGTCATTCTACTGATCAATCAAAAACACAGCTAATAACCGCATCCCTGCCCTTGGCAGCACTACGGGGCCCTATTTTACCGGGCCACCGGGGTCTCCTAATGAATCGCCGTTGGTCAAGTCAACGCTGCAACTGCTATCAATGTACGCAGACCGAGAAACTCAAACCAGACCGAGCCGATGTTTTTGATGAGGTTTTGACTGGTTACCCTTGCGCCTCGAACCTCGCATCTCGTACCTCTGGTACTAAATTTGTGAAATGTGTAGACCTGACCCCACTCAGTCGTCGCATGTAGCGTGTCCCGGGTACTATTGTGCGACTCGCGGACCATCCGGGGGCCAAACAGGAGGGCCCCCGCCAGGGTAGTCGAAGGGTAGACGGGAAGTTCTTCTGCCGTACCGGTGCTCGGTGCCAATCGATTACGCGCAAGACATGCCAAGCGCAGCGGCAGGCCCTTTTCTGCGGACTCTTTTGGGCCAGCAAAAGAGTACGGCGTCTGGCGGGACGCGACCCGCCGGTTTTAACATCGGGTAGCGCATGGCAGGTGGCGCGAAGTGGGAAAAGGCAAACCCTGAAGTTACTTAACTGGGGACACTCTATTTTGAGTGTCCCCAGGTGTCTGAATGCTGGT
>JAHEDT010000106.1 GCA_024641085.1 Geobacteraceae bacterium | reverse complement strand
GCAATAATCTCCCAGACGTCGGGTCACGGTGATTTCCGTAACTTCAATGACAAGTCAAGCTACTTCAGTGGTGCTTCAAACTACTTTACCGAAATGGGTTACACCTTCCTGGCGGATGGCGTTCCGGAAGTTCAGAAAGCGGTTCGAGAGGACCTGCGACTAGGCGCTTCGCAAATCAAGGTAACGGCGGGCGGGGGCGTTACTAGCTTGTACGATCCTCTGGACGCCACCCAGTTCACGCTCGAGGAGATGAAGGCGGCGGTTGCTGATGCGGAGCGTTGGGGAACCTACGTCATGGTGCATGCTCACACCGATGATGCCATCAACCAGGCCCTGGATGCCGGGGCGAAGTCTATTGACCACGGCATGCTGATCGAAGAGAAGACCATGAAGCGCATCGCCAAGGAAGGCGCTTTTCTCTCGCCGCAGGCATTCATCTCCCTGCAGGACATCTCTGACAATCCGACGTTCGCCGACCCGATACAGCGTGAAAAGATGCAGCGTGTGCAGGACGGCGTCGCAAACGAATTCGCCTGGGCCAAAAAGTATGATGTCAAGATCGCCTGGGGAACGGATATGTTCGGTAGTCGTTCCGCTTTCGATAGCGTCTTGCAGGAATTCGAGTACCGCGCACCGTTCTTTTCCAATGCCGAGCAGCTCCAGCAGGTCACTGGAAACAATGGCGAGTTGCTGGCGCTGTCGGGCATTCGCAATCCCTATCCGGCAGGCGCACTCGGCGTCATCGAGCCCGGTGCCTATGCGGACCTGTTGATCGTGGAAGGCAATCCGCTAGAGGACATCAAGGTCATGATGGATCCGGACAACAACCTGAAGCTGATCATGAAGGACGGCAAGATTTACAAGAACACAGTTGAATAAGTCACATTCGAGGAGTAATCAAAATGAAAACCAATGTAAAGCTATTCGGTTGTATGGTCTTGAGTCTGGTGTTGGCCGTATCGGCCATGGCGCAGGACGAAGCGCCGGCCGGACCTATCGTGTTTACGAATGTAGACGTGTTCGACGGCGTCAACCTGAAACTGATGGAAGACGTCAATGTCGTCGTGACCGACAACAAGATCACGCAGATCTCCGCCAAGGATCTGGCCGTTGCCGGCGGACAAGTCATCGACGGCGAGGGCCACACGCTCATGCCTGGGCTCGCGGATACGCACACGCACCTGGCTTTTGCTTCACAGTCCCAGTTGCAGGTGTTCACCGGCAACCATGAGTACAACGTTATTAACTCGACCAGGGACGCCGAGGGGTTTCTGATGCGCGGCGTCACGGTCGTGCGAGACATGGGCGGCCCTGTCTTCGGCCTGAAGAAGGCGATCGACGATGGCATCGTGCCCGGCCCGCGCATTTACCCTTCGGGAGGAATCGTTAGCCAGACGGCCGGGCATGGCGATTTTCGGTTTCCTAACCAGCAGGCCCCGCGGTTCGGCGGATCGATCCCGGAGTTCGAGAAGCAAGGGTATGTCTATCTCGCCGATGGCGTGCCCGAGGTACTGCAGGCCGCGCGCGAGAACCTGCGTCGCGGCGCCTCGCAGATCAAACTGACGGCGGGCGGTGGTTATGCATCTCCGGCCGACCCGCTTCTCGGCAACCAGTTCACATTCGAAGAGCTCAAGGCGGCTGCTGACACGGCAGCGGACTGGCAGACCTACGTGACGATCCATTCCTACCACCCCAGTGCGATCAATCGAGCGATCGACGCCGGCATCAAGGATATCGGGCATGGGCAGTTGCTGGACAAAGCCACGCTGCAGCGCATGGCTGATGAGGGCGTTTTCCTCAGCGCCCAGCCGTTTACGGTTTGCAGCGAGCCCCAGCTGAGCGACTTCTCGAACTCGAAGCTGGCCGAGGTCTGCAAAGGAACGGAATTCGTCTATAAAACGGCGGCGAAGATCCCAAAACTGAAGGTCACCTACGGGACGGATCTCTTCCTTCTTCCCGAAGAGGGGGTCGCGGAGTCGGTCAAGCAAATGGAGCGTCTGCTGCCATGGTACAAGCCGGGCGAGATCCTGAAGATGGCGACCGGCAACGCCGGCGAACTCTTCAAGATGAGCGGTTTACGCAACCCCTATCCGGACGGCGAGCTTGGTGTGGTGAAGGAAGGTGCCTACGCCGACCTGCTGCTGGTCAAGGGTGATCCCTTGAAGGACCTGGGTGCTGTAACCGATCAGGACAACATCAAGATCATTATGAAAGACGGCAAGATCTACAAGAACGCGCTGAATTGAGGAGTATATCCATGACCATTATGAGGCAGGTAATTAAGCGTGTTGTAGTCGGCATATTAGCCTTCTGCAGCTTCGCGGCGGTCGCACAGGACGACGCGCCGGCCGGGCCGATCCTGTTTACGAATGTAGACGTGTTCGACGGCGTGAACGAGAAACTGATGGAAAACGTTAACGTCGTCGTGACCGACAACAAGATTACGCAGATCTCCTCCGAAGATCTGGCCGTTGCCGGTGGGCGCGTCATCAATGGTGAAGGCCACACGCTCATGCCCGGGATCATCGACGCCCACACGCATCTGATGTTCTCGGGGATCACCTTCCCCGAAGTGCTTTTCCAGAGACAAAGCTATGGAACCATCCAGAGCACGCTGATCGCACGCGACACGCTCATGAATGGCGTCACGACCGTTCGCGACATGGCAGGTGACGTCTTTGGTCTGAAGCGGGCGATCGACGACGGCTCGATTCCAGGGCCTCGAGTCTATCCATCCGGCGCGATGATCTCGCAGACCAGCGGACACGCAGATTTCCGGTTGCCAGCGCAGGACAACCCGATGTTTGGCGGTGCTCGCCCGGTTCCGGACCAGAAGGGTCATGGCGCGCAGGTCGATGGCGTTCCTCAAATGCTGGCCGTGACGCGGGAGCAGCTTCGCCTCGGCGCATCGCAGATCAAGCTCGCCGTCGGAGGGTCGGTGAGCGGGATCAACGATCCCCTCGACACCACGCAGTTCACGCTTGAGGAAATCCAGGCCGCCGTTGCCGCCGCCGAGAACTGGGGTACCTATGTGACCGTCCACGGCTACACGACCCGCGCGGTCAACCAGGCGATCGATGGCGGTGTGAAATCTATCGAGCATGGTCAGCTTCTGGACAAACCGACATTGGAGCGGATGGCCAAGGAAGGTATCTGGCTCAGCATTCAGCCCTTTACGCTCTGCCATGAGGATGGTCTAACCGACGCGCAGAATGCCAAGCAGGCCATCGTTTGTGAGGGCACCGGCAAGGTCTACGAATGGATCAAGCAAATGCCCGACCTGAAGGTCGTCCACGGCACCGACATCTTCATCAGCCCCGGCCCCGGCATCGGCGTCAGCGAGGAAGTGGAGCAGATGGAGCGCCTGCTCAAATGGTTCACGCCTTACGAGATCCTGAAGATGTCGACCGGCAATGCAACAGAGCTTCTGCAACTCTCGGGGCCGCGCAACCCGTATCCGGGTGATCTGGGTGTGGTGAAAGAAGGCGCGCTGGCCGACCTGCTGCTGGTCAAAGGCAACCCGCTGGAGGACATCAAAGCAGTCAGCAACAGGGACAATATCAAGATCATCATGAAGGACGGCAAGATCTACAAGAACACAGTCAACTAAACACAACGGTAACGGAGAATCCACTATGTGGAAGTTAAACAAATCGTATCCGTCTTTGTGGCGCTTTTTGGTAATTGGTGCCCTGGCCTTGGCGACCAACCTTGCATTCGCAGGTGGTACTCCGAGTCATCCGGAATGGCTTGAGGCGCTCACTGCACAAGGCAAGCCGATCACGGTTTTCACCGCCAGGAAGATCTACACCATGGATCCCGGTCGACCCGAGGCGGATGCCATTGCGGTTCTGGACGGGAAGGTGCTCTCCACCGGCACCCTGGAGTCCATGAAACCCTGGCTTTCGCGCTACGGCTACACCGTGGACAAGAGTCTCGCGGACAAGATCATCATGCCTGGCTTCATCGAACCCCACTCGCACATGTACATGTCCGCGGGCTTCATGTCGGTGACCTACATCGGGCCGCTGGACTGGCCGGGCCCGAATGGCATGCAGAAGGCATCACCCACCCACGCCGACGTCCTCGCGACGCTCAAGAAGGCGCATGAGGATGAATCGGATCCCGCCAAGCCGCTCATCGCCTGGGGTTTCGATCCAGCGAACCACGGTGGTGAGCTGAACCGTGATGAACTCGA
>JAHEDT010000105.1 GCA_024641085.1 Geobacteraceae bacterium | reverse complement strand
ATTCTGGATACTGAATTCCGATTTTTCCCTTGTCACAAACCGAACTGCAACGCCTAGCCATGCGTCCCCGGCTGGCACAGCTCGGTCAGCACCCCGCCGGTACCCTTGGGATGCATGAAGGCGATGTGCGTGCCATGCGCCCCCAGCCGCGGGCGCTCATCGATCAGGCGGACGCCTGCACTCTTGAGCTGCGCCAGACGCTGCTCGAGGTCGGCCACTTCATAGGCGACGTGATGAACGCCCGGGCCGTTCTTCTCCAGAAACTTCGCGACCGGCGAATCGGCCGCCGTCGGCTCGAGCAGCTCGATACGGCTCTCGCCGACGACAAAAAACGCCACCTTCACCTTCTGCTCGGCGACCACCTCAGTGCCTTCGCACTCCATCCCGAGCACATCGCGGTAGAAGGGCGTGGCTTCATCTATGCTGGTCACGGCGATGCCGATGTGGCTGATTTTTTTGAGCATGGTCATTCCCTCATTTTTGTGATTTAAACCTTTTGAAAGCGCAACGCAAAGACGCAAAGGCGCAAAGAACACGTCATTAACTTTCAGGGCATTGGTTGACGACCCTGTGGATTCCATTCTTGAGATAAGAATCGCCGAAGTTCAACAACAGGCCAAGCCTGTAGCGGCCAAGCCTGAGATAAGTTAACAGCTGCGAGGCAAAAACCGGGTTAACCCTGTCCACCGCTTTGACCTCAATGACGACCTTGCCTTCAACAAGCAGGTCAATACATAGAGGTCGCTTGATCTCAAACCCTTTGTAAATAACGGGCAACAGCTTCTGGCGCTGCACGTCCAGGCCGGAAGTCTTTAATTCAAAGGCCAAGGCCTCTTCATATATACCTTCCAGCAATCCTGGCCCACCAAGTTCCTTGTGGACCTCGATGGCAGCACCGACGACCTGATGGCTGATATAATTTTCTGTCATTTTTCCCCCTCAATAACATGGCAATATACATTTCAGAACCTTCTTTGCGCCTTTGCGTCTTTGCGTTAAAAAATCAGTTCCTTTTAAAAGCCTCCAAAAGTTTCCGCGCTGCTGCGCTCGGGGTGGTTGCACCACTGGCGACGGCATCCTGCACCTGGGCCAGCAGCGCCTCGACGTTGCCATCGCGCAGGAACAGCTCCTTGAGGTCGTCCATGAGCAGCGTCCACATCCAGTCGCTGGCCTGCAGCCGGCGCTTGCTTGCCAGTTCGCCGCTCTGCTGCATGCGCACCCGGAAATCGCTGATCATGTTCCAGACCTCGGTGATCCCCTCGCTGTGCAGGGCACTGCACAGCATGGCCGGGACCTGCCAGTTGAGGCTTTTCGGCTTGAGCATGTGCAGAGCATTGACGTACTGCTGGCGGGCCAGTTCGGCGCGCGGACGGTTGTCTCCCTCGGCCTTGTTGATGACGATGGCGTCGGCGATCTCCATGACGCCGCGCTTGATCCCCTGCAGTTCGTCGCCGGCATTGGGCAGCTGCAGCAGCAGGAAGAAATCGACCATCGAGGCGACGGTGATCTCCGACTGGCCAACGCCGACCGTCTCGACGAGGATCACATCATAACCGGCGGCCTCGCAGACCAGCATGGTCTCACGGGTCTTGCGGGCCACGCCGCCCAGAGTCTGCCCCGCCGGAGACGGCCTGATGAAGGCATTGGTCTGCCGGGCCAGTTCCTCCATGCGGGTCTTGTCGCCGAGGATGCTGCCACCGGACAGCTGCGAGGAGGGGTCGACGGCCAGCACCGCTACCTTGTGGCCCTGCCCGAGCAGGGACATGCCGAAGGCCTCGATGAAGGTGCTCTTGCCGGCTCCCGGGACCCCGGAGATGCCGATCCGGATCGAGTTGCCGGTTGCGGGGAGCAACTCATCGAGCAGCGTGGTCGCCGCCAGGGAGTGGTCCAGGTTGCGGCTCTCGATCAGGGTGATCGCCTTGGCCAGGGCACGGACGTTGCCGGCACGAACCCCGTCAGCGATGTCTTGCATCTTGATCATTGGAAAACCTTGAATTTAACGCCCGTTCGCTTTGCTCACTCAAGACGCAAAATCGCAAAGGACAAGCACAACCCCTAAAAGCTTTTCACCAAAGAGCAAATCTTCTGAACACTAGTGGACTATAACCTTCTTTTGCTTCTACCAAAAAAGAAAATATCTTGCTTTTCTTCGCGCCTTTGCGCCTTTGCGTTAAAAAAGCCAGCAGGTGGGGTAAAAAAAAGAGGGCAGGCTCGCGCCCGCCCTCCGTACCTGGCTGTATTTTTCTTATTTCTGTTTTTCCTCGATCGCGTCGAGCGTCTGGGTGGCCGAGGTGACGATCGGCGTGCCGGGGCCGAAGATCCTCGCGGCGCCGGCGGTGTAGAGCTCGTCGTAGTCCTGGCGGGGGATGACGCCGCCACAGACGATGGCGATCTCTTCGGCGCCGAGCTTGCGCAGCTCCGCGGCCAGCTGCGGCACCAGGGTCTTGTGCCCCGCCGCGAGGCTGGAGACGCCAACCACGTGGACATCGTTTTCCACGGCCATCTTGGCGGCCTCCTCCGGGGTCTGGAAGAGCGGGCCGACATCCACGTCGAAGCCGGCATCGGCATAGGCGGTGGCCACCACCTTGGCACCACGGTCATGGCCGTCCTGGCCCATCTTGGCGACCAGGATGCGCGGCCGGCGGCCCTCCTTGGCGGTGAAGGCGTCGATGCGCTTCTTGAGCGCGGCAAAGTTGTCGTCGCTATCGACCACGGATCCGTAGGCTCCCGAAACCAGCTTGATTTCCGCCTTGTGGCGGCCGAACACCTTCTCCATTGCGTCGGAGATCTCGCCGACGCTGGCCCGCAGCCGGGCCGCCGCGACGCACAGCCCGAGCAGGTTCTGCCGCTCATCTTCGCATGCCGCCGTGATCGCGGCAAGCGCCTTCTGGCAGGCTTGCTCGTCGCGCGCGGCACGCATCTTCTCGAGGCGCGCGATCTGCGATTTGCGCACCGCCGTGTTGTCGACGTCGAGGACCTCGATCGGGTCTTCCTCGGCAAGCTGGTACTTGTTGACGCCGACGATCACATCACGGCCGCTGTCGATTGCCGCCTGCTTCTTGGCGGCCGACTCCTCGATGCGCAGCTTCGGCATCCCGGACTCGATGGCCTTGGTCATGCCGCCCAAGCCGTCGATCTCGTCGAGAATCTTCTGCGCCTCCTCGATCAGCCCCGCGGTCAGCGATTCGACATAGTAGGAGCCGGCCAGAGGGTCGACCACGTTGGTGACGCCGGACTCCTCCTGGATGATCAATTGGGTATTGCGGGCGATGCGCGCCGAATGATCGGTCGGCAGGGCGATCGCCTCGTCGAGGGCGTTGGTGTGCAGCGACTGGGTGCCGCCGAGCACGGCCGCCAACGCCTCGAGGGTGGTGCGCACCACGTTGTTGTAGGGGTCCTGCTCGGTGAGACTCCAGCCGGAGGTCTGGCAGTGGGTGCGCAGCATCAGCGACTTGGGGTTCTTCGGGTTGAAGCGCTTCATCAGGTGGGACCAGAGGTAACGCGCGGCGCGCAGCTTGGCGGCCTCCATGAAGAAGTTCATGCCGATCCCGAAGAAGAAGGAGAGCCGCGGCGCGAAGCTGTCGACGTCCAGCCCCCTGTCGATGGCGGTCTTCACATATTCGATGCCGTCGGCCAGGGTAAAGGCCAGTTCCAGGGCGTTGTTGGCACCGGCCTCCTGAATGTGGTAGCCGGAGATGGAGATCGAGTTGAAGCGCGGCATATGCTTGCTGGTGTACTCGATGATGTCGGCGATGATCCGCATCGACGGTGCCGGCGGGTAGATATAGGTGTTGCGGACCATGAATTCCTTGAGGATATCGTTCTGGATGGTTCCGGCCAACTGCTCCTGGGAAACGCCCTGCTCTTCGGCGGCGACGATGTAGTTGGCCATGATCGGCAGGACTGCGCCATTCATGGTCATTGACACCGACACCTTCTCGAGGGGGATGTCACTGAACAGGATCTTCATGTCCTCGACCGAGTCGATCGCCACCCCGGCCTTGCCGACGTCACCGACCACGCGCGGGTGATCCGAGTCGTAGCCGCGGTGAGTGGCCAGGTCGAAGGCGACCGAAAGGCCCTGCTGGCCGGCGGCCAGGTTGCGCTTGTAGAAGGCGTTCGATTCTTCCGCGGTGGAGAAACCCGCGTACTGCCGCACCGTCCAGGGCCGCCCGGCGTACATGGTTGCCATCGGTCCGCGTGTGAAGGGGGCCAACCCGGGGAGGGAGTCAAGGGTTGCCAGGTTCTCCGTGTCCGCCGCGGTGTAGAGCGGCT
>JAHEDT010000104.1 GCA_024641085.1 Geobacteraceae bacterium | reverse complement strand
ATCACGGCGTGGGCTTCGACGCGGCCGCGATCGAGCTTCTGTTGCCGACCTATGCGGAGAGCCTTGGGCTGAAGGGCAAGATCTGCCGGCACTGGATGCTCAACCCGCACCCGACCCTGATTCCGGCCATTGAATCCGGATTCGTGCAGAGCGTATACTCGCCCGGGTCGGAACTGGGGATGGAAGACTATGTCCGCGCCCGTCCCGACATTTTCTTCACCGGCGCCGACGGCAGCCAGCGAACCAACCGCGCTTTCAGCCATGCCGCCGGCCATTACGCCTGCGACCTGTTCATCGGGTCAACCCTGCAGATGGACCTGGACGGCAACAGTTCGACTGTCACCCTGGGCAGGATCGCCGGATACGGCGGCGCGCCCAACCTCGGCTCCGACGCCCGCGGCCGGCGGCACTGCCAGCCGGCCTGGCTCAAGGCCGGACGCCAGGCTCAGGACCGGCCGGCGGCGATGCCCCGCGGCCGTAAACTGGTCGTGCAGGTGGTGGAAACCTTCCGCGAACAGATGCAGCCGACCTTTGTCGAACGGCTCGACGCCTGGACCTTCATGGACAGCAGCGGTATGGAGCTGCCGCCGGTGATGGTCTATGGCGACGATGTCAGTCACGTCGTCACCGAGGAAGGAATCGCCAACCTGCTGCTGTGCCGGACCGAAGAAGAGCGCAGCGAGGCGATCCGCGGTGTCGCCGGCTATACGCCGGTCGGCCAGGCGCGTTCGCGCAGCATGGCCGAAAACCTCCGCGACCGTGGCGTCATCCAGCGCCCGGAGGATCTCGGCATCGACAAGCGTCTGGCGACCCGTGACCTGCTCGCTGCCCGCTCGATCAAGGAGCTCGTCCACTGGTCCGGCGGACTCTATCAGCCGCCGCAGCGCTTTCGCAACTGGTAGCCGGTCAATTCAGTCCCTTACCGTAAAAGGAAGAGCGCATGGAGCATCTGCAGTTTGAATTCAAGGCTTCCGGAGGTCGATCAAGCGTGGGTAAGGCGGTCCTCGTCGGGGTGGTGACCTCGGGAAACCTCGAGGTCATGGTCGAAAGAGCGGATTTGAACGGGACCTGCCAGGTCGAGGTCAGTACGTCCGCGCAGGGCTTTGGCTCGATCTGGCAGGCGGTTCTCGATGATTTTGCCGCACGCCATGACCTGGCCGATCTGCGCATTTCAATCAACGATGGCGGCGCGACGCCGGCCGTCGTCAGTCTGCGCCTGGATCAGGCCATGGAGGAGTTCCTGGGGATGGTGTCATGAGCGATCTGTCCGGTGTGCACCGCAGCCACAGTTACTACGAAGCCAGCGCCAGGGGGCGCCTCACGCATCTGCTCGATGCCGGCAGCTTCCGGGAGCTTCTTGGCCCGACTGAGCGTCTGACCAGTCCCCACCTCGAGCTCCTCGGCCAGCCGTGCGCCTTTGACGATGGCATCGTCATCGGTCGCGGCCGGCTCGACGGTCGTCCGGTCCTGGTTGCCAGCCAGGAAGGGGGCTTCATGGGCGGAGCGGTCGGCGAGGTGCACGGCGCCAAGCTCACCGGTCTGCTGGAGCTGGCCGTGCACGAACATCCGGCCGCCATACTCTTGCTGCTCGAATCCGGGGGAGTCCGCCTGCACGAAGCGAATGCCGGCCTGATCGCGATTTCCGAGATCATCCGGGCGTTGCTCGCCGCCAGGGCAGCGGGCATTCCGGTCATCGGCCTGATCGGCGGCATCTACGGCTGCTTCGGCGGCATGGGGATCGTGGCGCGCTGCTGCGACAGGCTGATCATCAACGAAGAAGGCCGCCTGGGGCTGTCCGGTCCCGATGTTATCGAAACAACCATGGGTGTTGAAGAATTCGATGCCAGCGATCGCGCTCTGGTCTGGCGCACGGTCGGCGGCAAACACCGCTTCCTGCTGGGTGAAGTCCAGCAGCTGGTGGCAGACGATCTCGCCGCTTTCCGTACTGCGGTCGTCGAGGCGCTCGGGCAACCGCTGCAGGGGCTGACGCTGGAGTCCCTCGAAAGGGAACACCAGGGCCTGGCCGACCGTCTGGCCAACTACGGAGACTGCCTGGACGCTACCGAGATCTGGGCTGCGCTCGGCCTTGAAAATCCCCTGCAAGTGCCCCTGCTGGACATCCCCACGTTCCTGCAGGTTGCCAGCCAGGCCGGCCGGGAGGGGGCATGACCGTCGAAGCATTGTTGAACCAGCTGTTCCCATCGGGTCATGCAGTGCAGACCCGGGAGGGCGTACTGACCGGGTCCGCCACTACCCCAAAAGGTGCAATCGCCGTCATGGGGACCGGCAGCCATCTTGCCGTCGGGGTCGAGGCGGCCATGGCACTGGCGGATTTCGTTTTGAAGGTTGTCAAGGAATGGCCCGGCCGCCCGCTTCTGATGCTGGTGGACACTCAGGGCCAGCGCCTGAGCAGGCGGGACGAACTGCTCGGCATCAACGGTTACCTGGCCCACCTGGTCAAGTGCCTGGAACTGGCCAGATTGCGCGGGCACCGGCTGCTGAGCCTGGCCTACGGCGAGGCGGTCAGCGGCGGCTTTCTCTCTTTCGGCCTGATGGCTGATGAGATTCACGCCCTGCCCGACGCCAAGGTCCGGGTCATGAACCTGACGGCCATGGCACGGATTACCAAGCTGCCCCTGGAGATGCTGGAAGAAATGAGCGCGACCTCACCGTCATTCGCACCAGGGGTCGAAAATTTTTTCAAGCTCGGCGGAGTCAGGTCGGTCTGGTCTGATAATATTTCTGAGCAATTGGAGGAAGCAATTGCTCGGCAGACGGTCGGCGATCAACGTCGTAAGGACGGATTGGAACGCCACGGGCGCAAACTGGCTCACGAGGTTTCACAATTAGTCGCTGCCGGCGGCACCAGAACATGATGATTCAGCATCCCCGGACAAGCCAAGCGTGGATTTTTTCGACAGACTAACGTTTCTCAGGAGGAGACTGTGATTCCACAAATCAAAAAAATCGTTTATGCCACTGGGCTGGGCTCTGGAGCACCGCATGTTTTTTGCTACGCCATAAGCCTTGCGCGCCAATACGACGCCAAGATCGACATCGTCTGCGGCCTTGCGCCCCTCTCACCGCAGGCAAAAGGGATAGCGGATATCTACATCGGCAAGGAAGAGTCGAAGGAATTTCATCACCAGGCCAGGGAGCGGGTCAAGCTCTCGGTTGAAAAGCAGGTGGAGGCCATGTGCCATTCGGCAATCATCGACGATCCCGAGGGCTTCCAGTTGGTCAACAGCATCAACGTGATCGAAGACGCTCCGGACCTGGCTATTTTAAAGTGCGCCCGGGACGTGGGGGCAGACGTCATCGTCATGGGGACTCACCGCAGAACGATGGCCGAGGGGGTCATGCTCGGCTCCTGTGCGGTCAAGGTCGTGCACCAGTCGACGATCCCGGTCCTGCTGGTGAGGATCCCGGAAGGATTCAAGGACCTGCCGAGCAAATCCGGGGCCCCCGAGATGATTGATTTCTGATGTCGGGCCGGAGCCGCCCTGCACCTCAGGCTGCAGAGCAACGGCAGGCTTGAGCGAGTCTTGCCGGGCAAAGGCCCCCGCTTGCCTGCCCCGCCAGGAGCAGACGTGCCGAAGCTCGCCGGGGCGGGACAGTCCTGCCTGATGCCGGTTCGGGATTAAAGCCCCTGATACCTGAGAACAGACTCAAGGCTTCCCGGCAAATACCTCTTGTATACAAGATTTAATTTATGGTATACAAAAAACACCAGAAATCTGCGAATGACGGGAGAACAACATGAACGGCTTGACCTATGCCCTGATGGCTTACGGCCTCACCGCGGCAATTTCCCTGGCTGTTGTCGGCCTGATCGTATTGATCAACCGGATCATGCGTGATCGCACCCCCAGCGCAAGCGAATAGGAGCGACCGGCAATGGACCAGTTGATTCACCTGTTTCCAGGCCTCGGCTCTTTCCTGATCGATGAGCCTGTGGTTTCGGCAACCCGCCTGGGGCTGATCATCTTCGGCATGGTGCTGGCCTACTACGGCTTCAAACGGACGCTCGAGCCCCTCATCATGGTGCCCATGGGAATCGGCATGGTCGCCATCAACTGCGGCGTGCTGTTCTTCGAGAACGGCACCCTCGGCAACATCATCCTCAACCCGCTGGTCAACGACCCCGCTGAACTCGTCAATGTCATGCAGATCAACTTCCTGCAGCCGATCTACAACCTGACCTTCAGCAACGGCCTGGTGGCCTGCCTGGTATTCATGGGGATCGGTGGCTTGAGCGACATCAGTTTTTTCCTGGTCAGGCCCTGGGGCAGCATCATCGTCGCCATCTT
>JAHEDT010000054.1 GCA_024641085.1 Geobacteraceae bacterium | reverse complement strand
CTCGGTTACGCCCCCTTTGCCTCGGGGACCGTCGGCACGCTGGCGGGAATCCCGGTTTTCTACCTCACCGGGGCCTGGCCCTGGTGGTTGCTCATGCCGACCTTTACCGCTTTGCTTTTTCTCAGCTTCTGGGTGGCAGACGCCGCCGGACAGATTTACGGTGTCGCCGATGACGGCCGCATCGTCATCGACGAGTTAGTCGGCTACCTGGTGACCGTGGCTTTTCTACCCTGGAGCTGGCCCGCCGCCCTGCTCGGTTTTTTCTGGTTCCGTCTCTTCGATATTGTCAAACCACCACCGGCACGCTGGTTCGACAAGCACCTGAAGCACGGGGTCGGCGTAGTCCTCGACGACTTTGCCGCGGGCATATACGCCGCGATCGCACTGCGCCTGACCTTGTGGCTTTTTAACCTGAGCTAAGGCAGTCCGTGCCTCTGACGAAGCTCCAGTATAAGAATCCCGACAGCAGATGAAAATCGCAATTCTCACCATCGGTGACGAACTTCTCAACGGCGACCTGGCCGACACCAACACGGCAGCAATCGCCAAAACCCTGATGGACAACGCGCTACCAGTGCATGAGGCCGCCACGGTTGGCGATCTCGAAGGGGATATCTCAGCGGCATTACTGCGCCTGGCCAAGACACACGACGTGGTCATCGCAACAGGGGGACTCGGCCCGACCGAGGATGATCGAACGTCGCGAGCGGCGGCACGCGCCTTCGAGCGTCCCCTGAGCCTGAATACCAAGGCGCTCGAACAGATCAGGGCTCGCTTTCGCGCCTGGCAAAGGGACATGCATCCACGCAACGAGAAGCAGGCCCTCCTGCCGGGGAGGAGTGTCGTGATCTGCAATGAGCAGGGCACGGCGCCGGGATTCCACCTGAAGAATAACCAGACCGACCTGTACTTTCTGCCCGGGGTCCCCACCGAGATGCTCGCCATGCTCGGAGGTTATGTCATTCCCTCGCTGCTGGAACGGTTTCCTGACCCGCCGTCGCTGTGCCAGAGGGCCGTGACCGTCTTTGGCCTGGCCGAGCCCGACGTCGAAACGCGCATCACCCGCAACGGCCTGCCGGAAGGTGTTGAGCTGGCCTTCAATGTCGAAGTTCCCATCGTACAGGTCAAGCTGAGGGCCCGCGGTGAGCATGCCCAGCGGCTGGTCGACCGGGCCGAAATGGCCGTCCGCCAGGCCCTCGACGATCATGTGGTCGGTATCGATGGTGCGACCCTGGCCGGCGTCACGGCACGCTTGCTCAGTGCCGCCGGCATCACCCTGGCTCTGGCCGAGTCGTGCACCGGGGGACTTATCGCCAAGCTGCTGACTGATCAGCCCGGCTCCTCGGCTTTTTTGGAACGCAGCGTGGTATCCTATGCCAATTCCGCCAAACGGGATGCTCTGCATGTCACCCAGGAGCTTCTCGATCGCCACGGAGCGGTCAGCGCCGAGTGCGCAGAAGCCATGGCCAGGGGCATCTATCAGGCGGCACGCACGGATATCGGCCTTGCGGTCACCGGCATTGCCGGCCCCGATGGCGGCAGCGCCGACAAACCGGTCGGCACCGTCTATCTGGCCATGACCAGTCGCTGGGGCGCGCGCAACGAGCGCTTCAACTTCTTCGGCAACCGTGACCAGGTCAGGCTGCGCACGGCTTGCACCGCACTCGACTGGTTGCGCCGCATGGCCATGGCCCGGCTTTCCGGTACAGAGCAGGACAGTTGATGAATGCCGTTCTGCTTGCCATAGTATTTGTCAGCACGATCCTGGTTTTCTTTTGGGCCAAGCGCAGCAAAAAAGAGTTGAGCAGGCTGCGGCAGCAACATCTGGCAGGGGAAGAGTACTGCCGGAAGCTTGCGGACATGGTTGAAAATTACCGCAGTCGTGACCGCCAGCTGATTCAGAAATCCGGTGAAGCCCTGTTCATCTTCGATCAGGAAGACGGATCACTGCTGGAAATCAACTATCAGGCAGAAAACCTGCTCGGCTATACACAGGGAGAAGTCACCCGCTTTACCTTCAAGGAACTCTTTTCCCGGGAACATCACCAGCGCGTACTGCGCATGCTCAGTGCGGCCCTCAAAGAGGGCGAAGCGAGGATCGACGAAATCAAGTTCCGCCGCAAAGATGGCAGCCAATTCATCGGTGAGATAAAAACCCGGTCCGGGAGCATGAATGGTCGGAAGATCATCTACGGCACGATTCGCGACGTGACGCAGACCGTCAACCTGCAGATTGAACTGCGCCGCCACAACCGGCACCTTACGCTGCTCAATGAAATTTCCCAACGGGTTGCCGAAGGGCACGACCTGCCCCACACCCTCGAGATCATCCTGGATGAAGTCATCAGAAGCCTTGGCATCTCCGGAGGAGGGATATTCCTCCTGGAGCAGCGCGGCACAGAGATGAAACTGGCCCTGCACCGCAACATCCCTGACTATGTCATTGAAGAACTCGGCAGAATTCAGCCGGGGATCGGCTTGGCCGGAAAAGTGGCCGAAACCGGCCGGCCACGGCTTTCCACCAACCTGCAGAGCGACCACCGGCGCATCTCCAATACGGTTCAGAAAGACAACTGGCGGGCTTTTTTGGCCGTACCCTTCGTCGCCGAAGAGGAAACCCTGGGGGTTCTCTTCATCTTCGACCGGGACAGCAGAAACTTCAGCCGGGACGATGTGCGGCTGATCCAGGCGATCGGCCGACAGATCGGGCCGTTGCTGAAAAACGCCGAGCTGTTCGATGAACTGCGCTGGCAGCACCGCCTCAATTTTGCCAGCCTGCGCGAGCTCGAACGCTCCCGGTCCGCGCTGCGCGAAAACCTGGACCAGCTCGAGCAGCATCATCGCACGCTGCAGAGCCTGAACCAGATGAAAAGCTCCTTTCTTTCGCTGGCTTCACACGAACTGCGCACACCCTTGACGACAATTCTCTCAGGAGCGGAGCTCCTGCAAAGCGCAACCGGGGACATGCTCGGAGAACAAGAGAAGCGGGTGCTGGATGTCATCATGCAAGGCAGCCTGCGGCTCAATCGTATCGTTGATGACCTGCTGGAAGCCGCCCGGCTCGAGGCCAATGCGATCTATATGGCCCGGGAAGCCGTCAACCCACTGGCGATGATCAATGAACTGATCGCCGAGTTCAGGCCGGGTTGTGAAAAGCGTCATTTGCAGCTTCAGCTGGACGGTTTTCCTGACAACAGCATGATTCGAGGCGACGCCCACCACCTCAAACGCGCTTTCGGCAGGCTGCTGGAAAACGCCATCAAATTCACACCGGAAGGCGGGTGGGTCAGGGTCGCCGGCCGGATTCTGAGACGGGAGGACGTGTCCGCCCTCATGCCAGACCTGCGCCCTTTTTCCAAAAGCTTCTTCGACGGGGCACTCACCGACAGCTACCTGCAGGTTTCCGTCAGCGACAGCGGCATCGGAATCAAGAGAGAAGATATGATGCGCATCTTCGACAAGTTCCAGGAAGTCGGAGACATATCCGGGCACTCGACTTCGCAGGCCCGGTTCGGCGGCAAGGGGGTCGGGCTCGGGCTCACCCTGACCAAAGGTATTATCGAAACCCACGAAGGAATGGTCTGGGTAGACAGTTCCGGCTCTGCGCAAGGCAGCTGTTTCTCGGTCCTGCTGCCTCTGGCCAGCCCCGATGAGGAAAGACATGTCCTCGCTTAGGGCCTTTCTGGCCATCCCGCTGCCCGGGCCGCTGCAGGATTCGATCGTGGCCCTGCAAAGGGATCTTCGTGCGCAGATACCGCTGGTCCGCTGGACCCGCCCTGAGAACCTCCATCTGACCTTGCATTTCTTCGGAGAGATCTCGCAGGAATACCTTGAAAAGCTCAAGGTTTCTGTGCTATCCGTTAAAGGCTGTCAACCGCCCTTTTCAGTCGAGGTGAAAGGCCTTGGAGCCTTCCCCAGCCCGCAACGGCCCCGGGTTATCTGGCTCGGGCTGGAACCCGAGGACCTGCTCAGGCAACTGTACCGCAACTGCATGAAATGTTTGCATGAAACCGGACTTGTCACAGAACCAGGGCCTTATTCGCCACACCTGACCATCGGCAGGCTGCGAGAGCAGAAACCCGACCTGACTGATTTATGCAATTCGGTCGTACGCTCCCCGATTGGTCGACTACCGGTTGACAGGCTGGTCCTGTACGAAAGTCGCCTGCACTCCGGCGGGGCGGAACACATTCCACGGCTGACGGTGAACCTTGATGGTGCAAGCAGTCCGCAACTAAACAGCTAACAATCGTATCGCGGGCACTGGCCCGACAAGGAGGGAACTCTGATGACTGACAAAGATCGCAGCAGGGCTATCGACCTGGCCATGGGCCAGATAGAAAAACAGTTCGGCAAAGGCAGCATCATGCGTCTCGGCGAGGGAGCCGTGCTGCCTGACATCAAGTCGATTTCGACCGGGGCCCTGAGCCTGAATATCGCTCTCGGCATCGGCGGCGTCCCGCGCGGCCGGATCGTCGAGATTTACGGACCGGAATCGTCCGGGAAAACCACCCTGGCCCTGCACATTGCCGCCGAAGCCCAGAAGGTTGGCGGCGTGGCGGCCTTTATCGATGCAGAGCACGCGCTTGACGTGCACTACGCCAAAAAGCTCGGCGTCAACACCGACGATCTGCTGATCTCGCAGCCGGACACTGGGGAGCAGGCTCTCGAGATCGTCGAGGTCCTGGTGCGCAGCGGCGCCATCGACGTCATGATCATCGACTCGGTCGCCGCTCTGGTCCCACGCGCTGAAATCGAAGGGGAAATGGGCGACTCGCACATGGGCCTGCAGGCCCGTCTGATGTCCCAGGCCCTGCGGAAGCTGACGGCAACCATCAGCAAGTCGCATTGCTGCGTGATCTTCATCAACCAGATCCGCATGAAGATCGGGGTCATGTTCGGCAACCCTGAGACCACCACCGGCGGCAATGCCCTGAAATTCTATGCATCCGTACGCATGGACATCCGCCGGATCGCCTCCCTCAAGCAGGGGCAGGATGCGATCGGCAACCGCACCCGGGTGAAAATCGTCAAGAACAAGGTGGCGCCACCCTTCAAGGAAGCTGAATTCGACATCATGTACGGCACCGGCATCTCCCGTGAGGGCGACCTGGTCGACCTTGGTGTGGAATGCAACGTGGTCGAGAAGAGCGGTTCCTGGTTCTCCTATGGTGACGAACGCATCGGCCAGGGGCGCGAAAACGCCAAGCAATTCCTCACCGAGCATCCGGAGACAGCCGCCGCGATCGAGGCCAAGGTCCTCGAGCATTACGGACTTAAACCTGCAGGCAAGCAGCCTGAAGGAGCATAATTCATGGAACTCAATGAAATCCTCTCAATTGGTCTGAAGTCAGAAGCTTCCGACATCCACCTCAAGGCCGGCGTACCGCCGATCTACCGTATCGACGGCACCCTTCGCCCGCTGCCGAAAGCGCCGCGGATCAGTCCGGAACAGACCGAACAGATCACCGAGGAGATCATGAACGACATGCAGCGGGAGCGCTTCGAGAGCGCCGGCGAGGTCGACCTGGCCTACGGAGTCCCCGGACTGGGACGTTTCCGGGTCAACGCCTTCACCCAGCGCGGCTCTGTGTCACTGGTGTTCCGTGCCATCCCTTTCGATATCAAAACCCTGGATGACCTGCTGCTGCCGCCGGTCATCAAGAAAATGGCCATGGCCAATCGCGGTCTGATCCTGGTCACAGGGGCCACCGGTTCGGGCAAATCAACCACCCTCGCTGCGGTGATCGACTACATCAACGCCAACCGCAAGTCGCACATCGTCACGATCGAGGATCCGATCGAATTCCTCCATCGCGACAAGAAGAGCATCATCAATCAGCGGGAAGTCGGTTCCGACACCCAGGGCTTCCAGCCCGCCCTGAAGTCGGCGCTGCGCCAGGACCCGGACGTGATCCTGGTCGGCGAGATGCGCGACCACGAAACTATCGAGACGGCCCTGACCGCTGCCGAAACCGGGCACCTGGTCCTCTCCACCCTGCACACGGTCGATGCCACGGAAACGATCAACCGGATTATTTCGGTGTTCCCACCATTCCAGCAGCGCCAGGTGCGCATTCAACTGGCGGCGGTTTTGCGTGGCGTCATTTCCATGCGGCTGGTTCCCAGGCTGGACGGCAGAGGACGCGTGCCGGCGGTCGAAATCATGGTGGCTTCCGCCAGAGTCCGCCAGATGATCGATGACAAGGACCAGACCAAAGCGTTGCCGGAAGCAATCCAGCAGGGATATGAATCGTATGGCATGCAGACCTTCGATCAGTCTTTGATGGGCCTGCTCAAGCAGAAGCGCATCAGTTTCGAAGAAGCTTTGCGGCAATGTTCCAACCCGGACGATTTCAAGCTCAAGGTCTCCGGAATCTCGTCTACTTCGGACCTGTCCTGGGATGCCTTCGGAGGCTCCGACGAGCAAGGTGACGAATAAGCCCGACGAGACAGCTGACCGGTCCGACCCATGGCCGACAGCACTGCGCTTGTTGACGGGCCGTGACTACAGTCGGGCGAGGCTTCGCCAGCGCTTGCTGGACAAGGGGTTTGATCCTGACAGTATCGACAAGACCCTGCAGCGCTGCCTGGAGTTCGGCTATCTCGACGACGCCCGCTACGCTCTCAACCGCGCGACCAGCCTGATGGTTCAGGGGCGGGCAGTCGGACCCCGCATCCTGGCGGACCTGCGGCAGCACGGCATTGCTGAAGAGCTGGCCTGCCAAGCCTTGGACCAGGCCCGGGCGGCGCATGACGAAGGCGAGATGCTGCGCCTGCTTCTGGAACGGCGGTTCCCGGCATTCGATTACAACTCGGCGCCAGCCAAGGAAAGGCGCCGGGTTATTCATTTTCTCCAGCGACGCGGCTTTTCCCTTAGCCGCATCATGGCTCAATTGACACGGAAAGGTATTGCAGAGCACGATGAAAACCGGTAGTGAAATACGCCAGATCTTCCTCAAGTTTTTTGCCGACCGCGGCCACACGGTCGTTGCATCTTCGTCCCTGGTTCCGCACAACGACCCGACCCTGCTCTTTACCAATGCCGGCATGAACCAGTTCAAGGACTGCTTCCTCGGCCAGGAGAAACGGGCCTATGTCCGTGCGGTGACTTCGCAGAAATGCGTCCGGGCCGGCGGCAAGCACAACGACCTCGAGAATGTCGGCCGGACCGCTCGCCACCATACCTTCTTCGAGATGCTCGGCAACTTCTCCTTCGGCGACTACTTCAAGAAAGAGGCGATTGCCTACGCCTGGGAATTACTCACTGTCGAGCTGGGGATCGACAAGTCGCGGCTCTATGTCTCGGTCTATACCGACGACGACGAAGCCGCTGACATTTGGCACGAACAGGAAGGCGTCCCCCGCGAGCGGATTTTCCGTTTCGAGGAGGACAACTTCTGGTCGATGGGCGATACCGGCCCCTGCGGCCCCTGTTCGGAAATCTTCTTCGACAACGGCCCCGCAGTCGGCTGCGGTGCGGCCGACTGCACCGTCGGCTGCGATTGCGACCGCTTCATGGAGGTCTGGAACAACGTCTTTATGCAGTTCGACCGCCAGCCCGACGGGACGCTGGTGCCGCTGCCAAAGCCGGCCGTCGATACCGGTATGGGACTGGAGCGCATCACCACGGTGATGCAGGGCGTTCAGTCCAACTACGACACCGACCTGCTGCGCGATATTATCGGCCACATCGAGCAGCTCTCCGGCAAACGCTACGGCGCCAACCCGGACGACGATGTCTCCATGCGGGTCATGGCCGATCACAGCCGGGCCACGGCCTTCCTGATCGCCGACGGCGTCATGCCCAGCAACGAAGGGCGAGGTTACGTCTTGCGTCGCATCATGCGCCGCGCCATGCGTCATGCCAAGATGCTCGGTTTCGCAGACCCGGTGCTCTACAGGACGGCCGGCTTCGTCCTGGATTTCATGGCGGCAGCCTACCCTCAGGAAGCCGAGCGCAAGAATTTCGTTGCCAAGATCGTCGAAAAGGAAGAGGAGCGTTTCATACAGACCCTCGACAATGGCCTGCGCATCCTCAACGAAGAAGTCGCCCGCCTGCATCAGAAGCAGTCGAAGGTTATCCCCGGCACGCTGCTTTTCAAGCTCTACGACACCTATGGCTTTCCCACTGACCTGACCGCCGACATCGTCGAAGCGGACGGTTTCACGATCGATGAGGCCGGCTTCCAAAGCTGCATGGATGAGCAGCGCCAGAAAGCCCGTGAGCATTGGAAGGGCTCCGGTGAAGAAGCCATCGGGGCCGTTTATCGCGAGCTGGTCGAGCAGGGCATCACGGTGCAGTTCAACGGATATCAGGAGCTGCAATCAACCAGCCGCATCACTGCGATCCTGCATGACGGCGAGCAGGTCAGCCAGGCCAGGGCCGGCGAACGGGTCGAAGTCATCACCGCGACAACGCCTTTCTACGGCGAGTCAGGCGGCCAGGTCGGCGATCTCGGGACGATCGGCGCACCAGGGCTTGAACTCGAGATCACCGAAACCAGGAAACCGCTCACGAACCTGATCGTGCACGTCGGCCAGGTGGGCAGCGGGACACTGCAGATCGGGCAGGTGGTCGAGCTCAAGGTCGATGCTGCCGCCCGGCAGGCGACGGCCCTGAACCATACGGCAACCCATATTCTGCATGCGGTGCTGGTCGAAGTGCTCGGCGACCATGTCAAGCAGGCAGGCTCACTGGTGACCCCGGAGCGACTGCGCTTCGATTTCAGTCATTTTACCGCGATCACGCCGGCGGAACTGCGCCGCATCGAGAACCAGGTCAACCAACGCATCCGCGAAAACCGTGCCGTGGAAACCCGTGAGATGGCGGCCGACGAGGCAATCGCCGCTGGCGCCACAGCGCTTTTCGGTGAGAAGTACGGCGAGCGTGTCCGGGTCGTCAATCTCGGCGATTTCAGCATGGAGCTGTGCGGCGGCACTCACACGGCCGCGGCCGGAGACATCGGCCTCTTCAAGATCGTCCAGGAAGCAGGGATCGCCGCCGGCGTCCGGCGTATTGAGGCAGCCACGGGACCCCGTGCCCTTGAACTGGTGCAGCAGCAGGAGGAGACCATCGGCCGCATCGCCGGACTGGTGAAGAGCGACCGACCGCACCTCGAGCTCCGCCTGGCCAAATTGGTCGAACGCCAGAGAGAGCTGGAACGCGAGCTGGCCACCCTGGAGAGCCGGCTGAAAGCTGGCCAGGCCGACGATATCCTGGGCCTGGTCGAGGAGATCGACGGCATCAAGCTGCTCGCTTCCGCAGTCGATTCAACGGACGGCAAGGGCCTGCGGGAGATGGCCGACAAGCTTCGCGACAAGCTCGGTTCCGGAGTCATCGCCATTGGCTGCCCCCATGAAGGGAAGGTCAACTTGCTGGTTGCGGTCACTGCCGACCTGACCGGAAGGCTGCATGCCGGCAAACTGGTCGGCGCGCTGGCCGCGGAAGTCGGTGGCCGTGGTGGCGGCCGACCCGACCTGGCCCAGGCTGGGGGAAGTCACCCGGAAAAGCTTGCCGTTGCGCTGAGCAAGGCGGCCGAACTGGTCCGCAACTCCCTGGGTGCCTGACGGCGCAGGCCGGACGCTTCACATATAGTAAGCCACCGGTCCCGTTGATTCCTCCAGGCGGGAGCACCGTGGGTCGTGATTGTCGATGACCTGGGGCTGGTGTGCAACCTGCGCAGGCGCCCTCCCGCCAGGACCCCGCTTTTCAGTGAACTTCCCCCCTTGACATCTTGCCCGGCAGCAGGCATTTTGCTTTGTCTGTCCGCGCGCTTATGTTATATTTTTAATATTTTTCGCAAGATTACAGGGCGCTTCGACGAGGGACTCAAGATGTTCAAAGGGACAACGATTCTTTGTGTACGCCGCGGCAGCGAAGTGGCGATGGCCGGCGATGGCCAGGTCACCCTCGGCAACACCGTCATGAAACATACCGCCAGAAAACTGCGTCGCATGTATGATGACCAGGTGATCGCCGGTTTTGCCGGGAGCACGGCCGACGCTTTCACCCTCTTCGAGAAGTTTGAGGCCAAGCTGCAGGAGTATCGCGGCAACCTGCAGCGGGCGGCCGTCGAACTCGCCAAGGAATGGCGCACTGACCGCATCCTGCGCCACCTGGAGGCCCTGCTGATCGTTGCCGACCGCGACACCACCCTGGTGCTCTCCGGGGTCGGTGATGTCATCGAACCCGAGCACGGCATCGCCGCAATCGGCTCCGGTGGGGCCTTTGCCCAGGCCGCAGCACGGGCCCTGATCGGCCACACCGGGCTATCGATGGCCCAGATCGCCGAGGAAGCTTTGAAGATCGCCGCCGATATCTGCGTGTACACCAATGACAAGATCATTGTGGAGACCCTGTCGTGAACAACTTCACCCCGCGGGAAATCGTCTCCGAGCTGGACCGCTATATCGTCGGCCAGAACAGTGCCAAGCGGGCGGTGGCTGTAGCATTGCGCAACCGCTGGCGCCGGCAGCAGGTCGACCCGGAGCTCCGCGAGGAGATCGCACCGAAGAACATCATTATGATTGGCCCGACCGGGGTCGGTAAAACCGAGATCGCCCGGCGCCTGGCGAAGCTGGCCCAGGCCCCCTTCGTCAAGGTCGAGGCCAGCAAGTTCACCGAGGTCGGCTATGTCGGCCGCGATGTCGAGAGCATGGTGCGCGACCTGGTCGAACTGGCCATCCTGATGGTCAAGGCCGAGGAGGCGAAAAACCAGCGCATCAAGGCGGAGGACCTGGCCGAGGAGCGCCTGCTCGATCTGCTCCTGCCCGGGGAAAAGCACTCCAGCCCCGCAACCGGGGGGACGACGGAGGTGTCCACCGAAGCCAAAAGCGAAGGCGGAACCCGCGACAAACTGCGCCGACTGCTGCGCATGGGGGAGCTCAACGAGCGCATGGTCGAGGTCGAAACCCAGGATGTCCAGATGCCGAACATGCAGGTTTTTGGACCCCAGGGACCGGAGGAAATGGGTTTCAACATCAAGGAGATGTTTGGCAACATCTTCCCCAAGAAAACCAAGCGGCGGCGCATGAAGGTCTCCGAAGCCCGCGAAATGCTCATCGAGATCGAGGCTGAAAAGCTAGTGGACATGGAGAAGGTCCAGTCCCTGGCCAAGGAGCGTACCGAGCAGAACGGCATCATTTTCATCGACGAAATCGACAAGATAGCCAGCCGCGAAGGTGGCCACGGCCCGGAAGTCTCACGCGAAGGCGTGCAGCGCGACATCCTGCCGATCGTCGAGGGGAGCACGGTCAACACCAAGTATGGCCCGGTCAAGACCGACCATATCCTGTTCATTGCCGCCGGGGCTTTTCATGTGGCCAAGCCGTCTGATTTGATCCCCGAGCTGCAGGGGCGCTTCCCCATCCGGGTCGAACTCGACAGCCTTGACGAGGCCGACTTCGTGAGGATCCTGACCGAACCACACAATGCTCTGATCCGCCAATACCAGGCGTTGATGGCGACTGAGGGCATCAACCTGGAGTTCAGTTCAGATGCCATCAAGGAGATTGCCAGAACCGCGACCAGGGTGAACGAACGGACCGAGAACATCGGCGCCCGGCGCCTGCATACGATCATGGAGACCCTGCTCGAGGAGTTGTCCTTCAACGCTCCAGAGCGACCGGAAAAACGTTTCCAGATCGATGGCGCCTTTGTCCGCGGGCGCCTTGATAAAATTGCCGACGACGAGGATCTGTCGCGCTACATCCTCTGACGGATAACGGCCCATGACAACGACAGGGTTTCCCATGGAAGAACTGATCAAAAAAGCCAACGTGCTGATGGAAGCGCTCCCCTACATCAAGCGCTTTTCCGGCAAGACCTTCGTCATCAAGTACGGCGGACACGCCATGGCCGACGAGCGGCTCAAGGAATCCTTTGCCCTCGACGTCATCCTGCTCAAGTCGCTCGGCATCAACCCGGTGATCGTGCATGGCGGCGGCCCGCAGATCAACGAGACCCTCAAGCGGTACGGCATCGTCTCGCAGTTCGTGCGCGGCATGCGGGTCACCGACGCGGAAACCATGGCCGTGGTGGAAATGGTCTTGGCCGGGCAGGTCAACCGGCAGGTGGTTGGTTACCTCAACCAGCACGGCGGCCGGGCCGTGGGGCTCTCGGGCAAGGACGGCGGCCTGCTGATCTGTGAGAAGATGCTTCAGGAGGTCCGCGGCGATGACGGCAGTATCGATCAGGTCGACATCGGATTCGTCGGTGACGTGGTCGAAGTCAACCAGGACCTGATCAAGACCCTCGAGCAGGGGCGCTTCATGCCGGTCATCGCACCGATCGGAGTGGGCCGGGGCGGCGAGAGCTACAACGTCAATGCCGACCTGGTCGCCGGACGCATTGCCGGAGCTCTCAAGGCGGAAAAGCTTATGCTGCTGACCGATGTCGAGGGCGTCAAGGACAGGGACGGACAGCTGCTGACCAGTATCGCCCTGGGGAACGTCCCCGGGCTGGTCGGCGACGGGACCATTTCCGGCGGCATGATTCCCAAGGTCGAGTGCTGCGCCGGAGCCCTGAACGGTGGTGTGAAAAAGGCCCACATTGTCGACGGCCGAGTCGAACACGCGGTCCTGCTGGAAATTTTCACCGATGTCGGCGTCGGTACGGAAATCACCAAATAACCACGAAGCGCAAGACGCGAGGCACGAAAAACCAATGCCAGGGACAAACAGCAAATCTTCCGCATGGATTGAACGGGCCGAGCATTCGGTCATGAAGACTTACGGCCGCTACCCGATCGTCCCCCAGCGCGGCGCGGGCTGCCGGCTGTGGGATGTCGACGGTAAGGGCTACCTGGACTTTCTCGCCGGGGTCGCGGTCAACAATCTCGGGCACTGCCATCCGAAGGTGGTTGCCGCCCTGCAGGAGCAGGCTGGCCGTTTGCTGCACTGTTCCAACTTCTATCATATTCCCCAGCAGATCGAGCTGGCGGAGTGGCTCTGTGAGCGCTCCTTTGCCGACCGGGTCTTCTTCTGCAACTCGGGAGCCGAGGCCAATGAGGCTGCAATCAAGCTGGCGCGCAAGCACAGCCGCGAGAAGTACGGTGAAGACCGCTTCGAAGTGATCACCGCGCAGGCCTCTTTCCATGGCCGGACTATCGGCACGATCAGCGCCACCGGCCAGGAAAAGGTCAAGGCCGGTTTCGCACCGCTGGTACCCGGCTTCACGAGCGTGCCCTTCGGTGACGCCACAGCGATGCGTCAGGCCATCACGCCGGGCGCCTGCGCCATCATGCTTGAGCCGGTACAGGGAGAAGGCGGAGTCAACGTACCACCACCCGGCTATCTCAAGACCGTCCGCGAATTGTGCGATGAGTTTGACCTGCTGCTGATCTACGACGAGGTCCAGGTCGGCTGCGGCAGGACCGGCACTCTCTGGGCTTATGAGCAGGAAGGGGTCACGCCGGACGTTATGACCTTGGCCAAGGCCCTGGCCGGCGGCCCGCCGATCGGCACCATGCTGACCACGGAGGCCCTGGCCAAAAGCCTTGGGCCCGGCACGCACGGCTCAACCTTCGGCGGAAACCCGCTGGTCTGCTCGGCAGCCCTGGCGGCGATGCAGACCATAGTCAATGACGGTGTCCTGGACAACTGCCGGGCCATGGGTGATTACCTGACCCGACAGCTCGAAAAGCTGCAGGGCAAATACGCTTTCATCAAAGAAGTTCGCGGGCGCGGCCTGATCATCGGCATGGAACTGGACATCGAGGGCGGCGCACTGGTCAACGCTGCGATGGAACGCGGCCTGTTGATCAATTGCACCGTCGGCAGGGTCCTGCGTTTTGTCCCGCCGCTGATCGTGACCAAAGCGGAGATCGACGAGGCGATAGGAGTCCTCGACGAAATATTTGCCGCACAATGACCTAAATCGATACCATGCGGCCCGCAGGGAGCGCCCGCGAGGAAATTTCTGGTTCGCCGGGCATGCAGTTTTTGTCCTTTTGCTTGGTATGCAGCCTGAGTCTGAACGGGTAACATGCACCAGTTGCACGCGCGGCATTGTCAGGCGCTGCACAACTTGACGGGGCAGCAAACAGGAGAAATAGAATGCAGAAAGACTTCCTCAGTCTCAGTGATTGGAGCCTTGAAGATCTGGAAAAGATCTTTACGCTGACCGGAGACCTGAAATCCAGGCAGAAAGCCGGCCTGCAGCAGAACCTGCTGGCAGGCAAGACCCTCGGCATGCTCTTCGAAAAGAGCTCGACACGGACCCGCGTCTCATTCGAAGTCGGCATGTACCAGCTCGGCGGCCACGCGCTCTTTCTTGCTTCCGGCAGCACCCAGGTGGGCCGCGGAGAACCGATCAAGGATACGGCCCGCTGTATGGCGCGCTATGTCGACGGGGTCATGATCCGCACCTATTCCCAGGATACCGTCGAAGAGTTTGCCAAGTACAGCGCCGTCCCGGTGATCAACGGCCTGACCGATCTTTATCACCCCTGCCAGCTGATGGCCGACCTGTTCACCGTCAGAGAGCGCAGGGAAGACTATCGCGGCCTCACCTACTGCTGGGTCGGTGACGGCAACAACATGGCCAACAGCTGGATCAATGCCGCGACCGTGTTCGGCTTCGAACTGCGCGTGGCGACACCGGCGGGCTATGAGCCGGACGCCATGGTCAAAGAGCGGGCGGCCGAAGCGGGCGCCAAGATCATCTATACCAATAACCCTGCGGAAGCCGCTCGCGGCGCGCAGGTCCTGAGCACCGATGTCTGGGCCAGCATGGGCCAGGAAGCGGAGCAGCAGGAACGGCAGAAAATCTTTACCGGCTACCAGATCAACATGGAGCTTGTGAAACTGGCCGGTCCGGAGTGCCTGGTCATGCATTGCCTGCCCGCCCATCGCGATGAAGAGATTACCGACGAGGTCATGGAAAGCCGCCACTCGATCATCTTCGATCAAGCGGAAAACCGCCTGCACGTGCAGAAGGCGATCATGGCGACGCTGATGGGTTAAAACCAGACGTGCAGTGCGAGAGACGCGAAGAAGGATTTTAACGGATGAACATCACCTGCCCGAAATGTCATTTTTCCAAACTGGTCGATTCGGCCAAGCTCCCGGACCGCCCGGTCAGTGTGAAGTGCCCCAAGTGCGGTGACAGCTTCATCTTCGACAAGACCCTGCAGCCAGGAGAGTCTGGGGCAGAATCGTTATCGAGTCTCGGACCCGAAGGTCCTCCTCCGCAAGAGGCGATACCTACAGCGGCAAGCGCACTACATGGGCGCAGAATTATTTGCAGCGCATGCGGCACGGTACAGGCAGCAGCCGCCCAATGTGTCCATTGCGGAGCCACAATCATCGCCACGGCCAGCGCGGTTGAGGATCTGAGTTATGCCGGTTTCTGGATACGCGGAATCGCCTGGGTGATCGATTTCCTGCTGATCGGGGTCATGCAGTTGGTGGTCGGCATGCTGTTCGGTCTGACCATTGACTTACTGGGAATTGGCGGCGACGGCGATCCTTCCATCGATCTGGCCGTCTGGCTGTTCTGCATCACCCTCATCATCGGCTATGCCGTCTTCTTTACCGGCTACTGCGGGCAAACCCCCGGCAAGATGGCGTTGCGCATCAAGGTCCTGCGCGCCGATGGCCGCCCGATCGGTTACGGCCGTGCAGCCCTGCGGGAGATTTTCGGGAAATTCATGTCCAACATCCTGCTAGGCATCGGCTACCTGATGATCGCTTTCGATAGCAGGAAACAGGGGTTGCACGATAAGATAGCCGATACCTGCGTGATCAAGCTTTGAAGCGAGAGGCGTACAGAGGTCAAGCATCTCGCGCTTCCCATACAAAACTAAAGGAGCATTCGATAATGAGCAAAAAAGGTACAGTAAAAAAGGCCGTCCTCGCCTATTCGGGAGGGCTAGACACCTCGATCATTCTCAAGTGGCTGATCGAGGAATACGGCTGCGAAGTGGTCGCCTACTCGGCGGACCTCGGCCAGGGCCAGGAACTCGACGGCCTTCCGCAGAAGGCCAAGAATACCGGCGCGAGCGCCTGCCATATCCTCGACCTGCGCGAGGAATTCATCCGCGACTTCGTCTTTCCGATGTTCCGCGCCAACACCCTCTACGAGGGGCGCTACTTCCTCGGCACCTCGATCGCCCGGCCGCTGATCGCCAAGGC
>JAHEDT010000053.1 GCA_024641085.1 Geobacteraceae bacterium | reverse complement strand
CGTCGATGGGTGAAAAGATCATCATCGAGAGCTTTATCGTCGTGGTGGTCGGCGGCATGGGCAGCTTCCCGGGGGCTTTTGCCGGCGCGCTGCTGCTCGGCCTGCTGGAATCCTTCGGCACGGTGTTCGCCGGGCGCATGCAGATGGCCATTCCCTATATTCTGCTCGCGGTGGTCCTGCTGGTGAAACCGAACGGCCTGTTCAGGAAGGGGGTCTGACCATGGCTGCGCAAAAACGCCACAACCTGGCCGGCCCGGCGATCCTGGTGGCCCTGCTGTTTGTCGCCCCGCTGGTCATGCCGGTCTACTGGGTGATGGTGCTCAGCGAAATCCTCATCATGGGGCTGATGGCGATGAGCTTCAACCTGCTGTTTGGCTTCACAGGCCTGCTCTCCTTCGGTCAGGGCGCTTTCTTCGGCCTTGGCGCCTATACCGCGGCGCTGATGCTGCAGAACGGCCTCGGCAACCTGTTTCTGATCCTGCTGGCCGGCATGCTGGTCGCCTGTATGGCCGCGCTGGTGGTGGGCTTCTTCTCGGTACGACTCGACGAAATCTTCTTTGCCATGATCACCCTCGGCTTCGGCATGATGTTCTTTTCGATCGCGCACAACTGGATCGCCGTCACCGGGGGCAGCGACGGCCTGCCCGTGTTCGCCCTGCCGAGCCTCGTGCTGTTCGGGGCGGAACTCACTTTCTACACGCCGACCAGCATGTACTATCTGGTGCTGGTTGCCGTGGTGCTCGGGTCGGCGCTCTTATGGCTGATCGTCCACTCACCCTTCGGACTGATCCTCAAGTCGCTGCGCGAGAACAAGCAGCGGGTCGCCTTTGTCGGCGGCAACGTCAGCCGCCTGCGGATTGCCGCTTTCGCCATCTCCGGAACTTTCACCGGGCTGGCCGGGGTGCTCTTCTGCCTCTTCAACAACATGGCAAGCCCCGAATTCATGCACTGGAGCTTTTCGGCCAAGCCAGTGATCATGTCGATCATCGGCGGCACCGGGGTCTTCCTCGGCCCCCTGTTCGGCGCGGGCATCTTCTTTGTGCTGGAGCAGGTCATCATCCAGTACACAGAGAACTGGATGCTGTTTTTGGGTATCGTCCTGATACCAATCGTACTGTTTTTCCCCGACGGGGTGTTCGGCACGCTGCACAAGAAATTTCTCAAGAAGAGCTGACCATGAATGCAGACGCAGTCTTACGGATCGAAAACCTCGGTCACTCCTATGGACGCTTCAAAGTGATCGAAGACATCTCCCTGGCCATCGGCAAGGGCGAAACCAGCGCCCTGATCGGACCGAACGGCGCCGGGAAGACCACTTTCTACAATGCCATCTCCGGCAAGTTCCCGCCGACCCGGGGGAAGGTGTTCCTCAACGACGAGGAGATCACCGGGCTGCCTTCTCATCGTGTGGTTGCCAAGGGGATGTGCCGCTCCTTCCAGATTACCAATGTGTTTACCGAACTGACAGTGGCCGAGAACGTCTTCACGCCGCTGATCATTCAGCAGAAGAAGCATTTCAAGCTGTACGGCAGCGTCTACCGGGATCGGCAGATCGTCGAGAAGGCCATGCACACCCTGGAGCAGGTTGGCTTTGCCGACCGGGCCGACCAGACCGTGTCCAGTCTCGCCTACGGTGACAAGCGCCTGGTGGAAATGGCCATAGTGCTGGCCCGCGCACCGAGCGTCGTACTGCTCGATGAACCGACCGCCGGGATGAATCCGGAAGAGACTGAGAACATGATAAACTTGATTAAGAAACTGGCCAAAGTGTCTGGAACTACGTTTTTTATCACCGAGCATGACATGAAGGTCGTGTTCTCCCTCGCCGAGAAGATCTACGTGCTTCACCAGGGACACCTGCTGGCCCAGGGCCGGCCGGAGGATATCCGCGCCAACGCAGACGTCCAGGAGGCCTACCTGGGGAGAAAAGTCCATGCTTAAAGTTGAAGATATCCATACCTACTACGACGACAGCTATGTCCTGCAGGGCGTAGACCTCGAGGTCACCGCCGGCGAGATCGTCTGCCTGCTGGGCCGCAACGGGGCCGGAAAATCGACGACCCTCAAGAGCATCATGGGCTACAACCACCCCCGCAAGGGGCGGATTCTGTTTCGTGACCGCGACATCACCCGGCAGTCGGTGTACAGGAACGTGCGCCTTGGCCTGGGCTACGTGCCGGAGGACCGGCGCATCTTTTCCGAGCTGACCGTGCAGGAAAATTTCGAGGTGTCCTTCAACGCCGCTGCTGAGATTCGCTGGTCGATCGACGACCTGTTCGCCACCTTTCCGCTGCTCGACAAATTCCGCCACCGCAAGGGTGGAGATTTAAGCGGCGGCGAACAGCAGATGGTGGCTATCGCCCGGGCGCTTGCCTGCCAACCCCGCCTGCTGCTGCTCGACGAACCCTGTGAGGGGCTGGCGCCGGTGATCGTCGAGCAGTTCGACCGGATCATCGGCAGTCTCAAGGAACATTTCCCGATCCTGCTGGCCGAGCAGAATGCCCATTTCGCTCTGGCCATCTCCGACCGCGGCTACGTGATCGACAAGGGGAAGATCAGGTTCTCTGGGAGCCGGGAGGAATTGCAGCGCAACGACGAAATCAAAAGACGCTACCTGTCGGTCTGATACGCCGACACCACCCGCCTCAAAAGCCCCTGACCTGAACTGACAGTCTCCATATGCCACCTGATCGGTTCTTGCAGTAGTGCCCGCAGACCTGTGTTCCTTCACCCAGAAATCTTCAAAGATGTTTCCTTGCGGTAAAAAGTTGACTGTTCAAGTCGACTATTGTCGGCGTTTTGTTATATTATGTTACATTCGCGTGCTACAGGGCTGCGTTCATGGCGATCCAGCCATGGCCGCATAAGTCAGAATACGAAGCGGGAGTTGCAGAATGACAGTGATCGCTGTTCCCAGGGAAGTCGGCCCGAAGGATAAACGTGTCGCAATGGTCCCGGCCAATGTCGGCAAGCTGGTACGCGCCGGGGCCGAGGTCCAGGTGGAGGCCGGGCTCGGTACTGGCTGCGGATACGCTGACCGGGAGTACCGCGAAGCCGGGGCCGGGCTGGTTGACGATCGCCGGAAACTGCTCGCTGCCGCCGACATCGTCCTGCGCATTCATAAGCCGGCGGCAGATGAGATTGGGCAACTGAAAAATGGCGCCCTCCATATCAGCTATCTCGACCCTTTCAACGAACGGGACCTGGTCGAAGCGCTCCGCGACCGTCAGGTCAGCGCCCTCAGCATGGAGATGATTCCTCGGACCACCCGCGCCCAGAAAATGGATGCCTTGAGCTCACAGGCAAGCCTGGCCGGGTATGTCATGGTGATCCAGGCCGCCGGCCAGCTGAACCGTATCCTACCGATGATGATGACACCCTCCGGCACCATCAAACCTGCCAAGGTATTCGTGATCGGCGCCGGGGTCGCCGGGCTCCAGGCAATCGCCACGGCCAAGCGCCTCGGTGCCCGGGTGACCGCTTTCGACACCCGCGCGGTAGTTGCCGAGCAGGTGGAGTCTCTGGGCGCTACGTTCCTCAAAATCGACCTGGGTGAGACCGGCCAGACTGAGGACGGCTACGCCCGTCAGCTGACGCCGGAGCAGTTGGCTACCCAGCAGCAGGCGCAGGCCGACGAGATCGCCAAATCGGACATCGTCATCACCACGGCCCAGGTCTTCGGCCGCAAGCCGCCGCTTCTGGTGACCCGCGACACGGTTCGCGGCATGCAGCCCGGCAGCGTGATCGTCGACATGGCTGCGGAAACCGGCGGCAACGTCGAAGGGTCGGTCCCCGGCGAGGTGATCGAATGCGACGGCCTGACCATCATCGGCAGCGGTAACTGGTCCGGCCAGGTCAGCCGCGACGCCAGCAACATGTACTCTAACAACCTCTTCAACCTGGTCGACGAATACTGGAATGCCGGGCAGAAGCACTTCGCTCTCGATCCTGATGACGACATCCTCTCCGGCTGTCTGATCACCCATGCCGGGGAGATCGTCAACCCAACAATCAAGGCCCATTACGCATAAAAGGAGTGCCCATGGATCTGGTCTATCTCACTTTTATCCTGATTTTGTCAATTTTCCTCGGCTTCGAGCTGATACAGAAGGTTCCGGCCACTCTACACACCCCGCTCATGTCCGGTGCCAACGCCATCTCCGGGATCACCCTGGTGGGAGCACTGGCCGGTGCCGGCAGCGATGGCTCGGCCCTGACGGTCCTCCTCGGCACCATGGCGGTGGCATTTGCGACCATCAATGTCGTCGGCGGCTACCTGGTCACCGACCGGATGCTGGCGATGTTCAAAAAGAAGAACGTGAATAAATAATGCAGACGACTCTACTGATCAACCTGTCCTACACCGTCGCCGCAGTCCTCTTTATCTTCGGCTTGAAACTGCTCGGCAGTCCGGCTACGGCACGTCGTGGGAATACCATCTCTGCCCTGGGGATGCTCCTGGCTGTCGTCATCACCCTGCTGGACCAGGCGATCGTCGATTATCGCTGGATTCTGCTGGGCATGGTTATCGGAACCGCGGTCGGCGCGTTCACTGCGCGTATGGTGGCCATGACCGCCATGCCCGAGATGGTGGCCCTGTTCAACGGCTTCGGCGGCATCGCCAGCCTGATGGTCGGCTGGGTGGCGCTGGCCCAGCCCGGTCTGACCACCTTCCTTCTTCTAACCATTTTCCTGTCGATCCTGATCGGCGGGGTCACATTTACCGGCAGCCTGGTTGCCTGGGGCAAGCTGAGCGAAAAGCTGCCCGGCCGACCGATCCTGTTTCACGGTCAGCGCCTGGTGAACGGTGCACTGCTGCTGGCGAACTTCGCCTGCGGTGCCATGTTTATCTTCAACCCCGAACAGGGACTCTGGCTCTACCTGGCGGTGGTGCTCTCCGCCACCCTCGGCGTGATGACGGTCATTCCGATCGGTGGGGCCGACATGCCAGTCATCATCTCCCTGCTCAACAGCTACTCGGGCCTGGCCGCCTGTGCAGCCGGTTTCGCCATCAACAACAACATCCTGATCGTGGCCGGTTCGCTGGTCGGGGCAAGCGGCATCATTCTGACCAATATCATGTGCAAAGCAATGAATCGGACTCTCGGCAACGTGCTCTTCTCGGGCTTCGGCGCGGTTGACGAATCCGGAGGCAAAATTGAAGGGGAGGTCACGGCACTCTCGGCCGAGGACGCCTACTACGTGCTCGAGGCCGCCCAGAGCGTGGTGGTCATTCCCGGCTACGGCATGGCCGTCGCCCAGGCCCAGCACGTGGTCAAGGAGCTGCAGGAACTGCTGGAGAAAAACGGTTGTGAGGTCGCCTACGCCATCCATCCGGTGGCCGGGCGGATGCCGGGACATATGAACGTGCTGCTCGCTGAAGCCGATGTTCCCTATGACCTGCTGCTGGAGATGGACGATATCAATCCGCGCATGGAAACCTTCGACGTGGCGATCGTCATCGGGGCCAACGACGTTGTCAACCCCGCCGCCCGCGAGACGCCGGGCAGTCCCATCTACGGCATGCCGATTATCAATGCCGACTATGCCCGTTCCGTGTTCGTGCTCAAGCGGTCGATGGCCTCCGGGTTTGCCGGCCTCGACAACCCGCTCTTTTACAGGAAGAACACCCGGATGATCTTCGGCGATGCCAAGGAAACCCTCAGCCGACTGGTCCGCGAATTCTCCACCTGACCCGGGGCCCCTTGTTTTCAAGAGTCCCCGGCCGTTTCCGGGTGGACATGAGGCAATCAAAGCAAGTCCCCGAATTATCATCTATTTAGCCCTTCAACAATAACACCTTACCTCAAAGGCCGAAATCATGACTGAACTCGATCAAGCCCTCGAAACCCTGCGTGCCGACCCTGCCGACCATCAAGCCCAGTCGGGTTTTTACGACCTGTTCCTCAACTCGACATTCTACGTTCCAACCGTTGACGAGACGGTTCCCACCGGTGCAGAAGGGCAGGCTGAGAAGATCGAAGTCCCCTTGATCATCGAAGCTGACGGCACCGATTACCTGGTTTTTTTCGACCAGCAGCAGCGCCTGACCGATTGGGCCGAGCAGGAGGTGCCATGCGTGCAGCTGCCGGGGCATATGCTTGCCGAGATGACACCCGCGGGGCTCCATTGGGCGATGAATATCGGCACGACCTGCAACAAGCAGTTCGCACCTGATGAGATTGCCTGGCTCAAGGATGTGGTCGAACACTGCAAGGCGGAAGTCGGAGATGCCCAGAATTAATGGCTTTCCTGGTATGTCAAGTGAAGACGTAGCGCACTTCCACAGGCCATTACGGGCACTGTCGGCAAGCTGAAAGGACTCGGACGGAATGTTCGGTACCGTCCTGACGAGCGTCGTTACATTCCTGCATATTTACGTCTTCTGGCGTGCAGGCTCCATTGCGCCCTTGGCGCGTCATGTTCCCCATCGATATCTCGTCCTGGCCGGAGTGGTGATGTGGGGCCTGTTCATGGTCGGCAGGCTGTAGGGTCACGACAACCCCGGCCTGCTGGCCGGCGGACTCGAACATCTTTCCATGAACTGGATGGCGACGCTTTTTCTCTGCGCCGTGGCCCTTCTGGCGGTCGACCTGGTCACCGCTTTCGGTTGGCTGTGGCCCAGCCATGTGTGGTGGCTGCGGGGCCTGGGGTTGGCAAGTGGGCTGGTGCTCGCGGCCCTGGCCATAGTGCAGGGGCTGAGACCGCCGCTGGTCAACTCCTACGAGGTGATTCTCGAAGGGCTGCCCCCTCAGCTCGAGGGGACGGTCATCGTTGCCGTTTCCGACCTGCACCTGGGCTCCCGGCTCGACGAACGCTGGCTGGCCAAACGCATCGATCAGGTCGAGGCCGAACGCCCGGATCTGATCTTTCTGCTCGGCGATATCTACGAAGGACACAGTGAGCCGGCACCAGGACTCAGGGAGACGCTGTCGCGGCTGCATGCACCCCTGGGGGTTTGGGCGGTGCTGGGCAACCACGAATTCCATCGCGGCGGCGAACCGCAGGCGGCCGCTTTCTCGGGCAACGGCTTTAAAGTCCTGAGAAACAGCTGGGCCGAGGCCGCCGACGGGCTGGTGCTGGCCGGAGTCGACGACCTGACCAACGGGCGGCGCAATGGCCACGGCAGCATCGCGCTGCACCAGGCCCTCAGTGGACGACCACCGCGAGCAACGATCCTGCTCTCGCACAGCCCCCTGTATGCCGACGAGGCCTCCAAGGCGCACGTCGGCCTGATGCTTTCCGGCCATACCCACGGTGGCCAGATCTGGCCCTTCAGCTACCTGGTCCAGCAGCGCTACCCCTTGCTCGCAGGACGCTACCAGGATGGTGACATGACCGTCATCGTCTGCCGCGGGACGGGCACCTGGGGCCCGCGCATACGCATGTGGCAGCCCGGTGAAATCTTACGGGTGACGCTGCACGCCCGTGGTACGGGTGAGGACGGTTAAGGCCAGGGACCCTGCACCTTCAACCGGATTTCTGGCCATTCGTTGCATCCGCGCAGAAGTCACATATAATGTCTTCAAGCAGATCGTCCCGACTCAAGCTGATCTCCAAAAAGATGCGTGGACGGCCACGGATTGATCGGCGCAAGAGGGCTGATTGTTGTAGCGGCGGGACGGGAAGATGAACAGCAACAGTGCGGAAGGGGGCGACCTCCCATGCTGATCCCGGTGGTCCTGAAAGGCGGCAAGGAAGAATTGGTCAGCAAAGACGAACTGCAGTACCTGTTGGTTACCGAGCAGATACTGTTCTTCAAGCGTTCCAACGGTTGGGCAGTGTTCGGTCGGGACAAGATGCGCCATGAGAGGAAGCCCTATCAAGGTGCGGAACGTCGGGAACACGAGGTGTATGCCCAGGATTAGAGAGATCAGTCGTTGCGGCGCGCGGATACATGAAAGGGACACTTGAACTCAAGTGTCCCTTTCAGTTTTTAAGCATACAGAAAATTCCGGGGAGTGCGGCCCGGACCTCAGTCAGTATAAGGATTCTTTACCTTCAGGTCGATGGGCCGAACGTAGCCGGGAATCCTGAGTTCGTTTCGGGTGATCGTCAGATCTTCCCCGGCGACCACGTTATGGTCGAAGCGGTAGATCGGGGCGGTCCTGCCGGCCGTCGTCTCCTGGTCGTAGCGGTCGGTGGCTTCGGCAACGGCCTGATTGCGCTTGCGGTATTCAGTGAGGCCCCGGCTGCCGTATCTTTTCTCCAGCAGCTCTTCGGTAACCCGTGGCGACAGGACCGAACCGGTCGCGTTGTTGCCGCCGAAACCCTTGGCGTTCATCAGCACCGCGTCCATGCCGGCAGCGCCCACCTCTTCATGCTCGAGCAGGAACCGCAGGTGACTGTTGTGGACGTCTCCGGCCAGGTGGTCGGACGTGACGATCCCCGGGATAATGCCGTACTTCCAGGTCCCCAGGGCAGCCATCAGCTGGTCGCCGGCGGATACCGCCAGGGAATGACCCAGGTAGCACTTGATGGCGGCGACCGGCCATTGGCCGATGCCGTGGAGTTTGGCGATCTCGTTGATAATGTGCGATTCGGTCACCCGGTTCTGGGGGGTGCTGGTGCCGTGGGCGTGGACATAGCTGCGCGTCTTCAGCCGCTCCTCGCCGATCACGGCGCTGATGACAGCCGCGGCCTTGGCAACGGTGATGTAGTTGCCGACCCCCGGTCCCGGGATCGATTTTTTATAACCGTCGGCGTTGATGAACACATCGGCAACCGAGCCGTAGATATTGGCGCCGAGTTCCATGGCCAGCTGGTCGTCGAACAGCACGAAATACTGGGCGGATTCGGAGAGGGTGAATCCGCAGTTGTCCGAGAAGGGGCGGGAGGCACGCCGGTAGTCGGGGGTGTCCCGGCCCGGATCCAGGGCCAGCAGCTTGTCGTCCTCGGCCAGGGCGCCCATGGTGCGGTAGCCTTCGATAATCTCCGGGGTGATCGGCGCCTCGCTGTTGCCGACCACGACGACGCGCCGACGACCACTCTGGATGTCCTGGGCAGCCACCTGCAGGTTGTACATGAAGGTGGCGCAGGCGCCGACATTACAGCCGGTCGCACCCACGCTGCCGAGAATGTAGGCGTTGATGAAGTCGGCCGGCATCTCCGCCAGGCCGAGTGGCAGTTGCTTGGCGCTGACCCGCTTGCCGATCAGCTGGGCCTGCAACATGCCGCCGGAGCCATCGTAGTCGAGCTGCCCCATGGCGCTGCCGGAGAGCACGCCGATCTGGTCGGGGGCGACCGCCGCACGGACCGTCTCCCAGTCGATGCCGAGGGACTGTATGGCGTCCGAAGCCCCGTAGATGGTCATCTGCAGTCCACGTGGGTGGTTACGCGACGGGTAGAGGCTGCCAGGGTCGAAGCCGGTCGGCAGCTGTCCGGCGCTTTGCACTTTGGAGGAGCGGGTGCTGGGGAGGAAGACCTCCAGGCTGTCATGGATTTCGACCCTGACGCTGCTCCGGTCCAGTTCGGTCACCTGCCAGCTGGCCGGTATGGGGGAGGGCAGCTGCTTCTCCTTGAGGGTGAAGACGATCGGCTCGCCGGGCATCGCGGTAAATTGGGCGGTCTTGTTCTCGGGGATGAGGTCCCGGTCGAACAGGTTGTCCTCGAGGCGGCGGATCAGGGTGTTCCGCTTGATCTGGGCTGTGTATTTTTCTGCGATTGCCGCTGGTGTCAGGGCGGTTCCGTCGGCAGCGACGACCTGCCCGTCATGGCCACGAGTGATCCCCATGACCTGGGCCAGAGCGGCGTAGGTTTGCTGTGCCGGCCCCTGGTCGAGCCGGTCGATTACCATGCGGCGGTAGCCGTGGTGTGCTGAGCTTCTCCCTGCGGGGTTGATACCACCGAATCCGACAATTACCGGTAAACGAGCCACGTTCGACTCCTTATTGAAGAATGATAGGTTAGATGTTTAGGTGAGCTGAGCAAGTAATATCGCCGATAGACCCGCCAAGGGAAAGGATTAAATTCTTAAATATGACCAATCGGTCGCGGTTTTGGCGCAACAGGGGAGGCTTGAGTTTAAGGGGCCACTCGATAGAGATGCGCTGTTTGCTCCCCGGATGATATGGAGAGACGCCTTGGACTGCGGTTCATTCCTTTGGGCGCTCCGGGCCTGTACATGAATCGCTTTTTCAAGCGGCCCTCTTTATTTGACGGTAACCCATTTCCATTTATAAACGATTTTGGTAAGTTATGCATGCGGTACTGGACAAGGTCAGTGCCCATCCGGGGCTCCCCAAAAAACCCAGCGAGTGAATACGCATGACGAAAACAACCGCAGCACAAATCCTGGTCGACAGCCTGATCATCAACGGCACCGATCGTGTCTATGGAGTACCCGGGGAAAGTTACCTGGCCGTGCTCGACGCACTCTACGGGCGGGATGAGATCCGCTACCTGAATTATCGCCAGGAGGGCGGGGCGGCGATGGCCGCCGAGGCCTACGGCAAGCTCACCGGCCGGCCGGGCGTCTGCATCGTGACCCGCGGCCCTGGGGCCACCAACGCCAGCGCCGGAGTGCACGTGGCCTTCCAGGACTCGACGCCAATGATCCTGCTGATCGGCCAGGTCGGGCGCGGCATGCAGGAGCGTGAAGCCTTCCAGGAGATCGATTACCGACGCATGTTCGGTCCGATGGCCAAGTGGGTCGCCCAGGTCGACGACCCGGCGCGGATGGCGGAATTCATCAACCGCGCCTATGCCACGGCGACCTCGGGAAGACCTGGCCCGGTGGTACTGGCCCTGCCCGAGGACGTGCTGCGCGAAACCGTCGCCGAGCAAAAGCTGCCACCGGCCAAGAGCGTCGTGCCGGCCCCTGCGGCCGGAGATATGGCCGCCCTGGCCGCTGCGCTTGGATCCAGCCAGAGGCCGCTGCTGCTGATTGGCGGGGGTGGCTGGTCAGAGGCCGTTTCAGAGCACGTCAAGGCTTTTGCCGAAGCCAACCGGATACCGGTCGCAGCCAGCTTCCGCTGCCAGGATTACCTGGACAACGAACACGCAAATTACATTGGTCACGTCGGTATCGGCATCGACCCCAACCTGGCCCGGCGGGTCAGGGTGTGCGATCTGCTGATCGTGCTCGGCCCCAGGCTCGGAGAGATGACCACCAGCGGCTACCAGCTGCTCCTGCCGCCACAGACCACCATGCCGCTGGTCCACATTCATGTCGCCGCCGAGGAACTGGGACGGGTCTATCACCCGACCATCGCCATCAACGCCGGTGCGGCTCCTGCTGCCGCTGCTCTGGCGGCACTCGGCACGGTGCCACGCACCGTCGACCGCCAGTGGCTGGACGATGCCCGCGCCGATTTCGAAACCTTCAGGCGCGGTCAGGATTCACCCGGGCCGCTGCAGCTGCGCAGCATCGTCAAGCATCTCAGTGACACCCTGGCCGAGGATGCCATCATCACCAACGGCGCCGGCAATTATGCCATCTGGCTGCACCGCTTCTACGCTTACCGCCGCTACCGCACCGAACTCGCGCCGACCTGCGGATCCATGGGCTACGGCCTGCCCGCAGCGGTGGCCGCAGCAGAGTTGCATAGCGACCGCCCGGTGGTCTGCTTCGCCGGCGACGGATGCTTCATGATGACCTGCCAGGAGTTCTCTACGGCGGTCCAGTACGGTCTGAAGCTGGTGGTGGTCCTGGTCAACAACGGCATGTACGGCACGATCCGTATGCACCAGGAACGCCATTACCCTGCGCGCGTCTCGGCGACCGACCTGGTCAACCCCGATTTTGCCGCCATGGCGCGAGCGATGGGCGGGTTCGGTGCCACTGTCACCAGGACCGAGGAGTTCCCAGCAGCCTTCGCCGCGGCCCAGGCTTATCCCGGCCCGGCATTGATCGAGGTCCAGGTCGACCCCGAAGCGCTGACCCCCAATGCCACCCTCACGCAAACCCGCACGGCCGCATTAAACAACCGCTAGTGCGCAGCGCGGCAGATCAAACCCTAGGGGTCAGGTCTACACATTTCACAAAAAATGCACCTGAAGCTCAAAGTGAAAAGCGAGAACAGGCAAAATCAAAAGTAAAAAGTTTATTGGAAGTTTTGGCCCCGTTAGCTTTGGTATAATTTTTCTTTCACCGCATTTCAATCAAGACACTTGAAAGTTTTGTACCCATGTCGTCCTTCCAACAAACCCTCGGTCACCGTCGATACATATTCGACAGTCTGAAAAGCCTGCTGGCCAAGGCGAGTCCGGCACGTTCGGGTGACGAGCTGGCGGGAATCGCGGCCGCGAGTATGGAGGAGCGCGTCGCCGCGCAGCTCTGTTTGGCGGAGGTGCCGCTCAAAGCCTTCCTCGAAGACGCGCTCGTCCCCTATGAGGAGGACGATGTCACTCGCCTGATTCTCGATTCCCACGATCCGGCCGCTTTTGCGGCAGTTAGTTCTTTCACCGTCGGCGACTTTCGCAACTGGCTCCTTGCCTACGATACGGACGCGGCCGCTCTTTCCGCCCTCGCCCCGGGAGTGACTCCGGAGATGGCAGCGGCGGTCTCCAAGCTGATGCGCAACCAGGACCTGATCTTGGTCGGGAAGAAGTGCCGGGTGGTCACCGCCTTCCGTGACACCATCGGCCTGCCGGGACGCCTCTCAGTCCGCCTGCAGCCCAATGATCCGACGGATGACCCGCGGAGCATCGCCGCCTCCATCCTCGACGGGCTCCTCTATGGCGCCGGAGATGCAGTGATCGGCGTCAACCCGGCCTCTGACAGTCTGCAGAAGGCCTGTGCCCTGCTGTCGTTGATCGACGAACTGCGCCGCCGTTTCGACATCCCGACCCAGTCCTGTGTCCTGGCGCATGTCACCACCACCCTCGCTGCCATCGAGGCAGGAGCGCCGGTTGACCTGATCTTCCAGTCCATCGCAGGCACCGAGGCTGCCAACCGCAGTTTCGGCATCTCGCTCAAACTCCTTGAGGAGGCGCGGGAGGCGGCGCTGTCGCTTAATCGTGGCACAGTCGGGGATAACGTAATGTATTTCGAGACCGGCCAGGGAAGCGCACTGTCGGCAAACGCCCACTTTGGTGTCGACCAGCTGACATGCGAGGCCCGCAGCTATGGCGTCGCCCGCTATTTCCAGCCGCTGCTGGTGAACACGGTGGTCGGTTTTATCGGCCCGGAGTACCTCTACGATGGCAAGCAGATCATTCGCGCCGGCCTCGAGGACCATTTCTGCGGTAAGTTGCTTGGCGTCCCCATGGGCTGCGATGTCTGTTACACCAACCACGCCGAGGCCGACCAGGATGACATGGACACCCTGATGACCATGCTCGGGGTGGCGGGCTGCAACTATTTCATGGGGGTGCCGGGCGCAGATGACGTCATGCTTCATTACCAGAGCACCTCCTTTCACGACGCCCTCTACCTGCGCCAGGTGCTCGGACTGAGGCCTGCTCCCGAATTTGAGGCCTGGCTGGAGTCTATGGGGGTGATGCGCGACGAGCAACTGCAGCCGGTCAGTGAGCGGCATCGGCTGCTAGAAGGGCTTCTGCTGGGTGGAACGATGTGAGTATTAAAAAGACACTGCCGAAAAAATCACTGGTCATCACCGATCCCTGGGTGAATCTACGGCAGCTAACCGATGCGCGGATCGCCCTTGGCCGCGCCGGAGGCAGCCTGCCGACGATGCCGCAGCTGGAGTTCCAGCTAGCCCATGCCCGGGCCCGCGATGCGGTGCATCTGGTCTTCGACGCCGATGGTGTTCAGCACCAGTTGCAAGAGCGCGGTCATACCGTCCAGCGAATCCACAGCGAGGCGGAGAGCCGCAGAGTCTACCTAAGGCGCCCCGATCTGGGACGCCGGCTAGATGACTCCTCGCGGTCGGCACTCGCGAAATTTGCTGCAGGGGGCGATAGTGGCTTCGATGCCGCCTTCGTCGTTGCTGATGGCCTCTCCTCTCTGGCGATTCACCGCCATGCCATCGCCGTACTCCAACTCGTTTGGCAGGTGCTGATGCAGGAGGGGTGGCGGCTGGCGCCGGTGATTGTCGCCGAACAATCACGGGTGGCGCTCGGAGACGAGATCGGGGCCTTGCTCGGCGCCGAGCAGTTGGCCATGTTTATCGGTGAGCGGCCGGGACTCTCGGCGGCCGACAGCCTGGGGATCTACCTCACCTATGCCCCCCGCCCGGGGCGTACCGACGCCGAGCGCAACTGCATCTCCAACATCCGCCCCGAAGGGCTCTGCTACGAAGAGGCGGCGCAATCCCTGGTGCGGCTCATGGTGCGGGCGCGACGCCTTCGGCTGACCGGTGTCGGACTCAAGGACGAGCGTGGCGAAATACTACATGAGGAAAGGTATTAACAGCCTTCCTGTCAAACACCTTCAGGACATCAGGTCTGGCCCTGATCACAATGCGGGTTTTTTCCTAATATGTAGGGCCAGTAAGAATTTCGCATTTCAGCCAATTTCACCACCAAAACAATGTAGGAATATAAATCAGAATCTCCTCCCTTTTGATTTCATCTCTCAGTATAATTGGTAACATCAAATTGTTGATCTTTTGGGGATGGAAATGGCTCTCAGTCACCACAACAATGTTCCCAACAAACCGCTGTTGTCCACATTATGCTGGCCGGCGGTTTTTTTGATGCTTGGTTATAGTTTTGAAATGCATCTTACTCGGGGAACTTATGGGGTGCTGTGCAAGGGGGGTTGGAAGCAAAGCGTGTCTCTCTTGAGTTCAATTGTCTCGATTAGATTGACTCGACTTTTAATCTATGTGTTTCTCTGCCTTCCCGTGGCATGTACGACCAAGCCTTTGCCGCCAAATTTCGGGGTATTGCCTGTTCCGGGAGTCGCTATAGGCGGCGAGATGGAAATCCTCGACGAGCCCACAGAAAAGGTCAAGGCGGTCATGACGCCCGATGGCTGGGTCCACTTGGTCGCGATCACCAAGAATGGGAGTGCCTATCATGTTGCGGTCTCAGAGCGGGGTGTCGAGCGAAGAGAGACGCTTGTTGGGGACCGCCGATACGGCTACTACGACAACATGGCGATCGTTGAAGATGGTCAGGGGAGGATGCACATAGCCATTGATGGTGAGAACTGGATCTTCGTGCATGACTCCTGGCATCTTGCCGGCAACCATCCTTGTGCACTACTTGCACGCACCGGTAAGTCCGTGGCATGTACTTTCGTGGTTTCTGGAAGCAAGTTGGAAACGCCACTTCAATGGGGCCTTGCTGCTTTTGGCGGTATGGGGGCAGGCATTGTCATCCCTTATTGGGGGCGTCCCTCAAAATTAGTGCTGGGCAGCTTCGTTGAGGACAGATGGTCCTACCGGTCCGTTATAGATCCCCGCTCGCCGTACTCGGCCAGCGTGGAGACTTACGACGACGCTACTATGGAGTGTGATGCTTTAGGACGTGTTTACATTCTCTACAGGGCGCATTCGGATTATGGTGTACACGTGCGCTACGCCTCCTTGCCCATTGAGGGGGAGTTCCAGCCGACGAATGAATGGCAACAATTGGACGAGTCGGTAGCAAGACTTGCTTATGTCGAGAGTGTCCCCGCTTATCTGCCCCAACAGTGGTTTGTTCCATTCGGTGGCCTGGCCTTTGCCGTAGATCCTCTGACTGGCAAGGGTGTTTTCTTTGCAAGAGACGGGAACAAGACGAGTTGGAGCGATGAAAGTGGGGATGGAATTGTGGAAGTGACCGGGGGCGTTTTCAGCAAACCCGTCCTGATACCCATTCCCTCCCCTCGCATCCTCCCTGAGAAAATTGCACCGGCGGGACATGAGCAGTTTCACACCCTCGTATCCTTTGAGAATCGTCGCCTTTTTTATCTGGGGTATGGAACGGACGGCTGGGTGGGGCCTGTTTTAATTGGTGAATACGGCACCCCGAGTCTGTTCTTGATCGCCAGTTCATCTCTCCAACTCGTTTCCGATGGCAGGAGCCAGGCCTTAGCAGTATGGCCGAAGCCAGAGGGCAAGCTGATTGGGCGATGGGTGACACTTGACGGCACACATCGATGATTTTGAGGCCCTTGCTCGCCGGATAAGGGAACCAATATCTGACTTCCGAAATTTTGGTTTATCAAATGGTCACTCGATAGCAAATATCAATTTTAAAAACTAGCCCCACAAGTCACCATCTGTAAGACGTAAAAATGGCCCGTCCACTTTGGATGGGCCATTCCTATATTGCAG
>JAHEDT010000103.1 GCA_024641085.1 Geobacteraceae bacterium | reverse complement strand
CCGACCACGGGCGTCACCGAAGCTGAGCGCATGATTAACAGCGAGAAGGTGCAGATCCTGACCGGGTGCTGGAACTCGGCCGTCACCTACCCGACCACCCAGGTTGCCGAGCGTTATGGCATCCCCTTCATCGTGCCGGTGTCCGTGCGCGATACCATCACCGAGCGTGGCTTCAAGAACGTCTTCCGCATCGCCGCAAAAGACGGTTGGTGGGCAAAAGACCAGTTCGTGTTCCTCGATGACATGAAGAAAGAGTTCAACGTCGAGGTCAAGAAGGTGGCCTTTGTTTATGAAAATGGTGACTGGGGTGTCGGCTTCGCTGAGAAGTGGGTGACCTTGGCAAAAGAAAGAGGTTATGAGGTTGTCCTTAACGAGCCTTATCCTAGCACTGCCAGCGATTTGACCCCTGTCGTCATCAAGCTGAAGCGCGCCAATCCCGACGTCGTTTTCATGACCTCGAATGCCGCCGACGCGATCCTGCTGACCAACACCATGGCCGAAATGAAAGTCAACGTCAAAGCAATCATCTCCAGTGGTGGCGGGCATGCCGATCCCTCTTTCCTGAAGGCCGCAGGCAAGAATGCCGAGTACCTGTTCGACATCGTCGAGTGGGAAACCGACCTCAACCGCCCCGGCCTGAAAGAGACCAACGACAAGTTCAAGAAACTCTATGGCTACAACATGAACGGTGAGTCGGTTGATGCCTACGCTGCCATGTATGTCATCAAGGAAGCTCTTGAGCAGACCGGTTCCACGGATCCCGCCGCCCTGCGCAAGACGCTCTCTGAAATCAAGGTCTGCGGCGGCAAGGCCGGCCTGCTGGCCTACGACTGCATCGACTTCGACGAGAGCGGCCAGAACAAGAATGCCAGCCTGGTCATCGTCCAGACCCGCATGAAGTCTGACGGTGAGATGGATCGTATCACCGTATGGCCCAAGAATGTCCGGAGAGCCGGCTACACCCCGGTCTTCCCCCAACCGAACAAGTAAGTCAGATCGCCGCGCCGCGGGACGGAGGTTGCCCTCCGTCCCGCGGTCGTTGTCGAAGGAGTCTGCATGCTAGGCATTATAGAAGCATTGATAAACGGCCTGCTCATGGGGTCGATCTACGGGCTGACCGCCGTTGGGCTGACCCTGATTTTCGGGGTGATGAAGGTAATCAATTTTGCCCACGGCTCGATCCTGATGGTCGGCATGTTTGCCGCTTACTGGTTCGTTAAACTGACCGGGTTGAATCCTTACTTGGCGATTCTGGTGGTGGTGCCGCTGCTCTATTACTTCGGCTACTTCATGCAGAACTGGGTCATCAAGCCGATCTTTGAAGCGGAGAAGGATGTCCGCGAGCCTATCACCGTTATTATTGTCACTACCGGAATCTGGTATGTGCTCGACAACCTGTCGCTGTTGCTGTTCGGCGCCGAATATCGGGTCGTCAAAACCTCGGTGACGGGCAAAATCTTTGAATTCTATGACATGTACTTTCTGCTGCCGAAAGTTATCGGAGCAGGCATCACAATACTCTGTGCCATTTATCTGTACTGGTTCCTGAAACATTCAAAAATGGGCAAGGCGATCCGGGCGACCAGTCTCGACCGGGAAGCGGCTTCGCTGATGGGGATCAAACAGTCAAAAATTTACAATATCGCTTTTGGCATGGGCTGCGCCTGTTGCGGTGTCGCCGCCTGCGTGCTGATCCCTTTTTATTATGTCTATCCGACCGTTGGCGTTCCCTTCGACATCAAGGCATTTATCATTGTCGTTCTGGGTGGCCTGGGAAGTATCCCGGGAGCCATTATCGGCGGGATTATCGTCGGTATTATTGAGAACGTTGGTGCACAGTTCATGGCATCAACCTGGACAGAATTGCTGCTTTACGGGGTGTTTCTGTTCGTCTTGCTGGTCAAACCATCCGGATTGTTCGGAATGAAACAGGACTTTTAACCTGAATCAAGTATTAATTCCGAAACGGGAGAGAACGATAATGAAGCAGTTGTTGAACCAAAAACCTATTATTTTGCTTATCAGTGCGCTGCTGCTCGGCGCCTTGTTTGCTTTGCCGCTGGTCGTGACCAGCCCTGCGCTGATGCAAATCTTTATTCTGATTATTCTGTACGCCTATTTCACCTCAACCTGGAATTTTGTCGGCGGCTTTGCCGGGGTGTTGCCGCTGGGGCATTCGGCTTTTATTGGCATTGGCGCTTATACCTCGACGGTACTCTTTCAAACATTTGGGCTCAGCCCCTGGTTCGGCATGATCGTCGGTGGCCTGCTGGCGGCTCTGGTCGGAGTGATTATTGGTCTGCCAACCCTCAAACTGCGTGGCGCTTACTTTGCCCTGGCGACCATTGCCATCGGCGAAGGGATGCGGGTGCTGTTTGAAAACGTTAAACAGGTCGGGCCCTTTAAGATCAACGGACCAAGCGGGATTTCGCTCCAGCTTGTTGAAAGCTCCTTCATGGACTTTCAGTTTGATACCAAGGCGCCCTACTACTACATCATTCTGATTATGTTGCTGCTGGTTCTGCTTCTGACCTATTTCATGATGAACTCCAAAATCGGCTACTATCTGGCGGCCGGTGGTGAAGAACCCGAGGCAGCGGAAGCGCTAGGGATCAAGGTTGCTCGCTACAAGTTGATCGCCCTGGTGATCAGCTGTTTTCTGGCGGCTTTCGGTGGCACTTTCTATGCGCAATTGATGCTCTATTTCTATCCTAAATCAATCCTGGGTCTTGATCTTTCTTTCGAAATTGCCTTTATCGCCCTGATCGGTGGGCGTGGCACTATTCTCGGCCCGGTACTGGGTGCACTATTGCTTCGGCCGGTGAGTGAATTGACGCGGATTTATCTTGGTTCCTCACTCCCTGGACTGCACCTGATTATTTTCGGCCTGGTTCTGATCGTGGTGATGCGCTACTACCCCACGGGGTTGGTTGATCCGATCAAGAAGTTGATTGACAGGTTTATTCACAAGCCTGCGCGGGAAAAAGCGGACGATCTTTCAAATCCATCATAAGGACAGGAGTAGCTTTATGTCTTTGCTGGAAGTAAAAAATGTCACGAAGAGATTCAGTGGTTTGGTCGCAGTCAACGAAGTCAGTATGAACGTTGAAGAAGGGCAGATTGTTGGTGTCATTGGCCCTAACGGTGCTGGAAAGACGACTCTTTTTAATTGTATAGCAGGGGCTTTACCGCCCAGCTCAGGAAGTATTTTGTTTGACGGGCGAGAAGTGGCCGGAAAAAAACCTTACGATATTTGCCAGCTCGGTATTACCAGAACTTTTCAGGTGGTTAAACCGTTTGGCAGCAAGACCGTGCTCTATAACACCATGGTCGGTGCGTTTGCCCAGACCAAGCTCCTCCATGAAGCGGAACACAATGCCCTCGAAGTCCTCAAGTTCCTGCACCTTGATCACAAAAAGGATGTCGTTTCCAAAAGCCTGACGTTGCCGGAGCGGAAAAAGCTGGAACTGGCCCGTGCCCTGGCCACGAAGCCGAAACTGCTGCTCCTCGATGAAGTCATGGCAGGGCTGCGGCCTTCGGAGGTCACCGACATGCTGCCGATCATCCGCAAAATCAATGAAACCGGGGTGACGATTGTCATCGTTGAGCACATCATGCAGGCGATCATGAACCTTTCTGAAAAGATCTATGTCGTCAATTTCGGTAAAAAGATCGCGGAAGGTGTTCCACACGATGTGGTTGCCAATGAAGAAGTGATCAAAGCTTATCTGGGAGATGCATATGTCGCTACTCAACATTGAGAATGTCAGCGCCGGTTACGGTGAAATTCAGGTTCTCTTCGACCTCTCCCTGCACGTTGACGAAGGCGAGATTGTCAGTATCATAGGGGCTAACGGGGCGGGCAAGTCGACCCTGTTGAAAACCATCTCCGGGCTGATCAAGCCCAGCTCTGGTAAATTAGAGTTCGATAGTAAACCGATCCATAACTGTTCTCCTGATGAAATTGTGGAACAAGCGTTGATTCATGTCCCGGAAGGGCGGCGACTCTTTTCACTTATGACCGTTTATGAAAATTTGGAAATGGGTGCCTACAGCAAGAATGCCGAAGCCACTTTCGCAAAGAACCTGGAGGACGTTCATGTCCTGTTCCCCAGGCTGAAGGAACGGGAAAAACAGCTGGCCGGGACCTTGAGCGGCGGCGAGCAGCAGATGGTCGCCATAGGACGCGGCCTCATGGCGCAGCCCAGGATCCTGATGCTCGACGAGCCTTCTCTCGGCCTGGCGCCGGTCCTGAAGAAGGATATCTTTGCCGCGATCAAGAAAATTGCCGTATTGTATGGCACCACCATCGTCCTGGTGGAGCAGGATGTCGTCAATTCCCTGGCGATCAGCGACCGGGCCTATGTTATGGAGCAGGGGCAGATCGTTCTGGAGGGGACCAGTGAGCAGTTGATGTCAGACCCGCATAT
>JAHEDT010000022.1:19398-51116 GCA_024641085.1 Geobacteraceae bacterium | reverse complement strand
ATAGGAAATGGCCCAGCTGGTGAAGGAAGGCCATTTTTAGTGACTTACAAATAGCTTTGCTTATCCACAAAGCATTAAAAGAACGCCAGAGACAACAAAGACCAACCCAAAGACCTTCGAAAAAATCAGCCCTCCAGAAGCTATTTTTTCGATACATAGGATCAGCGTCGCCGCGGCCATCCACACCATATTCATGGTGCCAAGGGCAAAGGCGATTGCCATGATCGCCCAACAGCAAGCCAGGCAGTACAGTCCATGTCCGAACCCCATGCGAAGGGCTCCGGCGGGGCCACTGTGGTAGCTGGTCATGAAGTAGGCAAGTGGTGACCGGCAATGTTTCAGGCAGGCGGTCTTCAGTGGCGAGAATTGGAAGAGCCCGGCAACGATGAGGATGACTCCACCTGCCGTGGGGCTTGCCGCGAGATTGTGATTGAGCCATCCGTTAGCACGCATGCTCAACTGGGCCGCTGTGGCAAGGAGACTGAAGCCTCCCCATAGCAGAAAATAGCCGGAACCAAAGATTAATGTCTGCCACCATGACACTGTGTCAGCGCTGCGGCCGTTTGACTTTGTGGTCGCTGCATAGAACCAGATCCACGGCAGCACCGGAGGCAGCATCATAGCGACCATCATGATCATCCACATGAAAAAGGTTTGGATGAAGCCTGGTGATGCCTTATGGTGCACGGCGTGACCGGAGATCAAGAGGTCCGCCGTGAGCAGCCACCAGAGTGTCGCCGTCAGCAGCAGTGTCGTGGCGAGGAGAATCCCTCGTTCTCTCGTTGCCAGCCTGGTGCCACTGAGACCGGTTGCAGCATTCATCTACTTCACAGACCAGCTGAATTGGGAGTGAAGCCCGTGGGTATTGGCCAGATTGAACCCCTCCGGTGCAACGGAGCAGGAGGAGGTGCCGAGGGCTAGCCCCTGGGTCGCGGCGTGGATCTGGTTGAACATGTTGCCCAGGGTCACCGGGTTAACCTTGTCTTTGGACTTGATATCCTCCACTGTCGATTCGAGAAACCCTGCCACGTTGACCTTTTTGATCCGCCCCTCTTCAACGATATCGACCCTGCGATATTCGGTGGGGAGTCTTGTCCCGACAAAGCCTGCCAGTACCCCCCAAGGGCCACCAGCCTGACCGGTGATGATCGTCTCAAGCGCATTTCTCTGGGCCTGGTCTGCCCTCTCGTCAATGACAATCTGCTGAACCCAGCCTCCCTCTATCATGTGTTGGGGGGAATCGTAGGTGACGACCATTTTCATGCCGACCAGGTCGGTGCCGCCAAACCGGCCCTCATCGATGCGTATCGCCCAGTATCCTAAACATCTGTCGTGGGTGCACGGTTGGCTAAAGTGAACGTGTCCTGGACAGACCAGGGTGCAGCTGCAGTTTTCGAAGAGCAGGCCTTTTGCGTACCAAGGGGTAGTACTGTTCGCAGTATTATCCATTTCATCACCTTTGCTTGTGTGTCGTATCGTCCGATGCTTAGGGTAGATTATCCTATTAAAGTTTGTGGCGGTAGAGTGATTTGACAGGTGGCCCGCAATCCCTCACCAAGAGGAAAAGCCCCCGGTCCGGAGGTCGGGGGCTTTTGCGATTGACAGCTGCTGACTAATGGGAGCTCCAGCCTGAAACAACGGACCGGGCTTACGATTAGGCGCGCGCTTATTCCCCCTGACGCCTCCTGGAGGGTGTTACAGGGACCTGCCGTTACCCCTCCAGCATCTCCGGGGCAACCTCCCTGATTCTATCCAGGAAAAACTGCCAATAGCTCTGACGACCGTCCCCAGCGCTTTCCAGAGTCAGCTTGGCATCAGTTATCCGCTTTGAGACATTCTTGAAACGACCTCTTTTGGCAATTTTAAACGCTTCGGCTGGTTGGCGGTCCTGCTTGGTGGTGCAATTGCATTGACAGTAGATTTCACAAGTCAAGATCTGGTCTCTTTGCTCAAGGACCTGCCCCCTGGCTCTGGCGAATAACTCCGGGTGGAGATTATTTAAGTATTGAAGGCCCTTCATGGCATTTTCAAAAAGATTTTCACAAGGGTGGAACAGTTCTCCAAACTCCCTGACGGACCGGCGAATGATCCTTTCCTCCCAAACAATATCTTTGGGTAGCTTTAACGCCGTCTTGCGCCCCTTGGCTTTGGAATACTCACTGTCGTCAAACAATTCGGGGGTGTATTGATTGCTATCGTGGAACAGATCGAGAACATATTGTTCGATACCTTCGAAAAGTTCGGGGTTCGCATGTTCCATGGCCTCCAGAAACTGCTTCGCCCGCTGCTGATCCCTGGGGTTGCCAACCGTCAAAATGATACGCTCAAAGGCGATCCTTTGGCGTATCCGATGTTCCCAGACAAACTCACGGGGAGTCAATTTTTCAGAGGGTTTCGACATCGATCCTCTCCCGCTTCCCTATTCGATAAATACCCTGGTAATCATATGTAAAACTATTTCTCTCCCCCTATTACAATAACAAATAAAACCACCCGCAGTCACTCAGATGGCTTGTCATAAACGGTCATAATCTCCCTTAAATTCTCATCGTCAGAGCAATGTAAGACAGCGCCAAGATACAGCAATTGATCAGAAACGTCAAAACTCAAGATACCCTGGAAGCGGCTCCAGACATCCTGACGGTTTAAATGCCACCGCTTTTGCCTGAGCCAACAATACCCAGCAGCAGGAGAACAGCCCCCGATCTTCGGACAGGGGGCAGTTGTGATTTAAACTTGGTGATTTTTGTAGCACCGGACCACGTGAGCCATTGAGACCCATGCAAAACGTCTTTATGGAAGACTTGTCTTGATGGTCAGTGTGAGAGCAGCATCGGCACCGTCATCTGGCCGAGGAGATAACTGGCGACAGCACCCATGTCCAGGTGGCCACGTCTGGTCATGATGTGGACACCGAGGACCAGCAGGTCGATATTGTCATCGGCAACCAGGTTGAGAAGAGTGTCACCGACTCTCAGGTCTCCCGGCGGAATCAGTTCTATGGCGGCCGTTATGCCGTGCAGCGCCAGGTAACGGGTGAGCCGTTCGCTCTCGCCGACACTGAAGGCGGCGTTGTCGACAGACACCATGCTGACATGCTTGGCCGCTCTCAGCATGGGCATGGCGTCGTGCAGTGCCCGGGACGCCTTGGGCCCGGCCTTCCAGGCGACCATGACGCGCTCGCCAATATGCGGGAAGGCCCCGGACTCCGGCACCACCAGTATCGGCCGGCCCGAGCCGAGCAGCAGGCGCTCAGGACTGGCGATGACTTCATGACGCTTGTTCCGGTCAGCAGCATGCGGCTGGCTCACCACGAGCAGATCAGTAAAGCTCGCATAATAGCCGATCATCTCGGCGATACCGGCCTGGGAAAAGCCGAGGTCGACATCGAGGAACTCGCCGGCAACTCCGGCCGCATCGGTCTGACGCTGGAACATTTCTCGGACTTCCGCCGACTGTCGAATCGGATCCTTCAACCGGGGCGACGAATAGACATGGAGGCCATTCAAGCATGCACCGTATTGCTTCGCCAGGGTGGCAGCGGCGTCAAGCCTGCTCCGGCAGGACGGGGCCTGGTCCAGATGAACCATGATATCTTTCAGCATAAACAACCTCTCCTTACCGCAGAATTTCCGAATCGTGCCGCGTCAATCAACATTCTACCGGGGATTGCGTCCATGGCCAGTGATCCTGCACAGAAAACCTCCATGAACTCAGCCACAGCGCGCCGCACGGGCCCTGGCCACCTTGGAGCCCGTCTCCCGCTTGATCCGCTCGCAGATGAAGCCCCCCGCCTCGACCAACAGGTCGAGATCGACCCCGGTATCAATACCGAGGCCGTTGAGCATGTAAAGAACATCTTCGGAAGCGACATTTCCTGAAGCGCCGGGTGCGAAGGGGCAGCCGCCGAGGCCGGCGACTGAACTGTCGACCACGGCAATCCCCTCCTCGAGTGCGGCCAGGATGTTGGCCAGGGCTTGTCCGTAAGTGTCGTGGAAATGGACTGCCAGCCGGGGGATGGGGACTTTTTCAGCGACCACACTCAGCAGACCCTGCACCTGGCCCGGCGTAGCGACACCGATGGTATCGCCGAGCGAGATCTCGTAACAGCCGAATTCCGTCAGGCGGGCGGCAACCCGGGCAACGGTTCCGACATCGACGGCCCCTTCGTAGGGGCAACCGGCGACACATGAGATGTAACCCCGGATGCGAACGCCGCGCGCGCGCGCCAAGGCGGCGATCTCGGCACAGCGCTCGAGGCTGCCGGCGATGGAGCAGTTGGTGTTGCGCTGCGCGAAAGTTTCCGATGCCGCAGTAAACAGGGCGATCTCCGCGGCGCCCGCCGACAAGGCCGCTTCGAATCCACGGCGGTTGGGAACCAGCACAGGATAGGCGACCTGCGGCCGTCGCGTGATGCCGGCCATGACTTCAGCGGCATCCTGCATCTGCGGTACGGCGCGCGGTGATACGAAGCTGGTCACCTCGACGACTGGCAGGCCCGTCCTGCTCAGGCGGTCGATGAAAGCGATCTTGTCAGACGTGGCCACCGCCAGCGGTTCATTCTGCAGTCCGTCACGGGCGCCGACCTCGACCATCCTGACCTGGCGAGGGAGCCTCATTCCACCACCTCCTCGACCTCGAATGCGAGCAGTTCCTGGCCCTCGCTGACGATTGCGCCGACCGCAAAGGGAAGGCGCGCCACGCTTCCTGCAGAGGGAGCGGTAATCGTGTGCTCCATCTTCATCGCTTCGAGGACCACCAGCGGCGCGCCACGCTCGACACGGTCACCGACGGCGACCATCACGGCGACGATCTTGCCGGGCATCGGCGCGGTCAGTCGTCCGGCGACATCTTCATGGTCCTCGGCCAGCAGTGAAGGATCCTCGACGGTCAACAGGTGACTATGGCCGCCACTGAGGATAGTCAGTTCCTGTCCGTGACGAACCACCGTCGCCCGGCAACGGCGACCGCCGAGATCAGCACACAGATCGCCATCCTCGTCGATGCAGCCACTGACCAGTAAAGACCCGCCCGGCAGATCGAGCTGATAGCCGCTGGCGCGGAAGTGGGCCGTGACCTGCACCGCTTCACCGCCGTCGACGAAATCCAGTCGATGATAGTTGTCCGAGTTGAGCTGCCAGCCACCGGTGCTGTTCCACGGCGAATAGGGGTCGCCCGAGGCACGCGCCGCGGCCGCCGCTTCGCCGGAGCGACGAAGCAATAGATCGAGGCAGGCCAGGGCCAGAACATGGTCAGCGGCCGCCCCGGCCTCGGGGAACAGCTCGGCGCGGTGGCGTTCGATAAACCCCGTATCCACTTGAGCGGCCGCGAAAGCGGGGTGAGAAGCGACCGAGGCGAGGAAACCGAGATTGGCGGCCATTCCGACCACCTGGAACTCGGACAGCACCTGCTGCAGACGACGAACCGTGCGGCTCCTATCGTGATCCCACACGATCAGTTTGGCGATCATCGGGTCGTAGTGCATGCTGACCTCGTCACCCTGGCGAACACCGGTGTCCACCCTGACGTGGGCGCTCTCCTGCGGTTGGCGGAGGTGTCGCAGCAGGCCTATGGACGGCAGGAAGTCCCGGGCCGGGTCCTCGGCATAGACACGGACTTCGATAGCGTGGCCGCTGATGGCCAGGTCCTCCTGGCAACAGGGGAGCGGTTCGCCGGCAGCAACCCGTAGCTGCCAGGCCACCAGGTCTTGTCCGGTAATCATCTCGGTCACCGGATGTTCGACCTGCAAGCGCGTGTTCATTTCCATGAAATAGAAGGAACCGTCGGCATCGAGCAGGAACTCGACCGTACCGGCGCCGACATAGCCGATGGCCCTGGCCGCGGCAACGGCAGCAGCGCCCATGCGGGTACGCAATTCCTCGCTCAAACCCGGCGCCGGCGCTTCTTCGATGACTTTCTGATGACGCCGCTGGATCGAGCAGTCGCGTTCGAAGAGGTGGATGCAGTTGCCGTGCATGTCGGCGAAGACCTGGATTTCCACGTGACGCGGTCGTTCCAGGTATTTTTCGAGCAGGACCCGGTCATCACCGAAGGCTGCAACAGCCTCACGTCTGGCGCCCTGCAGTGCCGCAGCGAACTCCTCGGCGCTGCGCACGACCCTCATCCCCTTGCCGCCGCCACCGGCGCTGGCCTTGATGAGCAGCGGATATCCTGTCGCATCGGCGGCCAGCCGCAGGCGTTCCGGCGTCTGGTCTGCCTCGTGATAACCGGGAACCAGCGGCACTCCGGCAGCGCTCATAATCTGCTTGGCGGCGCTCTTCGAACCCATGGCCTCGATCGCCGCCACCGGGGGCCCGATGAACACGATCCCGGCGGCGGCACAATCCGCGGCAAAGCCGGCATTTTCCGAGAGGAAACCGTAGCCCGGGTGGATTGCATCGGCACCGCTGTCGAGTGCTGCCTGCAGAATCCGTTCGGCGACCAGGTAGCTGTCTCGGGCCGGCGCGGCACCGATCAGGCGGGCCTCATCGGCCAGGCTGACGTGGAGCGCCTGGGCGTCCGCTTCCGAGAAGACCGCCACCGTGGCGATGCCGAGTTGGCGGGCAGTGCGGATGACACGACAGGCGATTTCACCACGATTGGCAATCAGTATCTTGTCGAACATCACATCATCCCCTGATCCAGTTGGGTTTGCGCTTCTCCAGGTAGGCCGACAACCCTTCGCGGCCTTCGTCGGAAGCGCGGGCTTCGGCAATCCGCTCGGCGGTATCGGCAATCAGGTCATCGTCGAGGAAACTCAAGGCCACCTCGGCAACCAGGGCCTTGACCGAGGCCATGGCCTGGGGCCCATTCTGCAACAGCAGACGGCTCAACTGGTCGGCGCGTTGACCGAGCTCTTCCGGTGCCATCACTTCATGGACCAGGCCGAGCCGGAAGGCTTCGGCCGCATCGAAACGCTCGGCAGAGATGAAATAGCGACGGGTGGCGCGGGAGCCGATCGCGGCGGCGACATAGGGCGAGATGACGGCCGGGATCAGGCCGAGCTTGACCTCGGAGAGGCAAAAGCTGGCATTCTCGCTGGCCAGGGCAATGTCGCAGCAGGCCACCAGGCCAACACCGCCGCCGATCGCCGCCCCCTGCACCAGGGCAATGGTCGGTTTCGAGAGGTTGGCCAGGGTCTTCATCAATTCGGCCAGCCCCATGGCATCGGTCAGGTTCTCCACGAAGGAATAGTCGGCCATGCGGCGCATCCAGTTGAGGTCGGCTCCGGAAGAGAAGCTCTTCCCCCGGGCGGCCAGCATGACGACCCTGACGCTCGGCTCCCGTTCCAGGCGTTTCAGCTCCTCGGTCAGGGCATTGATCAAGGTGTCGTCGAAAGCGTTGTGCATCTCCGGCCGGTTGAGGGTGATAATGGCCCGGCCATACTCGTCTATTTCACTCAAAAGGGCTGCAATGCTCATGGTTCACATCCTGAAAATGCCAAAGGTGGTTTTTTCCGCGGGGGCGTTAAGGGCGGCCGAAATCCCCAAGCCGAGGACCATGCGGGTCTCAGCGGGCTGGATGATGCCATCGTCCCAGAGTCGGGCGCTGGCGTAGTAAGGGTGCCCCTGGCTGTCGTACTGCTGGCGGATCGGATCTTTAAAGGCGTTCTCCTCGGACTCGCTCCAGCTCTCTCCCCGGGCTTCCATGCCGTCGCGCTTGAGTTGCGCAAGGACGCTCGCGGCCTGTTCGCCGCCCATCACCGAAATTCGCGCGTTGGGCCAGACCCAAAGCTGGCGCGGCCCGTAGGCGCGGCCACACATGCCGTAGTTGCCGGCACCGTGACTGCCACCGATGATGACAGTGAACTTGGGCACCGCGGCGCAGGCCACCGCGGTCACCATCTTGGCGCCATCCTTGGCGATCCCGCCGCTTTCGTACTTGCTGCCGACCATGAAGCCGGTGATGTTCTGCAGGAACACCAGCGGAATGCCGCGCTGGCTGCAGAGCTCGATGAAATGGGCCCCTTTGAGGGCCGATTCGGAGAAGAGGATACCGTTGTTGGCGACGATGCCGACCGGGTAACCGTGAATCCTGGCGAATGCGCAGATCAGGGTGGTACCGAAGAGTTTCTTGAACTCGTCGAACTCGCTGCCATCGACCAGCCGTGCGATCACTTCGCGCACATCGTAGGGCTTGCGGATGTCTGAGGAGATCACCCCGTCGATCTCCGCCGGATCGTAAAGCGGATCCCGTGCTGGCTGCAGGGCCAAGCTGATCGATTTGCGGAGGTTGAGATTGGCAACGATGCGACGGGCCGTTGCCAGGGCGTGGGCATCGTTCTCCGCGTAATGATCGGTCACCCCGGAGGTGCGGCAGTGGACCTCGGCTCCGCCGAGGTCTTCGGCAGTGACCACCTCACCGGTGGCAGCTTTGACCAGAGGTGGGCCACCGAGAAAAATGGTGCCGTTCCCCTTGACAATGATGCTCTCATCGGCCATGGCCGGCAGGTAGGCCCCGCCGGCGGTGCACGACCCCATGACTACGGCGACCTGCGGGATACCCTGGGAGGAAAGGCGAGCTTCGTTGTAGAAGATCCTCCCGAAATGGTCCCGGTCCGGGAAGACCTGGTCCTGTTCAGGCAGGTTGACGCCGCCCGAGTCGACCAGGTAGATGCACGGCAGGCGGTTTTCGGCGGCAATTTCCTGGGCACGCAGGTGCTTTTTGACCGTGAGCGGGAAGTAGGTGCCGCCTTTGACCGTGGCGTCGTTGACGACAATCATACACTCATGACCCATGACCCGGCCGATGCCGGTGATGATGCCGGCGGCTGGCGCTGCACCATCGTACATGCCGTAGGCGGCGAATTGGGAAAACTCGAGGAAAGGCGAACCGACGTCGAGCAGTCGGCGTATCCGCTCGCGAGGCAGCAGCTTGCCCCGCCCCTCGTGCTTGGCGCGGGCCTGGGCAGGACCACCCAGTCGTATCTGCGCAACCTTCTCTTCGAGGTCCAGGTTGAGCTGCCGCATGGCGTCGGCGTTCTTGCGAAACTCCTCGGAACCTGTGTTGATGGCGCTTTTGAATATGCTCATAGGGGTGCTGCCGTTCTTTGCGGCCGCCAGGTTGGGCGGACGGCCAGAGAGTTGCCGTCCCTGTTGACGGGACGGTCACGCAATCATTGAACCTGTCGACGACTTAACGCCCGCTCGTCGGGCGGTTGCCTTTTTCAGGCCGTTTCGTTGAAGAGCTCGCGACCAATCAGCATCCGGCGTATTTCGCTGGTCCCGGCTCCGATTTCGTAGAGCTTGGCATCGCGCAGCAGGCGACCGGTCGGGTATTCGTTGATATAGCCGTTGCCGCCCAGGCACTGGATCGCCTCGAGAGCCATCCAGGTTGCACGCTCGGCCGAGTAGAGGATCGCCCCGGCCGCATCCTTGCGGCTCGAGCCGCTGCCCAGATCCCTGGCCACGGCATAGACATAGGCCCGGCAGGCATTCATGGTGGTGTACATGTCGGCCATCTTGCCCTGCATCAACTGGAATTCGCCGATGGCATAACCGAACTGCTTGCGCTCGTGCAGGTAAGGAAGGACCACGTCCATGCAGGCGGCCATGATGCCGATGGGCCCACCGGAAAGCACCACGCGTTCATAATCGAGACCGCTCATCAGCACTCTGACACCCTTGCCGACATCACCGAGGACATTCTCCTCGGGGACTTCGCAGTTCTTGAAAACCAGTTCACAGGTGTTGCTGCCGCGCATGCCCAGCTTGTCGAGTTTTTGCGACGTGGAAAACCCCGGGAACTCCTTCTCGATGATGAAAGCCGTGATCCCGTGGGGTCCGGCATCCATATCGGTTTTGGCATAAACCACCAGGGTATCGGCATCGGGACCGTTGGTAATCCACATCTTGTGGCCATTGAGCAGGTAATGGTCACCCCGCTTGTCGGCCCTCAGCCTCATGCTGACGACATCGGAACCCGAACCGACCTCGCTCATGGCCAGGGCGCCGACGTGTTCGCCGCTGACCAGCTTGGGTAGGTAGCGTTTCTTCTGCTCGGCATTGCCGTTGCGGTGAATCTGGTTGACGCAGAGGTTGGAGTGGGCGCCGTAGGACAGTCCAACGGAGGCGGAAGCCCGGCTGATTTCCTCCATGACCACGACATGTTCCAGGTAACCCATGTCGGCCCCGCCAAATTCTTCCGCGACGGTGATGCCGAGCAGACCCAGGGCGCCCATCTTCTCCCACAGGTCCGGAGGAAAGGCATTGTTCTGGTCGATCTCGGTCGCCCGCGGGGCGATCTCCGCAAGGGCAAAGTCACGCACCGTACTGCGTATCAGGTCTACCGTGTCACCCAACTGGAAGTTCAAACTGGGATAGGTCTCCATCACTTTTCTCCGTTGCTCTATTGTGCAAGCGCTGCGAGTCCGTAGACCCAGGGTTTGCCAGGTCGACACCAGGCTCTACCTTGTGCTCAGGTTATCGGCATGAAACCCACAAACAGCTTTAATGACACGTCTTTTGCATCGACTCAGAGGGCATGGTGCCCCTGCCAGCCGACAGGACCGGCATGCGACACTCAGGACCGCAGAACGAATTCCCAGGCACACCAGAACTCCTCAGGATGAGCGTCCGGAGGACAGGCCATGCAGCGGGTCTCGATGCGCGGGTCGATGGTCCGGGCAAACCCGGCATATTCGACCAGGCCAACGGTCTTGCACGGGAAATCCGCCAGACCCTTGCGCTTGCGGGCCGACTGCACCCGGCAGTCGACCATGCGGAAGACCGCGCGCGAGGCGCTGACCTCGATCGACTCCTGCAGGTTGAGCCGTGCGTAGAGGCGATGCTTGAGACACTCGACCAGGGCCGGGATGCCGCCACCCGGTGCAATGCCAAGACGGGCCATGATCCGCTTGGCTTCAACCACGGTGAACTTTTCCCACGCCGCCCGGTCGACCTCGATCGCCGTCTCCATACCGTATTTTTCCTCGACGGCCTGAAACCAGAGCCCGTCATGGGCGAGCCAGTTCTTGGCGTCATCGACGATGATGGCCATCAATTCCTCTTTGCTCAGCTCCTGCAGCAGGGCAACGCCGACGTCCGTGCCGATCTTCATGACATTTCATCCTTTCCCATCTGCGAAACATTTGCCGCAGGCAGTCCCGGCGATCGTCACCCACGGGTGATTGCGGTACCGATGACCAGCCTTTGCACTTCGCTGGTGCCCTCGTAAATTTCCGTGATCTTGGCGTCGCGCATCATCCTTTCCACGGGGAAATCCCTGGTGTATCCGTAGCCGCCATGAACCTGAACCGCCTTGGTGGTGACCCACATGGCGGTCTCCGAGGCGCTGAGCTTGGCCATCGCGGACTCCTTGCCATAGGAGAGCCCGGCACTTGCCCGCCAGGCCGACTGGTAGACCAGCAGGCGCGAGGCTTCGATGCGCAGAGCCATGTCGGCCAGGAGGAACTGTACAGCCTGGAAACCGGCAATCGGCTGCTCGAACTGCTTGCGCTCGCGGGCGTAATTCAAGGCGGCCTCGTAAGCGCCCTGGGCAATCCCCAAGGCCTGGGCGGCGATGCCGATGCGGCCGCCGTCCAGGGTCTTCATGGCAACCTTGAAACCCTCCCCTGCTTTGCCGAGCAGCCGGTCTGCAGGAATCCGGCAGTTTTCAAAAACCAGTTCGCGGGTCGGCGAGGAGCGGATCCCCATCTTCTTTTCCTTCTTACCGAAGGTAAACCCGGGGGTGTCCTTGTCGATGATGAACGCGCTGATGCCATGGTGCTTCTGGGCATCCTTGTCGGTCCGGGCAAAGACGATGTAGGTCTCCGCGTCACCGCCGTTGGTGGTAAAGATCTTGCTGCCGGTGACAACCCACTCGTCACCCTCACGCTCTGCGAAGGTCCTGGTCCCGCCGGCATCGGAACCGGCGCCGGTTTCGGTCAAGGCGAAAGCGCCGAGTTTGCTGCCCTCGGCCATGGGCTTCAGAAACTCCTGTTTCTGTGCTTCGGTGCCGAACAGCCAGACCGGGTTGGCGCCCAGGGAGAGATGTGCCGACAAGGTGACCCCGGTGGAGGCGCAGACCCTGGAAAGCTCTTCCACGGCGATCGCATAGCTGATGTAGTCGGCGCCGGCGCCGCCATATTCTTCGGGGAAAACAATCCCCGCCAGGCCCAGTTCGGCAACCTTGTCAAACATCAGCTCACGGTCGAAGCATTCGTTCTCATCACGCTCGGCCGCCGACGGGGCCACTTCATTCTCGGCAAAGCTGCGTACCGTTTCACGGATCAGCTTCTGCTCCTCGGTCAACTGGAAATACATGGGACTGCCTCCTTGGCTGAGATGCTTCAACACCGGCAAATGTTGAAATTTCAGAATCCCCCATCATGCATAACTGCGCAGCACTTCGCGGGCGATAATCAGGCGCTGAATCTCACTGGTGCCTTCATAAATGGTGGTCAACCGCACATCGCGGCTGTAACGCTCCGCCGGGAAGTCGGTCGTATAGCCATAGCCGCCGAAAATCTGCAAGGCCTCGTAACAGGCACGGTTGGCGGCTTCGGTGGCAAACAGCTTGGCCATGGACGCTTCCTTGGCAAAGGACCGGCCCTGTTCCTTGCGAAATGCGGCGTTCATCAGGAGCAGGCGGGCCGCTTCCAGCTCGGTTGCAGCGTCAGCGATCTTCCACTGAATCGCCTGGAAATCACTGATCGACCGGCCAAACTGCTTGCGCTCGAGAGCGTAACGGCCCGCGGCTTCGATGGCCGCCAGGCCGATGCCGAGGCCAAGTGAGCCGATACCGATCCGGCCGCCGGCCAGTTCACCGACCGCCACCCGGAAGCCGTCATTGAGCCGTCCCATCAGGGCACTTCCGGGAACCCGGCAATCCTGGAACAGCACTTCGTTGGTCGCCGAAGCATGCTGCCCCAGTTTCTCTTCGGCTCGCCCGACAAGACAGCCGGGGGTGCCGGCTTCCACTAGGAAACAGCTGATCCCCTTCCCCTTGGGCGCAGTGCGGTCAGTCACCGCCCAGACCACAAAGACCCCGGCATAAGGGGCACTGGTGATGAATATCTTGCTGCCGTTGAGAATCCAGTCGTCACCATCCTTTACGGCGACCGTGGTCAGCGCCGCCGGATCCGATCCGGCACCGGTTTCGGTCAGCGCGAAGGCGCCGGCCAGGTACTCTCCGCTGCAGATTCTCGGGATATAGCTGCGGCGCTGCTCTTCACTGCCGACCGCCTGAATCACCTCGCAGACCATGTTGTTAACCGACACGGTCACCGCGGTCGAAGAACAGGCGCGGGCGATCTCAGTCAAGGCCACGCTGAAGGCGATCACGCCGGCCTCTGAACCGCCGTATTCGCCCTTGACGTTCAGCCCCATGAAACCGAGTTCAGCCAGTTTCCCGAGGTTTTCCAGAAACAGTTCCTGCTGTTCGCCGCGGTCGAAGGCCGCTGCGACCGGCTCCAGTTCGGCAGCGGCGAACTCGCGGGCGGTCGCCCGGATCAGGGACTGCTCTTCATTGAGGTCGAGATTCATTGCTGGGCCGTCCTTTCATCGGCCGGTAAACTTGGCCGGCCGCTTCTCCAGAAATGCCTGCATCCCCTCTTTCTGGTCGGCGGTAGCAAAGCAGAGGCCGAACAGGTCTGCCTCGAATCGCCCGGCCCGATCGAGATCCATCTCCAGGCCGTTGTCCACTGATTCCTTGGCAAAACGCACGGCGACCGGCCCTTTGGAAGCGATCTTGGCCGCCATGCTGCGGGCCGTGGCCAGCAGATCCTCAGCCGCGACGACCTTATTGGCCAGGCCGATGCGGTAGGCCTCCTGGGCATCGACCATATCCCCGGTGAAGATCAGTTCCTTGGCGCGCCCCTTGCCGACCAGCCTGGCCAGGCGCAGGGTGCCCCCGAAGCCGGGGATGACGCCGAGATTGACTTCCGGCTGACCGAAGCGGGCATTCTCCGCAGCAATCCGGATGTCGCAGGCCATCGCCAGCTCACAGCCGCCACCGAGGGCGAAACCGTTGACGGCGGCAATGACCGGCTTGGGAAATTTCTCGATGTCATTGAGCAAAGCATGCCCCAGCCGGGCGAACTGTACCGCAGCAACCGCGTCGAGGGGCTGCATGGCGGCGATATCAGCACCGGCGACAAAGGCCTTGGCGCCACTGCCGGTCAGGATCACGCAGGCCACCGCGTCGTTTCCCTTGAGTTCGGCAAAAGCGGCGGCCAGTTCTTCGAGAACCTCTCTATTCAGGGCATTGAGGGCGGCAGGTCGGTTAATCGTGACCACCGCGGTGCCATCGGCAATGTCGATCATCAGACTGGTGTAATTCATCTTTGTATCCTCCATATCTCAGTAAGCGTAGAAGCCCTTGCCGCTCTTCTTGCCGAGCCAGCCAGCCTTGACCATCTTGCGCAGCAGCGGGCATGGTCGGTACTTGCTGTCGGCAAACCCCTCGTAGAGTACTTCCATGATCGCCAGACAGGTGTCGAGGCCGATAAAGTCCGCCAGGGTGAGTGGACCCATCGGATGGTTCATCCCCAGTTTCATGACCTGGTCGATGGCCTCCGGCTCGGCGACCCCTTCATAAACGCAGTAGATCGCCTCGTTGATCATCGGCATCAGCACCCGGTTGGAGATGAAGCCGGGATAGTCGTTGACTTCCACCGGCGTCTTGCCCATGGTGCGGGCCAGTTCCTCAACAACCTGGTAAACCGCGTCGCTGGTGGCAATGCCGCGGATGATCTCGACCAGGGTCATGACCGGCACCGGGTTCATGAAATGCATGCCGATCACGCTCTCGGGGCGTCCGGTCACCGCGGCAATCTCGGTAATCGGCAGCGACGAGGTGTTGGTCGCCAGGATCACCCCGGGCTTGGCGAGTTCATCGAGCCGGCGGAAAATTTTCACCTTGATATCCATATTCTCGCTGGCCGCCTCGATCACGAAATCGGCACCGGCGGTATCCTGAAGGTCGGTCGACGGCACCAGCCTGGCCAGCGCGGACTGCTTTTCGCCTTCGGTGATCCGGCCCTTTTCCACGTTACGGGTCAGGGTCTTGTCGATGAACGCTATGCGCTTGTCGATCAGGGCCGCGTCGATGTCGTTCAGCACCACCTGCAGGCCGGCCTGGGCCGCAACCTGGGCAATCCCGCCGCCCATCTGACCGGCACCGATTACCATGATTTTTTCAATTGCCATCGTCTCTGCACTCCTTCGCTGTTGAATCGTGTTGTTCCCGGCCCGCACCCGCAGGCCTATGCATCATCAACCCCGGCGATCTTGGCACGCTTGCGCTGCTCTTCGCGCTGGCGCAGTTCCACCCGGCGGATCTTGCCGGAGACTGTCTTGGGGAGTTCGGTCAGGAACTCGATCTCACGGGGGTACTTGTAGGGGGCTGTCTCACGCTTGACGTGCTCCTGGATGTCGTGGGCCAATTCATCGGAGGGATGATAACCCGGGGCCAGGATCACGAACGCCTTGACGATGGTGCCGCGCAGTGGATCGGGGGAGCCGACCACGGCGCTTTCCGCCACCGCAGGGTGGCTCTGCAGGGCGCTCTCCACTTCGAACGGGCCGATGCGGTAGGCCGAGGCGTTGATCACATCGTCGGCCCGGCCGACGAACCAGAAATAGCCGTCCTCATCCATGTAGGCCTTGTCGCCTGTGAAATACCAGTCGCCTCGGAAGGACTCACTGGTCGCCTGCGGATTCTGCCAATAGGCGCTGAGCAGGCCCACGGGAGGCTCCGGCTTGATGTGGACGGCGATATTGCCCTCTTCCCCCTGCGGCAGGGGGTTGCCGTCGTCGTCGACCACCTCGATATGGAACCCTGGGGTCGGTTTCCCCATGGAGCCGTACTTGATTGGCATGCAGGGGAAGTTGGCGATCAGGTTGACGGTTTCAGTCTGGCCGAAACCGTCGTAGATGGTGGTTCCGGTGTGTTCCTTCCAGGCACGGATGATCTCCGGGTTGAGCGGCTCACCCGCGGCCATGGAATGGCGGACGCTCGACAGGTCGTAAGCTGTGAGGTCCTCAAGAACCAGCATGCGGTAGACCGTCGGTGGGGCGCAGAAGGTGGTGACCCCGCAGGCTTCGATCAGCCGGAGGTGGGTGGCCGCATCAAACTTGCCGGCGGCATCGTGCACCATGATGGCGCAGCCGATCTGCCACTGGCCGAACAGCTTCCCCCAGGCCGCCTTGGCCCAACCGGTGTCGGAGAGGGTCCAGTGCAGGTCGGTCGGCTTGAGGTCCTGCCAGAACTTGGCGGTGATGATATGGCCGATGCCGTAAGAGGCCTGGGTGTGCGGCACCATTTTGGGGAACTTGGTGGTGCCGGAGGTGAAGTAGATGAGCATGACGTCATCGGCGCGGGTCTTTTCGACATCCTCCGGGCTGAGTCGCGGCGAAGCCGCGGCGGTCAGGTCCGCGTAGCTGTCCCACCCGGGCGCGGCGCCGCCGACGCTGATGAAATGCTTCAGGCTCGGACATTGCCCGCGCAGCACGTCGATCTTGTCGAGGTTTTCATGCCACATCACGGCACCGACCGCACCGGTCTGATCGACCCGGTAGGCGACATCCTGCGACACCAGGACGCTGGGGGCCGGCAGGGGAATGACCCCGAGTTTAAAACAACCCAGCATAACCGCGTACCACTCGACGACACGCGGGACCATCACGAACAACCGCTCGCCCTTGATCACCCCCATTGTGCGCAAGGCGTTGGCGAACCGATTGGAGAGACACTGCAAGTCGTAGAACGTGTACTTGCGAAGGTCCTCGCCACTGCGGCTGGCCCAGACCATGGCCAGTTTGGTGCGATCGGCCGCACGCCGGTCGACCACGTCGAAACCGAAGTTGAAGTACTCGGGGATGGTGAAGGTAAAATCCCGCACCGTCTCCTCATAGTCGAGCATGTTGGGCCCGTTGAGGTTCACCGGGATATTGTCATAAGGGGTCGTCACTATCCTGTTCTCCTCGATTGCATCGGATGTCTGCCTGCCTTGCTTCACAGCTGCTCAACTGCCGATCAGAGCCGTTCGAAGACCACCGCCACAGCTTCACCGCCACCGATACAGAGCGTGGCCAAACCGTAGCGCTCGCTGCGCCGGTCCATTTCATGGATCAGGGTGGTCGCCAGGCGGGCGCCACTGGCCCCGATGGGATGACCGATGGCCACCGCGCCACCGTTGACATTGACCCGCTCGGGGTCGAGATTCAGGTCCTTGATGGCGATCATGGTGACCACGGCAAAGGCCTCGTTGATTTCGAACAGGCCGATATCTTCCGTGTTCAGTCCGGCACTGGCACAGGCCTTCTCGATGGCACCGACCGGGGCATCGGGGTAAAGATCGGGGTGCAGGCTGTTGGTGGAGAGCCCGGCGATCCTGGCCCGCGGCTTCAGGCCATGGCGCTTGACCGCCTCGGCGCCGGCGAGCATCAGGAAAGCGGCCCCGTCGTTGATCGTCGAGGCGTTGGCTGCCGTAATCGTGCCGTCTTTCTTGAAGACCGGACGCAGGCTGGTCAGACGGTCGAAGTCGACCCGAAACGGCTCTTCGTCCTCGCTGACCGTCAGATCCCCCTTGCGCGACGGCTTGACCACCGGCACGATCTCCGCAGCCAGCACACCGTCCTGCATGGCGCGCTGGGCGCGTTGATAGGAGCGGATGGCGTATGCATCCTGCTCCTCACGGGAGAATTCGTGGACATCGACCCGCACCTCGGCGATCTCGCCCATGTGGCGGCCGCTGTAAGGATCGCTCAGACCGTCGAAGACCATCAGGTCAAGGGCCTGGGTGTGCCCCATGCGCTGTCCATAGCGGAGGGTTGGCAGGACGTAGGGGGCGAGCGACATGTTCTCCATGCCGCCGGCAATGACAATGCCCGAGTCGCCGAGGCGGATGGCATCGGCAGCGAGCATGACGGCCTTCAGACCACTGCCGCAGACCTTGTTGATACTCATCGCCGGTACCGTGTCGGGCAGTTCGGCAAAGCGCATCGCCTGGCGTGCCGGGGCCTGGCCGCAGCCGCCGGAGAGGACCTGGCCGGCGATGAACTGGTCGATGGCCTCTCCCCCGAGGCCGCTGGCCGCCATGAGCCGTTTGATGACCGGGGCCGCCAGCCGCGGGGCCGGCACGTCGGCCAGTACCCCGCCGAAACTGCCGAAAGGGGTACGATAGGCATCAATGACAAAAACATCCTGCATGGTTCCGATCTCCTTCCCTCAGGGAGAGCCCCTCAGGACTTCTCCCCTTTGCAAATGGTCATTTTTGCAGGCGGGCCGTCAATGCCGGCAGAAACTGCTTGAGATCGGCCACCACCAGGACGTCGGCCACCTCGCCGATCGGCGCATCACGGTCCGTGTTGATGGCAACCACGAAGTCCGACTTCTTCATGCCGGCAAGGTGCTGGATCGCCCCGGAGATGCCGCAGGCGACGTACAGTTTCGGCGCCACCGTCTGGCCCGTGCTGCCGACCTGGCGATTGTGCTCGGCCCAGCCGGAATCGACCACCGGTCGACTGGCGCCGTACTCGCCTCCCAGCGCGTTGGCCAGGGCTTCAACCATCGCCAGGTTCTCCGGCTTGCCGATCCCCCGCCCGGCGCTGACGATAACCTCGGCTTTGCTCAGGTCGACGCCACCCTTCTCGGCCTCTTCGTAACCGGCGAATTCGAGCTTGGCACTAGCCTGCGCGGTCAACTTCTCGACCGTCGGCGTACCAGCGGGGTCCCCGGGTAGGCTGAAGGCTCCCGCCTGCAAAGTGACTACGGTCAGCCCGCTCTGCGCCCGGACCACTCGCTGCAGTTTGGAGTTGCATGCCGGTACCACCATGTTGTCACCTTCGCAGGCGACCACTTCGGAAATCTGGCCGGCCTGCAGCGCCAGGGCCAGGCGCGGCGCCAGGTCCCAGCCGTATGAGGAGTGCGACAGGACGACCAGCTGCGGGTTCTCCCTGGCAACGACCTCCAGCAGCAGGCGCAGGTGCTCGTCAGGGTTATATTCTCCGGCTTCGGCGACATCGGCCAGGTACAGGCGGCCATCGAACTTCGGCAGGGCATTTTCACTGCCGACCAGGAACATGGCGGCTTCGGCGCCAATCTTTTTGGCAAAGGCCAGCGTCTCGTAACTGCCCGGCAGGATTTTGCCTTGCCGGGATTCTGCAATCAGCAGAGCTTTCATGGTTTCCTCCTATTTCAAGACCGTGGTCTTCTCTTTGAGCATCGCGACCAGCTTTTCGGTGAGTTCGCCAACATCCCCTTCGAGAATCAGGCCTCCGCCCTTTCTTTCCGGGAACCTGGTCGCGGACGTTGCGACCAGGGCTTCGACCTTGAGCAGATCGGCAATCGGCAGAGAGACCAGTTCCTTCTTTTTCGCCTTCATAATATTCGGCAGGGTCGGATAGCGTGGGGTATTGAGCCCTAGCTGACAGGTCAGGAGCGCCGGGAAGGACAGTTTCACCACCGACTTGAGTCCGCCCTCCAGTTCGCGTCGCACAGTGGCTTTGCTGCCGTCGTACTCGAAACCGACGATCGTGGTCACGGCCGGCAGCCCCAACATGCCGGCCAGCAACAGACCAACCTGTGCCGAACCGCGGTCCTGGGACTGCATACCGGTAAAGATCACGTCGAAGTTCTGTTCCCCGGCATAAGCGGCTATCGCCGAAGCGATCTGGTAGGAGTCTTTTCCGTAGCTGGCATCATCCTGAATATGCACACCCCGATCAGCTCCCATGGCGAGGGCCTTCTTCATGGCCTCCTTGACGCGGTCGGGGCCGATGGAGAGCACCACCACTTCGGCATTTCCGGCCTGATCACGCAGTTGAATCGCCTGCTCGACAGCATATTCGTCGTATTCATTCATTCGCCAGGCCAGGTCCTGGTCACTGTACCAGGTCCCTGCGGCATTCAGCTTGAACCGTGACTCCATGTCCGGTACCTGCTTGATGCAGACAAGAATTTTCATGATATTTTCCTCCTCTTGATGAACACTGTTCTTTCAACCATCCGAGGCTCTTAAAGCCCGCTCTTTTCACTCACTCTTGCCACGAAGTGGTCGGCCTGGCGGCAAGAAGAACCTGTTTGAAAATTGACCTCTCCGCGTCTTTCCTCAATACGTTGCAGCTTTACATGCACTGGTTTTTTCCGGCGCCGCACCCCGGCATTTCCTTGGGCCAGGAGACAAGCAGATGCCCTCCAAGGGCATTAACCGGCCGGCAGCCGCTCCACCAGGATCTCGGCGATGTCCTTCGGCTTGAGAGTCTCTTCGAACCCGGCCCCCTTGATGCCGTCTTCGAACATCGTCATGCAGAAGGGGCAACTGGACAGGAGCAATGACGCGCCGGTTTCGGCGGCCATTCCGGCACGGGCTTCGCTGATGCGCGTGCCGAGTTTCTCCTCGGCCAGAATCCGTCCGCCGCCGGCACCGCAGCAGAAACTTTCCGCGCGGCTTTTGCTCATCTCGGCCACGGCCCCGCCGGCCCTGCTGATCAGACGGCGCGGAGCGTCGTAAACATCATTGTAACGGCCGAGATAGCAGCTGTCATGGTAGGTGCAGGAAAAATGCTGCGGGCTGCCCAGTTTGAGGCTGCCCTTATCAAGTAGCCGGTCGAGAAAGACGGTGTAGTGTTCCACCGGAACCGCCAGGCCCAGATCGGCATAATCCTTGGCCAGGGTGTTGAAACAGTGCGGGCAGCTCGTCACGATCTGTTTGATGCCATAGCCCTTGATCCGTTCGATGTTCTCTGCCGCGAGGGCCTGATAGAGGTATTCGTTGCCAAGTTTGCGCACCGGCTCGCCACAGCACTTCTCTTCCTTGCCGAGGATGCCGACCTTGAGCCCGGCGGCCTGGCAAAGTTTGACAAAACTCCTGGCGATCTTGATATTGCGTTTGTCGAAGGATGCATAGCAGCCGACAAAATAGAGCAGATCGACATCCGGGTCATCGGCCAGGCTCTTGATGCCGAGGTCCTCGGCCCAGTCGCCGCGGCTGGCGAACGCCATGCCAAGAGGATTGCCGTTGACCTCGGTGTTGTCGACCGCGGTCATCACTTCCTCGCCGGGGAATTCCCCCTCCATCAGCACCAGGTTGCGGCGCATGTCGACGAACTTGGGCACATGCTCGATCACTGCCGGGCAGATTTCCTGGCAAGCCCGACAGGTAGTGCAGCTCCAGATTTCATCTTTGCCGATCGTTTCGGACAGGCTGGCGCCGGGGTTGCCGAAGGCGATCTCCTGCAGCTGGTTGACCATCTTCATCGGTGATAGCGGCTTGTCCGTGGCATAGGCCGGGCAGCGGTCCTGGCAGCGTTTACAGAGAGTGCAGGCATCACTGTCAAAGACATCCTTCCAGGTGAGATCACTGAGAGTGGCGGCACCGAAACTCTCGGCCTCCTCGTTTTCCATGTCGAGCGTGACCAGGCCACCTTTGGGACCTTGATCGACAAAAAGATAATTGGCGCTGGTCGTCAGAATATGGCGCAGCTTGGTAAAAGGTAGTATGGCGACAAAACCGAGGGCCAGCAGCAGGTGCAGCCACCAGAGCCCGACATGTAAGGAGCGTAGGGCACTTTCGCCGAGACCGCTCAGGAACTTGGCAAAGAGCAGTCCGACCGGCGACCAGATAGCGAGGTCCGTGCCGAGTTCGGTCGCGGCCATGCGCGCCCCTTCGATGATGAACCCGGTCACCAGGATGACCATCAGCAGGCCATGGATCAGAGCATCCTCCCTGCGGGTCTCCAGGCCGGCCGGCTTGAGCAGGTAACGCCGCACGAACAGGCCGGCGAGCATGCAGATCGCCACGGCCCCGGCAATATCCAGGGCCAGGGAGAAGAACAGGTAGAATCGCCCCTTGAGGAACTTCAAGCCGAACAGGGGGTCGGTGAAATCGGCCTGCAGGCCGATCAGGCAGGTGCCGATAAAGAGGATCAGGAACCCCCAGAAAAACAGGCCGTGGGCGGTCCCGGCCCCGGCAACCCGCGTCACGCGCACCTGGCCAAGCACCTGGTAGAGCGCGTTCGAGAGACGCCCCGGCAGATCGTTAAAACGCGGCAGCGGCCGCCCCAGTCGATAGACCTTGATCCTCTGCCAGGCGCCCCAGGCGAGCACGCAGAAAGTTGCCAGCACCAGCAGGTACATGGGGACCAGCGTCCCTGCGCCATGACCGATGTTCCAGTAAATTTCTCGAGTGAGTTCCATACACTGTTCCGTTCGTAATCATCGGTTGAACTGATTGATATGCTGCCAATCTATAGAGCAAAGAAGATACCAAACGGCTCGTCATCGCGCGCAGAAAGGTCGATAAGTGTGGTTTTCTTCGGGAAGCCGCGCTGGGCAGGCCTTTGTTGCGGGTGCGGACGCTGAAATAGTCCAGGCAGGTCAAAAGGCGGTTTCGCTTAATTCCTCTGGCAGGTGTTGCGTTGGTGACACTTTATCCCGGTGTTTACAGCAACCCGGGGACTTCTGCTAACGCCCTGAGAAACGACCGGCGCGTTTCTCGAGGAAAGCATTGACGGCCTCCAGGTGGTCGTCGGTTTGATGCAGCATCCCCTGAAAAGCGGCCGATTGCTGGAGAACGCTGTTGAGATCATGGCTCCGGGCAAGGCGCAGCAGGCGCTTGGTCAGGCGGATGGCCTGCGGCGGCCTGGAGGCGATCTGGTGGGCCACCTCCAGGGACCTGGAGATCAGCTGGTCAGGCGCCACGACTTCGAGGAATATACCGAGGGCAAGGGCCTCTTCGGCCTTCACCAGGCGACCGCTGAGGGTCAGTTCGGCGGCACGCTGGTAACCGACCAGCCGCTGCAGGTACCAGGCCCCGCCATCGCCGGGAATCAGGCCGAGCGTGATGAACGCTTCGCCGACAACCGCGCTGCTGGATGCCAGGCGCAGATCACACATGCAGGCCAGGTCGAATCCAGCCCCTACGGCTGCGCCATTGACGGCAGCGATCACCGGCACTTCTGTCTTGTCCATGGCAACCGTCATGCGCTGGACCCCCTGGCGATAACTGGTCTCGACCTCGAGTGCTGAACCGGCGAAGATCCCCTGACGGGACTGCATGTCCTTGATATTGCCCCCGGCGGAAAAGGCGGACCCGGCACCGGTCAGGATCAGCACGGAAAGCTCCTCGCAGGCATTGACCCAGGCCGTAGCGTTGACGATATCGTTCACCAGGGCTGTCCCGGTGAGGGCGTTGCGCAGGTCGTCACGGTTGAGGGTCATGATGGCAACACGGCCTTCAACCTCGAGGGTTGCATCGATCAATTCGGGGCGGTTCATCTTGACCTCCGGGGTCTGGTCCTCGTCAAGCAGATTGCCAGCGGGCAACCACGGCCGCGACGGGCTCTTCACGCAGCTGAGTGCGCCGGCGTGGCGTGAGGCCGTTCATCATGGCCGGGAACCTGATGTCGACCGGGAAGCCCTCGGCCCGGTCTGGTTCGATCAACCGGCGCTGCACCACCTGGGGATGAAGGGCAACTTCCTCCGGAGCAAGCAGCGGCTCGAAACAGCAATCGGTCCCGGAGAGCAGGTTAACCCAGGCATCGCGCGGCGCCGTGGCAAACAGCGCTCGCAGTTCGTCGATCAGCGAGGTCTGCGGCATCGGCTCATGCTGCCGGTTCCGCCATTCCGGCCTGCCGACCGCATCGCAGAAAGAATACCAGAACTTCTCCTCGAGGGCCCCGAGCACGACGAATTTTTCGTCGGCTGTGCGGTAGATCTGGTAACAGGCGACACCGCCTGTGATCAGGCCGCGGCCGGGTTCGAGCTGTCGACCCGAACGCTGCACGCCTGCCTGGCCGAACGATTGCCAGGAGAGCACAGTTTCAAACAGGCTGGTATCGATGAAGCACCCCGCGCCCTGTCGATCTCTTCTCAACAGAGCCGCGAGGATCATGCCAGCCGCCTGTTGTCCGGCCGCATAGTCGGAAACCGGCGGGAAGGGGATGACCGGGGTTTCCGTCGTCCCGGTATGGTGCAGCATGCCACTCAGGGCCATGTAGGTCAGGTCATGACCGGCGCGCTGACTGGCGGGGCCCTCCTGGCCGAACCCGGAAATGGCGCAGTGGACCAGCCTGGGATTCAGGGTGTTCAGGCGTTCCCGAGGGAAACCGAGTCGGGCCATGACCCCTGGCCGGTACGACTCGAGCAGGACATCGGCAGACGTGACCAGCTGGGCAAATAGGACGCTGTCTTCGGCGCTTTTCAGGTCGAGACGAATGACCGTCTTACCTGAGTTGACCTGCTTGTAGAGTGGGGAGATAGCGTCGTGATCCTGGAAGAGGAAGGTCCGCATCGGATCGCCGCCGGGCGGCTCGACCTTGACGACCTCGGCACCCAGGTCAGCGAGCAGGCGCGTCGCGTAGGGCCCCGGCAGGTACTGGCTGAGATCGAGCACCCGGCAGCCCTGCAGGGTATCGTCGAGCATGTGCAACCCCGCTATGCGTCGATAGGGCGCAGGTCGTCGATGACCTTGCCGTCGTTGGCCAGCGTGCCGGCGGGGATGATGACCACTTCACCGCGCAGGTTGCAGACCTGCCGGATAGTGGCGGCCACGGCCTCCGCCTGGGAACCCGCGTTGCCATCGGCCAACTCGCATTGGAGGACCATCGAATCCGCATCGTCGACGCGCTCGATCACCAGGCGGCCCTTCTGAATTTCCGGATGATGGCGCAGGATCTCGGCCACCTGCGAAGGGCGCACGAACATCCCCCGCACCTTGGCAGTCTGGTCGGCACGCCCCATCCACCCCTTGATGCGCCGGTTGGTCCGACCGCAGGGGCTGGTTCCGGGGAGAATCGCCGAGAGGTCACCGGTGGCGAAGCGGACCAGCGGGTATTCGGGGGACAGGCTGGTGACGACCACTTCGCCGACCTCGCCATCGGCTACCGGGTCGCCAGTCCCTGGACGCACGATTTCCAGGATGATCCCCTCGTCGACGATCATCCCTTCCAACGCATCCGACTCGTAGGCGAGCAGACCAAGGTCAGCAGTGGCATAGCACTGCCGCACGATGATACCGCGCTCCCCCAAGGCCAGGCGCAGGCTCGGCGGCAGGTACTCACCCGACACCAGCGCTTTGTGCAGGCTGGAGAGATCGCGGCCTGATTCGTCCCCTTTGTCCATAATCATCTTGAGGAAGGACGGCGTGCCAACGTAGCCGTCGGGTCGCAGGGCGGCGACCGCCTGGACCTGGGCGTCGAGCTGACCGGGCCCGGCGGCGAACACGGTACACCCCAGGGCATGGGCCCCCGACTCGACCATAGCCCCCGCCGGCGTGAAGTGATAGGCGAAGCAATTGTGCAGCAGTTCGCCGCCGCGGATGCCGGCCGCGTGGAGAGCACGGGCGAACCGCCAGAAATCGGCGCGCCGACTCCCAGGCTCGTAGATCGGCCCGGGAGAAACGAAGACCCGGTTCAGCTCGGGGGCCGTGACTGCGGCCAGCCCGCCAAAGGGCGGCTGCTGACGCTGGCGCTCGATCAGCTCGTCCTTGCGGGTCAGCGGCAGGCGGGCCAGGGCCGCGCGGCTGGCAACACCCGCGGCATCGACCCCGGCGAGCAGCTCGCCATAAGCCGGCGCATGCTGCTGGGCGTGGGCCACCTGGCGGGCCAAGGCCGCCATCTGCTCGGCCTCGCGCACTTCCGGTACACGGGTTTCCAGGCTATCAAAAAAATCGTTCATGACTGCTCCACTCGAAATCAGGTTGGTTTTCTCACGAAGGATCCCGGCCAGAATTACCACCGTGAGGTGGTCGTAAAAGGTCTGGATGCAAGGCTTGCGAAAGGTTGAGGCGTGCAGGCGCAGCGGAGCTGCGTCGAACCCCGAAACCAGAGCATAACGCAGCAGACGGGCCTTTTACGGCCACCGAACCTACATCCAACGCTTGCGGCGCTTATACGATTTCAGATTCTTGAACGACTTGCGGTCCTTGTCACCACCGGAGAGGTAGAATTCCTTCATGTCCTCGTTGTTGAGCAGCTCCTCGCTGGTACCGTCGAGGGCGATCTTGCCGGACTCCATGACGTAACCGTAGGAAGCGCAGTGCAGGGCCATGTTGGCGTTCTGTTCGACCAGCAGCATGGTGATCCCCTGCTCCTGGTTGATATTGCGGATGATCCCGAAGACCTCCTTGACCAGGAGTGGTGAGAGTCCCATGGAGGGTTCGTCGAGCAGGATCATTTCCGGGCGGGCCATGACCGCGCGTCCGATAGCGAGCATCTGCTGCTCGCCGCCGGAGAGGTAGCCGGCGAGACCGGTCCGCTCCTTGAGCCTCGGAAAATAATTGAAGACCCGGTCGATATCGTCCCTGATCCCCCGGTCGCGTCGGGTGTAAGCGCCAAGGCGCAGGTTCTCCACTACGGTCATGTCCTCGATGATGCGCCGCCCTTCCATGACCTGGAAGATGCCCCGGCGCACGATATCGTCGGGATCGCGGTTGCTGATCGCTTCTCCCTTGAACATGATGGAACCCTTGGTCACCTCGCCGTCCTCGGTCTTGAGCAGCCCGGACACGGCCTTGAGGGTCGTCGATTTGCCGGCACCGTTCGGCCCGAGCAGGGTGACGATCTCCCCCTTGGGCACTTCCAGGCTGATCCCCCGCAACACCAGGATGACTTCGTCGTAAACTACCTCGATGTTGTTGATCGACAGAATCGATTCCCTGGTTTCGGTGTTCTGTACCGCATCACCCATTGGTTTGGCTCCTCATTCTCCGGACTTCAGCTTCCAGGTCGATGCTCCCAGGAAGGGCTCAGGAACATCGAACTCGAACCTCAAGCAAGGTTTTCCGGAGGGACGGCAATGCCGTCCCTCCGGTTCTGCTGCTTACCAGCCGAGCCAATCGTCGCGACGAGGCACGACAACCGTCGCCTGCTTGTTGAATGTGAAGTCGCCGCCGTTGTAGGTCGTGGTGTACACCGAGATCTCGGTGGTGCCGCGGTGGTCTTCGCCGGTCCAGGTGGAGGGCTTGCAGACCCCTTCCAGGCCGGCCGGTACGTGATCCTTCATCTGTTCCATGGCCTTCTTGATGTTCGGGCCGGTGACGCCGCCGGCCTTGTCGGCCGCTTCCATCGCATCCTTCATGAAGTAGACCGCGCAGACGCCGCGCATGTAGTGCAGGTTGCGATAGGTCTCACCACTGGAATCGGACATCTTGGAGATAGCACGCACGGTCGCCATGCCCGGGGCATCATCCTTCCAGGAAGGGGCGCCGAGCGGCACGGCCACGCCGTCGCCCGAGGCCTGGGCGGCCTTGATGGAGTTCTCATCCCAACCCCAGACGTTCGCCATGAACTGCGGCTTGGCGCCGACGGTTTCACAGGAATTGAGCAGGGAGATGTTGGAGCCGGCGGTATTGCCCATGTAGGCGTAGTTGGCGCCGGAATCCTTGAGGGTCAGGCACTGGGCCTTGGCATCGCCGGGCTTGAGATCGTAAACGATCGGGTTGAGGACTTCAAAACCGAGTTCCGTGGCATATGCGGCACAGGCTTCCTTGGGGGCATTCGGGTAGGGATGGTTGGCGCCCATGTGGATGAACTTCGGTTTACCCTTGCCGCCCTTGGCTTTCCAATCGTCAGCCGCCCACTGCACCAGGCCGCGGCAGGTGTCGGAGTAGGAAGGTCCGTAGAAGAAGTTGTAAGGGGCCGGGGCCTTGGTTTTCGGCGACTTGCCGGTCGGGTCGGTCAGGTGGCCGGAGTAGGAGGCCGAGAAGTAGGGGATCTCATCCTTGGCTACGAACTGGACCAGGGCCTCGGTGTCGGCAGTCCCCCAGCCCTGGATGGCGACCGGCTTGATGCTCGAAAGCCAGTTCTTGTAGGTGGCGATCGCTTGCGGTGCCTTGTAGGAGTAGTCGACTGTTTCGTACGCGAGCTTCTTGCCGTTGATTCCACCATGGGCATTGATGTAGCTCATGGCGTCGGCAACACCGTTGCCGTAGGGAACGCCGACGTCTGAGGTCGGGCCGGTGTAGCAGGCCAGGTGACCGACCGGGATCGTCTCCTCGGCGCTTGCCATGGTTGCGAAACCAAAGATTGCCAGTAATGCAGTGCCACAGAGTAACGTTTTACGCATGACGTGTTCCTCCTTCTCATCTGTTGATGATGTTTGTCAGGCTGCCAGGGAACGACTCCCTTTTGAAAAACCTGCAACCCCGGACAACCGATATCCGGGGCCGGTTCGGTTTAATAGGAAAATGGGTAAAGCTTCCAGTAATTCTTGATCATCCGCCAGCGGTGAGCCAGGCCGTCGGGCTCGAAAATCAGGAACAGGATGATCGCCAGGCCGATGGCCATCTCCTTGATGTAGGCCAATGCCTGGGTCAGCGTGGTGCTTTCGCTGCCGACCAGGTGCACGCCGAACTCCATCACTTCCGGCAGCAGGACCATGAAAATAGTTCCCAGCATGCTGCCCATAACCGACCCCAGTCCACCGATGATCACCATGCCGAGGAACTGGATGGAGAGCAGCAGGGTGAAGCCCTCGGCGGAGACGAAGCCCAGGTAATGGCCGAACAGCGCGCCGCCGATTCCGGCGTAGAAGGAAGAGATGCCAAAGGACAGAATCCGGTATTTGTTCAGGTTGATCCCCATGATCTCGGCCGACAGGTAATGGTCGCGCACGGCGACGAAGGCACGCCCGTCGCGGGTGCGCATCAGGTTGGCACCGGCCATGAACATGATGACCACGTAGAAGAGGACCACGTAGAAGTAAGACTGGTCGCTGTTCATGATATGCCCGAACACCGAGAAGGGGCTGGCCATGGCCCCGGCGGAACCGCCGGTAAACCACTCCGCCCGCGCGAAGAAATCCTCGAGGATATACTGCGAAGCCAGGGTGGCGATCGCCAGGTAGAGCCCCTTGATGCGACCGGCCGGGATACCGACCAGCAGGCCGACGGCCAAGGTCAAGAGACCGGCCAGCGGGATGGAGAAGAACACCGGGATGCCGGAATTGTTGCTGATCCATGCCGAGGCAAAGGCCCCCAGGCCGAAAAAGGCTGCATGACCGAGTGAAATCTGCCCGGTAAAGCCGACGACGATGTTCAATCCCAGGGCGGCGATGCCGTAGTAACCGATCTGGATCAGCAGGTTCAGGTAGTAGGCGTTCAGGCACAGCGGCGCCAGGAGCAGCAACAACACCGAAACAACGGCGACCCGCCGCGCCAGAGGGGTCGGGAAGATGGTCATGTCCTCCTGGTAGGTGGTGCGGAATTCTCCGCAGCGCATGCGTGAATGGGCAGAGGCCATCAGTTATATCCTCTCGATATCCTTGGTGCCGAACAGCCCGTAGGGTTTGATCATGAGAATGATGACCAGGGCATAAAAGGGCGCGATGTTGTACATGTTGCCGAAGTGCAGCCACTGGCTGTCGAAGAATTCGGCCAGGTTCTCGAGCACCCCGATCATCAGGCCGCCGACGATCGAACCGACGATCGAATCAAGCCCGCCGAGGATGACCACCGGGAAAACCTTGATACCGATGAAGGAGAGCGCCGATGAGACGCCGTTGACCATGCCGATAACCACCCCGGCGAGGGCCGAAACCACGGCGGAAATAGCCCAGGCGGCGGCAAACACATGTTTGACCGAGATACCGAGGCTTTGCGCAATCTGCTGGTTGAACGCCGTGGCACGCATGGCCAGTCCCATACGGGAATATTTGAAGAAGAAGTAAAAGCCGATCATGATCACCAGCGATACGACCATGCTCATCAGGTACGCCGTTTCAATCTGCAGCCCGGCAATATTCACCGACGCGGTCTCGAAAACCGTGGGGAAGGCCTTGGTGTAGCCGCCGAAAATCCAGGCGACCAGCGCCTGAAAGAACATCGACAGGCCGATGGTGACCATGATCACCGATATGATCGGCTCGCCGATCATGGGCCGCAGCACCACCACCTGCAGCACGATACCGAATACCAGCATGAAGACCAGGGTCAACGGGAAGCCGACATAGAAAGGCAGTTCGAACTTGACCAGCATGGCCCAGCAGGTCCAGGCGCCGATCAGCAGGAATTCACCCTGGGCGAAATTGACCACCCGGGTCGACTTGTAGATCAGCACGAAGCACATGGCGACCACCCCGTAAAGGGTGCCGACAATCAGCCCGTTGACGATCAGCTGAATCAACAGTTCAAAATTCATCTTTTACTCCGGTTACCGGTTACAGCTCACGGGTTAACTCGCTTCGCGCACGGCCTGTTTGCGCTGCTCCCCCAGATCCACGACCCGCACGTCGGTCTGGACGCGCGCCTTGTTGCCATCCTGGAAAGTGATCACCGTGTCGATATGCACGATCCCCCGTTCCGAATAGATAGTGTCGATGATTTCGGCATATTTTTCCTTGATGACCCCGCGGCGCACTTTCCTGGTTCTGGTCAGTTCGCCGTCATCGGCGTCGAGCTGCTTGTAAAGCAGCAGGAATTTGCGAATCTTCTGCGCATCGGGCAGGGATTCATTGACCGTCTCTACCTCTTTCTGCACCAGTTCGTAGATCCGGTCCTGGGCGGAGAGGTTGATATAGTTGGTAAACGCGATCCCACGCTGTTCGGCCCATTTGGCTACGATCTCGAAGCGGATGCAGATGATTGCCGACAGGTAGGGTCGGCCATCGCCCTGGACCACGGCCTCGGCGATAAAGGGTGAGAACTTGAGCTTGTTTTCGATGAACTGGGGGGAAAACTTGTCACCGTTTGAGGTTTCAGAGAGGTCGCTGATCCGGTCGATAACCACCAGGTGATTGTTGTCTTTCTTGAAGTAGCCGGCATCACCGGTGTGCATCCAGCCGTCTTCGAGGGTGTCGTCAGTGGCCTGCTGGTTCTTGTAGTAGCCAAGGAACATGCCGCAGGTTTTGGCCACCACCTCGCCGACCCCGTTGTGGTCAGGGTTGTCGATGCGCACCTGGGCGTTGCGAAACGGAATGCCGACACTGTCGAAATCGACATCATGGGCTTCGTGGATCGTGTAAGCACCGGCCAGTTCGGTCTGGCCGTAGAGCTGGCGCAGGGGCACCCCCATGGCCAGGAAGAACTTGAAAGTGTCGGGCCCGAGGGCGGCCCCGCCGGTTGCCGCGGAGCGCAGGTAACTAAAGCCAAGCCGGTCCTTGAGAGCCCGGAACAACAGCCAGTAGGCGAGCTTTGACTGCCGGTTGTGGCCTTCGGCAAAGGCCTTGTTGGCCAGTTTCATGGCAAACCGGTACATGGCCTGTTTGAATTTGGTCGCATCCATCATCTTGGCCTTGACATCGGCGGCCACCGATTCCCAGACCCGCGGTGCGAGGAGCACGAAGGTCGGCCCGATTTCACGCAGGTCCGACATCATGGTTTCCGGTTCCTCGACGAAGTTGACGATGATCCGGCTGATCAGGGCCTGGGAGACAGCATAGACCTGCTCCATGATCCAGGGGAGCGGCAGGACCGAGACATAGTTGTCACTCGGGTATTTCGGGTCGGCCTCCAGATAGGCCACGCAATGCTCCAGCAGGGGCCCGGGCTGCAACATGGCGAGCTTCGGGTTGGAGGTGGTCCCCGATGTCGGGCAGAGGATTGCCACATCCTCGGCCTTGCCCTGGTTGACCAGCTGCATGTAGAGTTCCGGCTGCTCTTCGTCGAGTTTTTGCCCGGAAGCCATCAGGTCGATGTGGCTCATCAGCCTGGGATCGTCGTATTTGCGCATGCCGCGCGGGTCGCAGTAGATGATGTGCTCGACGCAGGGGCATTCTTCGGTGATCTCGAGGACCTTGTCGACCTGCTCCTCGTCCTCGGCAATGATGATCTTGGCACC
>JAHEDT010000022.1:0-19298 GCA_024641085.1 Geobacteraceae bacterium | reverse complement strand
TTGAGGTCGATGACATAACGGGCCATATCCTCTTTTTCTTCCAGGTTCATCCCGGCCATTGGCTCGTCGAGCAGAATCAGGTCGGGACGCAGGGCCACCGCACGGGCCAGCTCAACCCGCTTGCGCAACCCGTAGGACAGGGTTCCGGCGACAGCCTTGCGGATATGGGCAATCTCCAGAAAGTCAATAATGTCCTCGACTTCCCGGCGATGCGTCAATTCCTCCCGACGGGCGCCGGACAGCCAGTAGAGCGAGCCGGTCAGGAAATTGTTCTTCAGGAGATGATGACGACCGACCATGATATTGTCGAGCACGGTCATGTGATTGAACAGCGCCAGGTTCTGGAAGGTTCTGCCGATGCCGAGCTTGCAACGGTCATTGGGCTTCATGCCGATGATGCTCTGCCCCTTGTAGAGGATCTGCCCCCGGTTGGGCTGGTAACGCCCCGAAATGCAGTTGAGCATCGAGGTCTTGCCTGCACCGTTGGGGCCGATGATCGAGAACACCTCACCCGGGTGGACTTCAAAGGAGACCTCACGGAGTGCGTGCACCCCACCAAACGAAAGAAAAATATTGTCTGCCTGCAACAGAGGCGGGCTTTCACTCATGGTTGACTTCCTTAAGGAGCTGCCAATGACAACAGGTTCGTGACACTTCATCGGCATGTTTCGGCATTATTACATAGTTGCAAAACAAGTACCAAACAATGTTTTATAAAATTGGAGAGAACTTGTCAACTGGCTAAGATGACGATCTTAAAGAATAATGCGGGCAAATTAAAAGCGCCTCAGCAAACAACCAGCCTCCGTGCATGTCACCAATCGTTAACATTTATATAACAACTGTTAAAAGCGATGACACAGGCCCCTCTCTTAGCTAGAAGCAGCTCCGGACAAGGGGTGGCAGAAAGTTGAAGTGCCGCTGGGCATGGCTCCGGGCGACCCGGGCCGGCAGGGACAGAACGGACCAATGGGCAATCAGCATCCCGGTCCGCCAGATGGAATGTGAAGAGTCAGTCGGTCAATCCGACTTCTAGTGAAGGTTGTATTTCTGCAGCTTCTTATAGAGTCCCGGGCGGGAGATCCCCAGCAGGTTGGCCGCAACCAGCTTGTTGCCGCCGACCTTGTCCATGGCGCCAAGGATCAGATCTTTTTCGATTTCCTCCATGATTTCCTGCAGAGAGCGGTCTCCCAGGCTCTTGGCGGCGTTCAGGCTGAAGACTCCGCCGCCGACTGGGGACGGCTCATCGGGGCGCTGTAACTCGGCAATCGGCGCGGGCAGATCATAGAGCCTGATAAACGGACCGTTGACCATATTGAAAGCGCTTTCGATCGCACTGCGCAGTTCACGGACATTTCCCGGAAAGTGGTAGGCCTTCAGTGCCGCCCAGGCCCGTGAGCTGAGTCCCTGAACGTTCAAATCGAACTCGGCGTTGAACTGTTCGACAAAATATCTGGTCAACTGGAAGATGTCCTCAGTGCGGTCCCGCAAGGGTGGGATTGGCAGGGACACCACGTTGATACGGTAATAGAGGTCGGAGCGAAGCTTGCCTTCCTTGACCAAAGTCAGGGCGTCGCAATTGGTGGCCACAATGAACCGTACATCAACGAAACGGATCTCCTGACTGCCCAGGGGGGCAACTTCACGCTCCTGCAGGACTCGCAGCAATTTGGCCTGCATGGCGAGAGGCATCTCGCTGATCTCGTCGAGGAACAGGGTGCCGCCGTGTGCCTGCTCGAACTTGCCGATCTGCCCGCCCCGCCTGGCCCCGGAGAAGGCGCCCTCGACATAGCCGAAGAGCTCCGCCTCGAGAAGGTTCTCGGGGATGGCCGCGCAATTGACCCTGACGAAGGGGCCCTCGCGGCGTCGGCTGGCCGAGTGAATTGCGTGGGCAAACAGCTCCTTGCCGGTTCCGCTCTCACCGGTCAGCAGCACCGTCGATGAGCGATCGGCGATTCTCACCAGGCGCTCCTTGAGCTCCCGCATGGTCTGGCCCTGGCAGACAATCTGTTCAACGCTGTAGAGCGCCGTCGGCCGATGGCCGGCGATCGCCCGGCGACCGGATTTAACTTCCACCGGCGACAGGCTGCCGGAAAGACGGCCCGCCCCCAGTCCCTCCCTGAGCTGAACCTTGCCATAGGCACCAAAGGTTTTACCGTTTTTTATCAGCGGCCAGCGACTGGCGATAATTTCCCGGCCATTCAACTGATGCGGCTCACCGATTTCAGCCTTTCCCGAGTCCATGACCTTGGGCAAACGGGACAGGGTCGAGTCAGGATAGGACTCGTTGACATGGCGCCCGACCATCTCGTCCACCTGCAGTCCGAGAATGTCGGCAAATTCGCGGTTGACCATCAGGATGAAGCCGGCCCGGTCAACCAGCAGGACTCCGCCATCGGCCTCGAGGGAGAAAGGGTCGATGGACTGCACGAAATCGTGGAGGACCATGGCGGCTTCGTTGCCGCGATCGAGGACCTCAAGGAGCAGCTCGCCGCCGGCCATGGCACCGTCGACACCCCCCGGCAGATACTCTGCCACGTACCAGCGGTCATCGATCGGCACCGGCACGGACTTGAAGCAGAACCCCCGTGCCAAGAGCGCGTGGAAGTGGCGCAAGGCACCGACCTGCTCCAAACTCTTGCCGGCCAGGGCCGGTTGGCCCGGCTGTTCGAAGGGGTTGTTGTCACTGACCGAGACGATCTTCTGGCTCCGGTCGAGACCGAACACCAACTGCAGCATCTTCTCTTTTGCTGTCCGACCTGGAACCATACTCCGCAACGAATTCGACGATCTCATAAAAGTTGCTTTTCTCCCCGATGAGCCAGTGGGCGACAGAACCTGCAAAGGGGGAACAGGCCAGCTTGCAGCTTTTCGGCATCGCGACTCATATCGCCGAATAATAACATTGTTTTAGCCTTTCTGGCAAACAAAGTTTCGAGATTGCAGCCGTCCCTGGAGTGTCTGCAATCCTGATCAGAACCGCCCTGCTCCGAGGCTCAAAATACTTGCCGCGACTTAAGCATGGCGACTCGCCAGGTTATTTTGTAAGATTGAAAGAGATGAGAGCGTCTTCACCGGCGGAGAAGCTCGTAAACGGGCAGCTGCGCCGTCTCGAATGAACAGGTCGGTCGCGCCAGGAGCAAGGCAATGGATATCGCGGAGTTTGCACAGCTGGTGGAGGATTTCAATTACCTGCTGGCAAGGATCAGCAAATACCTGAAGAACAACCAGTACGTCTATCCGCGTGCCTTCCACAGCTGGCAAAACAGCTACAACCAGGCTGCAGAACGTCTCAACAGCGACAGGACCATTCGTGTCCCCATCTTCAAACTGTCCCCCGTCGACTATTCCCCCTCGGGAAAATCGATAAAACTGGAGTGTGTGGAAAAATTCGTCAAGACCGTCAGTCACCAGGTCGATCGGCTGGAGGATAAAATCAACGAGCAGAAAATGGCCGCCGTGGACAAGCTGGTCCGTAAATCCCCGCTGGAGAGGTTTTTCCAGCGCGGCCGCGATGGCGCTCCGATCGAACCGCCGGCAGCCGAAAAGCGCATTTTGGTTGCCATTCCCGCCGGAGAAAGTGCGTTGCAGACCTTCCGGAAGGGCATTCAACCGGCCCTGGAAACTCAGGGGCTCTCCTTCTTCCTGGCCGATCGTGCAACGTTCGACGATGCCGCACTCTGCGAGCTCTGCCAGGAACTGCACTCATGCCGGGCGGTCATCTGCAACCTCTCCGGCCAGGCCGCCAACGTCATGCTCGCCCTGGGATTGGCCTACGGCACCGGCAAGCCGGTCATTCTCCTGCAGCACCAGGACGAGGCCATCCTCGGCGGGCTCGCAAATCAGGGTTACGTGCGCTACGTCGGCACTGCAGACCTCAAAACGGCTCTCAGCTCCATTTTAGCGCCTCACCTGCCAAGCTGATCGGCGCACCGTTCGCCCGCCGCTCGCGTAGAAAAAAACGCAAGGTCCCGCGCCAGGCTCCGGAGTTTGTTAAACTGTTCACTGGCCACTGTGCCCAATCAGCTGCGAGACCGCTCAGGAGTGTTAACGATGACAAGGAAGCCCGCCAAGACCTGCAAGGAATCGAGGTCCATCAAGGCCGCGTTGGTCCTCCCTCCGGACACCAACAATTACGGATCCATGTTCGGCGGCAAGGTGATGTCCTATATCGATGATATCGCCGCCATCGCCGCGACCCGCCATGCCCGTACCTCGGTGGTCACGGCTTCAACTGACTCGGTCGATTTTCTCCACCCGATCCGCAACGGCCATTCGGTCTGCCTCGAGGCCTTCGCCACCTGGGCCCACCGCACCTCGGTCGAAGTCTTCGTCAAGGTGGTCGCGGAAGACATGCTGACGGGAGAGCGCACCGTATGTGCCACCTCTTTCGTCACCTTCGTGTCGATCGACGTTAATGGCGAGAAGCAGATGGTACCGGCCGTGATACCCGAGTCGGAACTCGAAAAATTCCTCTTCGAAGGAGCTCCGGAAAGGGCCAGAAAGCGCCTGGAGAAACGGGAGGCCTCCAAAGCCCTGGCCAAACGCTTCGGCACGAAAAGCCTCTGGCAGATGGTCTGAGCGGCAGCGCTCCGCCTGGGGTCAGGCTGCATCGGGGAGGAACCGCAGAGTTTACTCCGGCCGCCTGGCAATCACCTCGACCAGGGCAATGCGGTCTTCTTCAAGGTTGCGCACCTGGTTGCGCGCCATTGCGCTGAAATCCTCGCCGAACAGGATTTGGAGGCCAAAGGGTGACGGACCGTTGGCCTGCAAACGGCCCCCCACGCGTTGGAACCACGCCCGCCCCGTTGCCGTAGTATCGAGCCAATGCAGGATTTCGAAACCGGCGGCCACCAGCATCTCCCGCATCTGCTGCGGAGTCACCAGGAAGCTGGTGGAGGCGTCCCTGGCCCAGGGCACGGGGAAATGAACCGCCCCTCCTTCTCCGGCCAGGATGTCATAGCAGGCCAGGCCCCCTCCCGGCCTGAGGACACGCCACATCTCGCCATAGAGCCTGGATTTTTCCTGGATATTCATCGCTGCGTGCTGACTCCACAGGAGATCGAATGAGGCCTCTGCAAAAGGCATCTCGAGAGCGTTGCCATGATGGTAGCAGACCTGCGAGTCAAGACCGAGCCGCCGGCACAGCATGGCGGCGACCTGGCAATATTCCTCGGTGAGGTCCAGGCCGGTCACCTGGCAACCAAACTCCACAGCGAGGTATCTCGAGGCCCCGCCGAGACCGCTGCCGACATCGAGGACTCGCGAGCTGCCATCGAGAGGAACCCGTCGGGCGAGCTCAACAGTGGCCCGGCGGCCACGAATGTGGAACTCATCGATGGCGGCAAGATCCTCCGGCATGAGTCGGTCGGGGTCCTTGCCGGCGTCCGCCAGTGCGGTGAGCACCCTTGCTTCGAGACCCTGCGAACGGTAGTGGTTTTTGATGGAATCGGCGAGCGAGCTCACTGGGCTTCCCTTGCGAAGAGACAAGCACGCCCCGGTCGAAATCGACCGGGGCGTGCTCATGCTGGGAGTCAACCCTTGATGATACGAGGCAGCAGCATCTGGTGCACCGGCGTGATCGACCTGGGATTCTGGTAGTTGGCGCAGGTGAAGGCCTTGATGTAGCTGCGCAGCTCTGTCAAAGGTACGATTTCGTCAACGAAACCGCTTTTTGCACAGTAGGCCGGGCGCGACTTGTCCTGATAGTCCTGGATCATCTGGTTCATCTTGTCCAGGACCGGGGTGAGGTCGTTGCCGGCATCTTCCTCCTTGACCAGGCGGCGAGCGTAGGAGGCCGCGGCGGCGGTTTCGCCGTGCATGACATAGATTTCGGTGAGTGGTGTGCCGAGGGTGAAGGCGTTGTTGTTGTTGGCCTGGGGGCCGCACATGATGTAGTGGGCGGCGGCGGTCCCCTTGCGCAGCACGATACACATCATTGAGAGCTCGGTCTGTTCGATGGAATAGACCAGGGACTGGCCAAGGGCGAGCAGCTCCGCTTCCTCGGCGAGATCACCGACGTCGATACCGGTGGTATCCTGCAGCCAGACGATCGGCAGGTTGTCACGCCCGCACAGGGTCACGAACTCCCCCTGCTTGATGAGGCCTTCGCGGTAGTGCTTGCCGCCGACCCCCGGGTATTCATCCTTGGCGTATTCCGGGTAGCCGGGGAAGATCCCCTGGTTGTTGCCAATGAAGGCGACGGGGAAGCCGTCGATCTTGGCAATGCCGGTAAAGACCTCGCGACCGTAGTCGGGGCGGTATTCCATGAATTCACTGTTGTCGGTCAGGCGCGCCAGGATCTGGATGGCATCGTAAGGGCGCTTCTGGTTGGCCGGCAGAAGCATATCGAGGTCCCCGGCCGGCAGTCTCGGCTCGGCAGGAGCGGACACCCGGAACATCACTGGGTCGTAAGCGGGCATCATGCGCATGTAGTCCTTGATGCCGTCGAGCACGCCTTGCTCGGTGTCGTGGACTTCGCGGAAGAAAGCGGTCTGGTCGAAGTGGGTTTCCACCCGACCGGGGGCTTTGCCTTTGAAGGAGCGGGTGCCGTCGATCAGCGCCCGTGCGGTTTCTGCGTCAAAGTGCCCGCGGGGGTTCATGCCGCCAACGATCCCGGCACCGCCGACGGCGATGTTGGCGCCGTCGTGGGCCAGCAGGATGGTGGGGCTGATCCCCTGGTAGCCACCGCCGGCCGGATTGGTGCCGTAGATGCCGTTGAGAATCGGGATCCCCAGGTGGTTGAGGTCGGCATGCCGGTAGAAGGGCGCACCGTTGGAACGGCGGCCGGCGTAAACGGTCTCCTGTTCCATGAGCTTGACACCGCTGCAGTTGGTCAGCCAGACCAGGGGCACGTTGAGTCGCTTGGCCATATCGGTGACCATGAGAATGTTCTCGGCCTGCCCGGCGATCCAGGCACCGGCCATGACCTTGTTGTCGAAACCGATGATGACCGCCCAGCGGCCCTCGATCCTGCCGATGCCGTTGACGACCCCGGTGCAGCCTTCTTCGTTGTCGGTCGGATTGTAGAGACTGTGCAGCGGGCACCAGGTGCCGACGTCAACCAGGTACTCGAGACGATCATAAATGGTCATGCCGCCGCGCTGGTGAATCTTTTCGGCGGGAATCCCGGCATTTTTCACTCGCTCGACTTCCCGGGCTATGATCTTTTCCTGGTCGCGGACCAGCGCGACATTCTCCTGGGAGCGGCGCACCTCCCCTTCCCTGAGTTCCTTGCCGATCTCGGGCATCTTCTCAAAATACGGGCGCAGCGGTGTTTGTTTGCGTGACATGGCAAATCCCTTTCCTGTTACTGAATGAACAGAAGCCTGATTTTTTCAAACATGATGAGCACGAAGTTATCGATCAGGGCGCGCAGCTGTCGCAAAAACCATACTGAACGCAAGGCACTGAGATGCTAAGAAATATGATACTTCATGTCAGCGTCTTTGCCGCTCAGCGTTGGTTTTTTTGTTTTTTTACAAAACATGAAAAAACCGTAAGCGCCTTGCATTCTCAGCACTCTTTGCTTCTGGCCTGGTTCTTTATCTTCGGTCAGCAGGGTCCGAATCAGCCAATGACGACAAGAACGTCCCCTTCATTGACCGCGTCGCCCTCCTTGACCCTGATTTCAGTGATCGTGCCGCTGTCATCGCAGTAGATGGGGGTTTCCATTTTCAGGGCCTCGAGGATGATCACCTCGTCGTCCAACTCGACTGTATCGCCCACGGCGATGAGGATTTTCCAGACATTTCCGGCGATGGGTGCAAGCAGTTCAGGCATGGTTTTTCTCCTTAGTTCTAAAGTTTGCAGCTTTAACCAGCTAACGGGTTCAGCCGAGATTCTTCAGCAGGATGGCCGCGGCCACCACGGTGCCGATCACACCGGCCACGTTCGGGCCCATGGCGTGCATCAGCAGGTAGTTGCGCCGGTTGGCTTCTGAGCCGACCTTGTGCACGCAACGGGCCGCCATCGGTACGGCCGAGACGCCGGCCGCTCCGATCAGCGGGTTGATCTTGTTTTTGAGGAAAAGATTCATGAACTTGGCCATGAGCAAGCCCGAAGCGGTGCTGACGACAAAAGCGAACAGTCCCAGGAAGAAGATGAACAGTACCCGCGGATCGAGGAAGGTCGAGGCGGTCATGGTCGCGCCGATCGAGAGACCGAGGAAAATGGTCACAATATTCATGAGTTCGTTCGACGAGGCCTTGGTCAGACGTTCGACGACCCCGGACTCTTTGAACAGGTTGCCCATCATGAGCATCGAGATCAGCGGTGCCGACGCCGGAACCAGCAGCATGATGGTCATGGCGGAGATGATCGGGAAGCAGATCTTCTGCAGCCTGCTCACCGGGCGCAGCTTGCTCATGACGATCTTGCGTTCGTGATCGGAGGTCAACAGTTTCATCATCGGCGGCTGTATGATCGGCACCAGGGCCATGTAGGCATAGGCCGACACTGCCGTCGCACCAAGCAGCTGCGGGGCGAGCTTGGAGGTCAGGTAGATGGTGGTCGGACCGTCGGCACCGCCGATAATGGCGATGGACGCGGCCTCGCGCAGGTCGAAGCCGAACAGGATAGCCGCAAAGAAGGTCACGTAGAGACCGACCTGGGCCCCGGCGCCGAGCAGCAGCGTCTTGGGGTTGGCGATCAGCGGACCGAAGTCGATCATCGCGCCGAGCCCCAAAAAGATCAAGGGCGGAATGATGTCGTTCTCGATCCCGTAGTGGTAGAAAAACCAGATCAGGCCATGTTCCGGCTCCATGAGGAAGGTCAACGGCAGGTTGACGACCAGGATGCCGAAGGCGATCGGCAGCAGCAGCAATGGCTCATACTGCTTTTTGACGGCCAGGTAAAGGAGGGTAAAAGCCACCAGCCACATGATGAGATTGCCGCCGGTCAGGCTGACCAGCCCGCTTGATACGATAAGTTCTTTGAATATCCCAAACATGGCGTCCCCTTAGACCTTCCCTTTGACGTCGGTGCCAGGCGGCTGCGGCGCCGCGTCCCCGGACGTTTTGCCGTTTTCGACCATGTCGATGATCCTGGTGCTGAGCTGGGTCAGCAGCTGCAGCAGGATCATGACCAGGTAGACTCCGACGATCCCGCTGCCGAAGACCTCTAATACCTTTGACCAGTCAGTCATACTGTGCATCCTTTTCCTGTTGTTGTGCGTTCGCAGCGCGCTTCAAAATCTGCGAACAGCCTCGGATCTCCAGGTTAGCGGTTCGCCGCATCGCCGAGAGCGATGCCGGCAATGATGGTTTTCTGGATGTTGCTGGTCCCTTCGACAACCCTCAGCGACTGGGCATCACGCAGAAAGCGCTCCGCGGGATACTCAGTGGAGAAGCCGTAGCTGCCAAAGATCTTCATGGTGTCGCTGGCGGCATGTACGGCAGCTTCGGAAGCGAACAGCTTGGCGATGGAGGTCTGGTACTGGTTGGGCAGCCCCTGGTCCTTGAGCCATGCGGCCTGGTAGACCAGGAGGCGGGCGGCTTCATGCTCGGCGACCATGTCGGCGATCTGCGCCTGGATCATCTGGTAGGCACCGATCTTCTTGCCGAACTGGGTGCGCTCGTTGGCGTAGCCGATGGCCGCGTCGATGGCGCCGCCGGCGATGCCGAGAGCCCCTGCCGAACAGCTGATGCGCGTGTTGTTCAGCTGCCACATGCAGATCTGGAAGCCCTGGCCGACCGTGCCCAACACGCTGTCCTTCGGAATCCTGGCGCGGTTGAAGGCGATCTCCCCGGTCGGTGCGCAGTGCAGGCCGAGCTTGGTCTCGATCGGCGCGGTGGTGATTCCCTCGTTGCCCTTGAGGTTGACGATGAAGCAGGTCATCCCCTTGTACTTCTGGCTCTTGTCGGTAAAGGCGTACACCAGGCCCCAATCGCCGACGTGAGCGTTGGAGATCCACATCTTCTGACCGTTAAGCTCCCAGTGATCGCCGCAATCCGTGGCCGTGGTGCCCATGCTGGCAACATCGGAACCGGAGTTGGGCTCGGTGATGGCGAAGAAACCGCAGGAATCGGCGTTGACCCAATCGGGAATGAAACGCTGCTTCTGCTCATCGGTGCCGAACTTGTTGACGGTCACCGCTGGGCCGATGTTCTGCATGTTGAACGGCAGCCGCCAGGAACCGCTGACCTTGGCGATCTGCTCGGCGAGGATCACCGATTCGAGAAAGCCGAAACCGTTGCCGCCGTACTCCTCGGGGAGGGCGCAGCCGAAGAAGCCGAGCGACGCCATTTTTTTGACCAGTTCGGGGCGATACCTGTGGTTCGCTTCATCGTCCTTGAGAGTTGGCAGAATTTCCTTGGCGGCGAATTCTTTCGCCATCTCCTGCATCATCCGTTGCTCATCGGTTAAAGCAAATTGCATCGTAACCTCCTGGGTAAAACTTTTCGTGATAATTGGTTGGCTTTACTTTACGCAAGCTGCGGAGCAATGGCTATCCGAAGCTAGAGGTTTTCGAGTCGCCGGCCTATTTCGACCAGCCTGGGACCGATATCCTGCGCAAGTTTTTCGGCACTGAGCTGCCAGGCCGGGCCGCCGCAATTGATCGCCAGCACGGAGCGGTCGGCCTGCACCAGGGGCACGGCGATCGAGTTGACGTTTTCGCGCCAGTCGCCGAGGGAGAAGCAGAACCCCTTCTCCCGGTAGTCCCGTGCGCCCTGTTCGATCCCGGCCTTGACCTGGGACCACTCCCCTTTAGGCGTGGCCTGGCGAATCAGTTCGACAAGTTCCGTCCGCTCTTCCTCGGGCAGGCCGCACAGCAGTGCCCGGCCCATGGCGGTATTGGCGATGCGGGTGCGCGCGCCGACATCGATGCGCAAGGTGATCATGTTGGCCCGGGATACGCAGTTTTCCAGGTAAACCATATGCAGGCCATCGCGGGCGGCGAGGGAGACCGAAGCTTCCGCGTGGTCGGCCAATTCCTGCATCAGCGGACGGGCGGATTTGAGGATGTCCAGGTTGCCCAGCAACGAATAGCCGAGGGAGAGGACCGCCGTACCCAGGCTGTATTGATTGAAACGCTTGGAGTGGTTCAGGTAGCCGAGGACCGTCAGGGTGTGTGTCAGCCGGGAGACCGTGGCCTTGGGCAGTCCGGTCCGCTCGGCAATCTCCTGGTTGCCGAGAAAACGGTCGCCCTGGCGGAAGCAGCGCAGCACACTCAGGCCCCGCGCCAATGCGGTGATGACCTGGCGGTCTTTCTCTTCTGCCGGCTTGTCCGTGGAGCTGTTCATCGTCTCTCGACCCCTGACGTCACGCTGCACTGCAGGCTCTTGCGCCTGCAGTGCATGGGTCGTATCTTGCACAACAAAGTGCGACAAGTCAACAATATTTTGGAATTGGATTCCGTAGAGTGGAACTAGCTGGCGTCAAATATACCCCGCACTGCACTCGGAACGGAAGTGGCGCAGGTGATTTTTGCGCCCCAGACGGTGTGCTTCCAATACTGATTTTGTGAAATGTGTAGACCTGACCCCTCAACAGGCAGAGAGCTTTGAGTTTAGCCTATTCCCGCTGCGCACCTCGCGCTTCGGAAAAAAGGTCTCATGACGACGCTTTGCTCAGCAGGCTAATCCCCGCCTCGATCCCTTCGAGGGTCAGGGGGAACATCCGCCCCTCCATCAACTGTCCGACCATGCCGATCGACTGGGTGAAGTGCCACCATCCTTGCGGCGTCGGGTTGAGCCAGATGGCATCCTTGTAGGCATCGAGCAGCCGCTGGCCCCACACGTAACCGGCCTCTTCATTGAAATGCTCGACGCTGCCGCCCGCCATGGAGATTTCGTAGGGGCTCATGGCGGCGTCACCGACAAAGATCAGTTTGTAGTCTGGACCGTAGGTATGAATGACCTCCCACAGGTCGATGCGCTCGGCGCGGTAGCGCTGATTGTCGCGCCAGACACTTTCGTAAACGAAGTTGTGAAAGTAATAATATTCAAGCGCCTTGAATTCCGCTCTGGCGGCGGAGAACAGCTCTTCGCAGACCTTGATGTGCTCATCCATGGAGCCACCAACATCGAAAAAGAGCAGGACCTTGACCTTGTTGTGCAGCCTGGGAACCATCTGCAGGTCAAGATAGCCGGCATTCTTGGCCGTCGCACGGATGGTGCCCGACAGGTCGAGTTCTTCCGGCGCCCCTTCCCTGGCGAAATGCCTCAGGCGCCGCAGGGCAACTTTGATATTGCGGGTCCCAAGCTCCACCGAACCGTCGAGGTTTTTGAACTCACGTCGATCCCAGACCTTGACCGCCCGGTGATGCCGGGAGCCCTCCTGGCCGATGCGCACCCCTTCCGGGTTGTAGCCGTAGGCCCCGAATGGCGAGCGGCCGGCGGTGCCGATCCAGCGGTTCCCGCCCTGGTGCCGCCCCTGCTGCTCGGCCAGCCGCTGTTTGAGCGTTTCCATCAGCTTCTCGAAGCCACCGAGGGCCTCGACCTGAGCCTTTTCCTCTTCGGAGAGGACCAGTTCAGCCAGGCGGCGCAGCCACTCCTCGGGGATCTGCGCCTCGAGTTCTTCGCCGAGATCGGTGACACCTTCGAAATACCGGGCAAAAACGCGATCGAACTTGTCGAAATGAGTCTCGTCCTTAACCAGGCAGAGACGCGCCAGGTAATAGAAGTCCTCGACGCGCCCCCAGACCACCTGACGATCGAGTGCCTCGAGCAGGCACAGGTACTCGCGGATCGTCACCGGCACCCTGGCCTGTTTTAGCTGCAGGAAGAAATCGACCAGCATGGCCTGAAAGCTCAGCGTCCGCGCCGCGACATGCCGACCAGTCGCTCGAACAGCCCCAGGTCCTGTTCGTTTTTCAACAGCGCGCCGTGCAGGGGCGGGATGGTTTTGCCGGGGTCCCTGCTGTGCAGGGTTTCCGAAGGAATCTCTTCGGCCACCAGCAGTTTGAGCCAGTCAAGCAGTTCGGATGTGGAGGGCTTCTTCTTCAGGCCGGGCACCTCGCGCATGCCGAAGAAGGTTTCCAGGGCCCCCTTGAGCAGTGCCTGCTTGATGCCCGGGTAGTGGACCTCGACGATCTGCGTCATGGTTTCGGCATCGGGGAAGCGGATGTAATGAAAGAAGCAGCGCCGCAGAAAGGCGTCGGGCAGTTCCTTCTCGTTGTTGCTGGTGATGATGATCACCGGGCGGTGTCTGGCCTTGATCAGCTGCCGGGTCTCGTAGACGTAGAACTCCATGCGGTCGAGTTCCTGCAGCAGATCGTTGGGAAATTCGATGTCGGCCTTGTCGATCTCGTCGATCAGCAGCACCGCCCGCTGTTCCGACTCGAAGGCCTCCCACAGCTTGCCCTTGACAATGTAGTTGCCGATCTCGTGGACCCGAACATCGCCGAGCTGCGAATCGCGCAGGCGGGAGACGGCGTCATACTCGTACAATCCCTGGCTGGCCTTGGTGGTCGATTTGACGTGCCACTGGTAGAGCGGCATCTCCAGCGCTCGGGCCACCTCTTCGGCGAGCATGGTCTTGCCGGTGCCTGGCTCACCCTTGATCAGCAGTGGCCGGCCCAGAGTGATGGCGGCGTTGACTGCGAGGTTCAGGTCGGCGGTCGCGACATAGGTATCGGTGCCGGTAAATTTCATTACAATAAAACGTCCTTTTGATTGTGCGCCTAACTTTTGCTTGTTTGCGCATCTTGCTTCTTTAGGGACAGCCCTCTGCCGAGACTGTCCCTGTTCCGAGTCTCGGACTCAAAGTACTAAATTTGTGAAATGTGTAGACCTGACCCCTCAATGGCGGCCGCATCAGATTACGATCACGCTGGGGACGGGCGGGTCGGCGTAAAGCAGGTCGACCAGATCCTGGCGCCGCCGCAAAGCCGCACGCTGGTTGATGTAACCTTTGTCGGTGATTTCGTTGGCATCACTGTCCGGCGGTTCGCTCATCAGCATGACCCGGCCGATCCTGGTCGACGAACCCTGCTGCGTGGCATTGAACCGGGTCAGTGCTGCGCGCAGATGATCCTTCACAGCGGAGTGATGCAGCACTTGCTCAGGAGCGGCATCCTCGGCGAGGTCTTTACAGAGCGTCCTGCAGGCGGCGAGGTTTGGCCAGCCGAGGATGCCGACGTACTCCAGGTCGTGACCGGTGATCAGGGCGAACTGCAGCAGCGGTGCGGCCGCTTCCATCACGGCCACTCGCAGCAGGCCAACCCTGACCCAGGTCCCGCTCATCAGCTTGAAATCCTCGGCAACCCGGCCGATGAAGGAAATCCCCTTGCCAGGGTCGCCGGGATCGACGAAACGGCCGGTATCGCCGATCAGGTAAAAACCATCGGCATCGAACGCGGCAGCGGTCAGGTCAGGGCGGCGGAAATAGCCCGGCGTGACGTTGGGCCCCTTGACGCGCAGTTCGAAGTCCTCGCCGTTCGGCAGCATCTTCAGGGTCACACCAGGACAGGGGATCCCGATGACACCGGCCTTCTCCAGTGGGAAGTGGGCCGCAGTGGCGAGCGGCGAGGTTTCCGTCGACCCCCAGGAGGAGGTCATGATCACCTTCTTGCCGGTCGCCTGGATGGCAACCCGTTCAAGCCGCTCCCACAGGTCCTGGGGCAAGGCCGCACCGGCATAGAAGATCAGCTGCAGTCGCTTGAAGAAATTGTTGCGCAGAGCCTCGTCCTGTTCGAGGTGCGGCAAGATCATGGCATAGCCGACCGGCACATTGAAATAGATGGTCGGCGCGACCTCAGCCAGGTTTTTCACCGTCTGGTCCACCAGCCCCGGGGCCGGTTTGCCGCCGTCAATGTAGAGGGTTCCACCCTGGTTAAGGACCAGGTTGAAATTATGGTTGCCGCCGAAGGTATGGTTCCAGGGCAGCCAGTCGACCAGAACGGGAGGCGTCTGGTTGGTAAACGGCCAGATCTGGGCGAGCATCTGCTGGTTGGCGCAGAGCATGCCATGGGTGTTGATCACGCCCTTGGGCTGCCCGGTCGACCCGGAGGTGTAGAGGATCTTGGCAACGGATTTCGCCCCGACCTGGGTCAGCGAGCGGTCGACCGCCGGGGTCGCCGGGGTCTCGAGCAGATCGGCGAAGGGGGTGGTTGGCAGTCCGGCCACGGCGCCCCGCCCGGCGACCACCTCGACTCCGGCCAGGTTGAGACTGGCCAGGGGCTTTGTGAACAGCTCGCCATCGGCGACATAAATCATCCCCGGGCAGACTTCCTCGAAGATGAAGCGCAGCTTGAGATAATCCTTGCTCAGCAGGGAATACGGGACCGAGACCGGGACCACCGGGACCCCGGCGAGAAAGCAGCCGAGCATCAGCAGCGCGTGGTCGATGGAATTGCCGGAAAGGATCATAACCGGCCGATAGGGGCCGAGCTTCCGGTCGAGCAGCGCCTGGGCAATGGCGTCCGCCAGCCGCCCGACCCCGGCGTAAGTCAGCAGCCGCCAGTCGCCGTCGGCCTGCCGCTCAGCGAGGCAAGTCCGCTCGGGGGCATGTTCAGCCCAGTACCTCAGCATCTGGCCAAGGTTCTCCTGGTGAGCCTCCAGGGGAATTGCCGAGCTGAGCAGGAACCCGGTTTCGGCCGAGCCCTCGATCGAGACACGGGGCGGAGCAAAATCGATGGTGGCAAAATCAACAGGATTCATCATTTACCTCCCGGGACAAACCGGCGGTCCGGAATGTCCGGCGTTCAGAACAGGTAGCGCCCCGACTCGGCGGCCGCATCGGCCAGTTGCTGCTTGGCCTCCAGGAGACCGTCGACGGGATATGAACCGAGGCGGGCAATGGTTTGCTGCAGGGCCGCAAGCGCCTCCCCTTGAACTCCGTAAGCGGCGCAGCGGTTTGCTGTCAGTTGAAAAGCGGCGGTGTTGGCGAAGGCCGTGACGCGGACCACCGCCTGCAGCAGCTGGCGCTTGCGCTCTGTGGCACCGGCCATGATTTTGGCGGCGCGCAGAACACTGCTTTCCAGGGCAAAAATGGCGATCGCCATATCCCCCAGGGTGAGAAGGATTTCCTGGGCGTTGCGGTTTTCAGCCACGCGACCCAGCAGCAGCAGAAAGAGCTTTTTCTGGTTGGCCAGCAGGCCGTATTCCGCAACGAACAGGCCAGCGCCGGACCTTGGCAAGGCGTCGCCGTCGGTTTCCGCCTGTGCAGCCGCGACCTGCTCCCAGAGGTTCAGGAGACCGCTGTCAGCGCGGCGCAACAGCAGGGTCGGGATGAGCAGGCGGTTGATTTCGTTGGTCCCCTCGAAAATCCGGTTGATCCGCTCATCCCGGTAGTAACGTTCGACCGGATAGTCCTTGATATAACCGTAACCGCCATGGATCTGCAGCGCTTCATCGGCCACCAGGGCCAGGGTGTTACTGCAGAAAACCTTGGCCATGGCACACTCGCCGGCATATTCCTCGATCGCCTTCTGATACTGCTCGTAATAGTTTTCAACGCCACGTTCCAGGGCCTCGATGCGTTCATCGAGCAGGCCGACGACCCGGTAGAGCAGTGACTCGGCGGCGAACAGGCCGCCGAGCATATCGGCGAGCTTCTCGCGGATGGCACCGAAGCTGGCCAGGGTCTGACCGAATTGCCGACGCTCAACGGCGTAGCCGGCCGCCTCGGCGAAAGCACTCTTGGCGGCCCCGGTCACCGTCGCAGCGAGTTTCAGGCGACCGACATTGAGGACATTGAAGGCGATCTTGTGCCCTTTGCCAGCTTCACCGAGCAGGTTCTCCAGGGGGACGCGGACATTCTCCAGCACCACCTGGGCAGTCGAGGTTCCTTTCAGCCCCATCTTCTTCTCTTCGGCGCCGATCGAGAGTCCGGCGGTCCCGCGTTCGACCAGAAACGCCGAGAACTGTCGACCGTCGATCTTGGCAAAGACCGTGAACAGGTCGGCAAAGGCGGCGTTGGTGATGAACTGTTTGACGCCGTTGAGCAGGTAGCCGGATCCGTCCTCCGCAAGCGTCGCCGTGGTCCTGGCCCCCAGCGGGTCACTGCCGCAGTCGGGTTCAGTCAGGCAGTAGGCGCCGATCCACTCCCCCGAGGTCAGCTTGTCCAGGTAGCGGTCTTTCTGGTCCGTGGTCCCGTAATAGATCAGGGGCAGCATACCGATACCGGTCTGGCCGGTGCTGGTGATGGCGAAGGACCCCGTTGGTCCGAGCTTTTCGGCAACCAGCATGCTGGTTGCCTTGTCGAGTTCCAGCCCACCGAAAGCCTCCGGGACGTCTACCAGGAAGAGGCCGAGATCGGCGCAGCGGCGCATCTTCTCAACGACCAGCAAGAAATCCTGGCCTTCCATCCGCTCCAGGTCGGGAAAGATTTCATTGTTGACGAACGCCTCGGTGGTCTCGGCGACCTGGCGGTGTTCCAGGGTAAAGTCTTCCGGTGTGAACAGGTTGGAGCCGATCGCTTCGGTCAGAAGAAACTCCCCGCCCCGGGCCAATCGTTGTGTGGTCATGCTTTCGACTCCCCTGCATGTGAGTACGGATAGCCCGACCGCGTCCTAGACAATCAGTACCGGGCATTGGGTATGGTGGACGACGTAATTGGAAACCTGCCCGAACAGCAGGTTGCGCAGGTCAGTGTCCGCATGTTTGCCGATGACCAGCAGGTCGTAGGGACCACTGTCGGCTATCTTGCAGATGGCTTCGCGGGGATGTCCCTCCACCACCAGGGTTTCCACCTGCATCCCCGCATCCGCGAACAGGGCCTGCTGGCCGGCGACGAACTGCCGTGCCTCCTCCAGAGCTTGCTTTTCGATATCCCGAAAATCTTTCTCAGCGAAACCGCGATAGGAGATAGCGCCCAGATCGAAAACGTGCAGCAGGGTCAGCGGCAAGGTGATACTGTCCTTGAGGGCGATCAACCGCTTTACGGTCTGGATCGAAAGCGGCGAGCCATCGACAGGCACCAGGATTTTACGATCTTTCATGGCGATCCATGCCTTTCAACAGGAGAGGTCATTCGTCCTGCAGCTTCAGCTGCTGCGGATGGCTGTAGATGTCCATGCTGCTGCTGCGCAGGTAGCCGACCAGGGTCATGCCGGCCTGCTCGCAGAGTTCGACCGCCTTGTCGGTCGGCGAGGTGCGCGAGGCCATCAGGCCGATTCCGAGCCGCGCCGCCTTGGCGACCATCTCAGTAGAGATCCTCCCCGAGGTCACCAGCATCTTGCCCCGCAGATCCAGACCTTTGAACAAGGCTTCGCCGGCCAGCCGGTCGAGGGTGTTGTGGCGGCCGAGGTCCTCGGCACTGAGCAGGAGTCCGCGGTCATCTCCGACCGCCGCAGAATGGATGCCGCCATGACGTTGGTAGTTCTCGGCCAGACCCTGCAGGTCCTTCATCAGACGATACAGGCTTTCACAATGGTAGTTTTGCCGATCCTGCAAGGCCAGGTTAACAAGTTTTTCCGGCAGGTTGAAAGCGATCCCGGCACCGCATCCGGAGGTCAATGTTGGCTGCAGCCTCTCCGGCAAGCTGGTCCGGAGGAGCACTTCGGCCTGACCATATTCATGGCAGACGCCCAGCGCAGAGATGTCGTCGAGAGTCGCGATGAACCCCTGCAGGCGCAGAAAACCGACGACCAAAAAGTTGAGCTGGTGAGGAGAGCAGATCAGGGTCGCCAACTCACGGCCATTGACCCGCAGCTTAAGCGGGTATTCCTCAACGACCTGACGCTGGACGTACTCTAGGTGCTGCTGTGTTACGCGGACGATCTTCAAAATGTAGGGCTCTTCCATCTGTCACCATTGTGCCCGTTCACGGGTTGCGATTTCTTAAGCTAGCGCGAGCATCCTCCACCGCACGACGGAGAGGAAGAATCCAGCGGCTCAAGCAACGCCTCGGTTAACACATAGGCGGCCTGCAGAGCCGAGGTCGGGCAGAGCGGGAAGCACTCTTTGCAGTCCCAGCACTCTCGCACAGCGACTTCCGGAATAAAAGCGATTTCCCGTTTCGAACCACGATCGAAAAAGCCGACCGCGTGCTTCTGCTTGATCTCGGCACAGTAGCGTACGCAAAGACCGCAGAGGATACAGAAAGAAGCCTCTTTATCAAACCGGTCCCGGTCCGCGCCATAGGTGGCGGCCAAGCTCACCAGCTGTTCGGCATCGGGCGCATGTGACAACATCTGCTCCAATAGCACCTTGCGGATGCGGTCGACTTTGTCCGTTCGCGTTCTGACGACCAGCCCATTTGCAGCCGGCTGCTGACAGGCCGCGACCAGAGCCGTTTTTCCGTTGGCGTCCGCCTCCACCGTGCAGACCCGGCAAGCGCCGTAAGGCAGCAGCTTCTCATGGTCACAAACAGTTGGGATTTCGACTCCGATGCTGCGCGCGGCCTCAAGAATG
>JAHEDT010000021.1:37459-51252 GCA_024641085.1 Geobacteraceae bacterium | reverse complement strand
GACTCAAGAATCAAGAAAAGAGGTTGAGGCAGGTCTGAGGTTGGATTGCAGGAGTTTTTGCTCGCCAACCGCCAGGCGTTTCTCCCTTTAAAACCTTAAAACCGGCGGGTCGCGTCCCGCCAGACGCCGTACTCTTTTGCTGGCCCAAAAGAGTCCGCAGAAAAGGGCCTGACGCTGCGCTTGGCATGTCTTACGCGTAATCGATTGGCACCGAACACCGATACGTTAGAAGAACCTACCGTCTACGCTTCGACCACCCTGGCGGGGGCCCTTCTGTTTGGCCCCCGGGTGGTCCGCAAGTCGCACAATAGAACCCGGGACGCGGTACACGTGACGAGGGAGTGGGGTCAGGTCTACACATTTCACAAATTTAGTAGCGGAGGTGCGAGGTACTAGGTTAGAGGCACGAGGCGAACCAGTCAAAATCCAATTAAAAACATCGATTCAGAAAGGTTTGGGTTTCTCGGGCTGCGTATTTGTATAGCAACTAAAAAGTTGATAGAGCCTGCGGCATTCCCTTCGGAGACCTCGGTGGCCCGGTAAAATAGGGCCCCGTAGTGCTGCTAAAGGAAATGACGTTGTCGTTGGCTGTGATGTCGATTGAACGGTAGAGTGATCGCGCAAGACATGCCCACCGCGAGGTGACGGCATTTTTGCATACTTTTGCTGCCGGGCAAAAGTATGGCGTCTGGCGGGATGCGACCCGCCGGTTATAAATTCTTAAAGTGTTTAACGCGAGGCGCGAGGCTCAGAACGGAGTGGCGTGTGGAGAAATGCAGGGAGATGCAGTGAAGGGAATTATAGTGATTTGCCTTGATCTGGCAGGGCCGCTGGCGCGGAACCCTGCCAGATCAAGTTCGGATGGTTTGCCCGGGTGTCACACCTGCTGATCGTCGGTGCCGGCTTCCTGGGCTTTTTCCTCCTGCTTACGCTTGTTCTTCTCTTCCTGCTTGGCTTTTCGGGCGATTTCTTTCTGGCGCTTTTCAAAGCCGTAGTTCGGTTTTTTTGCCATCTGCTGTGGTCCTTTCCTTGTCCTGGCTCAATGAGCCATGATTCGAAGTGAACTCGCTGAGATCAGGTTATCTCCGGCCGCCGCTGACGGACCTGCCGTTGCTTGGCGACCGTCTTGAACGCTCCTGCTGCGATTTTGGGCGCGGCATGGCCCGGGTATGGCGCCGTGCCGGTTGAGCAGTACACGCGGGAGCCGCCACGCTGTAGTTGAAGCCGTCGAGCCTGCGCTGTTCGATCTGGTTGCCGAGGGCCCGTTCGATGGTCCGTACCATCTGACCGTCCTCCTCGGTGATCATGGTGAAGGCGTCGCCGCTGCGGGTGGCGCGGCCGGTGCGGCCGATACGGTGAATGTAGGCTTCCGCCGTGTCGGGAATGTCGAAATTGACCACGTGCGAGACCTGCGACACGTCGATGCCGCGGGCGGCAATATCGGTGGCGACCAGGATCTGGAAGGCCCCGCTGCGGAAGCCGTCCAGGGCGGCCTGGCGCCGGTTCTGGGACAGGTTGCCCTGCAGGGAGGCGGCCCGGTAGCCGCTGGCGCCGAGCTTCTCGCCGAGCCGCTTGGCCCGGTGTTTGGTCCGCGTGAAGATCAGGACCGAGTCGGTAGCGGTCTTCTGCAGGAGTTCCAGCAGCAGGTCGGTCTTGAGATGCTGGGGCACCGGGTAGAGAGCATGACTGACGGTTGTCGGCGGGGCGACGATGTCGACCTGGACTGTCTCCGGGTCGGTGAGCACCTCCTTGGCCAGGTGACGGATTTCCTGCGGCATGGTCGCCGAGAAGAGCAGGGTCTGGCGCCTGGTCGGCAGGCACTTGATGATGCGCCGGATATCCGGCAGAAAGCCCATGTCGAACATCCGGTCGGCCTCGTCGAGGACCAGCACGTCCAGTTGTGACAGGTTGATGGTCTTTTGCTTGATGTGGTCGAGCAGGCGTCCCGGGCAGGCGACCACGATGTCCACTCCGCTCTTCAGTTTGGAGATCTGCGGGTTGATGCCGACCCCGCCATAGATGGTGGCGCTGCGCAAGCCGCTCTGCTTGCCGAGCTGGCTCAGCGAGACGTGAATCTGTTCAGCGAGTTCCCGGGTCGGGGCGATGACCAGGGCACGCACGCATCCGCGCCGTCCCTGCATCAGTTGGTGGAGAATCGGCAGGCCGAACGCTGCGGTCTTGCCTGTGCCGGTTTGTGCCAGGCCCATGACATCGCGCAGTTGCATGATCTTCGGGATGGCGGCGGCCTGGATCGGGGTCGGCAGGGTATAGCCTGCGGCGACGATCCCGGCGGTGATTTTCGGGTGGAGATTGAAACTGTTGAAATCCATATATTCCTTATGGTGTAAGCCGGTCCGCTTAAGCTGGGTTGACTGTAACGAGAGATTTGACATTTACGGACAGGCTGCGAATGAAAAAAGCCCCGGAATATTCCGGAGCCTTGAATAATGTCTTTTCAATCTTGGAACAGTGGTCTGGAGTTGCTGTAAGCAGATTTAGTGGGCTCAGCAACAATTTCGCCACAGTATCAGGCCTGGCGAATAAAAGTCAAGCGAATTAGTGACTGACCGTTTTACCACTCGATGTGCGTGCCGAAATGAACTGCCCCGCAGTTTGCTGTGCCGTGTATTGATTGCCGTGTGGTGCGTGTCTTATTGAGGGAATCCAGTATCCAGTATCCAGAATCCGGAATAAGTCTCTATGTTCTGGCGGGTCCGCGAGTTTTTCTGACTTCTGGATACCCCGTGGCTTGCCGTGTGGCATGAACCCGCTCGCCGATTCAATCCTTTACAATTGACCCGGCCGGAGCTAAATTCTCGATTCGGGTCCGCATCTCGAGCGCCTGTTCTCAGCTGCGTGCACCACAGGACCTGGCGACTCGCCATCAACCATAACCGCTTCAGCGAAACGCTTACCGATGGTCAACCTGCTCTTCTATACGCTCACCGTCCTGATCTGGGGGTCCACCTGGCTGGGGATCAAGTTCCAGCTTGGCACCGTGGAACCGGTTCTGTCGGTGGCTTATCGCTTCACTCTGGCCACGCTGATCCTGTTCCTCTGGTGCCTGGCGCGACGTCTGCCGCTGCGCTTCTCCCGCAGCGAGCATCTCTTTATCGCCCTGCAGGGGGTTCTGCTGTTCGCCTTGAATTACCTGCTTTTCTACCTGGCTGAACTGCAGATCACCAGCGGGCTGGCCGCCGTGGTGTTTTCCACGATCGTGGTCATGAATCTGCTCAACGGCAGGTTGTTTCTCGGCACTCCGGTGGAATTAAAGGTGCTCCTCGGCGGGGCGCTGGGGATGGTCGGCCTGGTCCTGCTGTTCTGGCCGGAGATGGCCGCAGTCAACTTTTCCGGTCCGGTGCTCACCGGCCTGCTGCTCAGCTTCGCGGCCACTTACCTGGCCTCCCTCGGCAATATCATCTCGGCCCGCAACCAGCGCCTGCGCCTGCCCGTGGTCCAGACCAACGCTTTCGGCATGGCCTACGGCGCGCTGTGCATGGCCTCGCTGGCGATCATCGGCGGAACGCCCCTGGTCATCGACTGGTCGCTGCCGTACCTGGTGTCTCTCGGCTACCTCGCCCTGTTCGGTTCGGTGATCGCCTTCGGCTGCTACCTGAGCCTGGTCGGTCGTATCGGCCCCGGGCGGGCCGCGTACGCCACGCTGCTCTTTCCCGTGGTCGCCCTGGCGCTGTCCACCATCTGGGAGGATTACCATTGGTCGTCGCCGGCCGTCTGCGGGATTCTCTTGATCCTGGGCGGCAACTACCTGGCCCTGGCCAGGAAAAAACCGCTGCCGCAATCCACCTCCTGTTCTGTTTGACTCGCCAGCCGGTCCCGTCAACATGAATCTACTTTTCTTCCCAAGCTATTTATCAACACGGAGACGCAGAGTGCAACCCAGGACCGTATTCTAGTCGTTAGTTTGTGGCACTCCGCACTTTTGGGGGGTTGTAAAACCTTACTGTTTTGAGTTTTTCCTCTACATTCACCGCTCCCCCGCGTTTAATCCTGTCCCGCTTGGAGACGATAATAATCCGCTATGCCGGGCTCTTTCACACTGACCGTTGACAACGCGATTGTTTTTGCATAATGTCCATAGATGTCCACCGTTAGGTAGATATGACAGAGGGATTAACTATGCAACTATCCGTCAAAGACGCTGCCCGGTTCCTGTCTGTTTCCGAAAAGACGATTTACCGCTGGATCAAGCAGGAGAGCATCCCTTCCTACCGGATCCACGGTTTTTATCGTTTCAATCGCGCCGAGCTGATTGAATGGGCCACTTCGAGGCGTATCGGGCTCTCTCCGGAGGTCCTCAGCACACCCTTCGATGATCAGCCGCTCCCCCGTTTGAGCGAAGCCCTCGAGGCCGGCGGCGTCTACTACCGGATCGAAGGCTCTACCCGGGAAGAAGTCCTGGCGGACTGCGTCGCCCATCTGCGGCTGCCGGAAGAAGTTGATCGCAATCATCTGCGCCGAGCACTTTTGACCCGGGAAAGAATCGCCTCGACGGCCATCGGTCACGGCATCGCGATTCCCCACCCGCGCAACCCTGAGATGCTGCATGCCTCCAGGTCGATGGTCACCCTCTGTTTTCTTGACCACCCGGTCGATTTCTTCAGCCTGGATGGACAGCCTGTGCAGATTCTCTTTCCCCTGATCGCCCCCAGCCTGCGCGCGCACCTGCACCTGCTCTCGAAGCTGGGTTTCCTGCTGCGGGAGGAAAAATTACGTAAGCTCCTCCACGCCCAGGCCAACCGGGAGAAGATCTTCAGTATGCTCAAGCAGCTCGAAGAGCGCATGGAGAGCCGGCGGTCGCCATGAGGGAGTTTTCCGCGGACGGCTGTCACGTGGCGGCAGCGGCAGAATCCTGCCCGGTCTTTGCAACCTGCGACGGCCCTTGCACATGAAGCGAGAATAAGATGATCTGGTTGCTCTGCGGACTGATTCTGATTGCAGCTTCAGGAGTCCCCGGGCTCTTCACGCGCCGTGAGGGTGCCGGCGCGGAGCGCCTGGCCTGTGGACTGATCCTGGCCGGAGCACTGCCCTGCGCCTGGGCGCTGGTGTTTGCCTGCGGTGTGCCGCGCCAGGCCATTTCCTGGGCATGGGCGGTCCCTGCCGGTCGTTTCGCTCTCCAGCTGGACAGCCTCTCCGCAGTGTTTGTCGCCCCGTTGCTGCTGATCGTTGCCGCCGGCTCGATCTACGGCCTCGGCTACTGGCCGCAACTCCGAAACCCAGCCACCGGGCGCAAACTGCGACTCTTCTACGGCCTGATCAGCGCCGCCATGCTCCTGCTGCTCACGGCGCGCAACGGGGTGCTGTTCCTGCTCGCCTGGGAGGTCATGGCCCTTTCCGGATATTTCCTGATTACCACCGAAGACCGCCGGGTGGAGGTGCGCCGCGCGGGCTATATCTACCTGGTGGCGACGCACTGCGGCACCCTGGCCCTGTTTGGCCTGTTCGTGATGCTGGAGCAGACCTCCGGTTCGATGATGTTCCCGGCTACGGCGAGCCTGCCGGCCGCCGGCGGCAGCCTGATCTTTCTGCTCGGCCTGTTCGGTTTCGGTATGAAGGCCGGTCTCATGCCGCTGCACGTCTGGCTGCCCGGTGCCCATGCCGCTGCGCCCAGCCACGCCTCGGCACTGCTCTCCGGGGTGATGATCAAGACCGGCATCTACGGGCTGGTACGCCTGACCTCGTTCTACGCCGACATCCCTGCCTGGTGGGGGTGGACGGTCCTGCTCCTGGGGGCCGTGTCCGGGGTTCTCGGCGTGGCGCTGGCCATCGCCCAGCATGATATCAAGCGGCTGCTTGCCTACCACAGTGTCGAGAACATCGGCATCATCGCCCTCGGCCTTGGCCTGGCCCTGCTCGGCCGCAGCTACGGGCAGCCGACCCTGGTGGTGCTCGGCCTGTCCGGCTGCCTGCTGCATGTCGTCAACCATGGCCTGTTCAAGTCGCTGCTGTTCATGAGCGCCGGATCGCTGATCCATGCCGTCGGCAGCCGCGAGATCGATCATTTCGGCGGACTGCTCAAGCGCCAGCGCTGGACCGGGCTGCTCTTTCTCGGCGGTGCGGTGGCGATCTGCGGCCTGCCGCCTTTCAACGGCTTCGTCAGTGAATGGCTGATCTATCTCGGGGCTTTTGAAACGATCAAGCTGCCCGGTTCGAGCCTGTCTCTCTCCCTGCTGGCGGCACCGTCCCTGGCGCTGATCGGCGGTCTGGCGCTGGCCTGTTTCGTCAAGGTGTTCGGGGTGAGTTTCCTGGGCGAACCGCGCAGCGCGGCGGCGGCGCAGGCTCACGAGTCGCCCCGGGTCATGCTCTGGCCGATGGGCATGCTGCTGCTGGCCTGCATCTGGATCGGCCTGCTGCCGACCAGCCTGCGCCCGGTCCTGGAGCAGACTGCCGCTGACTGGACCGGCGTCAGGTCATTGCCGCGGCTGGCCGGCGAGATGGCACCTCTCGGCGCCATCAGCCTGGCCGGCTGGCTGCTGCTCGGTCTGCTCCTGCTGGCGGGCTGGTGGCTGCGGCGCCGCAGCGCCGATGCCCCGCGCGATCTCGCCACCTGGGGGTGCGGCTACCGTTTCCCGGTCTCGCGCATGCAGTACACCGCCAGCTCCTTTGCCGACGGCCTGGTCCGACAGTTCCGCTTCGCTCTCAGGAGCGAGCGCCATGGAGGTCACATCACCGGTCTCTTCCCTGACCGGGAGGACCTGTTCAGCCACACTCCGGATCTGGTCCTCGACCGGACGCTGTCTCCGCTCTTCACCGGTCTGGCCGGTTTGTTTCACCGGCTGCGCCGTCTGATCCAGAACGGCATCGCCGCCATCTACCTGTTGTATATCGCCCTGGCCCTGATCATCCTCTTGGCCCTGCTCGGTTTCTGAAAGGAGGACGCCGATGTTCAGCCGGATCGTATTGCAGCTTGCCGTGCTCCTCCTGTTCGCGCCTCTGCCCCTGGGTGTGATCAACAAGACCAAGGCCCTGTTTGCCGGCCGCGTCGGCCCGCCGCTGCTGCAGCCCTACTACGACCTGGCCCGCCTCTGGCGCAAAGGGTTCGTGTTCAGCCGCACCACGACCTGGATCTTCCTGGCGGGACCGGTAGTCGGGCTGGTGGTGCCGCTGCTCGCCGCGCTCCTGATCCCCTTCGGCGGGCTACCGGCACCGGTTTCCTTTACCGGCGACCTGATCCTGTTCGTCTACCTGTTCGGGCTGGCCAGGTTCTTCACCGCGGCGGCTGCGCTGGATACCGGTTCCAGCTTCGAGGGGATGGGGGCGGCTCGTGAGGTGTTCTTCTCCTGCCTGGCCGAACCGACGCTGTTGCTGGCCCTGCTGGTCTTGGCCCGCGGCGCCGGCAGCCTGACCCTGGGTGCTTTGCTCGGGCCTCAGCTGGCCGGCCAGTGGCAGGGAGGGGCGGGCGCGGCGCTGGGGCTGATCGTGGTCTGCCTGTTCGTGCTGCTGCTGGTGGAAAACTCACGCATTCCCTTTGACGATCCCAACACCCACCTGGAATTGACCATGATCCACGAGGTGATGGTTCTCGATCACAGCGGCCCGGCTTTCGGCATGATCCTCTACGGTGCGGCCATGAAGCTGATGGTCATGGGTGCGCTGCTGGTGCGCCTGATTCTGCCGTGGCAAACAGCTTCGCCGCTCCTCGATCTGCTGTTGTTCCTGGGTGGCCAGCTTGCCCTGGCCGTACTGATCGGCGTGGTTGAATCGTCCATGGCGCGCTTGAAGCTGCCCCGGGTCCCACAGGTCCTGGTCGGCACCACGCTGCTTTCGGTCCTGGCCCTGGTCCTGGTCCTGCGATAGGAGAGCAAGATGGCCAACCTGCTCCTGCTTGCCGTCATCCTGATCAATTTTTATACCCTGGGCAGCGCCCGCCTGGTCGCCTGCATCCGCGCCGTCGCGCTCCAGGGGGCATTGCTGGCGCTGCTGCCGCTGGTGATCCATGGCCCGTCCGGTCACGCCCTGCTGCTTGGCCTGGGCGCCCTGGCATTCAAGGGCGTATTCATCCCCTGGCTGCTGCTGCGGGCGATCCGCGAAATCCGCATCCGCCGCGAGATGGAACCTTACATCGGTTTCGTCGCGACTCTGCTGCTCGGGGTGCTGCTGACCGCAGGGGCCCTGATCTTCGCCGATTTCCTGCCCCTGGCCAAGGAGCACTTGGGGGGGCTGTCCGTGCCGGCGGCCCTGGCGACCATGTTCAGCGGTTTTCTGCTCTTGATTACCCGGCGCAAGGCACTGACCCAGGTGCTCGGCTACCTGGTCATGGAAAACGGCATTTTCATCTTTGCCGTACTGCTGTCCGAGGCCATCCCGTTGATGGTCGAAGCCGGCATCCTGCTCGACCTGCTGGTCGGCATCTTCGTAATGGGGATCGTCCTCAACCACATCAACCAGGAGTTTTCGACGATCAACACCGAACGCCTGACGGCCCTGAAGGAATAGACCATGCTGCTCCTGTTGATCCTGTCCCCGCTGGCTGCCGCGATCCTCGCTCTGCTGATCCCCTGGCACAGCGGACGTTCCTGGCTGCTGCCGGTCAGCGGCGGGCTGCACCTGGCGCTGGCCGGCATCGCGGTGGCCGACGGCCAGCCCTCGGCCGGTCCCTGGCTGGGGCTTGATGCTCTGTCCAGCCTGGTCCTGGTCGTCACCAGCCTGCTGTACTTCGGCTGTGCCCTCTATGCCGTCGGTTATCTCGATCAGCGCCGCGATCGCGGCAACCGAATCATCGTTCCCTGCCTGCTGGTCTTCCTGTCGGTGATGACCCTGGCGATCACCGCTCGCCACCTTGGCCTGCTGTGGATCTCGGTCGAAGCGACAACCATCGCCAGCGCACCGCTGATCTACTACAACCGCAACCGGCTGTCGATCGAGGCGACCTGGAAATACCTGCTGATCTGTTCGGTCGGCATCGCCCTGGCGATGCTCGGCATGCTCTTCATTGCCTATGCCGCCCTGGTCGGCGGAGGGGTCCCGGTCAGTCTGCAGTTTGACACCCTGCTGGCCGGCGCCGCGACCCTGTCGCGCCCCTGGCTGCATAGCGGTTTCGTCTTCCTGCTGATCGGTTTCGGCACCAAGATGGGGCTGGCGCCGCTGCACACCTGGAAGCCCGACGCGTACGGCGAAGCTCCGGGGATGGTCGGAGCCCTTCTGGCCGGCGGGCTGACCAGTGTCGCCTTCCTCGCGATCCTCCGCGCCGTGCAGCTGATGAACGCCGCCGGCGACGGCCCCATGGCCCGCCAGCAGCTGCTCTGGATGGGGATGCTGTCACTGCTCGTGGCGGCCGTCTTCATGGTCCGTCAGCCCGATATCAAGCGGCTGTTGGCTTATTCCTCGGTCGAGCACATGGGGATTCTTGCCATCGGCGTCGGTATCGGCGGGTTGGCTACCTTCGGAGCCATGCTCCACCTGGTCAATAATGCCCTGACCAAGGGGTGCCTGTTCCTTGCTGCCGGAAACATCCAGCGCGCCTATGCCAGCAAACGGCTCTCCGAGGTCCACGGGGCAATCGCCACCCTGCCGATTTCCGGGAGCCTGTTCCTCGCCGGCTTCCTGGCGATCGCCGGCTCCCCCCCGTTCGGGCTTTTCAACAGTGAATTCACCATCCTGCGCGGCATCTTCGGCAGTGGCCAGGCCGTGGTCGGGCTGGTGATGCTGCTGCTGCTGGCCACGGTCTTCTTCGGCATGGGAGCCACGGTCCTGACTGCGACCCAGGGCGATCCCGTAAAGCTTGACACCGTCTTCAAAGACAACGTCCTGCTGGTTGCCTCGCCGCTGTTGTTCCTGGTCCTGGTCCTGCTGCTCGGCGTTTACCTCCCGCCCCCCCTGCAGACCGCCCTGCGTGATGCGGCGGCCCTGCTGGAGGTTCAGCCATGAGACGCTCGCAATTGTCGCGCTTCCGCCACGGGACCGTGGTCCCCCTGAACGAATTGCCGCTGCTCGATTATGCGCGGTTCGGTGAATTGCTCCTTGAAGAGGTCGCCTCCGATGCGCGGGTGGTCACATATTTCGGCCGGCCGACGGCGGAAGCCATCGAGGTCTATGCCGTCCTCTCCCACGACTGGAAGAATGAACTGGTCGCGTCGCGGACCCGGGTCAGTGGCTCTTTCGCCTCGTTAACGCCGCGCTGTCCGCAGCTGCATCTCTTCGAACGCGAACTGGCCGAACAGTACGGCGTCCGCCCCGAGGGGCATCCCTGGCTGAAGCCGGTGCGTTTCCACGCGCCCTGGGTCGACGCCGCGGATATCTGGGGGCGTCCGCCAGGGGAGCATCCGGTCCCGGGAGACATGCCGTTCTACCGGGTCGCGGGGGATGAAGTTCACGAAGTGGCGGTCGGCCCGGTGCACGCCGGCGTGATCGAGCCGGGCCACTTCCGCTTTCAGTGCCACGGCGAGGAAGTCCTGCACCTGGAGATTTCCCTGGGTTACCAGCACCGCGGCATCGAGCAGCTGCTGGTCGGCGATCTTTCCGGCGCTGCGATCGTCCGGGCAGAGACCGCGGCCGGAGACACCAGTATCGGCCATGCCATGGCGCACAGCCAGCTGCTGGAAAGCCTTGCCGGTTGCGAACCGCCTGACCGGGCCCGGGCGATCCGCGCCATCGCCCTGGAGCTGGAGCGATTGGCCAACCATGTCGGAGACCTGGGGGCCCTGGCCGGGGACGTTGGCTTCCTGCCGACGGCTTCGTTCTGCGGCCGCCTGCGCGGCGACTACCTGAACCTGACCGCGGAGCTCTGTGGCAGCCGTTTTGGACGCGGCCTCGTGCGGCCGGGTGGGGTGGGCTTCGACCTGGACGACCGCCGGCGCGACTATTTCGCCGAACGCTTGCAAACCCTGGAGCGCGAGACCCGCGGAGCTGTGGAACTGAGTTTCGATTCGCCTTCGGTGCTGGCGCGCTATGAAGGCGTCGGGCCGGTGTCGACCGATGACGCCGAGGCGCTGGGGATGGTCGGCGTGGCGGCCCGGGCCTGCGGACTGGTGCGGGATGCGCGACTCCATCACCCGTACGGGACCTGGGACAGCGGTTTCGATACTCCGGTCATCGAGCTTGACGGCGACGTTTTCGCTCGCGCCAACCTGCGCCGGCGGGAAGTCTACGCCTCGCTCAGATTGATCGGCCAGTTGCTTGGCGACCTGCCTGCGGGGTCGCTCAAAAATCGTCCCGGTCCGCTTGCGGCTGACAGCCTGGCGGTCTCGCTCTGCGAAGGCTGGCGTGGTGAACTGGTCCATGCCGCGGTGACCGATGCCGCCGGGCACATCGAGCGCTATAAAATCGTCGATCCCTCGTTTCATAACTGGAGCGGGCTGGCCATGGCGTTGCGCGGCCAGCAGATATCCGACTTTCCGCTCTGCAACAAGAGCTTCAACCTGTCGTACTGCGGCTTCGATCTCTAGCCTGGACTGCAGGCGAAGGAGGTACTTTCATGCTGACGATAATCCGCGAACGTCTGCGCCAGGGGCACCGCACAGGACGGTTTCCGCGGGTCGCGCCGCACCTGCCGGAGCGCTTCCGGGGCTTGCCGCTGATTGCCCGGAACCTTGCTCCGCAGGCCTGCGCAGCGGCTGTGGCCAGCTGCTCCTTCAATGCGCTCAGCTGCCCCGGGGATCAGCTGCGGGTCGATCTGGGCCGCTGTCTGTTCTGCGCCGATTGCCCGGCCGCGACCGAACATGGTGCGCTAAGTTTCAGCAGCGATTACCGGCTGGCTGCAGGACGTCGCCAGGACCTGCAGCTGGAAGGCGATGTCTATCGCCTGGCCGAGCGGTTGAACGACCGGATGCACAAGCTTTTCGGCCGCTCCCTCAAGCTGCGCCAGGTCTCGGCGGGCGGCTGCAACGCCTGTGAAGCAGACATCAACGTGCTGGGCACGCTGGCTTTCGACCTCGGCCGCTTCGGGATCCAGTTCGTCGCCTCGCCCCGTCACGCCGACGGTGTCATGGTGACCGGGCCGGTGACTTTGAACATGCAGAGCGCCCTGCTCGACACGTACGCAGCCATCCCCGACCCCAAGCTGGTCATCGCCTCCGGCGCCTGCGCCATCGGCGGCGGCCCCTATGCCGGCAGCCCCGAAGTGTGCCAGGGGATCGGCGATCTGCTGCCGGTCGACCTGTATATCCCCGGCTGCCCCCCGCACCCGTATACCGCCCTGGACGGCCTGCTGCGCCTGCTGGGCAGGATCTAACTGTTATTTCGGCTACAGGTCCCAATATTTTACCCTTGTTGGGGGACATAACTATGGCCATGGAGCTGCAAACCGGCTAAAATCACATCTCTAAAAGCATGAATTAGCCTTGTCCATTTCATCCAACAGGTGCCTGGCAGGCTACATCGAGTCGCCCGTCAACCCCCGAGCAGGAGTCCTATTTGACCCGCGTTGAATTCATCAGGCTCAACCGTCCGGAACGCGCCCGGGTCCTCTGTGATCTGGCCGAGGAATTTTACCTGGCCGGCCAGCGGGTCCTGGTGAGAGTCCAGGACGACAACCAGGGCGTGACCCTCGACCAGTTCCTGTGGACCTGGAGGAAAGGGGCCTTCGTGCCCCATGTCTACCAGAGCGGGGCCGTGGAGTGCCACGACGAGCCGGTGGTGATCGTTGCCGAAGAAGAGAACCCGAACGGTGCCGCCGTGCTGCTGATGGGTGTGCCCTGCAGCCTGGAGTTCATCCGCAATTTCCGCCATGTGATCGACTTCGCCGAGGCCTTCGACGAGACGTGCCTGGCCGAGTCGCGTGAACGCTTCAAACGTTACCGGGAGCATGGTTTTGCCCCTTTCATGCGTGAATAACGGCGGGCCTGCCAGCCTGATCAGGCTGGACCGGGTTCCGCGGCTCGAGGTTGCAGCCCCCCTGTCGCAGGCGGCACAGGCCGCCCTGGTCAGCTGGCAGGCCCGACCCGGCGAGGTGTTGACGGTCGTGGACCCAGCAACGACCGCATACCGCGCCCGCATCACCAGCATCGACCCTGCCGATGCGTCCTGTGTTCCCTTTCAACGCCTGCCTGGACCGGTGGAGAGCCCGCTGCGCATCGAGGTCTACCAGTCGCTGCCGGATCGGGAGCGTTTTGAGCTGGTCCTGCAGAAACTGACGGAGCTCGGGGTGGCGCGCATGGTCCCGCTGGAGTCCCGGCGCTCCGCCACACTTGAAGAACGGGACGCCCGGCAGAAAAAGTCCCATCGCTGGCCGGAGGTGATCAGTAAAGCGTCCCGGCAATGCCGCCGTGCCATGCTGCCGGAACTCATGCCGGTGCACAGCTTTGCCGAGGCTCTCGATTGTGCGACGGCCGCCGAGCTGAAGCTGATGCTCTATGAAGGCGAGGTGCTCTGGTCGTTTACCGAGGGGTTTGGCTCGTTTCGTCCGCAAAGCGTTGCTTTGCTGGTCGGTCCCGAGGGCGGGTTCTCAGCCGCCGAAGTCGAGCAGGCCCAGGCCACTGGATTCATGCCGGTCAGCCTCGGCCCGCGCCTGCTCCGCACCGAAACAGCGGCGATCGTCGCGGCCGCCCTGTTACAGAGCTACCTTGGGGATTTGCGGTAAAAACAGCTGTAAGGCTATAAGCGGTAAGCTATAAGCTTTAAGAAAAACCTTTAATTTAGTAACTTATGTAGAAGAACTTAACCAACAATATTAACTATAATGTCTTACAGCTTACAGCTTACAGCTTACAGCTTACAGCTTACAGCTTACAGCTAGGATTCTTATGAACCTCGACAAGCTCACTGTCGTCCTGGTCGAACCACGCGGCGAACGCAACATCGGTTCCGTGGCCCGCGCCATGGCGAATTTCGGTATGACC
>JAHEDT010000021.1:0-37359 GCA_024641085.1 Geobacteraceae bacterium | reverse complement strand
CTTACAGCTTACAGCTAGGATTCTTATGAACCTCGACAAGCTCACTGTCGTCCTGGTCGAACCACGCGGCGAACGCAACATCGGTTCCGTGGCCCGCGCCATGGCGAATTTCGGTATGACCGACCTGCGCCTGGTGGCGCCCAAGGTCGACCATCTCGATGATGAGGCACGCAAGATGGCGGTCAAGGCGAGCGTCCTGCTGGAGCAGGCGACCCTTTATCCGGATCTGCAGGCGGCGCTCGGCGACTGCCATTACGCTTATGCGACCACCCGGCGATTCGGTAAGTACCGGGTCGATTTCCTGCACCCTGACGATGCCGCAACGCAGCTGCTGCCACTGCTTGACAGCGGTCGCGTCGCCATGGTGTTCGGTCGCGAGGACAAGGGCCTCAAGACCGAGGAACTCGATCTCTGCCAGCGCCTGATCACCATCCCCACCGGCGGCAGTGTCCAGTCGATGAACCTCGCCCAGTCGGTGGTCATCTGCCTCTACGAGGTGGCCAAGCGGCATGGCCTGGCCAGGGGGAAGGGGCTGGGGGAAAAGAGCCTGGCAACCGTCGAACAGCTGGAGGTCCTCTTTGCCCATATGCGTGAGACCTTTCTCAAGATCAATTACCTCAACCCGCAGAATCCGGAGCACATCCTGCGCTCGTACCGGCAGATGCTCGGCCGGGCGGCCCTGGACGAGCGCGACGTGCGCATCCTCCGAGGTCTGTTGAGCGAGATCGACCGGGTCGAGGGCGAACGACGTGCGTTGAGCGGAAGCGAAGATGACAAAGATTAGGGATGAGTTCCTGGCCAACGGCCTGCAGATCAAGTTCGCCGAACTGAGCAATCGTTATTACGGCGATTACCACCGGGTCTGCGTGGAGGCCACCATCGTCTGCCGTCTGCGCGACCTGCCGGCGGCCACTCCGGAACAAGTCGGGTTCCGTCGCCTGGCCATCGAGACCTTCGGCGAGGAGCTCAGCATTGCCCGGCGCCTCGAGCGCATGGCCGTGCCGTCGGCGGATGTCGCTGCGGTGCGCGACTCCCTGGTACACGATTACCTGCGGCATGCCGCCGTCTACCTGGCTCGCCCCGACACCCCCCGTTCCCTGGTCGCCGCCGAATTGAAAAATCGCCAGGTGCATCCGTTCCATGCCTGATATGATCAGGGATCTCGAGATCACGGCGCTGGTCCACGGCGGCCGCGGCATCGGCCACCACCAAGGGCAGGCAGTGTTCGTCCCCATGACCGCTCCCGGCGACCGGGTTGCCTGCCGGATCGTCAGGCGCAAGCGCCGCTTCATCGAGGCCGATCTCTGCGAGGTGCTGACTCCGTCGCCGCTGCGCCGCGAGCCGCCTTGCCCTTATTTCGGAGTGTGCGGCGGTTGCCAGTGGCAGCACCTGCCGTACGGGGAACAGGCCCGCTGGAAAGAGCAGCTGTTCAGTGAGCTGATGATCCGCAACAAGGTCGTGGCCGCTGACCGTCTTATGCCGATCATGGCTGCCCCGGAGGAATGGAACTACCGCAACCGCGTCCAGCTCAAGTGCCACGACACCCCCGCGGGACTGGTCATCGGTTTTTATCGCCACGGTTCGCATTTCGTGGTCGATGTCGAGTCTTGTCGCATCGTCTCTCCGCTCATTCAGAGGACCCTGCAGGTTTTACGCGAGGAACTGCAGGCGGCCCCCGGTCGCGGCAGTATTCCCCAGGTCGATGTGGCCTGTGGTGATGACGGCGCGGTGAGAATCATTCTCCATACTCTGCCTGAATGCCGAAGGCAGCTGCGCCCCTGGCTGCAGGACTTGGCCAGTCGTCATCGACTCAATGCGTGCCTGCAGTCGGGCCGCAAGGACACGCTCGAGGTGGTGCACGGCCCAGGCGACCTGATTGTCGTGGTCGATCAACCCGGGGTCACCCTGCGTTACGGACCGGGCGGCTTCGTCCAGGTCAACTCGGCGCAGAACCGCAGGATGGTAAGCGCCATGCTGGACCTGCTCGACTTGCAGGGCACGGAAATCGTCCTGGACCTGTTCTGCGGCATGGGCAACTTCAGCCTGCCGATTGCCCGTCGGGCCGGCCGGGTGGCCGGTGTTGAAGACTATCCCCCGTCGATTGCCAGCGCCCGCAGCAATGCCGTGGCCAACAAGATCGACAACGTGGAGTTCCATGCGGCTGACGCGGCGGGCGTCATCTCCGGCTACCGGGTCGCTGCCCTCGACCTGGTCGTCCTCGACCCGCCCCGTGCCGGCAATTACCAGGCGGCCCGTCAGCTGCTGACGATTCGCCCGGAGAGGATCCTCTACGTCTCCTGCGACCCGGCCACGCTGGCGCGCGACCTGGTCCCGCTGGTCAGCGGTGGCTACCAGGTGGTCGCGAGCCAGCCCTTCGACCTCTTCCCGCAGACCTGGCACATCGAGAGCATGAGCTTGCTGAAGCGGAACGATGCGCAAACCGGGGAGAAGTAACCCATGGAATGACTTTTTGCTTGCATTCTCCGGGGAACTTTGGTAGTAACTGTTCAATTAACTTTTCATATGAAAGGTGAGCTTAGCGGCTCGCTTTTTTTATTTTGGAAAAAGTGATGCGAGAGACAGTCCTGACTCAGATTGAGACGCTGGTGGTGCCGATTCTCGATGACCTTGGCTTTGAGCTGGTCGATCTGCAGATCCAGAACGAAGGCCGCCAGGTCGCCCTGCGGATCTTCATCGACAAACCCGGCGGCATAACCCTTGATGATTGTGTCGCGGTGAGCCGTGAAGTCAGCGCGATCCTCGAAGTCGAGGATCCGATCAGGTCCGCCTACCGCCTGGAAGTGTCCTCGCCGGGCCTGGACCGGCCGCTGAAGAAGCCGGTCGATTTCGAGCGCTTTGCCGGCCGCAAGATCAAACTGAAGACCAGGCAGCTGCTCGACCCTGACCAGCGCGGCCATACCCGCAAGACCTTTGCCGGGACCCTGCTCGGTCTCGAGGCCGACCAGGTCCGCGTCGAGCTGGGTGACAAGCGCGGCGGGCTGGCGGTCTTTGCTCTGGCCGATATTGAGAAGGCCAACCTGGAAGAAGAATTTTAACAGTTTATCGTTTCACCAAATACAGACTTCAACAGCAGCCGTCACCGCCCAGGTGAGGGGTATGCAGGGGGAAGGGATGAATATCAACCTGAATCACATTATCGACCAGGTGGTCAAAGACAAAGGAATCGACCGTGCTGTGCTGGTCGAAGCTTTGGAGGCTGCAGTCCTCTCGGCAGCCAACAAGAAGTATCGCAACACCCGTGACCTCGAGGCTCATTATAATGACGAGATCGGCGAGGTCGAGGTGTTCGAGTTCGTCACGGTCGTCGAAGAGGTGGAGAACTCCTACCAGGAGATCGACCTCGGCGAAGCCCGTGAAATCGACCCCGATGTCGAAGTCGGCGACTCTCTCGGCATGAAGATGGATGCCAGCAGTTTCAGCCGCATTGCCGCGCAGACCGCCAAGCAGGTGATCATCCAGAAGGTGCGCGAAGCCGAACGCGAGGGGGTTTTCAACGAATTCAAGGACCGGATCAGCGAGCTGGTCAACGGCATCGTCCGTCGTTACGAGCGCGGCGATTTGATCATCGACCTTGGCCGCACCGAGGCCCTTTTGCCGCACCGTGAACAGGTCCCTCGGGAAAACTATCGCCAGGGCGACCGGGTCCGCGCCTACATCTCGGACGTGCGCATGGCGACCAAGGGTCCCCAGATCATTCTTTCGCGTACCCATCCGGGCCTGTTGAAGGAGCTGTTCCGCATCGAGGTCCCCGAGGTCGCCGAAGGGATTGTCGAAATCAAGGCCGTGTCCCGCGAGCCGGGCAGCCGGGCCAAGATCGCCGTCGTTTCCCACGACCCTGACGTCGATCCGATCGGCGCCTGCGTCGGCATGCGTGGCGCCCGGGTACAGAACGTGGTCTCCGAGCTGCGCGGCGAGAAGATTGATATCATCAACTGGACCCCTGACATCGCACGCTTTGCCTGTTCTGCACTGGCTCCTGCCGACGTCACCCGGGTCTATGTCGACAACGAAGAGGAGTCGCTGGAAATTATTGTGCCGGATGACCAGCTGTCGCTGGCGATCGGCAAGAAGGGCCAGAATGTACGCCTGGCCGCCAAACTGACCGGTTGGAAGATCGACATCGTGAGTGAAACCCGCGCCGCGGAAGCGGAACTCGAAGAGTTGACCGGCGGTGCCCGCGCTGACGAGGCTCCCGCCGAGACGGAACCCGCGGATGAGTTGTTCAGCGCCATGTCTGCCAAGGACGCTATCGAGGCGATCAAGTCGCTGGAGTCTCCCGAAGAACTGGCCAGCAAGGCGGAAGGGGAGAGGCGTGTCACCGTGCAGCGGGCTCTCGAAAGCCGGCTGACCGAGTTGACCGGCGCAGAGAGCACGGAGAGCGCGGAGTAACCGTGACCCAGGATCGCAGGCAGCCTCAACGCACCTGCCTCGGTTGCCGTGAGGTCAAGGACCAGGCCCGGCTGATCCGCTTCGTCCGTTCACCGGATGGCGTGATCCTGGCCGACCTCAAGGGCCGGCTGCCCGGCCGCGGCGCCTACCTGTGCAACACGCGCGACTGTCTTGCCGCGGCGCTGCGCAGGAAACAGTTTGACCGGGCCTTTCAGAAGGCCTGCCAGCCGGCAACGGTCGAGCAGTTGGCCGGGAAGATTGCCGGTGAGCTGCTTGAGCACCTGGTCAGCCTGCTCGGCATGGCGCGCAAATCGGCCAAGTTCGTGGCCGGCAGCAACGCCGTGCTGGACGCCTTGAATCGCAAGGGCGCGTTGAGCGTAGTCGTCCTGGCCCGGGACATTTCACCGCAGATCGGTGAAAAGGTTCGGCGCAAGGCCGTGCTGCAGAAGATTGTGACGACGGAATTACTCGACAAAGCAGAACTTGGCCGCATTCTCGGGCGTGCGGAAAGAAGTGTCGTTGGTTTGCCCGATGGAAAATTGGCGGAGGCGTTTCAGAAAGAGTTGCTCCGCTACCAGGATATTTCAGGGGAATGTTGATGGCAAAAATTCGTGTTTATGAATTGGCGACCAAGTTGGGTTTGGACAACAAGGAGATTGTTGACAAGCTGAACCAGGCCGGTATCGAGGTCAAGAACCACATGAGTGCACTGGAAGAAGAGGTGGCACTCAAGTTCGAAGCTGCACAGTCCAGCAAGTCTGGCCAGACCCAGGCCGATGCCGCGGTTGAAGTCAAGGTCAACGAGGAGCGCATCAGCTCCGGCCTGATCCGTCGCCGCCGCAAGACCGTCGCCAAGGAAGAGCCGGCACAGGAAGAAGCCCCGGCTGAAGGCGTTGCTCAGGAAGCCGCCCCGGCCGTCGTGGCGCCTGCGGAGCAGGAACCCGCCGCACCCGCCGCGGAGCCGGCTCCGTCAGAGCCCGCCGAGGTGACCGAAGCACCCCAGGCCAGCGTCGAAGCGACACCGCCGGCAACGCCGGTTGAAAAGACCGAGAAAGCGGCCCCTGAACAAAAGAAGGACAAGAAGGAAGCCGTCACCCGGGCCAAGATCCTCGGCCGCGTCGATTTGCCGACCCCGGCTGAGCGGCCGCGCCGTCAGGAAGTCACTGTCGATCGTGGCCGGCGACCGGGCCCCGCTCCTGCGGATCGCGCCCGCCCGGATCGTGCCGAGCGGCCCAGCCGGCCGGCTGCTCCGGCGCGTCCGTCGGCGCCGGGTCGTCCGGCTGCTCCCGCAGCCCCGATGATGCCACCGGATGTCCTCGCGGAAAAAGAGGGTCGTTCCAACAAGAAGAAGAAGAAGGGGCGTGGTGACAACGTCGCACGCACCGAGACCGACGGTCAGCGGCGCAAGAGCCGCAGGGAGGTCTACGAGCCGGACCGCAATGAGCGCTACCGCAAAGGCAAGAAGTCGGCCCGCAGCGCACAGAAAACCGAGATCACCCAATCCAAGGCGATCAAGCGCAAGATCAGGATCACCGATGTCATCACGATCGGCGAATTGGCCAAGCGCATGGGCGTCAAAGCCAACGACCTGATCAAAGAGTTGATGCGCCAGGGTCAGATGGTGACCATCAATCATCCGCTCGACTTCGAGTCGGCCGCCATCCTGGCCGCCGAATTCGGGTACGAAGTTGAAAACGTGGCCTTCGACGAGGACACCATCCTCTCCCATTCCGGTCTCGACACCAAGGTTGAGGCTGACGAGAACCTGCTGCCGCGGCCGCCGGTGATCACCATCATGGGCCACGTCGATCATGGCAAGACCAGCCTGCTCGATGCGATCCGCCATGCCAACGTCACCGAGGGTGAGGCGGGCGGCATCACCCAGCATATTGGGGCCTATGATGTCGATCTCGACGGTCGCAAGATGACTTTCCTCGATACCCCCGGTCACGAGGCGTTTACCTCCATGCGTGCCCGCGGCGCCCAGGTGACTGATATCGTGGTGCTGGTGGTGGCTGCCGATGACGGCGTCATGCCGCAGACCCGCGAGGCGGTCAACCACTCCAAGGCGGCCGGCGTACCGATCATTGTTGCCGTCAACAAGATGGACAAGCCCGGCGCCAACCCGGACCGGGTCATGCAGGAGCTGTCCGACCTCGAGCTGCTGCCGGAGAGCTGGGGCGGTGAAACGATCTACGTCAACGTCTCCGCCAAGGAGAAGACCAATATCGACCAACTGCTGGAGATGATCCTGCTGCAGGCCGAGGTGCTCGACCTCAAGGCCAACCCGAACAAGCGGGCCAAGGGCGCGGTCGTCGAGGCACGGCTCGACAAGGGTCGCGGCCCGGTCACCACGGTCCTGGTCCAGCAGGGTACCCTGAAAATAGGCGACCCGATCGTTGCCGGCCTGCATTTCGGCCGGGTCCGGTCGATGAGCGACGACCGCGGCAATGCCGTTAGCGAAGCCGGCCCGTCCTTCCCGGTAGAGGTCACCGGCCTGACCGGTGTGCCGGAGGCCGGCGAATCCTTCTACGCGGTCGAAGACGAAAAAGTTGCCAAGGAAGTCGCCCAGCATCGTCACCAGAAGATGCGCGAGGCGGAGCTGGCCAAGAGCAGCAAGATCTCCCTGGAGCAGCTCTATGCCCGTATCCAGGAGGGCGATGTCAAGGAGCTCAAGGTGATCGTCAAGGCCGACGTGCAGGGCTCTGCCGAAGCCGTTTCCGACACCCTGTCCAAGCTCTCGACCGACGCCTGCCGCCTGATCGTGATTCACTCCGGGGTCGGTGGCATTACCGAGACCGACATCAGCCTGGCGTCGGCATCCGATGCCATCGTGCTCGGCTTCAATGTGCGCCCGGCGCCCAAGGCCACCCACCTTGCCGAAACCGAGGGTGTCGATATCCGTCTCTACAACGTTATCTACGATGCCGTGAACGACATCAAGAGCGCCATGGAAGGACTGCTTGCCCCGACCCTCAAAGAAGAGGATCTCGGCCGCGCCGAAGTCCGCGAAGCGTTCAACGTCACCAAGGTCGGTACCATTGCCGGGTGCTATGTCACCTCTGGCAAAATCGTGCGCAACGCGCACGCCCGACTGCTGCGTGACGATGTGGTCATCTGGACGGGTAAGCTCTCTTCGTTGCGCCGCTTCAAGGATGATGTCAAGGAAGTCACCACCAACTACGAGTGCGGCATCGGCCTGGAGAATTACAACGACATCAAGCCCGGTGACATCATCGAGGCTTTCGAGATCAAGGAATTCAAGACCACCCTTTAACCCGCCCGCCCGGGCCTGACCCGGACGGACCGACGAAATCTTCAGATGGTGATCGGTGTCCTGCAATTGGATCTGCGTCTGCATGGACCGCAGAACCTCAAGCAGAAGCGCGGCGTGCTGCAGAAATTGCTGGCACGCTGCCGCAACCGCTTCCCGGTCAGCTGTGCCGAGGTCGGCAGCCAGGACCTCTGGCAACGGGCGCTGCTCGGTTTTGCCGTAGTCAACTCCTCGGAACAGGTGGCTGCTGCGATTTTGAGCCGCCTCGAGGAAGACGTGCTGGCGTCCGGGGTTGTCGACCTGATCAGCGCCGAAACGGAATTTGTCCACTACTGAACCCTAGGTATAATGAACGTGTCCTCTCAACGTGCACAAAGGGTGGCCGAGACCATCCATAAAGAAATTTCCAGCCTGCTGATCAAGGGCCTCAAGGACCCGCGCATCGGCTTTGTCACGATCACCTCTGTCGATGTGACCCCCGATCTCCGCCAGGCCCGGGTTTTTTACACGCTGATGGGCAGCCAGCAGGAGCGCGTCCAGACCCAGTCCGGGCTCGACAGCTGCTCATCCTACATCCGCCAGCAGCTTGGCCGACACCTGCGTCTGCGCTTCATTCCGGAAGTCCGCTTCGAGTACGACGCCTCCTTCGATTACGGCCAGCACATCGAACAGCTGCTCCGTGACGTCAAGACAGACGAACAGCAAGATGATTGAGATCCTGCGGCTGATCGAGCAGAGCCAGACCTTTCTGATCGCTTCCCACGAGAGTCCGGACGGTGATGCGATCGGCTCGACCCTGGCCCTGGCGAACGCCTTGCGTGAGATGGGTAAGGACGTCGTCGCATACAATCGCGACCGCGCCCCCCTCGAGTATGCGTTTCTCCCCGGGCACGCGACCGTGGTCGACCAGGTGGACGATGAGCGGACCTTCGATGCCGGGTTTGTGCTCGACGCCGGTGAACTGCGCCGGGCCGGCGGCTGGATTCGCGAACGCTGCCGGAGCCTGGTCAATATCGACCATCATCCCTTCTCCGAAGACTTCGGCGACTTCTATTTCGTCGACACCGAGGCCAGCGCCACCGGCATCCTGATCTACCGTCTGCTGCAGCGTGCCGGGTACCGGCTGTCCAACGATGTTGCCACCTGCATCTACACGGCGATCCTGTCTGACACCGGGTCCTTCCGTTATTCCAATGCCAACCCGGAAGCCTTCCAGGTGGCCAGCGAGATGGTCGCTGCCGGGGTCGACCCCTGGTCGATCGCCTCAGGCCTTTACGAGAGCCAGGACCACGAACGTCTGCGCCTGCTGGCGCAGTCCCTGGCGACCTTGCGCATCTCGTCCTGCGGCCAGTACGCGTCCCTGGCGGTTACCCTGGATATGTATACCCGCGCCGGGGCTAATGAAGAGCATACCGATCGGTTCATCAACTACCCGCGCTCGATCCGTGGTGTCGAGGTGGCGATTTTCTTCCGCCAGCTGGCCTCTGGAAGTTATAAGGTCGGTTTCCGTTCCAAGGGCAATGTCGACGTCGGCGCTCTGGCCAGGGCCATGAATGGCGGCGGCCATCACAACGCCGCCGGGGCAGAGGTCCAGGGCTCCCTGGAAGAAGTCCAGGAGTGGGTCTACGCAAAAGTGGCCGAACTGCTGCCAGCTCAACGATGAATGGTATCCTGGTTGTCGATAAGCCCAAGGGATTGAGCTCCTTCGACGTAGTCCGTCAGGTGCGCCGTCTCTGTCAGACCCGCCGGGTCGGGCATACTGGCACGCTGGACCCGCTGGCGACCGGGGTTCTGCCGGTGGCGATAGGCCAGGCGACGCGGCTGGTGGAATATCTGATGGCCGGTGAAAAGATCTACCAGGCAAGCTGTCGGCTCGGTATCGTCACCGATACCCAGGACAGCGAAGGCCGGATTCTGCTGGAACAGTCCTGGCAGCAGGTCGACCGGGCGGCCCTCGACGGGGTCCTGGAAGGCTTCAGCGGCGAGATCAGCCAGCTGCCGCCGATGTTCTCGGCGCTCAAGAAGGATGGTCAGCCGCTCTATCGGCTGGCCCGTCAGGGGATCGAGGTCGAACGCCAACCCCGTACGGTCCGGATTGCCAGCCTTGAGGTCGACGAATTCGCACCTCCCGACCTGACGATCACGGTGCGCTGCAGCAAGGGCACCTACGTCCGGACCCTCTGTCACGACATCGGCCAGCAGCTGGGTTGCGGTGCCCACATGACCGCGTTGCGGCGCCTGGCCTGCGGGCCGTTCCCGCTGTCGGCCAGCCACACCCTCGAAGAGCTGCAGTCGCTGGCTGAACAGGGCCTGCCGCTGCCGCTGGTGTCGCCCGCCGCGGCCCTGGCCGACTGGCCGGCCCTGGCCGTCGACGGGCCGGTCCTGGCCCGCCTGCGCAATGGCGTGGCGCCGTCCCTGGCTGAGTTGTCCGGCACCCTGCCCAATGCCGGCGAATCGGTGCGGTTCCTGGCCGGGGGCACCCTGGTCGCCATCGCCCGCTATCTGCCTGGAGGCCAGGGCAAAAGGCCTGGAGACTTCGAACTTTTAAAGGTTTTTCCCGGGGTTGACGATTGAGGATAAATGCTTTACTATGCTTCGGTTTTATGGTAGATAAAGCTTCTCTTCGGCGTTGCCGAAAATGACAATAACTCAACAATAAAGATCAAGGAGGTGGCGCCGTGCTGGCCACAGAACGAAAACAAGAAATCATCGAAAAATTCAAGACCCACGAGGGTGACACTGGTTCCCCTGAAGTGCAGGTTGCGCTGCTCTCGGAGCGGATCACCTATCTGACGGAGCATTTCCGCACTCACAAGAAGGACCATCACTCCCGTCGTGGTCTGCTCAAGATCGTCGGCCAGCGCCGTCGTCTGCTCGATTACCTGAAGAGCAAGGACGTCGAACGTTATCGCACAATCATTAAAGAGCTGGGTATCCGTCGTTAAAACCGGGCAGCAAGCTTCTGAGCAACCAGAGCCTGCTGCCTTTCGTTTGTAAGTGTTGTGGCCGGGAGGTTGTCCGGAGAGAGGTCCTGAGCAGTCTCTGCATCAGTGCTTGTCTCAGGCCATCCTCCTCTGCCATTTTAGGAAGCAGTACTTAAAGGTGGCCGGATGTCCGGCCAGAAAGAGGAAAAAATGGCTTATCAAAAAGTCGAAATCGAGTTCAACGGCCAGCCGTTGATTATGGAAACGGGCAAGATGGCCCGGCAGGCCGATGGCGCTGTCGTCATTACCTACGGAGAGACCAAGGTGCTCTGCACCGTTGTCTCGGCTAAAAAAATGCGCGAAGGGCAGGACTTCTTCCCCCTGACCGTCAACTACCAGGAAAAATTCTATGCCGGCGGCAAGATCCCCGGCTCCTTCTTCCGTCGCGAGCGCGGCACCACCGAGCGTGAAACGCTGATCTGCCGCCTGATCGACCGCCCGATGCGGCCGCTCTTCCCCAAGGGCTACATGTTCGAGACCCAGATCATGCCGACCGTTATCTCGGCGGACTTGATCAACGATCCGGACACGCTCTCCATGGTGGCGGCTTCCGCGGCGGTGGCCATCTCCGACATCCCCTTCGAAGGGCCGATCGCTGCCGTACGCGTTGGCCGGGTGGACGGTCAACTGATCGCCAATCCGACCCTCGAACAACGGGCCCTGAGCGATGTCGAAATCGTCGTCTCCGGTTCGAAAGATGCGGTGATGATGGTTGAAGGAGAATCAGACTTCCTCTCCGAAGCGGAGATGCTCGACGCGATCTTCTTCGGCCACGAGTCACTGCAGCCGCTGATCAAAGCGCAGTCTGAGCTGGCCAAGCTGGTCGGTCTCGAGAAGCGTGCCTTCGCGGTTGCCGAAACCGACGCCGAGTTGGCTGCCAAGGTCACCACGCTGGCCGAAGCCGGGGTCGTGGCTGCCGTCAAGATCCGTACCAAACAGGAGCGTTACGCTGCCCTGGCCGACAACCGCACCGCGGTCAAGGAACAGCTGGCAGAGCAGTTCGCCGGCCGCGAAGAAGAGATCAGCGCGATTCTCGGCTCGGTGGAGAAGCGGATCGTGCGCCAGATGGTGGCCAAGGACCGCATCCGCATCGATGGCCGCGACATGACCACTATCCGCCCGATCACCTGCGAGATCGGCGTCCTGCCGCGCGCCCACGGCAGCGCCCTGTTCACCCGCGGCGAGACTCAGGCCCTGGTGGCCGCGACCCTCGGCACCAAGGTCGATGAGCAGCGCATGGACAATGTCCAGGGAATGGACTTCAAGAAGTTCATGCTGCACTACAACTTTCCGCCGTTCTGCGTCGGTGAGACCAGCATGCGCCTCTTCCCCGGTCGCCGTGAAGTCGGCCATGGCATGCTCGCCGAGCGCAGCGCCTCGAAAATCCTGCCGAAGCATGAGGATTTCCCCTACACGATCCGGGTCGTCTCCGACGTCCTCGAATCCAACGGCTCATCCTCCATGGCTTCGGTCTGTGGCGCATCGCTGTCGCTGATGGACGCCGGCGTACCGGTCAAGGAAGCGATCGCCGGTATCGCCATGGGCCTGATCAAGGAAGGCGACGACGTCGCCATCCTGTCCGACATCCTCGGCGACGAGGACCACCTCGGCGACATGGATTTCAAGGTGACCGGCTCCGCCAATGGCGTCACTGCCCTGCAGATGGACATCAAGATCTCCGGTGTCACCAAGCAGATCATGCAGCAGGCGCTCGAGCAGGCGAGGGCGGGCCGTATCCACATCCTCGGCGAGATGGCCAAGGCGATCGAGAAGCCGCGCGCCGAACTGTCCAAGTATGCTCCGCGCATCACCAGCATCAAGGTCAAGCCTGACCAGGTGCGTACCGTGATCGGCTCGGGCGGCAAGAACGTCCGCGGCGTCATCGAAGCGACCGGCTGCGCGATCGACATCCAGGATGACGGCACGATCCACATCGCCTCCAACGATGGCGAAGCCGCCAAGCTGGCGATCAAGATGATCCGCGACCTGATCCAGGAAGCCGAAGTCGGCAAGCTCTACAATGGTACGGTCCGCAAGATCATGGAGTTCGGCGCCTTCGTCGAGATCTTCCCGGGAACCGACGGCCTGGTTCATATTTCGGAACTCGACAAGGAACGGGTCCGGTCTGTGACCGATGTCCTGAACGAAGGGGACAAGGTGCTGGTCAAGTGCATCGGTATCGACAAGCAGGGCAAGATCAAGTTGTCCCGCAAAGAAGCCCTCGGCGAGTCCATGCCCGAGGACGCGTAATCCCTGCCTTTCATGATTCAACGTACGACGCTGGATAATGGCATCCGGGTACTTTCCGAGAAAGTGCCCGGGTGCCATTCCGTTTCACTCGGTCTCTGGGTGAACAACGGGTCACGCCATGAGCCGGCCGAACACAACGGCATCTCCCATTTCATCGAACACATGCTTTTCAAGGGCACCGAAAGGCGCAGCGCGCAGGACGTGGCCCGCGAAGTCGAATCGGTCGGCGCCCATCTCAATGGCTTCACCAACCGTGAATTCAGCTGTTATTTCATCAGAATTCTCGCCGAAAAGCTGCCGATGGCGGTCGACCTGCTTGGTGAGTTGCTCTGCCATCCCAGATTCGACCTCGATGACATAGAGAAGGAACGCCGGGTCATCCTGCAGGAGATCGCCATGATCGAGGACAACCCGGAGGAAGCGATTCACGACCAGTTTGCCCAGTCGTTCTGGTCCGGTCACCCGCTCGGCATGCCGGTGACCGGAACCCGCAAGACGATCGCGGCGGTCAATCGCCAGGTGATGATCGATTTCATGGCGGAGCGGTATGTCGGCAGGAATCTCTGCGTGGTGGCCGCCGGCGGCCTCGAGCACCCGGAGCTGGTCGCCCTGGTTGAAAAAGCCATGGGCGAGGTCGCCGGAACCGGCCGGGATCCGTTGGCTGTCGCCCCGGTGGTCGGGCGCCACATCGGCGTGGTCCACCGCGACCTGGAACAGGCCCACATCTGTCTTGGTGTGGCCGGCCTGCCGCAGAATCACGTCGATCGTTATGGCGTCTTCCTGCTCAACACCATCCTCGGCGGCAATATGAGTTCACGGCTGTTCCAGAAGATCCGGGAGGACCTCGGCCTGGCTTACTCGGTGTACAGTTATCATCACAACCACTCCGATAGCGGGGCCTTTATCGTTTATGCCGGCACTTCTGCCGAGGATGCTCAGCCGCTCGTACGGGCGATTATCGGCGAACTGACCAGGCTGCGCAGCACGTCCGTCTCTGGCGAGGAGTTGCGCAGCGCCAAGGAATATCTCAAGGGGAGTATGCTGCTCAGCATGGAGAGCATGGACAACCGCATGACCCGGTTGGCCAAGAACGAGCTCTTTCTGCGGGACGTCGGCATCTGCGTCGAAGAGAGCCGGGCGATGATCGATGCGGTGACCCTTGACCTGGTGCAGTACCTGGCGGAAAGCCTTTTCGTCAACGAAACACTCAATCTGCAAGTCATCGGCCGGGTCAACCGGTCGGATTTCCCGGACGTCGATCTCCAGATCGGCTGAACCAACTGTTCGGCCGAGCGGTATGGCCAATTCAACCCGAGGTTCACCATGCTTGAAATCAAAGTCAAGAAGCTCCATCCTAAGGCGATTGTCCCCGGCTACATGACCGAGCATGCTGCCGGCATGGACCTGTGCACCGTCATCGAAGCCCCGTTTGTGCTCCAGCCCGGCGAACGCACCCTGCTGCCCACCGGCCTGGCCATGGAGATCCCCCCGGGTTTCGAAGGGCAGGTGAGACCACGATCCGGCCTGGCGTTGAAAAAAGGCCTCGCCCTGGTCAATTCCCCGGGAACCATCGATGCTGATTACCGCGGCGAGATCGGCATCATTGTCATCAACCATGGCGGTGAGCCGGTGGAGTTCCTTCCTGGCGACCGCATCGCCCAGCTGATCATCGCTCCGGTGACCAGGGCGGTTCTGGTCGAAGCCGAGGAGCTCAACGACTCGCAGCGCAGTTCCGGCGGCTTCGGGCATACGGGGGTCAACCACAAGTGACGTCGCCGGATGTTTCACCGCGGGAGCTGATGACCTTTCCCTGTCACTTCGAGTACAAGGCCTTCGGTCCCGGCGATGAGGACGGCCGTTTCCGTGCACAGGTCCAGGAGGCCGTCTCGACAGTCGTGACAGTGTCTCGCCAGGCGATGCGCGTTCGTCCCAGCTCCACAGGCAAGTATCAGTGCGTCAGCGTGCTGGTCACCCTGCGCAACCGTGCCCAGCTCGATGCGGTCTACGCTGCGCTGCGTAAAATCGACGACTTGAAATATCTGCTGTGATTTTTATAGAATGGCAGGCGAAACCGGCTAGCGGATGTAAACTTTACGGTACAAGGTCAATGGGCAGCATATGGCTGCCGAACGGGGGAGGGCTATGCTGCTGCAAATCAACCAGGAAAATCCTCAGGGACGACTGATCGCCCGGGTCGCGGAGACCTTGAGACAGGGTGGTGTGATCGCCTATCCGACCGACACGACCTACGGGATCGGCTGCGACATCTTCAATCGGCGCGGCATCAAGACGATCTACCAGATCAAGCAGCGTGACGCCCGCAAGCCATTTTCATTCATCTGTGCCGATCTCTCCGATGCGGCAAACTACGCCCATGTCAGCAACTTCGCCTTCAAGATCATGAAACGGCATCTTCCCGGCCCTTACACCTTTGTCCTTGAAGCCACCCGGATTGTCCCCGACAGCCTGACCACGCGCCAGAAAACCGTCGGAATCCGCATCCCCGACGATGAGATCGCCATGGCGATCGTGCGTGAACTCGGGCACCCCCTGGTGACGACCAGTGCCAACCTGACCGGGGAATCGCCCCTGCACGACCCGGCGGCAATCGAAGAGGCCATGGGCCGCATGCTCGATATGGTGATCGACGGCGGCATCCGTTTCGGCGATCCTTCCACCGTGATCAGCCTGATCAACGACCGTGTCGAGGTGCTGCGTGAAGGGTGCGGCGACACCTCCTGGATCGATCAATTATGAGCCGCCCCGGTCATCTCCTGCTTGTCTTCTGTTTGCTCTGCACGTGCCTGGCGGACCCGGCCCTGGCCGAAAAGAAAGCGTTCGGCGGTGTCGGCCTGCAGGTCGTGCCGACCATCACCGGCGATCTGGTGGTGTTGAACGTTCTGGAGAACGCCCCGGCCGCGCAGAAAGGTATGCAGCCTGGCGACCTGATCTTCAAGGTCGACGATTTCGTGTTGCGGGGGAGCGACTTCGGCAAGGTCATTTCCGAGCACCTCTGGGGCCCGGTCGGCAGCTCAGTCGAGCTTTTCTATCGCCGGCCCGGGGTGGCCGGTGTCAGCAGGATCATGCTGCAGCGCTCACAAATAGACCCGCAGCTGACCGTCACCCCGGCGGTGCAGAGTGGGGCGCCGTCAAGCAAGAAGGCCCAATGACCATGCAGAAAGAGATCTCGGTCGTTCTGTACGGATACCGGCTCACCAGCCGCAGCTGGACGCCAGGATTCAAAGCCGAAGCCCTTGGTGAATTTATTCATACTCTTCACGAAGATCTGAAACCATTAGGTATTACGGTAACCTGTATTAATGAACCTGAGAATATACTTGAAGTGAAGGGCTATGCCGACCTGCTCAACATCGTGCGGCTGCGCTCTCCGCAGGATCACATCGGCAACCTCTGCCTTGGCCATATCATCGGTCAGAGCGCCAACTGTGACTTGTTCGAAGATATCCGCCGCGGCGTCAGCCGGGTTGCCTTTGCCCCGGAGATGATCGAACCGGAAGGCAGCCACAAGGTGGTCTGTCACAATTGCGGTTGTGGTTGTTGAATGGGAGGCGCGAGGTGCGAGGTGCGAAACGAATCAGCGAACAAAAGGGAGTTAGACGTTTTCTGCTCCCGATTGATCGAGCGGATTCTCACTGCTTCGCTTTTTGAAATGTCCTGACGTAGGCGAGCATGGCGTTCATCTCCTGGGAGTCGGTGGAGATCAGCTCGGCGCCGATGGCGTCGCGCAGGCAGGCGTTGATGATATCCTTGAGTTCCACGTCATTGAAGTCGCCGACCATGCCCAATCCCTTGCCCTGCGGGTGGCAGGATGCGCAGCTCTTCCCTTTGCTGCCGAGCACTGCAGATTCGAAGAGGGTCTTGCCCAGGCTCAGGGAGGGGGCCTCAATGGCCTGTGCCTGGAGTCCCGTCATGATGAGGATGCCGAGAGCAATGAGCGTCTTGTTCATGGCCATCTCCGGGAAACTGTGTAAAATGAAGGGGTTGTCGGTCAGGGATAGATTACCCTTGAATCGTTTCTATGACAAGTTTCTTCTCGTGCCGGGTTTTCTGACGCACTGGACGGAACGCTCGTGTCGGTCAGCATTACAGCAAAGGAGGTCCTGACATGAAAATCAAGCTTATCATGAGTCTGATTCTGGCTTTTCTGGCTTTTATCTTCATTATCCAGAATACCGTTCCCGTGCAGGTGACCTTCCTGCTCTGGTCGATTGAAATGTCCCGTGTCGTGCTCCTTTTGATCATGCTGGGCGCCGGCATGATCATCGGCTGGGTCATGTGCAGTTATCTGCGCTACATGCGCAGCCGTCGCTTAGGCGGCACCAAGGATAAGCTTGCCAGCACGGGCAGCGACCCTGTGGTTAAACCGTGAGACAGGGACGGCATGACTGAGCAATCCAACCCGATCAAGCGGGTCATCGCAGACGCCATCGACCAAGGAATGGCCATTGAAGCCAAGGATGTACGCACACTGCGTGCCCGCAGCAAGAAGGCGATCCTGCTGTTCAAAAGCGTGTTCTGGGTCGGAGTCGTCATTTTCAACCTGGCGCTGTGGGCGCCGCTGCCGGTCGAGATCAACCGGACCCTGCTCTATCTGATTGCCCTGGTTTCTCTGGTGGTGGCGATTGTCGTGCCGATTCTCGGGCTCAAGAAGCACCAGCTGAACCTTGAATTGCTCCGGGTCGCCAGCCAGCAGCCGAAGAAAAAAACCGCCAACGACAAGGGCCGGGCGTATATCGACCAGGTCAAGCAACAGGACCGGCCCTTCGTGAACGCTGAATTCGAACTGCTCGAGGGCAGCAAGTGGGCGGCCTCAGCAGAGAAACCCGCCCGCTAAGAGCCGCGCACCGCTCATGGCGTCAAACCTCCCTCATTTGTCTGTCTGCAACCGCCTTTTCGTCTATGGCACCCTGGCTCCCGGGCGCAGCAACCACCATGTCGTCGAGCATCTTCAAGGAACCTGGGAAGAGGCTCAAGTGAACGGCACCCTCTACGAACAGGGGGTCGGTCCGACCTCCGGATACCCGGCACTCGACCTGGACCAGCAAGGCCCACCCGTCAAGGGCTATCTCCTGACTTCCGACGCATTGCCGGCCTACTGGCCGAACATCGACGCATTCGAGGGGGCCGGCTACCGACGGGTCAAGGCCCCGGTCCGCAAACCGGACGGCTCGACAGTCGACGCATATCTCTACGCCCTCGATAAATCTCTCCTTTCTTAACCAACTCCCCCCGACAGATTAGGGGTCAGGTCTACACATTTCACATTTTTTGTAAAAATGCATTTTTTGTGAAATGTGTAGACCTGACCCCTATGTCTCAACGGGTATGTACGGCAGGCTTGTCATCAGGCTTACCAAAGAGTAATATTCGATAGTTAACATATGATGTGAGGGTAAAACCGGAAGCGGGCGATTGATGAATATTCTCCAGGTCGAAGCGTTGCGAAAGTCCTATGGCGAGCTACAGGCGGTCAAGGGGATTTCATTTGCCGTCCGCAAGGGCGAATGCTTCGGCCTGCTGGGTCCGAACGGTGCCGGCAAGACCACCACCATCCGCATGCTCTACGGCTATACGCCCCGCGACGCCGGCAGGCTGGAGCTGTTCGGGCTTGATATCGACCGGGACATCCGCGAGATCAAGCGCCGCATCGGCATCTGCCAGCAGGAGGATTCACTCGATCCCGACCTCACGGTGCATGACAACCTGGTCGGCTACGCCCGTTATTTCTCCATCCCCAGGCAGCAGGCGGAACGCCGTGCCGGCGAACTGCTGGATTTCTTCGCCCTGAAGAGCCGGGCCGCGGACCGGATCTCGGTCCTGTCCGGTGGCCTCAAGCGTCGCCTGATGCTGGCCCGCGCCCTGGTCAACGATCCCGACCTGCTGATCCTCGACGAGCCGACCACCGGCCTCGATCCGCAAAGCCGGCAACTGCTCTGGGAAAAACTGTCGGCCCTGAAAGGTCGGGGCCTGTCCATTCTGTTGACCACGCATTACATGGAGGAGGCCGAGCGCCTGTGTGATCGCCTGGTGATCGTCGATCATGGCGAGATCCTGGTTGAAGGCAAGCCGACGCTGCTGGTGCGCGAACGGGTCGGCCATTCGGTGCTCGAAGTTGCCGACCCGGACCAGGCCGTGCGTGATTTTCTGGCCCGAGAGCAGTGCCGGGTCGAAGACCTGGGGAACCGCCTGCTGGTCTACCTCGACGACGGCGACCAGTTGTTCCTCAAACTGACCCGCGAAGTGCGTACGGAAGGGTGCACCCTGCGACCGGCCGGCCTCGAAGATCTGTTTCTCAAGTTGACCGGCAGGGAGCTGCGCGAATGAACTGGCCGCGCCCTTCACAGATCAGTTATCGCACCCTGCGTGTCTGGCAGCGCAATTTCAGCGTTTACCGCCGGACCTGGAAGATCTCCTTCCTGCCGCCGCTGCTCGAGCCGCTGCTGTATATCCTTGCCTTCGGCGTCGGCCTGGCGGTGATGGTGGGCGAGCTGCAATACGCTGGCCGACCGCTTTCCTATACGGTTTTCATCGCCCCGGCACTGGTTTCGGTAGCGATCATGTACAACGCCTTTTTCGAGACCACCTACAACAGCTTTGTTCGCATGTACTGGCAGAAAACCTACGATGCGCTTCTGGCGACGCCGCTCAATCTCGAAGAGATCATTCTTGGTGAAATGCTCTGGGCCGCGACCAAGTCGGTGATCGCCGCTACGCTGATGGGCAGTGTCATCTCCCTGTGCGGACTGTTCGAATATCCCGGAGCCCTGCTGCTGATTCCCATTGCGGCGCTTGGCGGACTGCTGTTCGCGGCATTCGGCATGATCTGCACCGCGCTGGTGCCGGGTATCGAGATGTTCAACCTGCCGATTTTTCTCGGCGTCACGCCGATGTTCCTGTTCAGCGGCACTTTCTTCCCGCTGGAGAACCTGCCCGGCTGGGCGCAGTCCCTGGCACAGCTGCTGCCTCTGACCCACCTGGTTGCCCTGGTGCGCGGCAGCGCTCTGGAGTTCTGGTCGGGCTCGCTCTGGCTCAGCCTGCTTTACCTGCTGGCGGTAACGGCCATCCTTCTGCCCCTGGCGATCGCACTGATGGTCAGGCGGATCGTCAGGTGAGAGGCTCTGCGGAAGAACCGAGACAAGCAGCCGGACGCAGTATAAAGTTGATTGTATGAAAGACGAAGAAACGTTTCCGCATGATGCCGGAGACTGAACCCTTTGCTCGCCCGATAGCGGCCAGGACGCCATGAATCATAAAATTAAGAACAGCCAGAATATCTCGAAGAACTGCCTCGTGTGCGGTATCGACAACAACTTCGGCCTGAAGACCCGCTTCTACGAGACCGAGAGCAACGAACTGATTGCCGTGTTCAAGCCGATCGGTGAGCACCAGAGCTACCCCAATGTAACCCACGGTGGCATCTCGGCAGCCATTCTCGATGAGGTTATCGGCCGGGCGATCATGATGACCGCCGACAGCAGCACCTTCGGAGTGACGATCGAGCTGAAAGTCCGTTACAAGAAGCCGGTACCTCTCGGCGTCGAACTCAAGGCGATCGGCCGCATCACCAGGGACAGCGGCCGGCTCTTCGAAGGGACGGGAGAGCTCTATCTGCCCAGTGGCGAGGTTGCCGTCGAAGCCGAGGGACGCTACATGAAGCGGCGGCTCGACCAGATCACCGATGCCGGGTTCGTCGACAACGAGTGGTTTGTTCCGCAAGGGAATCTGCCGCAGGACATCTCTCTTTAGGCGAGCCACGCGGCCAACCTGGTCTGGTGTGAAGATCTCGTCTGTCCCGTAACGCATGTCAACCCTGGAGCCGTCCATGCTCACCCTGTTCGTCAACGTGTTTCTCAAGATCTTCATGATCTTTACGCCGTTTTTCGTGATCTCGGCTTTCCTGTCCCTGACCAGGGACGAGTCCCGGGCCGAGCGCCAGCGCATCGCTATCAAGATCACTCTGGCCGTGGGGCTGACCTGCTTTGTCCTGTTCCTGTTCGGCTCGTATATCTTTGCCCTGTTCGGAATTACGCTCGACGCCTTCCGCATCGGTGCCGGTGCGGTGCTGTTCATCTCGGCGGTCACCCTGATCCAGGGGAAGACGATCGTTGCCGCCCAGGATTTCAAGGAGGATGTGGCCGTGGTGCCCCTGGCGATCCCGATCACCGTCGGGCCAGGGACCATCGGCGCCTTGCTGGTCATGGGGGCGGGCCTGAAGAGCGCCCCCGAGAAGGTCACCGCCTGCCTGGCCCTGTTGTGCGCCGTGCTGGCCGTCGGCGGTTTGCTGATTGCCGCCGGCCGCACCGAGAGGCTCATCAGTCAGCAGGGCTTGAACATCCTCACCAAGCTGACCGGGCTGTTCGTTTCAGCGATCGCCGCACAGATTTTTTTCACCGGCCTGAAGAATTTCCTGGCCTGAGGAAACACAGGCTTTTTCGGTAAGGGGAGAACCATGAAAATCACCTTCCACGGCGCCGCCCGCACGGTCACCGGCTCCCAACACCTCATTGAGGTTAACGGCAACAAGATCCTGCTCGACTGCGGCCTGTTCCAGGGCAAACGCAAGGAAGCCTTCGAGCGTAACCGCAGCGAGTTCTGCCCGAGCACCGAGATCGACTGCCTGGTGCTTTCCCACGCCCATATCGATCATTCAGGACGCATCCCATGCCTGGTCAAAAACGGCTTTTCCGGCAGCATCTTCTGTACCTCGGCAACCCGCGATCTGTGCGCCGTAATGCTTATGGACAGCGCCTATATCCAGGAGAAGGACGTGGAGTTCGTCAATCGCCGGCGCCAGAAGAACGGCCAGCGGCTCTTTGAACCGCTATATACCAAGCCTGATGTGGCCAAGGGGATGGAACAGTTCGTGGGCCTGAGCTACAACAGGCCTCACCAGCTCTTCCCGGGCGTCCGGCTGACCCTGGTCGATGCCGGACACATGCTGGGCAGCGCTCACGTGATTCTCGAGATCGACGACCAGGAGACCGGGCGTTCCCACCGCCTCGTATTCAGCGGCGATATCGGCAGACCGGATATCCCGATCATCCGCGATCCGGTCCCGATCAGTGCAGGTGCCGATATCCTGATCATGGAGAGCACCTACGGCAACCGGCTGCACCCACCGTACCCCGAGTCGGAAAAAGAGCTGGAGCGCATCGTCAAAGAGACGGTTGGCCGCGGCGGCTCGCTGCTGATCCCGGCCTTCGCCGTCGGCCGGACCCAGCAGCTGGTCTATGCTCTGCACAAGCTTTACAACGAGCAGGCCATCCCCGATATGCCGATCTTCGTCGACAGCCCGCTGGCGACCCGCACGACAGATATCTTCCGGCTGCACCCGGAAGTCTACGATGCCGAGACCCGTGAATTCCTGCTGGCCGACGACGACAAGAATCCCTTCGGCTTCGGCCGCCTCAAGTACACCCAGACCGTGGAGCAGTCCAAGGCCCTCAACGCCCTGAAGGTTCCTGCGATCATCATCAGCTCCAGCGGCATGCTGGAGGGCGGCCGGATCCTCCACCACCTGCGCAACCGCATCAGCGACCCGCGCAATACGATACTCATGACCAGCTGGCAGGCACCCAACACCCTTGGCCGGCTGATCGTGGAACAGGCCAAGACCGTGCGGATTTTCGGCGAGGAATTCCCGGTGCGGGCCAGGGTGGAAGTCCTGGAGGGATTCTCGGGTCATGCCGACCGCGAAGGTCTGCTGGATTTCGTCCGGGTCATGGGGCACAAGCCGCAGCACACCTTTATCGTCCATGGCGAGGAGGAGTCCTCGGCGAGCTTCGCCGATGCGCTGCGCGCTGAACTGGGGATCGGGAATGTCGCCATACCGGAACCGCAGCAGTCGTTCGATCTTTAGAGCGGGTCCGGTTGCTCCCGGCACTCGCGGACCAGTCGGGCAACAATCTTTTGGCCGGCGGCCGGACTGAAAATGACCGACTTAGAACCGCAATCAAGGTTCGCCACAAAGTCAGCAAGACACGAAGCAATCACAGCTCATGCTGAGCAGGCATCACCCTGGCTTGACCTGATTGTTCGATCTTAACCTGAAAAATATTTTTGATTTAACGTATATAAAATTTCCCTCTGCGTTTCCGCGTTAAGCCTTTTTGGGGTTATAGAGCCGGAAAAATCGCCTGCTGGCCAGACTTCTGCCGTCGCTTGGGTTGCCCGCCGGCCACATTCTTGTCGCAGCTTGTTATAATGAGTTACTGCAGCATTCGAGCTGAAAGGAGACAACATGGACCTCCGTAATACCCGTACCACGATCCTGAATACGGGAGCTCCGGACGACAAGCGCAGCGAGATTCGCGCCTACTTCCATAAGACCTACAGCATCGATGAGCAGCTCTACGACACACTGGCCGACGACGCGGCGTTCACCCTGCGCGCCGAACCGCTGCGCCATCCGCCGATCTTCTATCTCGGCCATACCGCGGTTTTTTATATCAACAAGCTGATCGTCGCCAGAATCATCGATGAACGCATCAACCCGCGCTTCGAAGCGATGTTCGCCATCGGTGTCGACGAAATGTCCTGGGACGATCTCGACGATGCCCACTACGACTGGCCGACGGTCGCCGAAGTCAAGGCCTACCGTGACCAGGTGCGGTCCCTGGTCGACAGCGTGATCGAGACCTTGCCGCTGACGCTGCCCATCGACTGGGACAACCCCTTCTGGGCGATCATGATGGGGATCGAGCACCAGCGCATTCACCTGGAAACCTCGTCGGTAATCCTCCGCCGCATGCCCCTCGACCGGGTGCGCCAGCTGCCGCTCTGGGACATCTGCACGGAGTCCGGAGAGGCGCCGCGCAACGAGCTCCTGCCGGTTGCCGGCGGCAAGGTGGTGCTGGGCAAGACCCGGACTCACCCGCTGTATGGCTGGGACAACGAATACGGACGCCACCACTTCAACGTGGAGGATTTTGACGCCAGCAGGTACCTGGTGTCCAACCGGGAATTCCTGGAGTTCGTCGAGGCCGGCGGCTACCGGCATGAGCAGTACTGGACCGACGAAGGCTGGCGCTGGGTCGGCTTCAGCAAGGCTCAACAGCCACTCTTCTGGATCCGGGACGACAACGGCTATCGCTTCCGCACCATGGCCCGGGAGATCTCCATGCCCTGGAACTGGCCGGTGGAGGTCAATTACCTCGAGGCCAAGGCTTTCTGCAACTGGAAGGGGCAGCAGAGCGGCCTGCCCATCCGCTTGCCCACCGAAGACGAATGGTATCGCCTGCATGATCTGCACGAGATTCCCGACCAGCCCTACTGGGAGCGGGCGCCTGGCAATATCAATCTCGAGTACTGGGCCTCTTCCTGCCCGGTCAACCGGTTCGTCTTCGGGGATTTTTATGACATCATCGGCAATGTCTGGCAATGGACCGAAACCCCGATCACCGGCTTCACCGGTTTCGAGGTGCATCCCTGGTACGACGACTTCTCGACGCCAACCTTCGACACCCAGCACAACCTGATCAAGGGCGGCTCGTGGATCTCCACCGGCAACGAGGCGACCCGTGATTCACGCTACGCCTTCCGTCGCCACTTCTTCCAACACGCCGGCTTTCGTTACGTGGCCGCCGAACAGAGCGTCGAAGAGCCGGAAGCGATGTACGAGACCGATGATGCCGTGGCCCAGTACTGCGATGCGCACTTCGGCCCGGATAAGTTCGGCGTCAGCAATTTTCCGGTCCAGCTGGCGCAGATCTGCCTCGCCGACATGGGGGGGCGGCCGAAGCGCCGCGCCCTGGATCTCGGCTGCGCGGTCGGCCGTGCCAGCTTCGAACTGGCCAGGCAGTTCGCGTTGGTTACGGGCGTCGACTTCTCCGCCCGCTTCATCCGCATCGCTCACCAGCTGCAGGATAAGGGGGTCATTCACTACCAACTGCCGGAGGAGGGTGAGATCGTCTCCTTCCACGAGAAGCGCCTGGCTGAATTCGGCCTGGAGGGCCTTGGCGACAGGATCGAGTTCGTCCAGGGCGACGCCCACAATCTCAAGGCGCAGTTCACCGGCTACGACCTGGTGCTGGCCGCCAACCTGCTCGATCGACTTTACGACCCGGCCCGCTTCCTCGCGATGATCCACGAGCGCATCAACCCCGGCGGTCTGCTGGTGATCGCGTCCCCCTACACCTGGCTGGAGGAATTCACCAAAAAGTCCCACTGGGTTGGCGGTATCCGCCGGGCCGGTGAACCCTTCACGACCCTGCAGGGCCTGGACGATCAGCTCGCGTCCCATTTCTGCAGACTCGGCGAGCCGCGCGATGTCGAGTTCGTGCTTCGCGAAACCGCCCGCAAGTTCCAGCACACGGTTTCACAATTGACCGTGTGGGAGAAAACCTCGTGATGAGCCGAGAATTCGATCTTGCGCGGGCCCGCCGTGAAACCCGCGGCTGCGAACAGCGGATTCATTTCAACAATGCCGGCGCTTCCCTGCCGCCGGTTCCGGTTGCCGACGCCCTCTACCGGTACCTGCGCGAAGAGGAAGAGCAGGGGGGGTATGAAGTCATGGCCCGGCGTGGCGCCGAGCTGGACAACTTCTACGCCGCCGGCGCGCGCCTGCTGAACTGCTCTGCCGAAGAAATCGCTTACACGGACAGCGCGACGCGGGCCTGGAACGCCGCTTTCTACGCCTTCGACTTCAGGCCAGGCGACCGCATCCTGGCCGGCTGTGCCGAGTACGGCAGCAACCTGGTGGCCCTGCTGCACCGGGCAAAAAGGCGGGGGGTCGAGATTGTCTGGGTCCCGGACGATGCCCACGGCCAGATCGATGTCGCCGCCCTGGAGCGGTTGATCGACGCACGAGCCCGGCTGGTCTGCCTGACCCAGGTGCCCTCCGGGAGCGGCCTGGTCAACCCGGCAGCGGCGGTCGGCAAAGTGGCAAGATCCGCCGGCGTTCCCTACCTGCTCGACGCCTGCCAGGCCCTCGGCCAGCTGCCGGTCGATGTCGAAGAGATCGGCTGCGACCTGCTCTGCGGCACCGGCCGCAAGTTCCTGCGCGGCCCGCGTGGCACCGGGCTGCTCTATGTGCGTTCTGCCCTGATTGAACAGCTCGAACCGGATCAGCTCAACCATTACGCGGCCGAGCTGCTTGACATCAATCGCTACCGGGTGCGTGCCGATGCGAAGCGTTTCGAGTGCTGGGAGCGCAGCTGCGCGGGCCAGCTCGCCCTGGGGGTCGCCATCGACTATGCCCTCGAGTGGGGGCTGCCATCGATCAGCGAGCGGATCGCCCAGCTCGCCGGCAGCCTGCGCCGGGAACTGCACGCCATCGGCGGGGTCACCGTGGCCGATCCGGGCCAGATACAGTGTGGCATCGTCACCTTTTACGCGACGCAGGTTCCCGCCGAACAGCTGCAGCAGCAGCTCGCCGCCCGGCAGATCAATTGCTCGGTCGTGCCGTTCTCTGCCAACCCGGTCAGCTCCGCGCAGCGCCCCCATCCGCCCCTGCTGCGGGCCTCATTGCACTACTACAATACCTTGGAAGAGATCGATCGCTTCGCCGCCGCCCTGCGCCAGCTGCTCTGACGAGCGGCGCTTATCGGCGCGGTTTGCCGAACATGCGCCATGCAACCAGCAGCAGCACGGTCAAAAGAACCCCGAAGTAGCCGACGAACCAGGGCAGGGAGTCGACGAATACCTGGTTTTTAAGCAGCGTCTCGCTCAGGTTCGAGTCTGATTGCACGATTCGACCACGCAGCAGCGCGAGCAAAAGTGCATAAAGCAGGCCGATTCCGCCATAGCCAAGGTTGAGAAACAGCCCCTTGAAACTAAGCACCGTGGCCCGCTGCTCGGCAGTGACGGCCTGGTTGAGGTAGTAGCTGCTGAAGAATCCGACCAGGTAAAGATTGCTGAACAGCAGCAGCGCCGGCAGCAGACCGAACCACGGCCAAACGAAGCAGATGCCGATCAGGCCGAGCAGGATCGCCGAGGCGGTCCAAAGCAGGTTGAAGAGCGGTGTGCGGCTCTCAGCCAGGCGCCTGGCCAGTGCGGGCACCACGAAGCCGAACAAGGCCAGCAGCGAACCGATTACCCCGAAGAGCGCTTCAGGAATCTCGATCAGTCGATAATACTGGCTGTCCATGGTCAGGATCATCCTGATCACGCTGTCGCACAACAGGCCGAACAGCATCACTGCAAGCACGAAAGGCGTGCGAAAGATCCATCCGCCGGCCCGCCAGACCAGGTCCAGGGCGGCTTGGATCGACTGGCTGCTGGCCGTCGTTCGGCCGGTTCTGTCGTTAACCTCGCGCATTCTCAAGGTGGTCAGCAGGGCCAGGATGGCAGATGCCAGGGTGAAGTAGATCGGCAGCCGTAGCGTGGTCTCGCTGGTGATGACCCAGTGCAGACCGAACAGCTGTAGTAGCTGCTGCAGCAGCGCGTGGTCGTAAAGTACGCCGCCAAGGGTCATGGCAACGACGAAGCCGGCCGACTGCAGCTGGATTTGCCGTTCCAGGACACGTCCCCAGTCGCTGCTGTCACCCTGCTGCTTGAGACTGTCGTAAGCCAGCGCCTCATCGGCGCCGCTGGCGGCCGCTTCCGCCATGCCGCTCAAGATCCGGTTGAGGACAAAAGCCCAGAACAGCAGGTCGAGATTGTCGCGCGGCACGAATGCCCAAAGCGCAATTTCCAGAACCATCAGGCCCCCGGCACAAACCAGCAGGTTGCGCCGTCCGAAACTGTCGGCCAGGGCTCCGAAGGGGACCTCGCACAACACGATGGTCACCGCCCATACGACGTTCAGCAGGGCGAACTGGGAGAGGGTCAGGCCGAAATCCAGGAACAGGATCGAGAAAACGGGGTAATAGAAGCGCGCGTTGAACAGTACGCGGAAGATGATGAACAAGCGGACGTTGGGAATCAGGAAGGGCGGAGCACCGGGCGCCATTATCGTGCCTTATCCTTCGGGGAGAGTCGCCCGACCTGGCTGGTCAGGTCTGATGCCGGTACAGCGTGCCATTAATCTCCGGAGGCCAGGTCCAGAGGAAGGATGCAGCTGGGGTCCTCGTTGTGGGGACTGTTGACCTCCATGGAGACAGGATGCTCCACCAGCAAATCGGAGGGGTAGGGGTGAAACAGCTCCGCCAGGCGGCCGAGATCGTCGCTGTCCCGATCGAGCCAGAGATCGAACTCCTCGTTGTGCAGAATCACCGGCATGCGATCGTGAAATTGCTTGACCAGGCCGTTCGCCGCCGTGGTGAGAATGGTGCACGTCTCGATCTCCTCCCCCTGCGGAGCTTTCCACTTCTCCCACAATCCGGCCAGGGACATGACGAGGCCGTCACGCAGGCGAACGTAGTGGGGGATCTTTACATTTCTTGCCTGGTGCCACTCATAAAAGCCGCTCGCCGGAATGATGCAGCGCCTGGAGCGGAACGCCTGCCTGAAGGATGGTTTTTCATGCACGGTCTCGCTGCGGGCGTTGATCATCCGGTTGCCGACGGCCGGGTCCTTCGACCATGACGGAACCAGTCCCCATTTCATGGTGACCAGTTGGCGCATATCGTCATGGTTCTGTCTGACCACGCCAACCTGCTGGCCGGGGGCAATGTTGTAGCGCGGGGGCACGTCGGGTATTGATGAAAGCCGGTAGGTTTTCATAAGCTGTTCAGTGGAATGTTCAAGGGCAAATCGACCACACATGATTCAAGGTTAATAGGTCGTGGGGAATATGCAATATTTACCAACGAATTATAACCAGAAAGGTTAATCTCTAAGCGTCCAGGACACCGTGCGATAACAGATATTGTTATACAAACAGCACCTTTGCCGGGCCAGCCCCAACGAACTTAACCGGAAATAAGACGCGGATTGGTGCCTTCGTGTCTTCCTGGCAAGCCTCGCCTTGTTGTGGTTTTTAGCTCCACTTACAAAAGCATTGCGAAAGATCCCGATCGGTTGCATTTTGCAGACAAGATATCAACGCCGCGTTATGATAAGTAAGTGTTCGATCACACAATTCTCATGACAGAGGAGCAAGTAATGGAGGAGACCAAGGTGGAAGAACCGATCCTGCCGCGGCTTTTGGCGAGCAATGCCCTGCGCGCCAACCTGACCAAGCACATGACGCTTAACCAGATGGCCGATCACAAGGCGTCGATGATCATGACCGCGGCCTCTCTGATGTTGACGATCTCGGTAACCCAGTATGACAAGCTCGACCTGGCGACGTTCATCGTTCTGATGGTCACCGGCGCCATGGCGATTCTCTCCTCGATCTTTGCGATCATCCCGGCCCTGCACGTCAAGGGTGTGTTGAACATCTTCTATTTTCGCTCTTTCGCCCGGGTCAGCGAGGAGGAATTCAAGGTGGCCTTCAAGGAGACCCTCGCCGACCGTGACAAGCTCTACGATGCTTACCTGAGAGAGATCTATTACCTCGGCAGGCACCGGCTGACCCACAAGTACCGGTGGATTCGCAACGGCCTGTGTGCCCTGCTGTTCGGCCTGGCTGTGGCCGCTCTGTTGACCGGCATGCGTTTTTTCTGAAAGTGGTCGTTGCTCATACCCCAATGATTTCGTTAAGTTAATGAAAAACAGCAGTTTTTTGCTTGCACCAGGCAGAAAAGATGGTAATTGTTGTAGAGAGTTAGTAACCGGCGGAGGTGTGACATGCCTGAGCATGCATTTCTCAGCAGGACGGACCGCTCGTACATCGATGTCATCATGACGGACGGCACATACCATCACTTTGCTCCGCGTGTGCTGGACGTTCTGATACAAAGAGAGCGCATCCTCAAGTTCAAGCGAACCGATGGCTGGGCAACCCCTGGCATCGACCCGGTCAGGCAGCCGAAACCTGAAAGCGTCAACGGGAACTACCAGGGCCCTGAGCGTCGCGAGCGACACTGAACTGATTGACAGCCCAATTCCTGTTGCAGGAGCGGTTTTCAACCCGTCACCGATTGGTGCGGGTTTTTTAGTTGTTTGTGACTCTCCTTCAAATCCTGGTCATTCCTTCTCCCAGCCTGATTTGCCCCCGACTTTGCTCAAAAGCATTTAAAAGGGGCTGATAAGCTAAACAAAGACAGAACAAAACTTAAGTCATTCATGAACGCAAAGACGCGAAGACGCAGAGAGCAATGTCAAAGGCGTGAGATTTTCTGGTGTTCTATGAACTTTCCCTCTGCGGCATTTGCGCCTTTGCGTTAAACATTTTTATTAGGTTCTGGAACCGTAAAAAAGCTTCTATAACCCATAAACGACGACACGAAAACTCCAAGCTGCTCTTTATTACCGGTTAAAATTGATTGAACAGGCCAAGCAAGGGTGCTCCTTGCAAATCAACACCATAACCCCTCCGTGCCTTGGTGACTTTGTAGCTAACCTCTGTTTTGATAATAACTTCGTTTAAAAATGGCACAACGTTTGCTCTTGTTCAGCTATGAGATGTTGTCGAAGCAATAGCCGCAACCCTGCAGAGGAGTGCATCATGGACCTGGTGAATATCGACCCATCGAAATGCAACCGTGACGACAAGGAAGTCATTGAAGGGATCTGCATTTCCTACGACATGGTTAAAGGGATCTGTCTGGAAACCATGGAAGAGTGTGTCGCGTCAATAGAAAGTGATTAATAGTCGATAGGTTATGGCTAACACTTCATACCGTTTCGAAGTGGTGGAGAGCGCTGCCTCACCGGATGCCACGCTTGCTTGAGCCAACAGCCGGGTTTTCAATGCGACTCTTTTTTGAATTTCTTTTCTTTTGGTTTTCCTGTTAATCTCTAATAAATAGCTCTTGTTTGCCGATGAACCGAAGATGCAAAGTTTGCATTAACATGCCGTTAATTACAAATTTTTTCCAGAAAGCTGATTTCAATCATGATGCGTTATCGCGAGATTTATGCAAAAACCATCAGCAGGTGGGGGGAAAAGGCTCAGTACGATCAGGCGGTCGAAGAATGTGCCGAATTGATTGCCACACTGCAGCACTTCGCCCGCGGCAAGGTTGACAGCGATGCCGTTGTCCATGAACTTGCCGATGTCTTCCTGATGGTCGGCCAGCTGGCCTACATGTTCGGAGAGGAACAGCTGCATGCGGCCATCGAAAACAAGGTTGCCAAGCTGCAGCAGCTGCTCGATGACGGTTGCTGAAACAGCCCATCGAGAGCCCCCGGTTCACGATTCCAGATAAAGATTTTTCATGGGAGGTACCCAGAATGAACCAGAACAACCTGAAGATTCTTCTGGTTGATGATGTTGATTTTTTCCGTGTGGTCATGCGTGACTATTTCAAGCGGACCCCTGCGACCGTTTTCACTGCCAGCAGTGGTGAAGAAGCCGTCGAGCTGGTCTTGAGAGAACACCCCAACCTGGTTTACATGGACGTCAACATGCCGGGTATGAACGGCATCGACGCCTGCCGTAAAATCAAGGCCAATCCGTCCCTCAAAGATATCCCGGTCCTGCTGGTTTTCACCCCTGGCCGTGACTCGACCGTCAAGGAGGTCGAGACCTCAGGTTGTGACGGCTACCTGGCCAAACCGTTCGGACGCGAGGAATTCCTCAATCTCGGTCATCGCTACCTGTTCAACATCGAACGCCGCGAACGGCGTGTGCCCTGCCAGATGACGGTCGAATTCACCATCAATGACACCGTTTACCAGGGGCGTGGCGTCGACATCAGCCTGCATGGGCTCTATGTCGAGTTCCGCGATGAAATTCCGCCCAACAGCCGCCTCAAAGCATCTTTCCTGCTACCGACCATCAGTGCCAAGAGGATAGAGGTGGTCGGCCGCATCGCCTGGATCAACCAGGGCCTGCCACGCAACAACATGACCCTGCCTCAGGGGTTCGGCATTGAAATCCTTTCGATCGACATGAGCTCGGTCGAAATCATCTGTACCTATCTGGAGAAGAACTGATCATGGAAGCCCACCTGCTCAAACTACTGCGCAAGCGTCGCAGCATTCGTCAATTCATTCCAAAACCGGTTGAAGCCGACAAGCTGGATGCCATCCTGGAGGCGGCTCTGCGTGCGCCGACGTCACGTGGGCGCAACCCGTGGGAATTCATCGCCGTGACCGACCCGCTTTTGCTGCCAAGCCTGGCTTCGGCCAAGGCCCACGGCTCGGCATTCCTGGCCGGAGCCCCGCTGGCCATCGTGGTCGCTGCAGACACGACCAAAAGTGACGTCTGGACGGAAGACTGCTCGATTGCCGCCATGGTCATCCAACTGGCTGCCGAAGACCTCGGTCTCGGCAGTTGCTGGGCCCAGGTCCGCCTGCGTCCCCATAGCGCCGCCTGCAGCGCCAACGAATATCTGCAGAAGCTGCTCAATCTGCCCGCAACCCACGAGGTCGAATGCATTATCGGCATCGGCTACCCCGGCGAGCAAAAGGCCGGTCACGCGACCGCGTCCCTGCCATTCGATCATCTGCATCGCAACAGGTTCGGTGGCTGACAGCCTGATTTTCTCTCCATGAGTTTGCTGGAATATCGCCGGTATTCTGTTAAGCTTGGTTGGCGGGCGACGAGCGTGTTTCCCCGGTGGACGACAACCCCCGTGCATGTCACGCTCCGCTTCGACTCAACTCACGGAGGTATCCAATGACTTACGGTGACTCACGCATCTACAAAAAAGTGGAAGTAATCGGCACATCGTCGCAGAGCGTCGAAGGGGCCATTCAGACGGCGGTTGATCGCGCCAAGAAATCCCTGGACAAGCTTTCCTGGTTCGAGGTTCAGGAAGTGCGCGGGCATATCGATGATACAGGTAAAGTGACCGAGTACCAGGTGGTGCTCAAAATCGCTTTCGAACTGTCCTGACAGGAAGATTTATTCTTAACAAACAATAACTTGAAAAATACCTCGACTTCGTGTTAAGAACTGCCGGGTGACATATAACTGTCACCCGGCAGTGTCATTTGACGGATCGTTTGACCGGGCATTCCAGCCCACATGCTTTTCTCTCAGTTTCCGTTGATATTGCAATAACTAGAGGATTTCCCTGTTTACATCTGCCTGCGCGATGCGGGCCGGTTTTTTTGCCAACCATCCAAACGGATTGGAACGGCATTTGCTAGTAACCAGGTTGTGAACCTGATGCTGGTGTGCTTTGTTCTCTGTGAGGGCTGATCTGTAATGCCGAACAACAACCAAGACAACCCATTCTTGCCAAATATGAATCGTCGCCAGCTCCTGAAGATCGGACTGTTTGCTTCGCTGATCTGTGTCGCCCCCTTGCCAGCCTGGGCCCGTACCGGCTTTACCGGTCCTGCTGAACGGACTCTCAGTCTGCTCAACACCCATACCGGTGAGCGCCTCAAGGAAGTGGTCTACTGGGAACAGGGCATCTATCTGCCAGACGCTCTGCAGGACATTAACTATGTCCTGCGCGATCATCGCACCGATGAAATTCACGCCATTGATCCGAAGACCATCGACCTGATGGCGGCGATCTCCCGCAAAATAGACGCCAATCGCCCCTTCGAAATCATCTCCGGATACCGTTCACCAGAGACCAACCGGCTGCTGCGCAGCATGTCCCGCGGGGTCGCCAAAAACAGCTACCACGTGCAGGGTAAAGCTGTTGACCTGCGGCTGCCCGGCGTCCCCCTGAAAACTCTGCGCAAGGCCGCGCTCGACCTGCGCAAGGGCGGTGTCGGCTACTACCCGAAGGCTGATTTTGTCCATGTCGATACCGGTGCTGTGCGGTCCTGGTAACTCCCAATCTGTATGTCGTTCAGCTAAATAAATGGAATTCGCTAAATAATTGAGAAGTTTCTGCAAACGATAACTGCGTCAGGATAAAAAGAGATATGAAGGCCCTCCCGTACGGAGGGCTTTTTTTGTTTCATGATTCTACCTACAAGTCATTGAACTGTTGTCCTTTGCCGTTAAGCTATTCTTGATAATGATTTAATAACTCAAGGAGTTAGGTCATGAAAAAATCAGACTTTAGAATCATTTCAAGCACTGCTCTTGTCTCTCTCTTTACGCTTTTCGCGGGTTTGCCTGCCGCTGCGCAAGTCAGCAAGGAAGTTCTGGATTCGATTTCGACTCCGGATCAGGTTGAAACTTCGATCGGCACGCTCAAATTCCTTGATGGCGCGCCATCCCCTGAAACTGCAGAGATGGTCTATGATTATCTCGACACCATGCGCGGTGTGGACGCTTTTCTCAAAGGTATGCCCGGCGCTTCATTGCAGGCGCTGATTCATGGCAATCACGAGGTGGGCGCGTTGGAGTGCCATCAGGTGATGATCATGGATAAACTGATGGATTCCACGTCACTCTTTCTGACGGGAAACACGTCCACAATGTATGTCATCCCAACGCTCAACCTGAAACGCGACGGCGCGACAGTGGTCGAGGCGCCGCCTGGCATGCTGGGCGCCTTTAATGATGCGTGGTTCCGTTACATGCAGGATATTGGACCTGCCGGCCCCGACAAGGGAAAAGGCGGTAAATATTTGGTGCTTCCGCCCGACTTTAAGGGCGAGATTGCCGAGGGTTACTTCGTAGTGCAAGCCAAGACATACAACGTCTGGGTTTTTATGCGGGCCTCGATCGCCAAGGGTCTGGAGGCGGCGGCGAAGAATGTGAAAGAGAGTCTGCGGATTTACCCACTGTCAAAGAAAGACAACCCCCCTATAATGGAATTTATCAGTGGTTCCTTTGTTTCGTTCAATACGATTCACGCAAACAACTACTTGTTTTATGAACATCTCAACGAGTGGATTCAGGAAGAACATCTCGACATGCTGGACCCGGAAACACGCGGCCTGTTTGCCTCGATCGGTATTGAAAAAGGCAAGCCGTTCAGTCCTGATGAACGCATGAAGAACATACTCACGGATGCTGTGAAGATTGCTAACGCCACAGCACGTTCAATCGTGTGGCACCCTCGTACGGATGAAACCATGAAGGGTGTAAGGATCTATCCGGACACAGACAGCGCCTGGCTTATGGGTTGGGTTGACAAGAATGTTTTTTTCAACGGCAAAGACGGCCAAACCATGAATTCCGACGCTCGCGTGATGTTCCATTACCCCTATACCGCGGTGACACCTGCCATGGCGGTCAGCAAGGCCGGGGTGGGCTCTGACTACGGAATCGCTTACGTTGATTCCAACAAGAGACCTTTCGATGGCTCTCAAGTTTACAAACTGCATCTTCCCGCAAATCCTCCGGCAAAAGCTTTCTGGGCGCTAACGATGTATGACAACCAAACCCGCTCGCAACTTCAGACCAGCCAGAAGTTTCCGACCGTCGGCAGCCAGACCGAAGGCCTCAAGAAAAATGCAGACGGCTCTTACGACATCTACTTCTCGCCGGAACCACCGAAAGGTTTTGAGAATAACTGGCTTGCAACCGTGCCGGGCAAAGGCTGGTTTGTCGCGTTGCGGATGTATGCTCCGCTCGAACCCTGGATTGAGAAGACCTGGCGCCCCGGCGAAATCGAATTGGTGAAATAGTTGAGAATTGAACAACACCTCTTGTTGCTAAAGTCTTAAACAGGAGAATCAGAAAAGAAACCGCAATCGCTCCCTGAGTCCCGCGCCGCCCGCCCGACCGGGTGAATAGGTTACTTGACTGGTCTTGATTTGGCAGTATCGTTAAGCAGGTGCGGTAAAAAGATTGGCGATATCAAAAAAACGCTTGATCCTACTGGCCGCTGCAAGGAGGCTTTTATGTTCATGGAACAGGCTGAAACCGGGAACTTGCAGACATTATTGTCGCTGATTGGCGCCGGGCTCGATGAGTATTTAAAATTCGAACACCCTGACGCATTGCACCCGGGTAATAACTGGCGTGAGTATCTCGATAGGCCTTTACCCCAACAAGGCGTTGGGATTGAGCAGGTCACTCAGGACCTGCTCTCCCAAATTATCCCAAACGGTTCTCCTGTTCCAAGACCTGGCTTCAGTTCTTTCATCACGACCGGTTCGACGAGCGCTTCGACCCTCGCGTCCACGGCGGCCAGCATCGCGTCTCCGCAACGCTACATGCATACTGCTTTTAACTTCTTGGAAGAGTTGTCGTTACAGTGGCTGGCGGAGATGTGCGGCATTGGGGGTATGCAGGGGGTCTACAGCAGTGGTGGCTCGGTTGCGAACCTGGTCGCCCTGGGAGGGGCTCGTCAGTCCGCATTCGAGAAAATCGGTCATGACCCTGCGGCTGATGGCGTGAACCAGCGGGTCTCTGTTTATGCCAGTGAAGAGTGTCATCATACGATTCAGCGTTCTTGCGGCATCCTGGGCATTGGTCGCCATGCGCTCAGGATGATCGCCTGTGATCAAAAGGGCCGCATGCAGGTGGATGCTTTAAAACGGGCGATTGCAGAGGACCAGGCTGCCGGACGATTGCCAATGGCCATAGTTGCCAATGCGGGAACCACCAATACCGGGGCAATCGACCCGCTGCAGGCTTTGGGAGAAATCGCCGTGGAACATTCCATCTGGTTCCATGTCGATGGTGCTTATGGTTTGCCCGGTATTCTGGATGAACAGATCAGTCCTCTTTTCCAGGGTTTGGAACTGGCCGACTCGGTCATTGTCGACCCCCATAAATGGCTTGGCGCTTCGGTTGGCGTCGCAGCCACCTTTGTTCGTGACCGGCAAATTTTATACCGTGCATTTACTCAGGAGCCGGCCGATTACCTGGAAGGCTCTGTCGAACATGGGGACCAATCCGCCCCGGCGATCGAACACTCGCTGGACGACTTCGGCATTCCTTATTTTGATTTTGGCGTCGAGTTGAGTTCTCCCTGCCGCGGCGTTGTGGTGTGGGCATTGATTCGGGAAATTGGTGTGCATGGGATGCGCGAGAGGGTGAAACGACATAATGCCATGGCCCGCTATCTTGCCCATTACGCCAAAGGGCATCCTAATCTGGAAGTCCTGAGTGAGCCGACTCTGTCCATCTGTTGCTTCCGTTACGTCTCCCCCGATATCAGCGATCTCGACCAATTCAACCAGCGACTCCACCGCCGCCTGGTCCGGGAAAATCAATATATGCCCAGCACAACACGCGTGAAGGGGAGGTTGGCGCTTCGGCCCTGCTTTGTCGGGGCACGTGCCAATCAATCTCAAGTAGACGGTCTCTTGGAGGCGGTATTGAGAATCGGGAGGGGCTTGGAGTCGGAGTCCTGAAAGGACAATCAATTCTCCGGCCGATAAACTGTTGAGGTCTGTTTTTATCTTATCATTCACCTTCCAACAGCAAGCAAACCCTCGATCTTCGGACCGGGGGTTTTTCTTGTTGGTCAGGGTTGGCAAGAAGCTCGCGTTTTGGCCAATCTCACCCCCATTTAAACAGTGCCGGAGGTTAAATAAGACCCTTTGCGCTGTTTTTCCTTGATTAAGAAACCGCCTCTTTTCAGAGGCGGCTCCTATGCTGTGAACTGAATGCTTTAATTGTCGAGTCTTACTAAAATTTATCGGGGCAAAAGGTATTGACACCTGACGTAAAAA
>JAHEDT010000102.1 GCA_024641085.1 Geobacteraceae bacterium | reverse complement strand
TTTTCTGCGTACTCTTTTGGGCCAGCAAAAGAGTACGGCGTCTGGCGGGACGCGACCCGCCGGTTTTGGTTCTGCTTAGATTGTGCTCTTAGGTTGCCGACTCTGACTCTGGCTGGGCAAACTAATCTGGGAAGGGGAGGTCAACAGTAAATCTCATCACCAAATAAAGCAGGGCAACAGAATGTCCATCTGTTGCCCTGCTTCCGTCAAAATTCATCAAAGACTCGAACCATCCTTGAAATGACTTAGTCGCATCCATTAGATTTTCCGGATGCAAATTTTCGTCAGATTCAAAAAGCAAACCCCACCTAAAGATAGTAGGGCTTTCAGTGCTCTGAAAGAACACTCGTTTTCGAGGGCCCTTTTTGCGTGTGCCGTTTCCGGCCAGGTGACGGACAACTTTCTTACCAGCCGTTGACGGCCTCGTTGACAAGGGCCTTGGCCAGTTTATCCTGGACCTGGTGCAAGCGCTCGCCGGTGAGGATGGCGATGTTGCGCATGAAGATGTAAGCCAGGTGGTAGTTGGTCTCAAAGAGCACCTGAAGGGTGTTTCGGTCGATTTCAAGCAGCGTGGTTTTCCCCTTGCAATATCCGGAGAGCCGGTATTGGTGGGGCGGTACGATTGCCGACCAGCCGACGGCATCGCCGGGCTTGCGGATTGCGATGGTGGTGTCGGCACCTTCCCGATGCGGCATCTCGAAGTTGAGTACGAGGTTCCCCTTCAGGATCAGGTACAGCCTGGTCGCCTCGGTTTGCTCCATGAACAGGTTGGCGCCGTCCGGATAGGTCTTCTCCTGACAGCGGCGCAGGAATGCCTCAATCTCATCAGGGGCAAAGCCCAGGAAAAGGCCTTGCGCAAAAAGTTTCGCGGTCTCACTCATAAACCCTCCTTTCTTTCCTGTCCCATCGGACAACTCCCGTGGAATTGATCATGCCGCCAGGTACGATCGGCGACTCCGAACCTGCCGCTGCACCAGTCGAGGCGAACCGCCGTAAACGTGCGCTTTACTAAAGCATACCTGCTTTTCCATTGATTGCATCACGGGGTCGGAGATCAAAAATTCCGAACGCCCATCTCCGGCCATGGTTGTTTACTTCCAGAGCTCCTCAAGAGAATAGGGCGAGCCCTTGAGCGTCCAGAACTCGCCGTGCACGTAGCGAAAATGACAGTCGAGCTTCGCCAGTTCGGCCATTTCCCGGTCGCTGAGCCTCAGCTCCAGGGACTGGAAATTTTCGGCCAGGCGGACCGGGTTGGTCGACTTGGGAATCACCGCGGTGCCGCGCTCGATGGACCAGCGCAGCAGCACCTGGGCAGGCGAGCAGCCATGGGCCTTGGCGATGCCGGCCACCGTGGGGTTTCCGAGCAGGTTCAGCTCGCCGGCTTTCTTCAGGACTGCGGGACGGTCGAACGAGCCCAGAGGCGAGTAGGCGGTCAGGTGGATGCCGTGTTGCCGGCAATAGGTCAGCATGTCATTCTGCTGCAGGTAGGGATGCAGTTCGATCTGGTTCATCTCCGGCCTTATGACCGCGCTGCTGCTTATTTCCGCGAGGTTGCCGACCCCGAAATTGGACACGCCGATATGCCTGGCCAGCCCTTTCTGGACGCAAACCTCCATGCCGGTCCAGGTCGCCGCGAGCGGCGCCTCCTCGAGGCTCAGGAAGTGCTCCGCCCGAGTCGGGAAGCTCACATCCGGCCGGCAGGCCACCGGCCAGTGGATCAGGTAGAGGTCCAGATAGTCGAGCCGCAAATCCTGCAAGGTCCTCTGCAGCGCTGTGCCGACCTGCTCCGTGGCATGGGCGTTGTTCCAGAGCTTCGAAGTGATCCACAACTCGTCGCGTCTCACTAGACCTGAACTCACGGCCTCCTCGAGGGCGGTGCCGATCTCCGCCTCGTTGCCGTAGATGGCGGCACAGTCGATGTGCCGATAGCCGATCCGGATCGCCTCCCGAACCGCTCGGCCGACCTCGCCGGGCGCGCTTTTCCAGGTGCCCAGGCCGAGGATCGGCATCCGGTCGTCGTTCGCAAACTTCAGTGTCTGCATAGTGTCACTCCTTGTCTCCTCTTTAGCGTTCAAGAGCAGTTTAGCAGAGTCGGAGGTACTTGAAAGGGTCACTTGTTTTCAAGTGTCTCTGCTGAAGACCGGCAGTGATGTCAGGCAGCGAGAAAATATGTTATTGACGTCCGATAATGTTAATATATATTTATCTGACTCCATTGTTTAACGATATTATATATTTGAAAGGAGGTCGGACCGGTCTGAAGATGCAGGGCTTCACTTCAGTGTTGGTGCGCCGGATGAGCGACTGGCGTACCGTGTCGTACAACAGGTTGTTCAGTCATTACGTGCCTTTACCAACGATTTGGAATGAAGGAGGAGAGTCATGAAAAGAGTGTTCGTTAGTAGCTTCATCGCCTTGACCTTTGTGTTCATGTCCCTGGTCGGGGCGCAGGCCGCCAATGTTAAAATCGGTTTCGTCTACATCATGTCCGGACCGTTTTCGACCTACGGCGAGTTCGCCAAGCAGGGTGCTGAACTGGCCATCCAGGAGATCAATGCCGCCGGCGGCATCAACGGCAACAAGGTCGAGGGCTTTTTCGAGGATTCCACCGGCAAGGCCGATGTCGCCCTGCGGGCGATTCGCAAACTGGTTTACCAGGACAACGTCGACCTGCTGGTCGGCCTGGACTCGAGCGGCGTGGCCAACACTATCGTCCCCTCCATCGAGCAGATGAAAGTCCCCCTCATTATCACCCATGCCGCCACTCCGGACGTCACCGGCAGTCTTTGCAACAAGTACACCTTCAGGATCTCCCTGAATATGGCCCAGAACGTCAAGGCGGCGGCCCTGTTGGCCAATGAAACCGGCGCCAAGAAATGGACCACCGTCGGTCCCGACTACTCCTTCGGCCACCAGTCTTGGGAGTACTTTGAAAAATACCTCAAGGAGTACAACCCTTCTGCCGAATTCATGCCCAAGGATGACGTGGCCTTCCCGCCGACCAAAACCACCGATTTCAGCGCCTACATTACCAAGATCATGAGCAGCAAGCCGGACGGCGTGTTCATCTCCCTGTGGGGCGGTAACCTGATCGACTTCGTGCGCCAGGCCAGCGACATGGGTTTCTTCAAGGGCAGCTACCAGGTGCTCTTCTCCCTGGGCGGCGCTACCGAGGTTCTCTCGGCGCTGGGTGACAAGATGCCTGAAGGGCTGTGGGTCGGCACCCGATACTGGTTCCTGGCCAATGACTCCCCGCTCAACAAGAAGTTCGTCGCCGACTACTTCAAGAAGTACGGGGTCTATCCTTCCTACAATGCGCACGGTGCCTACAGCGCTGTCTATGCCTACAAGGCCGCTGCGGAGAAAGCCAAGACCACTGACAAGATGGCGATCGTCAACGCCCTCGAGGGGCTGAAGATCGAAATCCCAACCGGCGAAATCGAGTTCCGCAAGGAAGACCACCAGGCGATTACCGACGGCCATTGGGGGAAGACGGCCGCCATGCCCGGTTACCCTCATCGTATCCTCAACCCGATCAAGATTTTCAGGGGCAAGGATGTCACGCCTCCGGTTTCCGAAACCGGCTGCGTCATGAAGTAAACCTGTCCAGTCCGGCAGCGGGCAAAGCCTGCTGCCGGACTGTTCAGACCGGCGCCTGCCGACCTGCCCGGTGCAACCTGGTCCGGGGCAGGGCTTGTCTTGTCCCATCCCCTGTGACACAGCCCCGGAGATGCTATGGATACCCTGTTGATGAATACTCTGAATGGCTTGAGCTGGGGGATGCTGCTCTTCCTGATTGCCGTCGGCCTGACCACGGTTTTCGGTGTTCTGGGTGTCTTGAACTTCGCCCACGGCTCCCTGTTCATGCTTGGCGCCTACCTCTGCATGCAGTCGATGCAGTACTTCGAGTCTTTCTGGCTTGGTCTGGCCGTGGGCCCGCTCTGCGTGGTGGTGATTGGCGTCCTGATCGAAAGATTCCTCCTCAAGAAGGTTTATGCACGGGATGTGTCTTACCAGCTGCTGCTGACTTTCGCGGTCCTGCTGGTGCTCGACGATGCCGTACGCATGATCTGGGGCTCCGGCTACCATGTCGTCGAACCGCCGCTGATCCTGAGTGGGATCGTCGACATCCTCGGCCACGACTACCCGGTTTACAGATTCTTTCTGATTTTTATCGGCCCGGTCATCGGCGGCCTGCTCTGGGCCTTCTTCCACTTCACCCGCTGGGGGAAAATTATCCGTGCCGCCTCCTTCGACAACATCATGGCCGAGGGGGTCGGCATCAACGTACCGATCCTCTATACCACGGTCTTCGCCCTCGGCACCTGGCTGGCGGCCGTGGGTGGCGCGCTGGCGGCGCCCCAACAGAGCCTGGTACCGTCGATGGGTGAAAAGATCATCATCGAGAGCTTTATCGTCGTGGTGGTCGGCGGCATGGGCAGCTTCCCGGGGGCTTTTGCCGGCGCGCTGCTGCTCGGCCTGCTGGAATCCTTCGGCAC
>JAHEDT010000052.1 GCA_024641085.1 Geobacteraceae bacterium | reverse complement strand
GTCCCGGGTTCTATGGTTCGACTCGCGGACCATCCGGGGGCCACACAGAAGGGCCCCCGCCAGGGTGGTCGAAGCGTAGACGGTAAGTTCTTCTAACGTATCGGTGCTCGGTGCCAATCGATTGCGCGTACGACATGCCAAGCGCAGCGTCAGGCCCTTTTCTGCGTACTCTTTTGGGCCCGTAAAAGAGTACGGCGTCCGGCAGGACGCGACCCGCCGATTTTGGTTTGGTTGAATGTTATTTGTTTGTGATCTATCTGGCACCGCAGCCGCAGGTGGAGTCGAAAGTTGTTTTGGGAAGGGCAGGTCAACCTTAACGAGCATCACCAAATAAAACAGGGCAACAGATTGACCATCTGTTGCCCTTGGCTTATTGATCCCCGCGGCCCGGTTTGAAGTCGAGTTTGGCTGTCACAATGTGCTGAAAATTAAATCCGGAGAATCCCATGGAGGCAAGTGTTCCATTCCAAGGGCGTTTCGATCCTATACTTAAGTTTGACCCTTGGAACAAAGCTGAACTTTGTCATTAGCCTGAGGCGGGGCAGCATACTGTCCCGCCTTTTTCATGGTCTTCGGGTGCTGCGTCTAGCAATCCCCCGGGATATCACCCTTTGCATTGGCTGCGCGCCGGGAAGGCTCCGCGGGAACCTCTTGCTTGACATTGGCGTAGCGGAAGGTGTCCCCCAGATAGTTTTTCAGTACGACTTCTTCGCCGAGGCTCTGCAGGTAGTCGGGCAGGATCGGGATCTTGCCGCCTCCACCGGGGGCGTCGATGACGTAGGCCGGCACACCGAGGCCCGAGGTGTGCCCGCGCAGGGCGCGGATGATTTCGATCCCTTCTTCGACGCTGGTCCGGAAGTGGTCGGTTCCCTGGACCATGTCAGCCTGGTAGATGTAGTAGGGGCGTACGCGGATTGCAAGCAGCTTCTGCATCAGGCGTTTCATGACCGCCGGATCGTCGTTGATGCCGCGCATCAGCACCGTCTGGTTGCCGAGGGGGATGCCGGCGTCGGCGAGGCGGGCGCAGGCCTTGGCGGAGGTTTCGGTGATCTCGTCCGGGTGGTTGAAATGGGTGTTGAGGTAGATCGGCTGGTACTTGCGCAGCACGCGGATCAGCCCCATGGTAATGCGCTGGGGCAGAACCACCGGGATGCGGCTGCCGATGCGGATGATCTCGATGTGCGGGATGGCGCGCAGCTCCCTGAGAATCCAGTCGAGCTTTTCGTCGGCGAGCAGCAGCGGATCGCCGCCGGAGACGATGACATCGCGAATCTCGGCATGTGCCCTCAAGTAGTCGAGACCCCGTTCGATGGTCTCCCGGTTGACCAGCATGCTCTCGCCGCCGACCTTGCGCTTGCGGGTGCAGAAGCGGCAGTACATGGCGCACTCTGAACAAACCAGAAACAGCGCCCGGTCAGGGTAGCGGTGCACCAGGTTGGGCACCGGGCTCTGGTTCTCTTCCTCGAGCGGGTCGGCGGGGCAGACGGAGGCGTGCAGTTCCTTTTCTGAAGGCACCGCCTGGCGCCAGATCGGGTCGTCAACGTCCTTGATCAGGCTCAGATAGTAGGGGTTGACACGCATCGGGTACTGTTCGGTGACCTCTTCGAGAGGGCGAGGATCGATCCCGTATTTACGGGTCAGGTCGCCCGGTTTGGTGATGCTGGCTTGCAGAATTTTCTGCCAGGTCTCCATCGCTGAGTTTCTCCTTTATCCGCGATCAGAAGCGTTTGACATAGGTCAGTCGGTCGTCGCCGGGCTTGTAGAAGTCGCGGATGCGCGATTCTTCTATGTAGCCGGCCTGCTCGTAAAACGACCGGGTCCTCAGGTAGCCGCCCTGGGAGGACGTTTCCAGGCAGAGCAGGCGGCCGCCACGCTGGCGGACCTGTTCTTCGACATGCTTCATCAAGCGTCGGCCGACACCACTCCCCTGGCTGTTCGGATCGACGGCAATCCAGTAAAGGTCGTAGTTCCCCTCGGTCAGCGGCACCGGGCCGAACAGCACATAACCGGCCACGCGGTCGCCGATGTCGGCGACGGCCACTTCGTAATCCTGCTGAAGCGGGTCGTTGACGACCGTTTCCAGGAGCTCGATGGCAACCGCGACTTCAGCATCGGTGAAGGCGCCGGTTGCTACCAGGATTTCTTCAAGCATGGGGATGTCGTCGTGTCTCAATTTGCGCATTTCACGTTCCTCAGTTTTTTCGTTTGCTGGCAATCGCCAGGATGCGGGCAATAAACTGCGGGTAGCTTAAGTTGGCCACCCGGGCGCTACGGGCCAGGCCGGCTTCGGGGCTGATGTCCGGGTTGGCGTTGACTTCCAGGATGTACGGGACTCCGTCACGCAGGCGGAAATCGACCCGCGCGTAATCACGGCACTCAAGCAGCTTGTAAGCCCGCAGGGCGACGTCGCGCAGCAGCATCTCGCTGCGCGTCTTGAGCTGGGCCGGGCAGACCGGTTCGGTCAGCTTGTACTGCTGGGATTGCTCCAGCCACTTGCCCTCGAAGCTGACAATCGGCTGGGCGAGATCGGGGTGAAACTTAATTTCGGAGAGCGGCAGCACGTCATGGGGGCCGTTGCCGATGATGGCGGCATTGATTTCCCGGCCCTCGATGAATTCCTCGACCAGGGCTCCCTGGCGGTAGGTGCGATGCACGTAGTCGATTCGTGCCAGCAGCTTCTTTTCGCTCTCGACGACGCTTTCGTTGGAGATCCCCTGGGAGGCGTCCTCCCAGCGCGGCTTGACGATCAGCGGATAGACCATGTCCTTGACCCGCGAATAATGTTCGCCGAGCTTGACCAGGCAGTACTTGGGGGTCGGCAATTGATGCTTCGAGAGGAGGTCCTTGGTGCGGGCCTTGTCCTGGGTCAGGCCGAGGGACAGCGGCGGGGCACCGGTGTAGGTGATCCCGAGCAGGTCGAAGAGCGCGGCAACGTGCATCTCCTTGCGGCTTTCCCCCCAGAAGGCTTCACAGAGGTTGAAAGCCAGGTCGGGCTGCAGGCGGCGCAGCTCGGCGGCAAAGGCGGTGACGTCTTCGCCCAGGGGGACGAGCACGGGTTTATGCCCGAGTTCGCTGAGCGCCGCGGTAACCGCGCGGGCTTCCTGTTCCGCGCCCTGCTCGGCGATGCGATCGATGGCTTCGCCGCGCGTAGGGCTCGGGGGAACGAGGTTAAAGCATACGGCGACGTTCATGGTTTAATCCCGCGGGCAAGGCAAGCCGCGTGCTGGCGGCGTCGACAACGGCCAGGATCAACGCGTCGTAAGAGAGCCCGGCCGCCCTGGCCGCCTTGGGGAAGCAGCTGTTCTGCTCCGGGCGTGGCAGGATGCCGGGGAGGGGGTTGAGTTCGATCACGTGGGGGCGCCCCTGGGCATCGAGACGCACGTCAATGCGGCACCAGTCGCGGCAGTCGAGGGCACGGAAGGCGGATTTGCACAGTTCCTCGATCTGCAGGCGCAGCAAGGGTTCGAGTGCCGCCGGGCAGGTGAAGATCTGCAGTGGATCTTCCTCCTGATCCCATAGCCACTTGGCCTCGTAGGAATAGATCGGCTGCACCCCTGCTGGCAAGGTGTCGAAGTTGATTTCGACGATCGGCAGCACTCTGAGGCTGTCACCGTTGCCGAGCAGGGCGACGGTGAACTCGCGGCCGGGGAGGAATTCCTCGATCAGGGCTGGCTGCTCATAGGTGTTGAGCACCCATTCCAACTGGCGGACCAGTTCGTGTCGGTTGTGCACCAGGGCCTTGTCGGTGACGCCCTTACTCGAGCCTTCGAGGGTTGGTTTGACGATCAGCGGATAGCGCAGCCGGGTCGGCACTTCGGCTAGTGAAGTGACCACGGTGAAGGCCGGGGTGGCGATGCCGTTATGCGCAAGGATTTCCTTGGAGCGGCGCTTGTCGAGACAGAGACCAAGCGCCAGCGGATCGCTGCCGGTATACGGGATGCCGAGCAGATCGAGCATTGCCGGAATCTGTGCCTCGCGGCTGGCGCCATGCAGTCCTTCGGCGATGTTGAAAACCAGGTCGGGTCTGATCCGCCGATAGTTTTCGAAGGCGTCGAGGTTGGCTTCGACCAGGCTGACCTGGTGCCGGGACGCCAGGGCTGCTTCCAAGGCCTTGATGGTATGGATGTCATCCCACTCGGCGAACAGATCGTCGGACGGTAAACTGGGAGGTTCCGAGGGAGGCTCAGCCGGCTCTTCCATAAGACCGGCTGCAACCCCCTTCAGGTTGAAGGAGAGCGCTATATGCATGTGTTAACCCCTAAAATAGCCAGCTGCGTAAAGGTTACCTTCCGTGTGGAAGGGGCGATGGCGTCTTCAGGGCCGGTTAGCCTTGCGGCTTGCGGCTGGTCAAAGGGGTTAACTTTTTCAGCGGGCACGTCTTTGGGTCCCGGCCCCTGAACGCCAGTCAATTTACTGCTCATATACGCCTCTGTTTTTCGCTTGTCAATAAAAAAATATTAACCAAAAAAATTACGTTATTACAAATAGTTGCAAACCTCCCCGCGGCCCTCAGCCAACCCCTTTTACAAGAATCTTTCAGCGAAAAAAAACATTGTGCCGTCAAGACGGAAAAGCCCACAGGAAAGCCGGAGGAATCCTGTGGGCCTGGTGTTGGAAAACACGGTCGAAATGTCAAGTGATACTGTCTCTGTGAGTCCCCGGTTGCAGGCATGAGACTGGCTTCCCTGGATCTGCTTGGTTGATGCTGGCATCAATCGACCAATCGAGAATCGCTCCGCTTGCTTGCTGTTGCTATTACCAGACAAGAATCTGCCCGGGCCCTGACACGTCTCCTAGAGAGTTTAAATGCAACAGGCCGGCCACTGGCCAGCCCCGAATGTTGATACCATCTGCAGCCGGGTCGCACACGTCGCCCGGAAACTGCCCGCCGAGGCAAATCCCCTCGTACAATGCAGGTATTATAACATTGAATGCCGCTCCTGCAAGCCGGGCTGCAGGGGGCCGCTTATGCGCCGAATGCGCCCGTCCATATCCCGGTAAAGAAGTGCCGGGCGTTAACGCCTATGCTGCGGGTGCGGTAGCCGCCTTCCTGGACCAGAAGGGTGGGCAGCTGCATGCGGCCGATGGCCTGGCCGATGTGGGTAAAATCGACCCCGGTCAGTTCCCAGGTGCCGGTGGGGTCGCCCTTGGCTGTGTCGAAGCCGACACAGACTACCAGGTAGTCCGGCTGAAAGCGTGCGATGCGTTTGAGGGCCCTGGCCAGTGCTACCAGGTATTGTTCGCTGGTGAGTTGTTCGGCCAGCGGCAGGTTCATATTGAAGTCGGTCCCTTCCGCTTCGCCGGTTTCGTCTTCGAACCCGCTGAAATAGGGGTAGGCGAAGCGTGGATGGCCGTGGATCGAAACGGTCAGCACGTCGCTGCGCTGATAGAAGATGACCTGCTGGCCATTGCCGTGGTGATAGTCGATATCGAGGATTGCGACGCGGCCGAAGTCCGAGAGCATCTGTGCAGCGATGGCGGCGTTGTTGAAATAGCAGAATCCGCCGAAGGCCCTCCGTTCGGCATGGTGCCCAGGCGGGCGCACCAGGGCGTAAGCCACCCGGTAGCCTTCCAGGATCAGGGTGGCGGCGGTCAATGCGCAGTCGACCGCGCCCTTGGCGGCTTTCCAGGCGTTGGCATTCAGCGGAGTGAATGTATCGATGCAGAAATAACCGGCTCTTACGGCCAGTTCCTTGGGAGGGCGGGCCACGTTGCGAATCGGGAACACGTAAGGGTAGATCGATTGTCCCTCCGGCAGGTTGCGGCAGACCTTGCGGAAATACTCGACGTAGTCGCGATCGTGGGTGCTGGTCAGGAAGCGTTCCGAGTAAACGCGCGGCGGATACCCTTGGAAAAGCGATGTTTTCTGGAGCTCCTTGAGAATGCTCCTCACCCGGACCGGAGATTCCACGTAGCCGCGTTCGCGAACATGGTGGATTTCGTGGCGCTCGTTGACAACCAGGGCGATACGTTGCGTGCGGGATGCCGTGGGGCTGGTCTCGAGCGGTTTTTTCTTCTGGTAGCGTGGAACTCGCAGCAGCACCGGGTCGTCGTTGAAAGAGTCGACCACGCGGTTGATATACTCCGGTGAGCAGACATCGCCGTAGCGCCGCTCGAGGATGGCCCGCACAATCATCCGGGCCTTAGCGCAGGGGAGAGGGTCAGGCTGCCCGAGGGCGTCGAAAACCAGGTACGGAGGATTGTCATCGTCCGGTTTCAGCGGAGTTTCGTAGGCGGTGCCGACGATCGGCAGGGCTCCGTACTTTTCGTAGAACTTGAGGCGTGCCTGGTTCTGTTTGAGGGTTTCCGGATCCTTGCAGAGGGCAGAGTCATCCGGCAGGCACTCAAAGAAAATGCCGCGGGCCCCCATGGCCAGAGCTTCTTCGCGCAGGTGCTCGTAGAGAGCGCCGCCGATGCCGCCGCCGGTGGTGCGTTTGGCGGCGGAGATGTAGTCGAGGTAGCAGAAACGCAGATCGGGTTCATGGGAGATCAGAGCAAAGCCCTGAACCCTCTGGCGGGCGTTCTCGGCAACGTAGAGGATTGAACGAAAACCCTGCTTGACCGGGTTGCGTAACAGCTCAGGAATCTTGTCGACGTCGCTTTTGGCGAGCAGGGGAAACTGGTCGCGAAGAATCTGCTCAACCTGGGAGATGGCTTCCTGGTTGAGGGGGCGCAGGTCGTCATGGATGCGGCGGATACGAAACATGGCAAACCTCGAGGGCTCAGCAGTGCGCCACCATGTGTGGCGTATGTGTATCCCATGCAAAGGTCTTATACGCCGATTTTGCCAACTGTCAACCGGAACCTCGCACAGTTGATTTTCCTTCTGTCATTTATAACTGTTTCGGCATAGAATTCAAGGCAGCCGCCCCATCCCGGGGCGGCTGCTTTGCGTTGGAGCCAGGCAATGTCCATCCTTTTCCAGACGTCCCTATTGCTTTTTCTGTCCAATCTCTTCATGACTTTTGCCTGGTATGGCCACCTGAGAAACCTGCACCACCGGGCATGGTATGTGGCCGCTCTATTGAGTTGGGGGATTGCCCTGTTCGAGTATCTTCTCCAGGTCCCGGCCAACCGTATCGGCTATGGCAGTCTGTCGCTCGGTCAGCTCAAGGTCCTCCAGGAAGTCATCACCCTGTCGGTGTTCGTCCCGTTTTCCCTGTACTACATGCAGCAGCCGCTCAAGCTCGACTATCTCTGGGCCGGGCTCTGTCTGCTCGGTGCCGTCTATTTCATCTTTCGAAGTTGATACGGCATGACACAAAAAGGCGGAACCCGAGCGGCTCAGCCTTCGATTATCTTGATCCTGTGGAAAAGTCAACGCGGCAGCTGCTGGACGGTGCGATGGCTCGAGTTCAGCCGGTGTTTCTTGGGGATGTTGAAGCCAAGCTTGAGCGGCTCCCGGGTGGGGCACTGCCCTGCAGCGCTTACCTCAGTCCGAATAATCAGCCAGGAAATCCATGGCCTCATCAACGGTGTCAAAGAGGTGGAAGCGCCGCTTGCTGAACATGGCAACAGCATTGAAGACAACCTTGTACAGACCGGTTACGCCGACGATGGCGCCGGCCTTGACATAAGGGGTATTATCGCGGGCCAGGTCCTTGAGTTTGGAAATTATTTCACCGCCGAAGGAACTGCCGCCGGCGATCGTCAGGGTCAAAACGGACTTCTCTGGCTGGTTGCGTACCTGTCGGATGCACTCTTCGATGACCTGGTTCATCTCCTCCAGGGACGCATCTTTGCAATCCATGCTGAAAATCTGTTTGCCTTTATGGGTTACAAACCGGGCTCGATCCATTGCGATCTCCTGTAATAGAGATTTACTGCCGAGAATTTTAATCTCGATAATACCCTCCATAAGCCACTGATGGCAAACAAGAAAACGTTCCCCGTGAATACCAAAAGGGAATGGATCGTGATCCGCACCCGGTTTGTTTTGGTTGCTTCCCCGGAACAGTGCGGGCGATGCCCCGGACTGCCAAGCTGACCATTAAGGCGTCGAGCAGTGGTATCAGCGGGCAACCCGCCGTTCTCTGGTTTAGGCGCGAAAGGAGACTGTCCTCAGTTGTGTTGGCATCTCTGATGCACTGGTCTGTCAATGCAATTGGTGAATACTTTGAGGAGTACAGGGTTATGAGGCGTGCGCTGGTTGTTGATGATGAACCGCTGCTGCGGCGGCAGGTCGCTGAAATTGTTGCCGGTTACGGCTTTGACGAGATTCTCGAGGCTGAAAACGGCGTTCAGGCCGTAGAAATAACAACCCATCAGGAAGTCCTGCTGGTGGTGATGGATGTCGGCATGCCTGTTATGGATGGCGTCACGGCTGCTGAAAAAATAGGCAAAATCAGGCCTGTGCCGATCGTCCTGGTGACGGCCAATACCGAAGCGGCCACGATCGAGCGGGCCCGTCTGGCCGGGGTCATGAATTATGTGGTCAAGCCGGTGCGCGCCGAGCAGCTGTTTGCCGCCGTGGACCTGGCGATTTACCAGTTCGTCGAGCTGTCCAGCCTGCGCGAAGAGGTCGCCAAGTTACAGGAGACGCTGGCCGCCAGAAAGGTGATCGATCGTGCCAAGGGTGTTCTGATGAAGCGCGGCATGGATGAGCCGGAAGCTTTTCGCCGGCTGCAGAAACTGGCCATGGATAAACGCAAGTCGCTGCGTGAGGTCGCCGAGGCCATCCTGTTGACCGAGGAGTAAAAGACCGCGATGTTCTTTGTGTGGCTCGTCGCAAGCCTTTGCAGAGATGGTATACTTGCCGGCAGGCAACGATACCCTTATCCGGAGGTCCTCCTATGACAGATCCAGACAAAACCGACTGCACGAACCAGTCAGGGCATCAGATGCATATCTGCCAGTTGAAGAAAAAGGGGCTGTCACAAGAGATTTCGGAGCGCACCAGTAACCCGGGTTATCTTTGTCACAACTGTAACGCATCGGCCAACCGAGCCGAAGACCTCTGCAACCCCAGCCCGTATATAAAACGTTCATAAACAGTGCTTGACAGGAAATCTCCAATTGTTTTAAATGAAACCATATCTGTCTCCAATTGAAAGGAGTTATTTATGGCTGTATGGAATTGCGAAAAGTGTGGTTATGAAAAAGAAGGCCGTTGCAAGCCGAAGAAGTGTCCGGAGTGCAATGAGCAGACTGATTTTGTCAAGCAGTCGCAATAACTGAACGAGATCAGGCGCCTGTTGCCCAGGCTGCCATGCGTGATAAAGAGAAGAGCCCGCCGAGTATGACGGGCTCTTCGCGTTTGTGGGAGCCTTACTCGACCAGGGTTGCCAGGACCCCGCCCGCGCTACCGGCGAAACTGACCGCCGCAAGGTGATCGTAGGATGTGGCGGTGCGGTTGATAAAGATCAGGTTGGCGCCTCTTTGATGAGCCACCAGGGGGAACTGATTAGCGGGCTGTACTTCCAGGGAGGACCCGATCATCAACAGCAGGTCGCAAGCTGCGGCCTCCTGGTAGGCGTCTTCCATGGCCTCGACCGGCATTGCCTGGCCGAAAGAAACCGTATCCGGCTTGATCAGCCCATGGCATGCGATGCAGTGTGGATCGAGGTCGCCCGCTTCAAGACGCTGCTGGATCTCTGCGATCGGCCATTGACTGTGGCAGCTCAGGCACGAGGCGGTCATGTTCGTGCCATGCAGTTCTATGACCCGTTGACTGCCGGCGGCCTGGTGCAGGCCATCGATGTTTTGCGTGATGACGCACCGCAACTGTCCCGCCTGCTCCAGCTTAGCCAGTGCGTAATGTGCTGGGTTGGGTCGCGCCGCGAGCAACCCTGGAATCAGTTCACGGCGCATCGACCAGTACTCGACGCGGTTTTCATGACCGGCGAGGAACTCCTGAAAGGTCACGATGCGATAACGCTCCCACAAGCCCCCCTGGCTACGAAAATCTGCCAGGCCTGACTCCGTTGAGACCCCCGCTCCAGAAAAAGCCACGATTCGCGACGCCTTCCTGATCAGGTCCCTCGCCCGGTAAAGCTGTGTTTGACCGTCAATCATCTTGCGGGAAACCTCCCCACGGAAGCTGCCGACCGCCCTGCCTTAGGCCGCCGGCCACGCAAATCACGCCTTCCTGCCCGGCCAGCTTAAATCGCAATATGAGGTGCGGCCTGGTTCTGCACAAGGGAGCGCAGCTAATCGGCCATTTTCTGCAATCCGGGGAAAAACTCAAACAGATCGGTAAGCTCCTGAATACGCTTCCCTTGTTCGACCGCTTCTCGCAAGGGCCCCATCAGCTGCATGTCGCCATAAAGCGCGGCTCCGACCACCTGGCCGTCGTGGCAGGCCAGACCGCGGTACCCGTCATCTTCCTGCACTTCATGGAGGCGGGTGCTGGCATCGATGGCCAGGATCTGACCGATGCTGAACAGGTCGACGTCGAGGACCTTGATGCGGTTGGTCATGGGAATCCCGGGGAATTCCAGTGAACCGCCCACGGCATTGGCGCCGGCGACCAGCCCCTGGGCATAACTTGCCGGCCATATGCCGTACAAGCGGCCCTGGTGTTCGGTGACATCCCCGGCGGCAAGGATTCGCTCGTCCGAAGTGAACAGCCGGTCATTGACAATGACGCCCTTGTTGACCTTGAGTCCGCACTCCCGTGCCAGGTGGCTGTTGGGTCGCACTCCGGTGGCGAGAATCACCAGGTCGGCCGGGAATTCGCGGCCATCCTCGAGCAGCACGCCGCGCACCGCTTCATCGCCGGGAAATTCCTTGACCTGGATGCCACATTCGATGGTCATCCCCTTCTCCCTGAGGTGGGCAAGCAGCAGGTCCGCGGCGGCGGGCGGCAGCTGGCGGGGCAGCAGCCAGTCAAACCCCTCCAGGACGGTCACGTCGGCGCCGCGCTTGCGCATGGCCCAGGCGCACTCCAGGCCGAGCAGTCCGCCACCGATACAGACCGCCCGGCACTTCGGTTGCAGGTAGCCGATCATCTCGCGGGCATTTTCAAGGGTGCGCAGGACCATGACCCCTTCGCGATTGCTCCCGGGGACCGGTGGGATGAAGGGGTGAGCGCCATTGGCGAGGATCAGGCGGTCAAAATCAAGCTGGCTGCCATCGCGCAGTGTCACTTTGCGGTCATCCCGATCGATCGCGAGAGCCTCACCGGCAAGGTATGCAATCCTGCGGCTATCAAACCAGTCCTGGTGCTGAATCAGCAGGTCCTCTTCGGCAACCTCCCCGGCCAGGAAGCGGGTCAGGTTCAGTCGGTAGTAGGGGAGGGTTTTCTCCCGGGAGACCAGGGTGATCTGGACCTCGTCAGACAACCTACGCGCCTCTTCGGCCGCAGTCAGACCGGCGATGCCGGCCCCGAGGATGACGAGCTTGCGCACATCCGCGGAGGCCGCGGTCGCTGCCATTGCGGTATAAGGGTGGAAGAGCGCCGCCGCCGCGCCGCAGATCGGGCAGAATTCCGGTGCTGCCTGGCCCTGGACAATGTGATCACAGATTCTGCACTGCCAGGCTTCTGCAGCAGGCTTCGGTGAGGCCGAAGCCCTGATTTCGAGCCGAGAAAAATGGCTGATGTCTGCGCCGCAAACGGGGCAGAATGGCGGTGCTTGCTCACCGTTATGGACGTAGCCGCAGAGGTCACACTTCCAGGTGTTTGTCATGAGTTAACCCGTCATTGAATGCGCCTGCTGTTCTGTGTGACAGTGCAGGCCAGGTGATATGCTACAGGGACTGTCGGCCGATCAATTCTTGCGGAAAGATGATTCCCATAGGGTCGGCTCGACTTCGGCGCTGTATCTGGCGACGAATTCGGCATGTTCTTCGGGAGAAAGATGCACGCTGCCGGTAATCAAGTCAACCTTTCTGAGATTCCTGGAGACCAGGAGATCGTAAATCCATTCGGCATCCTGCCTGCTGCGCAAGCAATGTCCAATCAGGTGACTGACTCGGTCTTCACCGAGATTCATACGGTATCTCATCGTCTCCTCCTTTGGTTGCCGGTGCATTTGTGGAGATCCTGTATAATTCATTTTAAACGCTTTTGAGTGCAGTGCAATCGCGGGCAGAGAATGAACCGCCGAGCGCATTGAGGGAGGTTGCCTTGCCCGGGAGCTGTGCAGATTTATCAAGGGTCGCGTTCTGGCTGGTTCCGCACTGCCGGGAGCGCGCCGCACTGCAGTCTCTGATCAACGACCTGGCGAGGCAATTCTCTGCGCCGGAATTTGTCCCGCACGTCACGGTTTACTCCTGTCGTCGGACACCGGGACAGCGGGAACTGGCGGTCATGGCGGCCCTGGCCGAAAACCGCCGTCCGGTTGTCATGCGCCCAACCGAGCTTGCCTGTTCAGGCCGCCTGACGCAAGCCCTGTTCGCCAGTCTGGCCGAGCATCCAGCGCTCGACGGATTGTCCCGGGCCCTCCATGCCGGGGTCCCACTGCCTTCAGACTATCAGCTGAACCCGCACCTGAGCCTGCTTTATCAAAAGCTTGCCGCCGCCACTCGAGACAGCTTGGTGCGCGAGACTTCCCTCTGCCTGTCGGAGATCCGGTTTGATTCCTTGTGGGCAGTGGCGATTCCGGAGCAGCTCACGACCCTTGAAGATCTGTACGACTGGCAGCCCCTGTTGATCAGTCGACTTGATTCAGCGCGGATTGTCGATACGCTTGATACCTGAAACAGGCTTTTCAGAATTGCGGACCAAGGAGGCTGACATGCTGCCTGATGCAATCGAACTCATTCAGGGGGACATTACCCGTCTCGAAGTCGATGCGATCGTCAATGCCGCCAGCCAGAGCCTGCTTGGCGGAGGCGGGGTGGATGGGGCGATTCATCGCGCTGCCGGTCCTCAGTTGTTGGAGGAATGCCGGGCCCTGGGCGGCTGCCCGACGGGTGAGGCGCGGATCACCAAAGCTTACAACCTGCCGGCGCGCTATGTGATACACACGGTGGGTCCGGTCTGGCATGGTGGCAACCGCAACGAAGATCATCTCCTGGCCGGCTGCTACCGGAACAGCCTGCAGTTGGCGGTCGTTCATAAATTAAGAAGCATCGCTTTCCCGTCGATCAGTACCGGAGTGTATCGTTTTCCGATCGAGCGGGCCAGCCGTATTGCCCTGAGGGTTATTCAGGATTTTATCTCTACGGAAGGGTCTGCCCCAAGGGTGGTTTTGACCTGTTTTTCGGAACAGGATCTGCATGTCTACCGGCAGGCTTATCAGGAATTGCTGAATTAGGAGCCTTTCGGACGATAAGGGCGGCAGCGACAATTTGGACGTTTGAGAACAGGTTTGAGTCCGTTTGCCGGCTCACCGCCATAGCTATGGACCAAAAATGAGCTTCAATCTGGGTTAAACAGCCGAATTGGCCGTCGACTTATACCTACTACGGCCGCCGTCTGGGCGCTCCAGGCAGAAACCGAAAATGATCAAATTCTTCCTGTCCCTTATTCCAGAGGGGCATTTTTTATGTTGAGAGGTTGGATTGCTGCGTCAAGCGGAGCCGGTGTTGCCCGGCGCCGGTGTACATGGAACCAAATTTGCATCATATGAAAAAAATGTAATTTTGGTAATTTTTCCAGTTATTTAAGGTAAATAACCAGTTCTTCTCAGGGTTATGGCGGAACTTGGCCCCGTAACGAGTTCCGGGATGTGTATGAAACAGACGATCGGCAACTATGCATCGCGGCCCGTGTATGCCGTCGAGGCCGAGGCCCGGACCCATGAGGCCCTGGAACTCATGAGTGAGCAGCACATCAATTGTATCGTTGTCCTGTCTCATCATGAGCCGGTGGGAATCCTCACCGAGCGGGACGTGGTTTTTGCCGCAAACTGGCTGCTTGGTCAACCTGGCCTGCTGTTGAAAGAGGTCATGAATAAGCCGGTGATGACCGCGGCCGAGGAGATGTCCGTTGCTCAGGCTTACCGGATATTCTGCCAGCATCGCATCCGCCACTTGGTGGTGCGCGACGCTAGTCTGGCCATGTCCGGGATCTTTACCCAGACCGATCTGGTGAGATCTCTGCTGGGAGAAGCGCTTGTCGGAGTCCGCGATGTCTCCCAGCTGATGTCACCGCAGGTCCTGCAGGTCGAACCTCATGTCCCGGCGCGTTATGCACTGTCACTGATGGCGCGCAGGTCTGTGAGTTGTGTTGTTGTGGTTGACAATGATCGACCCGTGGGGATGTTTACCGGCAGCGATGTGGCCCGAAATGTAGCCAAGGGCGTTGACCTTAACGCTGTTTCAGTAAGTTCCGTCATGAGCTCTGCGATCGTGACCACTCCCGCGACTTCGTCGCCACTCGATACCGTTGGCTTGATGCTCAAGAAGTCGATCCGGCGCCTGCTGGTCGTTGACGAGTACGGTGTTATGAGAGGGATTCTGACCCGGACGGATATCGGCAGGATTCTCGACTATCAGCCAGCGGGCCTGGTCAGTCACTTGCTCGGTGGTCCCGATTACTGAGCGCAATGCCCTAAGTCATTTCCAGCTTGGCAATAAAACGCGTCAGGGGGGCTTGCAAAACAGGCCCCCTGATGTGTTGCCTGAGGTCATTTGCCAATGCTTTGGCTTGCGACGAAATCCTCGGGAACGCTTTGTGCCATATTGCCCACCGCGCAACAGCTCTTCTTGAAATCTTCACAAGACTTGTAGCAACCACCAGTTAGCCAGTTGACTGCCTTGAGTTCGTCTGTGAACAGCCTGGTTTCAATCCCTCTGTTGCTCATGGCAAGCTCAAGGATTTCTATCGGCGCTGCCTGAATGTCCTTGACGAGGTAAGCGGCTTTTCTGCCCCGGTGGCCTGATTGCCCGGTCGCTTTGGTTGCGAACTCGAACTGCTCGGTAAAGGAGCAGAGCAGCTCGGTTTCCCGGAAGTCGATGAGGTTGCCCCTGATCGGGATGTGCCGCGAGGCCTCTTCCACGGCCTGCAGAGCATGGAGTCGCAGGGCCAGATCGACAGTCCCACTGTAACTGATCCAGTAGATTCCGTTTTTGCAGGATTTAATGGTGTATGGCATCAGGCCCCCAGCTTGCTGAAGAATGACAGTCTCTTAAATGTTCCAGAAATCTCCGTGTTGTCAAGTCACCAACTTTAAAACAGAATTTTCTGCCGCAACAGGAAAGGGGACCAGCAATAAAGCTGGTCCCCTCAATCATTCTTTGGTAGCGGGGGCAGGATTTGAACCTGCGACCTTCGGGTTATGAGCCCGACGAGCTACCTGACTGCTCCACCCCGCAACGAGAGGCGCCAAACTACCGGAAGCCTGTTGCCATGTCAACCTTTTCTTCCGAGTGCGGCTCTCCGCTTGCTGGCTGTGCCCATTTGGAGTATAACCACTGCAACTGAGAGCCCTGCCATGTCGATTACCATACCTTTGGAACAAGCCCTGGCCATGCGTGACAGGGGAGCGTTGCTGATTGATGCCCGCAGCCCCGATGAATTTGCCGAGGCGACCATTCCCGGTGCGATCAATGTGCCGCTCCTCGACAATGCCGAACGGGCCGAGGTGGGGACACTCTACAAGCAGGTTGGTAAACAGCAGGCCCGGCGGCGTGGGGTTGAGATCGTCGCGCCGAAGATCCCGGTATTTGTCGAACAGGTGGCGGGACGCCAGGCGGCGACCGGCTTGCCAGTGATCGTGTTCTGCTGGCGCGGCGGCATGCGCAGCCTGGCCCTGGCCCAGTTTCTTGACCTGGCCGGTGTCCCGGCTCGCCAGTTGTCCGGAGGGCACAAGGGCTTTCGCAGGCTGGTACTGGATTATTTCGAGCAGGCAGGCTGGGGGCGACTCCTGGTGTTCCGCGGCTTGACGGGGGTCGGCAAAACCCACTACCTGCATTGCCTGGCAGAGTTGGGCTACCCGGTCATCGACCTGGAGGGGCTTGCCAACCATCGCGGCAGCGCATTCGGCAACCTGGGCTTGCCGCCGCAGCCGAACCAGAAGATGTTCGAGGCGCTGCTCTGGGATGAACTGCGCAAGATTCCCGGCGACGGTTTTGCCCTCGCAGAGGGAGAGAGCCGGCATATCGGACGGGTGGCCCTGCCGGTGACTGTCTATCAGGCGCTGCAGAGCGAAACCTCGATCTGGCTGAATGCCTCCCTTGAGTCAAGAGTCAGAAATATTCTTGCCGATTACCCTGCCGTTGATCGACTCAAGGAAGAATTCACCCAGCCGATTCGCGCCCTCAAGGACAAACTCGGCAAGGACACGGTAAATCGCTATCTGCAGTTGCTGGAAGAGAGCAGGTGGTCGGAACTGGTCAGTGAGTTGATGGTGAATTATTATGACCCGCTTTACCGGCACACGTTCCCTGAAAGGCGCCTGGAAATCGACCTGGAGCCAGAGGATACGGTCGTAACGCGGATTCGCTCGGCGATCGCCGAATTATCGGGTGTGTCGCCGGACAAGCAGTGAGGTCTTTACCGGGGAGCCCCTGCCCTGATAAAGTATGTTGAGGTCTCCCGTAGATCGGACAGGATCATGAAGTCATCGCTCGACCCCAAAGCTGTCAACCCGCTCTGTGGCAAATGCTTGCGGCCCTGTAAGCAGCCTGCCGGCAATCTGCTGCTCGAGTGCCCTCGCTACTTCCCTTTGCCATTCAAGGTGGAAAAGCATCGTTTTGATCAGATGAGTTTGTTCGATGGGGATGAGTAAGCGATGGGGCAATTGAAATTGAATGAACAGGGCAACAGATGGCCAATCTGTTGCCCTGTTTTATTTGGTGATGCTCGTTAAGGTTGACCTGACCTTCCCAAAACAGCTTTCGAGTCCACCTGCAGTTGCGGTGCCGGATAGA
>JAHEDT010000020.1 GCA_024641085.1 Geobacteraceae bacterium | reverse complement strand
CTGCCGATAAAACCACAACCGCCAGTCACTAGAATATTTTTCATCGATACTATCCTTGAATGGTTCAACCAAGTGCCGCGGACGATCATACCAATATACTTAAAAGACCCGCCACAAACCAAATAAAATACCCCGCTGCTTGCGGGGGGTATCAATATGATCCAACTTTTTTCTTCGCGGCAAGCCGCGGGGGATTTGACTCAATTTCTGATTAAAAGGGGATTGGGAAACTCCAGTTAAAATGGCCCATTCTCAAAACGCACTAAATCTATGGCCCGATGTTTAAAAACGCGTCCTAAAAGTCTTAGCCCTGACACACAGGTCATTTATTTGCTCCGCAGATAAATCTCTCTACGATGTCCAACCGCTAAGGCCAAAACAACCAACCGTTGATCCTGTATTTCACAAATCACCCTGTAGTCCCCAATTCGGTAACGCCATAGGCCAGCCAATTCTCCTCGCAGGGGTTCTCCAAAATGTCTGGGGTTCTTGCAACCTTCAAGACGATCCTCAAGCCAATCGATAAGCCTTTTTTGTATAGGTTGATCGAGCTTGCGCAGTTGTTTCTCGGCAAAATCACTGACCTCAACTGTCCAAGCCAAGGTCTTTCCTCAAATCTTTGAGAGATTTACTGCTGCGAGTCTCGGCAAGAGCCTGCTTTGCTAACTCAAGATCTTCATTGTCTTCCAGGTAACGCACGATCGCTTCACGCACGACTGCGCTCCGATTGCTGCCTTTAGATTTGGCCAGCAGATCAATTTCCTGTTCTAAATCTTTTTCCAAACGAATAGCGAGCATAAGCGCCTCCATAAACTTGTAATACAATGTATAACATGTTAATGGGATATTTTCAACATCCTGCTAGATAAAGAATGGGATCGTCGGAAAATGAGTAGCGAGAGGCTTTCCGTGGCGAGCCAACGCCTCAGCACTGACTCAGCCGATTAAAAAAGCTCCCCCTGCCCTCCGCCGCCATCTCGGCCAGAGGCGGTGAAAAGACCCGTCGTCACACCATTGAACGCAGAGAGTTTCTGCAGCAGCGGGTTGGTGTCGATCTTGTCGCGGTCCAGGATTTTGTCTGCCCCGCTGCTATCATGGAGGTCACTGGCGATGGCGGTGTAGGCGCCCATTTTGAGGAGTTCATAGGCCTTGCGCTGCACGCTTTCGCCGTAGTAGCCGGTGAAGCTGCCGAGATTAGCCTGGAAGGCAATCCCTTCGGGGAGTTCCGCCTTCTGGGCAAGCATCGGGACGTTGTCTTTGCGAGGTTCGAAGCCTGACGTGCGAGGCGCGAACAATCTCTTTAAAAATGATTTGGGTTTCTCATCGGGATAGTGTGCGCCATACCCTTCGAAACTCAAGGCCTGGTCCAACTTCTCGCTTCGTGCTTCGCGCTTCGTCAAAATTTCATAGAAATGTTTCGTTCGTTCAGGATGCGCGATCAGCGGCACGAAGCCCTGTTTGATGATGAGTTCGAGTCCGTCACGGACAACCCCGGGGTGGGCCTTGGGCGGGGCCTCGCAGAGGATCAGCCGGGTGTCGCCGAGGGGCTGGAGGTCGTCGATAAATTCCGAGAAGAACTCGTCGAGCATGTATTCCATGCCCGGCAAGAGTTCCAGGTGGATATCGGCGTTGTCGAGGTCGGCCTGCAGCATCAGCGTCGCTTCGCGCACCTTCTGCGGGGTGAGGTCGTAGTAGCCCTTGATGCAGTGCGGTGTACAGCAGACTTTCTGGTAACCGAACGCCGCCAGCTCTCTCGCCATGGCGATGGAATCGTCAATCGTGACGGCGCCGTCGTCGAGGGCCGGCAGAATGTGGGAATGGAAGTCGATCATAAGTTGAAACAACGATGAGGGAAGAAACGCAAGGCAGCCATTGAACTATGGAAACCTTCCGTGTTCCCTCCCCTTGAGAACACGTATTACTGTGTTTGCTTATAGCAGAAAGGCACCATTGATGAAAGGAAAACAAGGCTTGTGTGGCCACGCCAGTTTGTTTCGTTCACTCAATATGCTGAGGACACTGAGGAATGCATTCATCCTTTTTTTATAAATGGAACAGCAGCCTCAAGGTTTTCTCTGTGCGCCCTGTGCCTCCACATTAAATAAGTTGTAACGCCCGTTCGCTTTGCTCACTCGAGGCGCTGAGGACACTGAGAAAAGCAATTATTATTTTGTTACAAATGAAATGGCAACTTTAAGTTTTTCTCTGTGCGCCCTGTGCCTCCGCGTTAAACAAATTGTAACACCTGTTCGCTTCTCTCATTCGAGGCGCTGAGGAAATTGAGAAAAGCAGACATAGTTTTTTGTCAAAAACCAACCGTCCTTAAGGTTCTCTGGGCGGGCTTGGCGGCTCTGCGATCCATAGCCCAGTCATGAAAAATTGGCCCGCCGGTGCGGGCGGGCCATAACAGTGCCTCAACAGAATGAGACATATCAAAATGGGGTAGAAAGATCGCGCAGCCCTCCTTGCATTGCATAACATCGCATTCCCCTCCTGGCGCCAAAGGTTCCCCTCAAAACCACGGCGCGTCATTGCCGCCTAAGCGGCATTGCATCACCTGCGGAGATCTTTCTTGTCGGTACGTCGTTAACCCATACCCCCCTTCATAAGGCGGCCATGCAGATCCCTGGCCGCAAATCAAATCATCGAATGACCGGTGGCTGTGCCATCAGTCGAGTCCTTCCACATTGAATTCATAGCCTCCGTCGGGGCTGCCGATCACTTCGATTTTAGCCACCGGATCCGGACTGAAGTCTCCATAGATTCCCCTGGAGTGAGGAAGGTTGAGGGAATAATTCCTGATCAGATTACCTGCCTGGACCTGGACCTGGGCTGTTTGCGGGGCGCTCCCATAAAAGTAATTGACCGCGACGCGGTAGATCCCTGTGTCCAGGAACTCGCAATCTTCGACAAAGTAATGTTCCGGGCCCCAGTAGCGGGTATCATCTTGGTCAAGGTAACCCGAGGTTCCCAGAGGTTGCTTGTAAAAAACATGGCTGCCGTCCGGTTCAAAGACGTGCAGGTCCAAGTCCGGTTGGGAGCCCCAGGTCAGGGTCACGCTAATCGGCCCGGTGCCAACCTGCGGCTCCGGCCAGGACAGTTCATTGGCCTTACTGAGAGCGCTGCTGACGATCAACGGCCCAGTCTGGTCACCATTCAGGTAGGAGTCGATGAAGCTGTGATGTTTCCAGTCGCTGTCTGAGACGGTGTTGGTCACATTGCCTGGCAAGGTGCCGGGAACGGCGAGTTGCACCGCGGAGATGACCAAGTCGTACATCAGGGTGTAGTATGGCCCGCCGCCGGCCACTCGGCTCGCGGGGGTTGCCACCGAGACGAGGCCGAAGGCATCTATCGGAATGCGGTCGTCACCGGCCAGGTTGCCATAGGCGGCATTCGCGTAGAGGTTGCCCTGAGAGTGAGCGACCACCAGGACCCGGTTGCCTCCCATCAGCAGGTTCTGGTAACGCTGGACATGCCGACGTAAGTCGGCATCGACCAGCGCCTCGGCCTGGTCGAACCGGTTGGCCAGGTCTTCAGCCGCGTCCTGGAACCAGTCGGGGGCGATAGCCAGGCTGCCAAGCCAGCGCCAGTACGATGCGGCCTTGTCGCCCATGCGCTGCCGGAAGACTTCGAAGAGCGAGTAGATCTTCTCGTCGTGGTTGTAGGAGAGCTCAAATTTCCAGCCATCATTTGGGAGGTCTCCCGCTGCTCGCAGTCTGTCATCCAATTCAACTAAACTTCGACCAGCATCGTACTGACTATTAAACATGCCATTACCATAAAAAACATAAGTGCTTAGATCACAGAGATTTGCGTGCACCTCAATCGAACATAAAGTATTTAAGAGCAACGCCAAAAGTGATACGAAAAAGATTTTTCTCCTCATTTCACCCTCCATCAGTCTGTCAATTCAATAGGATTAAATGTGCAGCTCTCTTTCCACTTTGATCGCTGGGCATTAGGAAATGAACCACCGCCTAACATGCGACTCGAGTCGCGATACGCATGGACGCGATCAGTTGTGTTGATGACTTGGGCCTGCAATTCATTTCCGAGTGAATACGCATCACTCGGTCGAACAAATTTGAGGCACTCACTTGCCCTCTGCAGAGCCGTCATATCGTTATAAACCGCGTCGCGATCCCCCTGGCGGGCGTGGATCATGAAATTCTGCAGCGGATAGTAGACCTGGAAGAGCGCCTGGCGGGTTTTTTCCGAATCACCGTAGTTCAACCAGATCCATCGTTCGATATCGTCGCGAACGCCGTTGGCATTGACATCGATCCCCTCGATGGTCTCCTCCCCGGCGGGGCCGGGATCGGGAGGCAGTTCGATGAGCTGTTCACCGAGAACCTGGATGTTCAGAAAACCGCCGGGATTGCTGCGCAGAGAGATTGACAGGGTGTTTTCACTGTTTTGAGGAGCGATGCTGCGCTCCAGGGTGTGAATTTTCTGGTTGAAATCAGCGGGCCCGAGAACCTTGACGCCATTGAGACTGACAAGAGCGCTGGAGACCCGTCTGGAGCCATTGGCCTCGCCGTTTTCGACCTTGAGGACAAAGTCTTCATAACCCTGCCCGCGGAACGTGACGCTTTCGTTGACCGGTGCGCCGCTTGCCGACTCGATACGTTTTTCTGCAACGAGTCGCAGCGCAAAAGCCGGGGTTGTCGTCAGAGCGACGACGGAGAGCACCATCAACAATACCATGTATGCGTTCTTCATCTGTTCCTCCTTTGATAGCAATCATTAAATTACATGACAGACCTTCCTGAAGCGGATGTTACCCTCCTTCCTGTTCGTGGTTTTGCCGGTCAAGGGCACTGGAACCTGGAGGGACAGGTCAAGCGCACCATGACGTCAGCAGAGTCGGGCTGTGCAGTCAGAATTCGTGGTTCAAATATACGGGGAATTGATGCAACCGAACCGGTTGACGGATCGTGCCGGATGACGTTACAGGACAAGACCTGAAAACAGCTAAAGCCATGGTCTTATTCATCCGGTCCCCCTCCCATTCAAATTCAACAAAAAAACCGGGCTGCAAAGGATTGGTTCCTTTGGCAGCCCGGCTGTCTTTTTTACGTGTAAGACCCGTGGCTTTCCGCCCCACCCTCACAGATGGTTTGGCTTTTCAGCGACCAGTGTTTAGTGCGAGTATACATACAGATGCATTAATATTAGACAATAGTTATGCCCTGTCAAGAAATATTTACTGCAACGCACTGATATTGTTCAACATATAACAAGTTAATTCGTGGAAGTATTTGAAAAATAGTCAAAAACTTAAGTTTTACTTTCAATAAATTAATGACAGGTGTCGGTTACTGCATACTTCGTATTCGACCGTCGAAGGCACTCGAAAACAATAAAATCACCAGCCACAGAATTGGCTCCCTCTGATTCTTTCCTTTTCACTTCAGAATTCCTTTAAAACAATGTTATGTTATTATCGCTCGTCAGGCCCAAGGATTCTTCAGGAGACAGCTCATGCCGATTTCACCACCGGTTGAAACATTGCTCGATCAGCCTCCCATGGAACTGATGGGACTCTTCGGCCGCATGCGGTCTTTCACCGACAGTTCCGGCTTCTCAGGCACCCTGCCGGTGGTCTGGCAATGCTCGGATGAAAGCCAGAAGATCAAGAAAAGCCTGTTCGGCTACGTGTACGACTGCCCGGTCTTCAACCTTGGCCGGGTCGGCGCCCTGATCGACCCGACACGTCTGATCCCGGCCTCGCACCACGGCCGCGACCTGGTGATCCTCGGCGGCAGCCACATCGGCGGCACCGAGAACGATGGCGTCGGATTCGTCGAGCGCATCCACGGCCTGACCGTACCGTGCTGCGGCATGATGCACCGGTTGATGGACCCTTACAAGGTGCTTTACCACCGCGCCTCGACGCTGGTCACCCTGTTTCATGGCCCCAACGGGCTGATGATCGAGGTCCCCTACAAGTACCTGCTGCGCAAGAGCACCGACGAACATGACCACCCCCACCTGCACCTGAACCTTGACCGGCTCGTCCACGGCGAACCGCTGCGGGATGCCAGCCAGGGCAAGGTCTACCGTCTGAACCCGGAATTTGCCAGCCACTACCATCACGCCCTGGCCGACTTGACCGACGAACCGGCCTCGATCGGCAGGCTGCTCGATCCGACCACCTTTTACTTCACCAAGCGACTCCCCGTGGAAAACCACAACCCGGATACCCTGCTCGAAGCCTCGGTCTTCGACTTCATGCCGGATATCGTCACCTCCAAATATCCGCACCGCCGCATCGCCGATGTCAACACCTGGCGGCAGTTCCACCGCCTCGCCGCCTATCTGACCGACTCCTTCGACAGCGGTGAGCGCAACATCCTGGTGATTGCCGGACTGACCATCGACCACACCATCAAGCGCAACTCCTTCATCCCCCAGTTCGGCTTCTGGATGCAGCAGGGCCGCGCCCTCCAGGCGCGCTACTTCAACGCCCCGGAGATCAACACACTGCTGCGCAGTCAAAGCGTCTTCAAACCCGACAAGACCTTCCTGCAATACGCCGAAATCACATAGAACAGAGGTGCGCGGTACGAGGTGCGAGAACACCTTTCACCTCGCCACTCGATCCTCGAACCTGCACCTGATTCTTGCGTGGAACGCGCGGCTTAGGGGTCAGGTCTACACATTTCACATTTTTAGTTCCGCAAGCAGCCCGGCGACCGTTTCCGCAAGGCGCTGGTCCTGGTAGAGGATCATTGCGAACCGGTTGCTGTTCTCAGAGACGGCAGACTCGCCGACCCCGAAATAGGTGCCGATCTCCTTTAAAGTGCAACCACTGAAATGGTGACAAAGATATATGGTCATCTTCTTCGCCAGACGATGATCCACACTGATCTCGCAGGCCACGGCCTCAAAGATCTGCTGGATTTTCGGACGCCGCATCAACTCCCTGGCGGCCGGCAGATCGCGACTGTTTGTACGCGTCGCCAGACAGTCCCTCCTGACCTCTTCAATGAATGTTTTTCGACCTATAATTGCCCTTGAATTCAGTATATTGTCATATTGTTCATCAGAAATTACATCATCACTCTCGACATACTCCCGGTAGCTCTTGCGGTCACCGTGGCCATCACCAATCAGGGCGAGTAAAAAGCCGGTCTGCAGCCATTGCGGAGCGACTTTCCCGCCCAGATAAGCTTGGTAACTGCTCCACTCATAGTCAGCCGGGCTTCCTGAGAACTCCGCCCTCACCGGGTTGCGGTGTATATAGCGTGACAAGGCCAGGCAATAGGCGTCGACATCGACGAGAACAGACCGGTATCGTCCCTGGAACAAGTGTCCGGCCCGACAGTGTCGCGTGTTAAAATAGCTCGTATAGGCACCGTTGATGTGCCGCATGATCTGGGCGAGATTTCCGGACGGAGTTTCGATCAGCAAATGGTAGTGATTGTCCATCAGGCAGTAACAGTGGATGACCGCAGCGTACCGGACCGTTGCCGATTCGAGGTAGTCGAGAAATTTTACGCGATCTTGACGGGTGCGATAGATATCCTGTTTCTCGTTGCCCCGCGACATGACATGATGAAATGCACCGGGAAACTCAATGCGCAGTGGTCGTGCCATTTTTCCCTCCTCATAAAAATAGTTTCATGACATTGCAGACATTGTGCATTTTTTGTGAAATGTGTAGACCTGACCCCAACGTCCTCCTTTCCGCGGATGTTTGGGCTGCAGGGCGTACGGGTGTGCAACTCTCCTGTCCGGTATCCGTCATGCAGGGATGTCAGCAGGCAAAGGCCGCTGTGGTGATGATGAAACAGGGGAATTGTGGCAAGACCCCCTCCTGCAGCAATAACATTTCAGTTCAGTGTGACCCGCGTCACCAGAAGTATACTCAAAAACTAAATGGCGCAGACGCGCTTTGTCAAGGGAAAACCGGGAGTGCCCTGGGCTTCAAAGCCCGGTTAAATAGATCAGCAGCGGCAGCAGGAAGGTGGTCATCAAACCGTTCAGGCCGATCGCCAGGCCGGCCACGGCGCCGGCCAGCCGGTTGATCTCGAACATCCGCGCCGTGCCGATGCCGTGGGCGGCGGTGCCCATGGCGAGACCGGTAGCGGCTGCAGAGCGGATGCCGATGCGCCGGCAGAATTGCGGGCCGCAGACCGCGCCCAGGCAGCCGGTCAGCACGACCAGAGCGGCGGTCAGCGGCGCGACCCCGCCGATCTTGGCGGAGATGCTGATGGCGATCGGCGTAGTGACCGACTTCGGCGCCAGCGAGAGGATCACTGCGCGACTGCCGTCGAGCAGCCAGGCCAACCCGCTGGCGGAGAGGATCGAGACCAGCGAGCCGGCGAAAATGCCGATCAGGATCGGCCTTTTATGCAGCCAGAGATCGGCGCGGCGCTGGTAGAGGGGGACGGCCAGGGCAACCACCGAAGGACCGAGCAGGAAGAGCAGCAGGTCGCCGCCGCGGGCATAGTCGCGGTACGCGATGCCGCCGCCCTTGAGCAGCAGAATGATGGTCACGATCGCCACCAGCGCCGGGTTGGCCCAGGCGCTGCCGATCCGCTGGTAGAGGATCTGCGCCAGCAGGTAGACCGCCATGGTCAGCGCGATGCCGAACAGCGGTGAGGCAACCAGCTCAGGCCACATCGTTCGACTCCTCGGCTTCCAGCTTCTGGGCGAGTTTGCCAGTCACCGCCATGACGACGAAGGTGCTGACGACCGTAGCCACGGTGATCGGCAGCCACTCGGCGGCGATCAGGTCGCCGTAAACCATGACGCCGACGCCGGCCGGCACGAAGAACAGTGTCATGTTCGACAGCAGCATCTCCGCAGCCTCTTCAAACCACTTGATCTGGACCCAGCCGACCATGAGGGCGATCAGGAGCAAGCCCATACCGAGGACGTTGCCGGGAACCGGCAGACCGATCAGGCGGCTGAGGATTTCCCCGCAGAGCTGGAAAGACAGCAGTAATGTCAAACCGCGAACCATGGGCTTCCTTTATAACAAGCTGGAAACTTACAGGCTATCAAGCAGCTTACAGCTTACAGCTGACAGCTTTCCTTCACGCCTCATCCTTCAACCCGTCGATCAGCGCGGCCACTTCGTCGCAGATCTCCTTCGATGCCGGGCTCTTCTCGAACTGGAGGAACTTCTTGAAGCAGTGGATCGATTCCTGGACCTGCTCCTGGTCGAGGCAGATGTTGCCCAGGGTCAGGTAGGCGAAGGAGAATTCCGGGTCGAGGGTGATGGCGCGCCGGCAGTACTTCTCAGCCTCTTTGAGGTCGCCGTTGTCGTAGTGATACTCGGCCAGGTTGAAATGCCCCTGGGGATCGTCCGGGTCGAGTTCCAGAGCCCTGGCGAAGCAGTCGCGCGCCTCGTCGCTGCGCCCGGTCGCGAAGCAGACGTCGCCAAGGGAGTGCCAGGCAAAGGCGGACGCGGGGTCATGCTGCAGGGCCTGGCGATAGCAGGCCTCGGCGGCGTCCATCTGGTCCTGGTGGAAATGAATCAGGCCGAGGCTGACCCGGGCGTCGGTCTGGGCCGGGTCACGGGCCAGGACCGCCTCGTAAACCCGACAGGCATCGGCGGGACGGCCGAGTTCGAAGTAGGTGTCGCCGAGGTCGAATTGCAGGTCGAGATCATCTGGCAGCCGGCCAACCACGTCTTCGAGGACCATGACGGCCTCCTTGAGGTGCCCGGCTTCGATCAGGGCCTCACCGAGCAGGGCCAGGGCGTCGGTGTTGTCGGCCTGCTCCTGCAACAGACGCTTTAGAATGCGCACGGCTTCATCCGGCGCGCCGTTTTCAAGGGCCTGCTCGGCGCGGTTCAGGGATATCTGACTATCGTTCATCGTAAGCTCCTTAACATCGTGATGGGTAAAGTGCACCAAAGCAGCGCGTAACAGCTTTATCTTCTAGATTCTGCCAGGTCTCGCTGCTCACGACACGCTTCGGGTACTATTTTTGTGAAATGTGTAGACCTGACCCCTAAACCATGGCCCTTTCCAGCGCCAGGGTGTCGAGCATGTCCCACAATCCCCAGGGATCGGCCGCGACCACTTCGACCTCGACAGCGAGGCGTTCAGCCAGTTCGGCGAGGGAGACGTCGTCGAGAAACAGCTCCGCCCCTTCACGCAGCATGACATCGGGGATCAGCAGGACCTCGCCGAGGGATTCCCCGGCCAGCTGTTCGAGCAGGTCACGCCCGGTCAGCAGACCGGCCACCGTGACGTGGCCGTTGAAAAAGCGGTTCTCCACCACATGCACCCGCAGATCCAGTCGGCATTTTTGGGCCAGCCGATCGGCAAACGCCCGGAGGTCGGCGGCCGCCGAGACCCCGGTGACCAGGCTGACGGGGGGCAGCGCAAGGGGCACCGCCGCAGCGAGGACCTCCTCGGCCTGGGCACGGAACTGCGGGATCAGGCCGATGCCGTTTCCAATCTGCGCCAGCTCTTCGTAGGCAGCCAGCTCCGGGAACGGTGTGCCGGCCTTGAGGTAGAGTTCGTCCGCCGCAAAGACGAAGCGCGTGCCGAGTTGGCCGAGCAGTTCGGCCTGGCGGGCCCCAACCCACTCGACCAGTTCGCCGGCCTCCCGGCAGGTCTGGGGCCGCAGCTCCGGCAGCCGCTGGCGATGCCCGGTCAGACCGACCGGCACGATGGCCAACGATTTCACCCCGGGGGCCAGCGCCGCCAGTTCACGGCAGGTGCGCTCCAGCTGTGCGCCGTCGTTGATCCCCGGGCAGACCACCACCTGGGTGTGCAGCTCGATGCCGCCCTCCACCAGCTGGCGCAGCAGCGGCATGACATCCGGGGCTTTTTGACCGAGCAGCCTCTGGCGCAGCACGGGATCGGCGGCGTGCACCGAGACGTAGAGCGGCGACAGGCGCTTCTCGAGAATCCGCCGCAGGTCGGCTGCGGTGAGATTGGTCAGGGTCACATAGGCGCCGTATAGATAGGAGAAGCGGTAATCTTCATCCTTGACGTAGAGCGTCCGGCGCATGCCGCGCGGCAGCTGGTGGACAAAGCAGAAGATACAGTTGTTGCCGCACTGGCGCGGTTCCGGATGGGGCAGTCCGAGACCGAGCGGCTCATCGCTGTCGTGTTCGATGTCCAGGTCCCAGAGTTCGCCGTCGGCACGCTCGATAGCAAGGTGCAGCGCTTCGGTGGGCTCCTCGAGCAAAAAATCGAGCAGATCGTTGACCGGCTCGCCGTTGACCGAGAGCAGCCGGTCCCCTGGCTGCACCCCCAGTTCGGCGGCGATGCTGTCGGTCTCGACGGTTAGAATTTCAAGCATATGGCAACCTGCTCTGCGCACTTTCCAGGACCGGCACAAACAACGGCTCTATAACCCAAAAACGGTGAGGCATGCCACGAAGACCCGACGTCACCAAAAAAAATCTTATCCAGTTTAAGATCGATTGATCAGGCCAAGTAAGGGTGTCGCTGGTTAAGCAATACCAGTGACCGCTTGGTGTCCTGGTGGCTTAGTGGCTCACCTTGGTTTCGGTTATACGTCAGAAATACAAAGGTCCCCGGCCGGAGCAGTACCGGCAAGGGACCTTGTGGCGTCTTAATATCCGGCGGGGTCTTAGTCCCGGCCACCATGCAGGCGGAAGGTGCCGTCTGTCGAGGTGATCGACGAAATGGCATGCTTGTAGAGCAACAGGTCGCCGTTGCTGTCGACCAGGACGCAGAAACTGTCAAAAGATTTGATGTGTCCTTGCAGTTTTTCCCCTGACATCATGGCGATTTCGACGAGAACTCTCTCCTTGCGGGCCTGGTTGAGATATTGGTCCTGAATATTGAAGGGTGACTTTGCCATAACAACCGCTCCTTTTTTTAAATGCAATGGAATTCATCAATCAACGCTCGAATTGTAACAAAGTCGACACAGGATTCAAGCCAAATTATTGATTTGTCTTTACGAAACCAGGTCAGCTGCTGTTTGGCATATCGTCTGGTCGAGCGCTTGAGGTCTTCCAGCGCCGCCTCGCGGCTCAACTCGCCGCGCAGCAGGGCGAACGCCTGGCGGTAGCCGATTGTCTGCAGGGACTTGAGCGTCGGATCGTAACCGGCCTGCAGCAGGCCTTGAGCCTCCTGCAGCAGGCCTTGCGCGAACATCGCCTCGGCGCGCTGGTCGATGCGCCGGTAGAGCTCGTCGCGCTCGAGGTCGAGACCGATCTTCAGGGTCCGATACGGTTGGCTGCCAAAGGCATGTTCGTCCTGCAGGGCGGACATGGGACGCCCGGACTGCCGGTAGACTTCCAGGGCCCGCACAATCCTGACCAGGTCGTTTGGGTGCAGGCGGGCCGCCGATTCCGGGTCGACGCTGGCGAGTTCGTCGTGCAGGGCCGCACTGCCCTGGCTTTGCGCCCTGGCGTGCAGCTGCCGGCGCAGCTCCGGGTCGGCACCGGGGGCCTTGAGGAGCCCCTCGGTCAGGGCGCGGATGTAGAGACCGGTGCCGCCGACCAGGAAGGGCCGCTGGCCATCCCGGCAGATCGCGTTGACCGCTTGGCAGGCCAGGGCTGCGAAGCGGGCGGCGTGGAACTCCTCGTCCGGCCAGGCGACGTCGATCAGGTGGTGTTTGATCCGCTGCTGTTCGGCGGCGGTCGGCTTGGCGGTGCCGATATCCATCAGGCGATAAACCTGGCGTGAATCGGCCGAGATAATCTGGCCGGCATAGGCCTCCGCCAGGTCCAGGGCCAGGTTCGTCTTGCCGACGGCGGTCGGTCCGCAGATGACCACCAGGGCGGGACGTTTGTCTGCTGTATCCGGCACATCAACCTCGATGGAAGAACTTTTCGACTTCGCGCCGTGAGAGGCGGTGCATGACCGGCCGGCCATGGGGACAGCAGCTGCCGAAATCGATCGCGGCGAGGTCCTGCAGCAGTCGCTGCATCTCGCTCAGGGAGAGGGCCTGGTTGGCGCGCACCATGCTGTGGCAGGCGAGCACCGCCAGGATGCGCTCGATTTCATCGTCGAGCTGGCCGGACCGGCCGATCTCGTTGAGTTCGGCAGCCAGGTCGCGGACCAGGCGCTCCGCATCGACTTCGGCGAGCAGGGCCGGCACGGCGGTGACCGAAAAGGATCGGCCGCCGAAGGCCTCCACCTCGAATCCGAACCGGGCGAAATTCGCGAGGTGGTCGGTGAACACTGCCGCTTCGCGGTGCTCGAGTTCGAGGACCACCGGGAAGAGCAGGCTCTGGCTTTCGATCCCGCCTGCAGACAACTGCTGGCGCAGCCGCTCGAAACCGATGCGCTCGTGGGCAGCATGCTGGTCGACCAGCACCAGTTCGTCATGCACCTGGCAGAGCAGGTAGCTGTTGAGGTGCTGACCGATCAGGCGCCAGCCCTCGGGCAGAGCCGGCTCCATCCCCGGCCCTGACGACCAGCCGGTCATCTCGCCCTTGACCGTCGCAACGGCGGCAATCGCCGGCGTCGCGGCGACCTTGTCGTTGAAGGCCAGCAGCGATTCCTGGATGCGGGCACGGTAGTCCGGCCCCACCGGGGCATAGGGCGCAGTTGCCGGCGCGGGGCGCTGCGGCGTGACGCTGCCAAGGCCGGCCGTTTCGATCACGACGTGCTGCAGGCGCTCCCGCAGGGCCGCGACGATAAAGTCGTGGATCTGCTGCTGGTTGCGAAAGCGCACTTCGTGCTTGGTGGGGTGGACATTGACGTCGACGGTGTCCGGCGGCATATCGATAAACAGCACGGCAACCGGGTAGCGGCGTTTTTCGAGCAGCGAACGGTACGCCTCGAGGATCGCGTGCTGGACGACCCGGTCGCGGACGAAACGGCCGTTGACGTAGGTGTAGATCTGCCCGGTGGTCGAGCGGCTGATGCCGGGCGCGCCGAGCAGGCCGACCAGCATCTCGCCCTGACCCGAATCGGCCTCGACCGCCAGCAGATCCCGGGCGATGCCGCGCCCGAGCAGGGCCGCAGCCCGTTCCTCGAGGCGCTTGTGCCGGTAGGCTTCCAGGTAGCTGCGGCCGTTGTGCGAGAGGCGAAAGTGGATGTCCGGGCGGGCCAGGGCCAGGCGCGAGACGACGTCGGCGATGTGGCCGAACTCAGTCTCCTCCTTGCGCAGGAACTTGCGCCGGCCCGGGGTGTTGAAAAACAGGTTGCGCACCTCGACCACGGTGCCGGGGACGGTACCGACCGCCTCGGCCTGGCGGATCGTGCCGCCCTCGGCGTAGATCTGCCAGCCGGCCTCATCCTCGACGGAACGGGTGGTCAGGCGCAGCCGGGAGACCGAGGCGATGGCCGGCAGGGCTTCACCGCGGAAGCCCATAGTGTGCAGGGCGAACAGGTCGGCAGCGCTCTTGACCTTGCTGGTGGCATGGCGTTCGAGGCTCAGGAAAGCATCGTCCTTCTTCATGCCGCAGCCGTTGTCGGTGACCCGGACCAGGGCTTTGCCACCCTTTTCGATCTCCACGAAAATTTCGCTGGCCGAGGCGTCGAGGGAGTTTTCAATCAGTTCCTTGACCACCGATGCCGGCCGCTCGACGACTTCGCCGGCGGCGATCTGGTTGGCCAGACTCTCGGGGAGGATGTAAATTCTGGGGCTCATGTTAAAATCCGCAGCGCGTGGCGAGGGGTGAGAAGTGAGAAAATACTTAAAAGACGCTGTTTGTGTTGGTTCGCATCTCGCGCCTCACACTTCGCGGTACTGTTTTTGTGAAATGTGTAGACCTGACCCCTAAGGATTTATTGCCGTTGCTCGAGGCGTTCGAGCATCGCCTCGATTTCATCCAGGTCGTCCTTGACCCGGTCGCGGGGGAGTTCCGTGAGCGGCATCTGCAGGAGGCCGAGGTCGCCGGCGACGCTGTGGGCGATGCGGCTGTCGACCTTGTCCATCTTGCACAGGTAGGCTTCGAACAGGCAATTGTCGCAGATGGTATTGATCAGGCGCGGCACACCGCCGGCGTAGCGATGCACCAGCGGGATGACCGGGTCGTCGTAGAGCATGTGCCTGGCGCCGGCGACCTGCAGGCGGTACTTGATATACGAGGTGGTGGCATCCACGGTCATCGATCTGAGGTGGTACTTGACGGCGACCCGCTGCGCCAGGGGCTCGTCGAGCGCCAGGCAGTCTTCCAGCTCCGGAAGTCCGAAGAACACGATGTTGAGGAGTTTCTTGCCGGGGATCTCCAGGTTGAGCAGACCGCGGAACTCTTCCATCAGTTCACGGCTCTGCAGCATCTGCGCTTCGTCGATCAGCACCACCGCCCGGCGCCCTTCGTCTTCGATCTCGAGCAGCCGGGTGTAGAGCTGCTTGAGCAGTTTCAGGCGGTCGCCGGCCGGTTCCCTGACGCCCAGCTGGAAGGCGATGCGCGTCAGGATCCACTCCGGGGTGATGCCGGAATGCACCATCACCAACAGGGACGATTCGTAGCGGTCCTCCGGGAGATTGTCCAGCATGCGCCGGGCCAGGGTGGTCTTGCCGGTGCCGACCCCGCCGACCAGGACCGCGAGGCCCTTGTTGGAATCGACGGCGTACATCAGGCGCAGCAGGGCCTGACTGTGCTGGTCGCTGTTAAAATAAAAACGCGCGTCCGGCGCGTTCGAGAAAGGTTCCCGGTCGAGACCGTAATGTTTCAGGTAGCTCATAGGCTGTCTGCCCCCAATTGCTCAGACATAGGAGACGCGGTCGCGGTTGCCCTGCGGTCCGTCGTCATTGGAATCGTCGAGCCCCAGCTGTTTGCGCAGGGACCTGATCAACTCGGACACGTCCCGGAAGAAGGTGTCTTGTTCGGCAACCAGCTGGAAATATTCCAGCGCTTCCAGCAGTTCGCCGCTGTTCTGGTGCAGCATGCCCAGTTCGAAGTTCAGGGTCATGCGTCCCAGGTCGCTCAGCCCGGGGTTGGCCAGGCCGCTCTTGAACACAGCCAGAGCCTCGTCTTTGGCCCCGGTTTCCAGGTGGCACTGGCCGGTCAGCGTGATGCAGTCGAGGTGGCGGGCCGGGTCTTGCGCCGCCTTGTCGAACTCGGCGATGGCCTCATCGTAGAGGCCCATCTCCTTGTAGGCGATGCCGAGGTTGTAGTGCGACTCCGTATCAGCCGAATCCAGCTCCGAGACCAATTTCTGGGTCAGGTCGTCGTCCGCCTGGCCGCTCTCGGCGAAAGAATCGAGGAAGCCGGTGGCCTCCAGCAGATCGTCGTCCTGCAGGTCCGCCATCAAGTCGACGAACGCGTCACCCGGGACCTCTGATGCGGCGGCCAGCCGGGCCTGTTCGATACCGGCCAGCTCCGCCTGGAGTTCGGGCCTCTCGGGACGGGCCTCGATCAGGGTATGAACCAGCCTTTCAGCGTCGTCGAACAACCCCTGCTGCAGGTAAAACTGCACTTCTTCCAGCTCAGCCTCGATTTGCCGGGAGCCGGCATCAGGACCGGCGGCCAGCTCCTCCAGTTCGTCGAGCTCCTCGAGCGCCTCGAGTTCCTCCAGCTCTTCGCTGGCCGCGAGGGTCGTTTCTGCAGGCGCTGCACCGCTCGCGTGATCATCGGCGGGCCCAGACAGCTCTTCATCCGGGGTAAAAAACTCCTCGGCGGCCAGGCTGGTTCCGTCCCCGGCATGGCCCAGTTCCGCACCGCTCAGATCCAGCTCCTCACCGGCCAGGGACAGCTCTTCGCTCGCCAGGGCGGGCTCCTCAGCGGGCGAGTCCAGATCTTCATCGGCCAGTTCCAGGCCCTCAATGGACGAGTCCTGATCGGCACCGCTCAGCTCCAGCTCATCACTGGCCGGCTCCAGCCCCTCGACGGGCAAATCCAGCTCTCCATCGGCCAGTTCCAGTTGATCGTCGGCCAGAGAGGGCTCCGGATGGTCGTACTCGATCCAGTCCTCATCCGCAGCCGAGAGCTCAGCCTGTTCTGCAGCTTCGGGCTCGAGCTGCTCGGCAGTGACGAACCCGTCCAGTCCATCGACCTCAGGTAATTCCAGCTCGATCCCGGGCCCATCGACAAGGCTCTGATCGCCAGCGTCTGCTGCAAAATCGTCAGCCTCTTGAGCAGCGGCCAAGGGCGGCTCATGGTCAGCATCAGCCTCAGCATCGGCCTCAGCAGGGGTCGGCCCCCCGTCGAAGCCGAGCTCGAAATCGTCCAGGTCGTCGAGGTTGACTTCCATTTCAATTTCCAGATCCTCATCGGCCTCGGCAACCGGCTCAGGCTCCGACTCCCCGACCGGATCGGAGTCCGGCTCCGCGGACGGGACCACGTCGTCGATCTGCTGGGTGGGAGGATCAAAGTCCAGGTCCAGGTCGAGATCAAGCTCGAGCTCCTCGGCAGGGTGTTCTTCTGAAACCGGCTTATCGAGCGCCGGCACCTCGACGTCGGGGGAGGCTTCTTCGCCGACCATGTCGAGGGCTTCCACATCGTCGATGGCCATCTCGAGGACCGCGTTGGCGGCGGTCTCGAAGTTTTTCTCGGGAGCCTCCGGGGTTTCGAGGCTGGCCGAGTCGCCGAGGGCCTCGTGGACGTCGGCCAGGGTCGCGGCAACCAGCGGATCGCCGGGCAGCACAGCTTGCAGCTCGTTGTAAAAGTCCCGCAGGGCGGCGAGACGTCCGTACTCGACGAAACTGTCCTTCCATTCCTCGAGACGGTCCCTGGCGCGCTCCGCCTCCCCGGCATCGAGGCAGACCCGCAGGAAGTATTCGCGGAGGTCGAGATCGTCCTCCCGGTGCTTGAGGAGGTGGCTCAGAGTGAGCCTGGCATTGGCAAAATCCTCAACGGCGACATAGGCATCGGCCAGGCAGCGATTGATCTCGGCATCGTCCGGGGAGTGCTTGACCAGGTTCTTGAGTATCTGCAACGCCTTGGATGAGGAGCCGCTGTTCAGCAGGGCCCGGGCCAGGGGCAGGCGGGTGGTGCCCTCCTCGGGGCAGATGCCGAGGAAGTGATCATAGAGCTTGATCACCTTGGCGTGGTCGCCTTTGGCGACCAGGGCGCCGACAACCGCCTGAAATTTTTCGAAGGCCTGGTCGTTCTGGTCCAGAGCCATGCAGCACTCGGCAATTTTTGCGACCAGGTTGAGATTGTCAGGGTCGAGCTCGAGCATCTTTTCGAGCACATCGGCGGCTTCCTGGTGCCTCTGGTGTTGTTCGTAGTAAGCGACCAGGTTGCGGTACTCGGTCAGCGCGTTGCCGACCAGGCCCTGTTTCTCATTGAGTTCGGCAAGCCGATGGTAGATGTCGAGGCGGGAAGGATCGATCTTCTGCATCTGCTTGAAGACCGCGATTGCCTTGAGGTAAAAGCCCGTTTCCGTGTAATTCTTGGCCACGGCTTCGTATTCTTTGAGGGCCTCCTCGTCTCGCTTGTCGCGACTCAGGAGCTCGGCGAGCTTCTGCCGATTGCGCACGTCTCTGGGGAAAGCCCCGACCAGCGTTTCATACTCGCCGATGGCTTTCGAAATTTGCCCCTTGGAAATGAACTTCTGGGCGTTTGCGAGGAGCTTTTCCTTATTGACCAAGGATTTTCCCTATCGGGTTAATTACAGGAAGAACAGGTTGTCACTTTAAACGAAAAACTCCGGGACTGTCAAGTAAACAAGCCCGGAGTCAATCATCGATTTTCTTTGAAAATCAGTAGAATAGACCTTTATCTGCAAGCGAGGACCCGAGGGTTGAGATCGCCTTTCTGCGCGGCCAGCTGGCGGGCCTGAGCTTCGTAGCCCTGCCGTCCCATCAGAGCATAGGTCAACAGCTTGCCCTCCTCCACGCCGGGCTGGTCGAGGGGGTTGACGTCGAACAGGCCGCCGGCAAACAGGGTCTGCACCTCGAGCATGTAGATCAGCGCCCCGACCGACTCCGCGGTAACCCGCGGCAGGTGCAGCGCGCAGTTGGCCCGCTGGTTCCTGACCAGCGCCGTGGCAGTGGCCTGCTGTTCGATGCTGATCAGTTCGGCCAGGTTGTGCCCTGCCAGGTAAGCCATCTGCGGGGCCGCCTGGTAATCGGGGAGCGGCAGTTCCTGGTCGAATTCGTCAACCACCAGGAAGGTCACGACCTTGTCGAAGGGGCCTTCCATGTACAGCTGCACCTGGGAATGCTGGTCGGTGGTGCCAAGCGCGTTGACTGGGGTCGGGCCGACATGCACGAGCGAGCCGTCGGTGGCGTACTGCTTGCCGAGACTCTCCGCCCACATCTGCCGGAACCAGTCGGCAATATAGCGCAGCCGGTCGCTGTAAGGCATCAGCACCGTGATGCTGAGCCCCCGGCGGTAGGCCAGGTACTGCAGGACCGCGTTCAGGTAGGCCGGGTTGGTCATGAGGTCATCGTGGCAGACGTAGCGGGCCATCTCGGCAGCGCCCTTGAGGAGCGCGGCAATATCGACGCCGACGCAGGCCAGTGGCAGCAGCCCGACCGGGGTGAAGACGCTGAAGCGGCCGCCGACGCCGGCCGGAATCGCGCAGCTGCGATACCCTTCGCGGTTGGCCAGTTCGCGCAGCACGCCGCTTTGCGGGTCGGTGATCAGAATGAAATGGGAACGGAAACGGTCGCCGACGCACGCTTCCACCCATTGCCGGGCCACCAGGAACTGGCTGGTCGTCTCGACGGTCGTCCCCGACTTGCTGATGACCAGAAAGCAGGTCCGGGCCGGGTCGCACAGGGCGAGGTGGGCGGCGAACCCGTCCGGGTCGACATTGTCGAGCACGAACAGGCGCGGCAGACCGCCGCGCTGGCGGGCGTCCATCAGGTTGTGACCGTAGCGCAGGGCGTTGAAGATCGCCGTGGTGCCGAGCGCCGAGCCGCCGATGCCCAGCACCACCAGGGTGTCGAACTGCTTCTGGATATCTTGCGCCAGGGCTGTCATCTCGGCGACCACGGTCGGGTCCTTGGGCAGCTCGAAAAACGGCAGTTCGCCGGCGGTGCGCCGTTGCCGGATCTGTGCGTGGATCTCGCGGGTCCGGCCCGCCATCGCGGTGAGCTCTTCATCGCGCAGGCCATACGCGGCACCGACGGCGTCCGCCATCATGTTGGTGTAATCCAGAGTTATCGGCATGGTTCCCTCCAGCAGTCGATCATTGAGTTTTAATAACTATACACGAATTTGTGGTGCTAGGCGCAAGGTGTGAGGGACGAGAAGCCTAACTGCTGGACACGGGATGAGCGCCATGGAAGTCTTGATTCGAGGTGTATTGCCATTTCTCACTGTCAGTCGTTAAAGAATCGAAAATCGACGATCTCTGAGGTGCGGCGTAACATCACAACGGGGCTCAGGGAAAGAGTCCCGTCTCTGCTGCAAAGTAGCAGTGCATTGGTCGAGTTATACGTGACAAGTTGATGCCACAAAAGCAGTGCCCCACGCAGTGGAGCCCTTTTCTGCGTACTCTTTTGGGCTTACAAAAGAGTACGGCGCAGTCGGGGGGCGCGACCCCCGGGTCCTGAAGTTTTTGATGCTTAAATGACTAGAGGCTCAACTTTGCGCATCTCGCACCTCGGGCCTCGACTTTAATCCTTACCTCCCAACCGCTTGAGGCGCGCCACCTCCTGGCGGGTCAACAGGCGCTTCTCGCCCGGTGCGAGTCCGTCAAGGGTCAGAAACGCGTAGCCGATCCGGATCAGCCGGCTGACTTGGTGACCCAAAGCCTCGCACATGCGCCGCACCTGGCGATTGCGCCCTTCGCGGAGGGTAATTTCGAACCAGGTGTGACTGCCGGTCATGCGGATATTCGACAGCCGGGCCGGTGCCGTCACGCCGTCGTCGAGGAGCACCCCCTCTTCGAGCTGGCGGATCGAGTCATCGGTCAGGCGGCCGCGCACCTTGGCCAGGTAGACTTTCTCGACCTGGTGACTGGGATGGGCCAGTCGGTTGGCGAGTTCGCCGTCATTGGTCAGCAGCAGCAGGCCGGAGGAATTGATGTCCAGGCGGCCGACCGGAAAGAGCCGCTCCGGGAGATCACGGAGCAGGTCGGTGACCACGGGCCGGCCTTCCGGGTCGTTGAGGGTCGTGACGATGCCCAGCGGCTTGTTGAGCAGGACATAGACGTGTTTTTCCGCGGCCTTGAGCGGCTTGCCATCGACCAGGATGGTGCTGCAATCGGCATCGGCCTGGTCACCAAGCTTGGCAACCTGGCCGTCAACGCGCACCCGGCCGGCCGCGATCAGCTGCTCGGCGCTGCGGCGCGAGCAGTAACCCGCTGCGGCCAGTATTTTCTGCAGGCGTTGCTGCATAGGATTCAACCCGTCGATTCGAGGCCCAGGACCAGTCGGCAATGTCGAGGCCGGTCAGTGGCTCAAGGCGGCAAACAGCAGGCGATGCAGGACCTCGGACAAAGCCGTGTTGTCCTGCCCCTTTGAGAACATCGCCGTGAGGTCGGAGAACACCCCGCAATAGTGATTGACCAGGCGCGGCTTGTTGGTGGCCAGGTTGAAGACCAGCTTCTCCTCGCCGTCCTGATTCAGTGAGGCCAGCTCCCTGGCGTGATCCAGTTCGACGATGCCGTTTTCGTAGCGCAGGCGCGTGGCTTTATAGTTCTTGCCGAGGGTCCAGTTGGTGTCGACCATGCCGAAGCCGGTCCGGCCCTGCTCGACGAAGCTGTAAATTCCCAGCCCCTGCACCTGGGCGCAGCGCAGCGAGGGGATCACCGTCATGCGACCGTCCACCAGCTTCATGGTTGCGGGGTCGATCAGGCGGGCCAGGGCGCTGAGGCCGCTGACGCCGCTGTCAGTCCAGGCACCGGCCTTGCCGACGGCACCGAGGGTCAGCTTGCCATCGAGGTAATAGGGGTCGGCGAAACAGGTGTCGAAGCCGTGCAGGATGCCGAGGTCGAAATTGCGCGCTTCGCGCTGTTCGCGCCACCAGTCGACTTCGCGGCCGTAGGCCGGGTGGAAGGCCGTGTAGAGGGGCAGCTTGCGCGTGCGGGCCGCGGTCAGCAGGGCATCCATCTCCGACTGGCTGGTGCAGAGTGGCTTTTCGACGATCGCGATCCGGTCGGCCTCGATGACCCGCATAGCCACCTCGAAATGCGTCGCGGTGGGTGTGGAAACCAGGAAAGCGTCGGCCCGCGACCTCTTGAGCAGCTTTTCCAGGTCGTCATGGAACTGGACGCTGCCGGGCAGCTCCTCCGCCTTGTTCGGGTCCAGGTCGTGGGCGTCGACCAGCTTGATCCCCGGGGTGTGGGTGATGGCCTGCATCTGGTAGTTGGCGATCTTGCCGATTCCGATCAGTGCAATCTGCATAAATATCCGCTCCCGTCAGTTCAGATCATTTGCAGTGGATTTACGACACGACAAGTGAAGCATATTTCATCAAGGAATTCACGTAAAATCAGAACGAAAGACCCCCTCGCTTGACGCGAAGGATCCAGAACCCAGAATTCAGTAGTCAGTAGTCAGTAGTCAGAAAAAACCCTTTCTGGTTTTCATGATTTATTCTGGATTCTGAATTCTGGATTCTGGATACCGGGTTCACACAACAAGGCGTGAACCAAGCGGCAACCGATTCAAATGTTGCAAGTGGCAGTGAATGAACCTTTCCGTCAATTAATCGAGCAAGGCGTCGATCGCATCAAAATCAAAACGCTTGTCGGCGAGCTCCATGATCAGGTTGAGTTTCTCGGTATCCTTGGCGTTGATCTTGGAAACGTCGTCGGTAATGGTGTTGTAGACCCCGGCCGTGGTGCGGTTGGTGCGCATGTAGGGGATGCCGCTGCGGTCAAGGATCTTCTGCGTAATCGCACTGATCTTGGCCACACCGGGGATCACCAGACCGGTCAGCAGGGGGCGATACTCGGGCAGGTGGTAGATATTGGCCAGGGTCACCAGCAGTTCGTCGCGACTGCTGGTGACGATCACCAGGGAGGATTCCTTGAGCAGCTCGGTGACGCGCTGGGTGGATGCGGCGCCGATCTGCACATGATGCACGATCTGCCAGGCGGTATCCTGGTTGCCCACCAGCTCGGTATCCAGAACCTGGCTGATGCGGCGCAGCGTCGGGTTGGCCAGGATCGGCTGGTAGTTGAAGCCGCCGATCACCCTGAAGGGTTCCCCGGCAAACGCCAGGTTCAGGTAGTGTAGCGTCTTGTCGCGCTTGTCTGGATTGATCTTGTTGACCAGCAGGGCGCGGACCTCGGCCCGTTCCTTCTCGAACAGGGCCAGGTTCATATGCACCGCGTCGACCACGTTGCCGATGCCGCCGCCAGTCACCATTAGAACCGGCGCGCCGATCTGCCGGGCGGTTTTGGCATTGGAAAAACCGAGGATCGAGCCGACCCCGGTGTGCCCTGCCCCCTCGATAATCAGGAAGTCGTTGCGGCGATCGAGCTCGGCGATGGAATCGAGGATTCTCCGCTCCATCTCGGCACCGGACAATTCACCATCGAGCACCCGCTGCGTGTCGCCCGGCATCAGCACCACCGGCGACATCAGGTGCAGGTCGTCCTGCAGGCCGAAGACTTCCGCCATCAGCGCGGCGTCCTTGTCAGCCACCATGTCGTTGCTGGCGACGCTCGGCTTGGGGCCGAGGGGCTTGGCGAAGCCGACGCGCTTGTACTTCTTGCGCGCCATGTACATCAGCGACAGGCTGGTGGTGGTCTTACCACTGTTCTGTCCGGTCGCGGCAACAAAAACCTTACGGGCCATACAAACTCCGGAAAAATGTAGGGGTCAGGTCTACACATTTCACAAAAACAGTACCTGAGGCGCGAAGTGCGAGACGAGAAGCGCGAACAGTCAGATGCAAAGCCTCTTAAAAGCTTGTTCACGCCACACGCCACACACCATGCGCCACGCGCTTCTAACCCCTGACTTTAATGAGCTTCGACACGGCGCGGAACTGCGCGTGGGTCGATTTCTGCATCATCTGGAAGAGGATCGTCTCCGCCGTGGTGATCACGGCACCGGCCAGGGCGGCATTGTCGACACCGACCAGGAAATCGGTCTTGTTGCGCGAGCAGATCGCGTCACGCACCAGGTGGACATGGTAGCCGTCCTCAAGCAGGCCGAGCACCGTCTGGTAGACGCAGACATGGGTTTCCATACCGGTCAGGATCACCTGGCTGCGGCCGAGCTTCTTCAGGGCGGCCACGAATGCTGGTTCGCCGCAGCAGCCGAAGCTGACCTTTTCGACCACGGTCCCCTGGCAGGCCTCGGCCAGTTCCGGGACCGTGTGCCCGATCCCCTGCGGGTACTGCTCGGTAGTGACCACCGGGATCCCGAGCAGACCGGCGCCACTGACCAGCATGCCGACCGTGTCCCGCATCCGCAGGTACACATCCTGCGGCATGGCCGTCACCAGCCGCTCCTGAATATCGATCACCACCAGGACCGCTTTTTCTGCATCCAGCTTGAATTTATCCATATCAATCGACATGTCATCTCCTCTCATATGCATCTAACCGTAACAGCAGATCAGCTCAGTTGAAATGAGTACTGCGTAGCGCGTGGCGTGTGGCGTGTGGCGCGAAAAAGCTTTAAAAGGCCTCAGATTGGCCTGGTCACACCTTGCACCCGCACCTCGTACCTGACGCCTGGCCTGGGCAGCCCACCGACGGGGCGACCAGACCCGGGGTTAAGGATACACCCGGATAACCTGTTCGGCAACACAGGCGGGTTTCTCTGCGCCCTCGATGTCGACCGTCAGCAGGTAAATGATCTGCACGCCTTTGCCGAGCTCCTCGACCGAGTGGATCGCAGTTCGGGCGCGAATCCTGGCGCCGCACAGCACCGGTGCCGGGTAACGCAGCTTGTTGAGTCCGTAGTTGACGCGCAGGCGCATCCCCGGGTAGTTGTCGGCGAAAAAGTCCGGGTGGTTGCTCTCGGACAAATAGGGCAGCAGCGACAGAGTCAGGAAGCCGTGTGCGATCGTGCCGCCGTAGGGGGACTCCCTGGCGGCGCGCTGCGGGTCGGTGTGAATCCACTGCACGTCGCCCGTGACCCTGGCAAAATCATCGATGCGCTGCTGATCGATGGTCAACCACGCACCGACGTGAATTTCCTGGCCGACCAGCGCCTGGTAGCGCGCCACCAAATCCCGGGTTACCGACATGCCTGGTCCTTTCCTTGCGAGCGACCGTATACGGATACATAACGTTTATAGCGACTGCCTGCAAGACAAATCGGCAGCTTGTCCCGTCCGGCCGAAAAGATAAACAACCTGTAATTTCAGCTGCTTCCCGTGAACATGCCGGGAAAAAGAGTCTGCGCACACCACCCGGTTGTGTGGTAAAGTAGGCAGGCAAGTCGCGGGTGCACCGCGACCGGCGAGGCGGCAGCCTCGCACAGAACCCGGTCGTGATGATTGGCCGGGGTTCGGCCCACTCCCCGTTCCACGAGGTCCAGCATGACACACTCTGACAACAGCCCCCATCCCGGCGATGGGCTTCCCCAGCGGCGCGCGGCCGACAGGATCTCCCACAAGCAGACGCTGACCATCAAGGATGTCGCCAAGCTCCTCCACCAGCGCAGCCGGCTCAGCGATGAACAGTACGAACTGATCCTCAAGCGCGGCGAGGCCCAGGCGGCGCGCCTCAACAGCCATCTGCGCACCAACCCGGCCAAGAAGGACCTCTACCTGGCGGAGCTGGCCTCCCCGGCCCAGATCATCACCTCCTTCAGCATGGAGATCCCCGCCACCCAGAAGAAGCTGACCGAGGACGCCATCACCGAGCTGATCGCCCAGGCCTCGGGGATGGAATATATCAAGATCGACCCCCTCAAGCTGGAGCTCGACGTCGTGACCGACCAGATCCCCAGGGCTTTTGCCCTGAAGAACCTGGTGGTGCCGATCGAAGAGAAGGAAGGCGTGGTGACCATCGCCGTGGCCGACCCCTTCAATATCCGGCCGATCGAGGACCTGCAGCACGCGCTCGGCATCCAGATCAGACGCATCCTCGCCTCGCGCAGCGATATCCTGAAGATTCTCGAGGAGTTCTTCGGCTTCCAGGCCTCGGTGCGGGCCGCTCAGGTGGAGATGGGGCTCAGCTCGGAGCTCTCCAACCTGGAGCAGCTCTTCAAGATGCGCGGCCGCGATGAAATCGAGAGCAGCGACCAGCACATCATCTCCGCCGTCGAGTTCCTGCTCAAATACGCCTTCGATTCGCGGGCCAGCGACATCCACATCGAACCGAAGCGCGAGAAGTCGCTGATCCGTTTCCGGGTCGACGGCATCCTGCACAACATTCACACCGTGCCGATGAACCTGCACCCGGCGATCGTCTCGCGGCTCAAGCTGCTCGCGCGCCTCGACGTCGCCGAGAAGCGCCGGCCCCAGGACGGCCGCATCAAGACCCAGCACCTGGCCAAGGACATCGAGCTGCGCGTCTCCACCCTGCCGGTCGCCTTCGGCGAAAAGGTCGTGATCCGCATCTTCGATCCGGAGATTCTCATGCAGAAGCTCGACCGGATCGGTTTTTACGAGCGCGAATACCAACTCTACAAGGCCTTCATCAACAAGCCCCACGGCATCGTCCTGGTCACCGGCCCCACCGGCAGCGGCAAGACCACCACGCTCTACTCGTCCCTCAAGACCATCGCCACGCCGGAAATCAATATCGTCACCATCGAGGACCCGATCGAGATGGTCATGGAGGACTTCAACCAGGTCGGCGTGCAGACGGCCATCAACGTCACCTTTGCCACCGTGCTGCGCAACATCCTGCGCCAGGACCCGGACGTGCTGATGATCGGCGAGATCCGCGACCGGGAGACGGCCGACAACGCCGTGCAGGCCGCCCTGACCGGCCACCTGGTCCTCTCGACCCTGCACACCAACGATGCGCCGTCCTCGATCACCCGTCTGCTCGACATCGGCGTGCCGGCCTTCCTCATTGCGTCCACGCTCAACGGCATCATCGCCCAGCGCCTGGTCAGGACCATCTGCCAGGAGTGCAAATACGACCGGCTGCTGACGGTTGATGAAATGGCCTACCTGGGGCTCGAAAAAAAGGGCTACACGGTCTGCGAGGGGAAAGGCTGCGATGCCTGCCGCGGCACCGGCTACAAGGGGCGCACCGGCATCTTCGAGGTGCTGGAGTTCACCGACCAGCTCAAGGAGAAGATCACCGATCGCACCAACATGGCCGAGATCTACGCGATCGCCAAAGCCGACGGCATGGTCAGCCTGCGGGAGCTGGCGATCCGCAAGATGCTCGAGGGGCACACCACCTTCAACGAGATCGTCTCCGTGACCGGCTAATCCCGCGCCTCACGCTTAGAACCAGTGAAGTTCGCGCCGTTGCCGGTAAATTCCCGGGCCCGGGTTATAATGTAAGAACCCGTCCGGCGGCACGTCTTTTGCGTACTCGCGTGTGCGCAATCAACAGACATGGGGCCCCGGTGGGCTGCTTGGTAAACCCGCACCTTCCCGGGAAGGAATCTGGCCATGGATACTTATCGTCCCGAGCGTCACCTGATATTGACAAGTGTTGCATTTCTATTGTTGCTGGGTTTCCTGGTGGCACCGGCTGCGGTCCAGGCGGACTGGCTGAAGACCGGCACCGACCTGCTCGGCGCCGTCGGCAGTGCCCCGCAGGCCCCGGCCACGAACCTGACCAACCAGGACCTCTCGAGCGGCCTCAAGGACGCCCTGCGGGTCGGCACCGAATCGGTCGTCGGCCAACTCGGCCGGCTCGACGGCTTCAACAGCGATCCGGCGATTCACATCCCCCTCCCCGACAGTCTCCGGCAGGTCAAGTCGGCCCTGGGTGCGGTCGGCATGTCGGCCCTGCTGGACGACCTGGAACTCAAGCTGAACCGCGCCGCGGAGGAAGCCACCCCGGCTGCCAAGCAACTTTTCCTGAACGCCATCGAAGGCATGACCCTGGAAGATGTCAAGGGGATCTACAACGGCCCGAAGGATTCCGCCACCCGCTACTTCCAGGGGAAGATGTCCGCACCTCTCGCCACGAAGATGCAGCCGATCGTCGAACACACCCTCGATCAGGTCGGTGCCGTGCAGGCCTATGACGCGGCCATGGGCCAGTACGCCACCCTCCCCTTCGTTCCCAACGTCAAGGCCGATCTGAACCGCTACGTGGTCGACCAGGGGATGGCGGGAATCTTTCACTATCTGGCCATCGAGGAGGCCGCGATTCGGGAGAACCCGGCCAAGCGGACCACGGAGATTTTACAGAAGGTGTTTGGGGGTAAGTAAATCTAGTGAAGAGTTGTTCCCGGGACCGCGGCACTCCACGGCAGCGGTCCCGGTCTCTTGAACATTCCACGCAATCAAATCAGCAGCCGACCACCTATAACAGTTCGCCCAGGAAAACGTATTTTGGGTCTTCAAGGTTGTGTCCCGTGTGCCGCCGCCGGAGTCGCATGGATGAACGGCGAACAGCAGGGTAAGGCTTCGGGTCGCTTTCTTTTGGTTACTTTTCTTTCGTCGATACAAAGAAAAGTGACCCACCCGCCGGGCGGAACCGGTTGAACAGTTTTGCCGCCTCGAAGAACAAAACCCAAGGACTGGACCACCGAATGACAAGTGGAACTGTCCCCTAAACGGTTGATTGCTGCCCACCCTCTCCGGGGACTCGTCCCCGGGCGGAACCGGCTTTTATCATTTCAGTTTTGATCTTCGAACCCAGGGGTTGCGTCCCCTGACGCCGCCTTACTCTTTTTGCTTGCCCAAAAAGAGTAAGCAGAAAAACGGCACCCGAATGCCACACCCGCCATAGCGCTGCGCGCGACGGCAGGTCCCCTCCGCTCCGCAAAGATTTTGCGGCCCGAAAAAAACTCGCTGCGCTCAGACAGTTTTTCGGACTTCTTCGCAAAACCTCCACTGCGCTCCGGTGCGGCAACACGGGGAAAGACTCAAAAACGAAAAAATGAACTTCCCCGCGGCAATCCTCGGGGTCTTCTGAATTCAGTATCCAGAATCCAGAATAAAAGCTCGCGATCCCACCTGCTGTCGGAACTTATTCCGGATTCTGGATTCTCTCAATTAGGCTAACCAAGCGGCAAACAATCCGTGGCGCAGCGAGCTGCGGGGATTGAAATTTTTCTTCGATTCAATAACAGATATGCCGTTAAATAGGTTCTGTCCCGTGTGCCGCCGCCGGAGTCGCATGGATGAACGGCGAACAGCTGGGCGGATGTCTGAGGCGTCAGCCGAGTTTTCGCCCTGCCGGCGTTCATCTGTGCGACGCAGGGAACCCTGCGCAGCAGGGCAAGGCTTCGGGTCGCTTTCTTTTGGTTACTTTTCTTTCGTCGATACAAAGAAAAGTGACCCGCCCGCCGGGCGGAACCGGTTGAACAGTTTTGCCGCCTCGAAGAACAAAACCCAAGGATTGCACCACCGGATGACGCCTGGGACAGCCCCCTAATATTGGACATTCGTCTAACAGTGATTCAAAACCCAGGGGTTGCGTCCCCTGAAGCCGCCTGACTCTTTTTGCATGCCCAAAAAGAGTAAGCAGAAAAACGGCACCCCAATGCCTGGCCCGCCATAGCGCTGCGCGCGACGGCAGGTCCTCTCCGCAGCGCAGAGGTTTTGCGGCCGGACAAAAACTCGCTGTCGCTCAGACATTTGTCCGGCTGTTTCGCAAAACCTCCACGCCGCTCCGGCTGCGGCAACAGGGGGGAAGGCTCAAAACAGAAAACATGAACTTCCCGGCGGCGAGCTGCGGGGATTGAAATTTTTCGTCGATACAAAGAGCGGAACCTGCTGATCGGCTTTGCCGCCTGGAAGCCCAGAATTAGAGGCCTGCGCCGCCTCGTCAACATCCAGACCGAAGCCTGCGCCCTAACCGGATCACGATAATTCCCCTTGCCCCCAACGCCCAAAAGGTGTAACACCTAACACCCTTCCAAACCATCAACCAGGAGTAAAAAATGGGTATTCTCAACAACACCGTCAGCATCTGCCAGTTCCAGCTCCAAGGCACCCTGCCGTCAGCAGACCTGGCAGCCTGGGTCGGCGCAAGCCTCGCCCGGGACGGCTTTCGTTCCATCGAACACACCAGCGAAGAGCTGGCGACCGGCTGGGTCCAGCTGGACGATTACCAGGCCAGCGACTTCGCCGGCACGCACACCTTCCAGCGTGATCACTATTTCACCTTCGCCCTGCGCCGCGACCAGCGCAAGCTGCCGGCGGCCCTGCTCAAGCCATACTTCGTGCAGGCCGAGGAGCAGTGGATGGCGGCCAACCCGCAGTTCAAGCGCGTGCCGAAGCAACAGCGCGAGGCCCTGCGCGACGCGGTGCGCGGCAGCCTGTTCGCCCGAACCCTGCCGGTGCCGGCGATCTACGATGTAGTCTGGGACACCCGCCGCAACCTGCTGACCTTCTGCAGCCTCGGCACCAAAGCCGTCGACCTGTTCGTCGACCAGTTCAAGAAGAGCTTTGCCGGCCTGCGCCTGGTGCCGCTGCATCCCATGGCCCGGGCCAGCCAGGTCATCGACGACGCACTGCGGCCGGCCTTGACCGCGGCTAACGGCAGCGGCAGCGAAGCTGTGCTCGAGCAGATCGAGGCCAACCAGTGGCTGGGCCGGGACTTCCTGCTCTGGCTGATGCACCAGACCATGGACAGCACGGCAGAATACGCCGTCAACCAGCCGGGGCCGGCCCTGGTCGGCGACGGCTTCGTGGCCTACCTTAACGATCGCCTGCTGCTGGCGGCCAGCAGCGAGTCCGGAATGCAGAAGGTCACCGTCACCGGGCCGCAGGACCACTTCAACGAAGTGCGCAGCGCCCTGCAGGGCGGCAAGGAGATTTTTGAGGCGGTGCTTTACCTGGAGCAGCAGGAGCAGTTGTGGAAGATGACCCTGAAAGGCGGCGTCTTTCACTTCGCCTCGTTCAAGGCCCCGGCCGTCACCCTGGAGAAGGATGACATCACCGACCCCGACATGGAGCGACAGGCGGTGTTCTTCGAGCGGATGGGCCTGCTCGAGGAAGGTCTGCAGCTGTTCGATAGCCTGCTGGCCGATTTTCTGCATGAGCGCCTCGATACCGGCTGGGCGAGCCGGGAACAGGCCATCAGGAGCTACCTGGCGGCGGCCTGATCATCGATGCCTGATTGACAACAGGGCCGGTTCGCAATGCTGCGGACCGGCCCTGTTTGTTTATCAGCGACCAGGGTTGTGACCGTCCCGGCGGACGGCCGGGCTGAATCAGGCCACGAACACCGCCGAGTACCAGTTCTGCGTCTCGGTTTCCGATTTGAGGGGGTATAAAGGCAGGTTGAATTGCCGGACCGTCGCAAAGACGTCGATGCCGACGCTGTGAAAGGCCGGGCGGGCGCGCCGCGGGTCGACGCAGGGGCGCGCCTTGAAACCGGCGCATTCACCGCAGATGGCACAGTCGCTCAGGGAGAAGGCAAAGTGGTGACCGGCCAGGAAGGCCTCGCGTTCCAAGGTGAAGGAGACGTCCTGCGAGATCTTCTTGCTGGTCGAGTGAATGATGCAGCCCCAGCTGTAACGTTCGAAAATCCGCTGATACTCCCAGGGCTTGAGCGAGCCGGGTTTTGACGGGCAGGTGTGGCCCTGCCCCCAGTCGGCACAGCCGAACATGCACTTGAGCAGGGTGCGCGGGTCGAAGATTATCTGGTCGACGCGGAAGATCACCGCGTCATCGGCGCCGAGCTCGAGGGCCCGCGCCGCAACCTGTTGTGCATCCATTCACGTTTCCTTGTGTCAGTTGAGTGTCCACGCCGCTACGACTGAGCGGCGTGCGGCGGTCAGATTTTGGCGCGTTGATACTGGACCGGCCAGACGTGCTCGGCCTTGAGCGCTTTCGCGGCATGCATGGGCCAGTAAGGATCGCGCAGCAGCTCGCGGGCCAGCAGAACCGCGTCGGCGGCACCGGTGGCCAGGATCTGCTCGGCCTGGACCGGAGCGGTGATCAAACCGACTGCACCGGTGGCGATGCCGACCTCGCTGCGAATCTGCGCGGCCAGCGGCGTCTGAAAGCCGGGGGCCGCAGGGATCACCGCATCGGGGACCAGGCCGCCCGAGGAGCAGTCAACCAGGTCGACGCCCAGGGTCTTGAAGTGCCGGCAGAGCTCCAGCGACTGCGGCAGGTCCCAGCCGCCTTCGACCCAGTCGGTGGCCGAGATGCGCACCAGCACCGGCAGGTCCTGCGGCCAGACGTGACGCACGCGGCGCACCACGTCGAGCGGGAAGCGCATGCGGTTCTCGAGGCTGCCGCCGAACGCGTCGCTGCGCCGGTTGCTGAGCGGCGAGAGGAACTGGTGGAGCAGGTAGCCGTGGGCCATGTGCACCTCGACCACCTGGAACCCGGCCCGCAGAGCCCGGCGGGCCGACGCTTCGAACTGCGTGCATATCTGCTCGAGGTCCTGCTCCGTCAGCTCGCGCGGCTGCGGCGAGCCCGGGCCGAAGGGTACGACACTGGGTGCGTCGGGCTGCCAGCCGCCAGCCGTCTCGGCCACCGCGGCACCACCGAGCCAGGGCGGCTGCACCGAGGCTTTGCGCCCGGCATGGCCCAACTGGACCGCCGGAACCGCCCCCTGCTCGGCAATGAAGCGGACAATCGGCGCAAACGCCTCGGCCTGGGCGTCGTTCCAGAGGCCGCAGTCGCCGGGGCTGATGCGCCCGACCGGGGTCACGGCCGTGGCTTCCACCATGACCAGCGCCGCACCGCCGACCGCGCGGCTGCCGAGGTGGACCAGGTGCCAGTCGTGTGGCATGCCGTCGTCACAGGAGTACTGGCACATGGGGGACACGAAAATCCGGTTGCGCAGGGTCAGGGAGCGCATCTGCATGGGAGTGAAGAGTAAACTCATGTTCAGGACCTCTCAAATGATGAGATGCTGCCGGCGCGCGACCTGGCGACAGGCCGGCCGGCAGTGATTCGGGATGTTGGTATCGGCCCGTCCGCACCTTGCGGAGGAGCAATCCGGGACATTATGCAAGCATCGCAGCCGTTGCGCAACCCTCTCAGATCATGACGGACTGCGTCGATCACTGGGAAGGCAGTCGAACAATACGCTTTTCCCCATGGCGCGAATCAATGCTATCATGACCCCGCTTGTCTACACACACTGACTGGGAGGTGTCTTGACCATGAACGCGCCCCATGCACTGTCCGCCTCGCAAGCCGCTGAGCTCATCGCCCGTGGCGAACTGACCGCCGAGAGCCTGGTCGAGTCGTGCCTGGAGAGGATTGCCGCCAGGGAGGCGACGGTCGGGGCCTGGGAATACCTCGATCCCGAGCAGGCCCTGGCCCAGGCCAGGGAGCGTGACCGGGTCCGGCCGCTGGGCCCCCTGCACGGCATCCCGGTGGGCATCAAGGACATCATCGCCACGGCCGACATGCCGACCGGCTGCGGAACGCCGGTCTACCATGGCTGGAGGCCCGCCTGGGACGCCTCCTGCATCGCCGCGCTGCGCGCCGCCGGTGCGATCATCATGGGCAAGACGGTCACCACCGAGTTTGCCGTCTATCAACCGGGTCGCACAGCCAACCCCCGCAATCCCGCCCATACCCCCGGAGGGTCCTCGAGCGGCTCGGCGGCCGCGGTCGCCGACCTGATGGTCCCATTAGCGCTGGGCACACAGACCGCCGGCTCGATCGTCAGACCCGCCTCTTTCTGCGGGGTGGTCGGCTGCAAGCCGACCTTCGGCTACGTCAATCGGGCCGGTCTCAAGCCGTCCGCCGATTCCCTCGACACCATCGGCGTCTTTGCCCGCAGCGTCGCCGATGCCGCCCTGGCCCTGGCCGTGATCAGCCGCCGGCCCGGGCTGGCCGCAACGGCAGCGCCGGCAGCGCCGCCGCGGATCGGCGTCTGCCGCACCCACGAGTGGCCGTTTGCCGAGCGGTCCAGCAAAGACGCGCTGGCCGCCGCCAAGGAGGCGCTGGCCAGGGCCGGCGCGGTGCTGATCGAGGTCGACCTGCCGCAGCCGTTCGAGGGGCTGGCTGACGCGCAAGCCCTGATCCAGGCCTACGAGACGGCCCAGGCCCTGGCTTACGAGTCGCAGCAGCATGCGGCGCAACTCAGCCCGAACCTCGCGGCCCTGCTACAATCAGGCCGGGATTGCCCTCCGGCCGACTACGACCGGGCCATAGCCCTCGCCAGGCGCTGCCGTGTCGCCCTGCCCGCCCTGTTCGACCAGATCGACATCATGCTGACCCCCAGCGTCAGGGGCGAAGCCCCGGCCGGGCTCGGCGCGACCGGCGATCCGGTCTTCAACCGCATCTGGACCCTGCTGCACGTGCCCTGCCTCAACCTTCCGGCGATCGACGGCCCGGCCGGGCTGCCCGTCGGGGTGCAGGTCGTCGGCCCGCGGAACAGCGACGCCCGAACCCTGCGCATGGCTCGCTGGGTCGAGCAGGCGATCATGACCCGCTAGCAACCATCGGGGACATGCAAAAGGGACACTCTCTTGCGAGTGTCCCTTTTGAATCAACGCGAGGGAAAATCCCCGCAGGTAGCGCGCCATGCATTGATTGCCGCTTGGCGTGCACCTTATTGAGGGAATCCAGAGTCCGGAATAAGTTCCGACAGCCAGGTGGGGTAGCGAGTTTTTATTCTGGATTCTGGATACTGAATTCTGAAGACCCCGCGGCAAGCCGCGGGGTAGTTCATTGTCTCTCTTAAGTGTCCCCGGTGATTAGTGCAGCATGGCCTTGATGATGTCGTTGTGGGCGCTGATCCGGTTCAACAACTCTTCATTTGGCCCTTTGTCGAGCTTCAGGCAGGCGACCGCGGCGGCCCCGCCCCGGAAGATAATATTTTCCATCTCTTCGATATTGATCCCGGCTTCACGCAGCAGGTCGAGCACTGCGGCCAGCACACCGACCCGGTTGAAGTGACGGACCACCAGCATGGTCCCGTCGCTGCGCTTGGCGCGCGCGTTGACGTTGTTGTGCGGCTTGCCGGTTTTGATCAGGGATTCGACGATCCGGACCACTTCGTCAGCGATCGCCTCGGAGGCCTGTTCGGTGGACGCGCCGATATGCGGGGTGGCCGTCACCAGCCCGGCCAGCTCCGCCTGGTCGAAATCGGCGACCCCGCCGGCCGGTTCATTCTCGAACACATCGAGGCCGACCTTGATGTTCTTTTCGCCGATAGCTTTGCGCAGGGCGGCGGTGTCCACCAGGTCGCCGCGCGAGGTGTTCAAAAAGATCGCGCCGTTCTTCATCCTGGCGAAGAACTTCGCATCGCACAGCTGTTTGGTCTCTGCGGTTGCCGCCAGGTGGACGCTGACGACGTCCGCGACCGCGGCGAGCTCGTCGAGCTTTTCACAGTAGCCGAGACCCATGGCTTCGGCCTTGGCGGGGGTCAGGCTGCGGGACCAGCAGGTGACCTGCATGTCCATGGCCTGGGCCCGTTTGGCCAGGGCGGTGCCGATCGAGCCCATACCGATGATGCCGAGGACGCGGCCCTTGAGGCCGTTGGCCTTGGAAAACTCCTTCTTATTCCACTTGCCATCGCGCAGCTGCCCGGTCGCATCGACAATCCGCCGGTCGGCGGCGATCATCAGGCCAAGAGCGAGCTCGGCGACCGCGTCGTTGTTCTTGCCCGGGCAATTGGCGACATACACGCCCATAGCGCTGGCCTTCTCCATATCAATTGTGTTGACCCCGGCTCCGGCCCGGATGATTAGTTCGAGGGACTTGCCGTTTTCGATGGTTTCCGCAACGACTTCGGTGGAGCGGACGATCAAAACATTGGTGTCGCCGATGGCACCCGGTAGATCGTTCTTACCCAGGTCAGGGTTGACGGTGACCTTGGCGCCCAGGGCTTTGAGAGCAGCGACGGCATTGTTGGACAGCTTGTCGGCAATGAGGATTTTCATGTTGATCTCCTGATGTAAAAAGCATGCCAAAAAACTTGAATAATTGAACGTAAGATATTGAATCTTATTATACTTAATTCCGTGGATCGACCTGTCATTGAGACCCGTCCCAGGCTGAGCGACTCTAACGCTGACCGTGGTCCTGTTGCTCAGAGCAGCACTGGAACTATTGTAGAATACCATAACAAAAGCCCTTCTCCATGTACAACACGGTGAAGGGCTCTGTTTGTCCCCTGAATCGAAATCGGGGACACTCTTTTTTGAGTGTCCCCGATTCTTCACCACGATCAAGCGAGGTCGAAACGGTCAAGGTTCATGACCTTACTCCACGCCGCTACAAAATCGTGCAGGAACTGCTCTTGGGAGTCCTTGCAACCATAGACTTCCGCGATGGCCCTGAGCTGCGAGTTCGAACCGAAAATCAGGTCGATGCGGGTCCCGGTCCACTTGAGTTCACCGGTTGCGCGATCACGCCCCTCGAACAGGTCTTCGGCTTCCAAGGCCGCCTGCCAGGTCGTGCCCATGTCGAGCAGGTTCACGAAGAAGTCATTGGTGAGCGCCTCGGGCCGTTTGGTGAAGACGCCGTGCTGGGACTGCCCGTAATTGGCGTTCAGAACGCGCATGCCGCCAACCAGGACCGTCATCTCGGGAGCGGTCAGCGTCAGCAGTTGCGCCCGGTCAATCAGCAGTTCCTCTGCCGCTATCGAATATTTGCTTTTGAGGTAGTTACGGAACCCGTCTGCAGCCGGTTCCAGTACAGCGAAGGCCTGGACGTCGGTTTGCTCCAGCGACGCATCCGTGCGTCCCGGCGTGAAGGGAACCGTCACAGCGTGGCCGGCATTCCTCGCCGCCTGCTCGACCCCTGCGCAGCCGCCCAGAACAATCAAGTCTGCGAGCGAAACCTTCTTACCACCTGACTGCACACGGTTGTACTCCTTCTGGATTCCTTCAAGGGTCTGCAGCACGCTCTTCAGTTGGGCAGGCTGGTTAACGGCCCAATCCTTCTGTGGAGCAAGGCGGATCCGCGCCCCGTTCGCCCCACCGCGTTTGTCGGAGCCGCGGAACGTGGACGCCGATGCCCAGGCGGTTGCGACCAGCTGGGCGACAGACAGCCCTGAAGTGAGTATCTTGCCCTTGAGGGCGACGATGTCCTTTTGGTCAATCAGTTCATGAGTCGCCGCGGGGACGGGGTCTTGCCACAGGAGTTGCTCTTCTGGCACTTCCGCGCCGAGATAGCGCGAGCGGGGTCCCATGTCGCGGTGGGTCAGCTTGAACCACGCGCGGGCGAAGGCATCGGCGAACTCCTCGGGGTTCTGTAGGTAGTGGCGGGCGATCGGCTCGTAGACCGGGTCGTAGCGCAGGGACAGGTCCGCCGTGGTCATCATCGGCCGGTGCTTCTTCGACGGATCGTGGGCGTCAACCACCATATCCTCGGCGGCGACGTCCTTGGCCAGCCACTGATGCGCGCCGGCCGGGCTCTTGACCAACTCCCACTCGTATTTGAACAGCACCTTCAGATAGCCCATGTCCCACTTGATCGGGTTCGGCTTCCAGGCACCCTCGATGCCACTGCTGATCGTATCGCCGCCTTTGCCGCTTTTGAAGCTGCTCTTCCAGCCGAGACCCTGTTCCTCGATGCCGGCAGCTTCCGGATCCGGGCCGACATGGCCGGCATCGCCGGCACCGTGGCACTTGCCGAACGTGTGCCCGCCCGCAACGAGGGCAACGGTTTCTGCGTCGTTCATCGCCATGCGCGCGAAAGTTTCACGCACGTCGACGCCCGATTTGACCGGATCCGGCTCGCCATTCGGTCCTTCCGGGTTCACGTAGATCAGGCCCATCTGCACGGCGGCGAGAGGATTGTCGAGTTCCCGTTCACCACTATAGCGATTATCCCCCAGCCACTTGTCCTCAGAACCCCAGTAAATGTCCTCTTCCGGCTCCCAGATGTCTACGCGCCCGCCACCAAAGCCAAAGGTCTTAAAACCCATCGACTCCAGCGCACAGTTGCCGGCCAGGATCAACAGGTCGGCCCAGGAGATTTTCCTGCCGTACTTCTGCTTGATCGGCCAGAGCAGTCTGCGCGCCTTGTCGAGATTGACGTTGTCCGGCCAGCTGTTGAGCGGCGCGAAACGCTGATTGCCGGACCCGCCCCCACCGCGGCCGTCGCCGGTGCGGTAGGTGCCTGCGCTGTGCCACGCCATCCGGACGAACAGCCCCCCGTAATGGCCGTAGTCGGCCGGCCACCAATCCTGCGAATCGGTCATCAGCTCAACCAAGTCCTTCTTTAGGGCTGCAAGGTCGAGGCTCTTGAACTCTGCAGCGTAGTTGAAAGCCTCGCCCATCGGGTTCGAGAGAGAGGAATGCTGGTGCAGAATATGAAGATTCAACGTGTTCGGCCACCAGTCTCGGTTCGACGTGCCGCCGCCGGCGATGGGCTTAACTGCGCCGCCTGTTACCGGGCACTTGCTGCTCTTATCCATGAAGTTACCTCCGGTCTTTAGAGATTAAAGAGGTATTAATTATACCATGTGAGGTGAACATTTCAGGCCGTAACGATAAATTTTACCAAAGATGGAAGGCGGAGCCGGGGACACTCAAAAGGGACACTCTTTTTTGAGTGTCCCCAAATCTAGTGCGGGCTTTTTGGTATAATTGTCGTAGCGAATCGGGAGGTGACACAATGGCCACCAGATTGAAAATAACGTGCCTTGGACTGTTCTCCCTGTTGATCCTCTGCTCCGGCTGCGTTGCGCCAGCAAGTCACTTTGTCGGCAACACCACGTCCCCGGCACAGCCGATCATTGCTTTGCAAACGGGCGGGCCGCATGCCGACTCGTGGGAGAACTTTGACATCAAGATCGATTATCAATACAAGCAGAACGGCGATGTTTTTGAAATATCCGGCGTGGCTGCGCTCACCCCGCGCTACGAGATGTTGTATGCGCGTCTGACTGACCTGAAGGTTTATCTCTTCCTGCTCGATAAAGATTCACGGGTACTGCAAACCGAACTGCTTGGCAGGTCATTGACGGGGCAACTCGACGAAAGATTGCAGTTCACCCGGTTGTACAAGGCGCCCCCGGGAACGGTCAGCATCACATTTGGATATGACGGCCTTGCTCAAGGGATGCGGGATGGCACCACGAGCCTCTATCTGCTGCCCCTGGGGAATTGATCGGTCCTTTTGCCGATGACGGCGAGCGATAGCGAGGCCATTGGGGACACTCAAAAAAGAGTGTCCCTTTTGAGTGTCCCCAACACCTTCTCTCAAAGTTTTCGGCCGAGCTTTCTTTCCAGATACGCCAGGGTTTCCATAGAACATAACGGCCTTCCGCTTCGGGTCGCCTGGTTGATCCTATTGGTCATATGCTCGTCCTGTTCCTCAAGAAAGGAACGATAGACCTCTCTTCTCTCGTGAGTCAGCCAACTAGACCTTGTCATGAGAACATCCCGAACACCGTCCAGATGATACTTGGCACTCGACCAGCGGTAATCCGGCGCACTATTGACCAGAGTGGCTTTTACAGGGTTGTTTTCGATATAGCGTGCAACAGTCCAAAGATAATTGTCTGTATCGACAATGCATGAGAAAAACCGATTTTGCCACACACGGCCAGAGCGTAAATACTTTCGATTCAGATACCGGGTGTACACCTGGTTGGTCAGCCCTACCCCTATCGCAAGCCCATCTTCGTTATGCGGCACAGCCAACAGGTGGATATGATTGGGCATCAGGCAATAGGCCCAGATATCTATTTGATATTTATCAGTGTATTGCTTCAGGCAATCAAGGTAGGTGCTACGGTCATGGTCGTCGAAAAAGACTGTCTGACGGTTGTTGCCGCGTTGCGTGACATGATGCGGATAGCCGACAGCAATCGCACGAGAAGAGCGGGGCATGATTCCCTCCATAGAATGACATCACAGATCAATAAAATAGAATAGTGCAATTTTAACGAAGATTGGCCCTTATGACAATTGGGGACACTCTTTTTTGAGTGTCCCCAACTTAGTGTGTCGCTTGGCAACGTGCTTCGATCAAATCGACGAGGATTCGCTCGACGTTGCTGCCGCCTATCCCGACCCGCGCGGCGGGCGAAATGGAGGCCAGCGTCTGCGCGGCACGCTGATAGTTGCCGGTCACAAAATCAGTTAATGACGACACCAGGGACAGTGAAACATCACGATTCGCCCCGCTGGGGGTGCCCAAAATGGTTTCTTCACATCGTTTAAGTCCGGCCAGGTTGCCTGCGGTCGCGTACAGGCCGGCCACATGCAGTGCGACGAAAGGATGGCTCATCATGCCCCAGACGCGATCGATATGCTTGAGCACATCGTGTCCCAACGCGCTCGTTCGGCCGGTTTGCAGATAATCCCTGAGCAGGAAACCGCCACAATCAGCAAGCGTAAGAATCGGCCCGCAGGTCGTGGTGTCCGGTGCACAAAACTCCAGGTAGCGCTGCATCGCGGCTTCGCGGTCCCCGATTTGCCATTCGGACAACGCAAGGTGCCACTGGACATGCCCATACATCTGTCCGCCGCGCGCGCCGGACTCATACAGCTTGAGCCAGTCCTGCAGCAGCTTTGCCGACTCTGCGGCGGCACCGGAATCATGCAGCACATGTGCTAAGCCATGAATGGCGTAGAGTGCCTGAGGCCGCATCTCCAGAGCCCGTTCAATGAGCGCGCGGCCACGCTTGCGCTGCCCTGCTTCACTCGCGGCAAATCCGAACCGGGCCAGGAACGCCCAATCATTGCCCAAAGCCTCTGCAATCGACTCGTAAACGTTCAGCACTGCAGCCTGTTTATCGGGCCCACCGTAAAAAAACAGATAGCCGGTCAGTTGGGAAACCACTAACAGATCGGCCGGTGTGGTTTTTATGTAGGCCAGTGCTTTGGCCTGGGTAGCACCAGGCTGGTCAATCAAGCCGATAAGAACAGCGATATGCTCACGTTCCCAGTCGGTTGCATGCAACGAGGCCTGTTCCGCAAGCTCCCGGTAGACGGCAGCATCGGAATCGCCAACATCTTTTGCCACGTAATAGCGCGCAGCGGCCGCTAGGGCAAAACCCTTATCCAGCTCAAGGGCCTTATCAAGGGTTTCGGCGGCGCCGGATTCTGCCCCGAGAATCAAATCGACAGCCTGCCGGTATCGATTGGCCGCTTCAGAAGACGCGCTTGAAAGTGGGTTGCCGGTGCGTGTTTCGAGCATTAGCGGGCACCTCGAAGGTCCAGAACGCAATGACGTTCAGCCGCAAGAATATTTTATCATGAATTTGGATACGGAACCGGCGGCAGGTCGACGATTCCCTTGATTCCTGACGGACAAAAACTGCCGCTCAGATCGTACCGACCACAGCGGTCGCCAGTTTATTTGGTTAATTTGGTCCATTCTTCTATCAAGAAGGCCGTTTCCGGCAAAACTTTGACTTCTCGCAAGCGGAAACCAATCGATTTCCCGCCAATGATCGCGGAATTGCTGCCGATCGCTGTGAGTGCAACCTTGGAGCCTTTTTTGGGCAGCTCCAGATTGGTGAGCACGGTGACTTCCCCGGTTCCGTCATCGATGACATAGCTTTTCGAGTCGAAAATGGGGATCTTAAGTGTGTCGACAACCGTCCCCTTCACTTTGACCTGCTGCCCTTCAAAGATGTTCGGGCTGTCATTGAGTCGAGCGATGTCCGTAAAACCGAGCGGCAGATAATCTCTCGTCAAGTAACCGATGACACCGAGCAGAATGAAAATTATTAAGAGAAGAAACGTTTTTACAGAACCCCTGTTGCCCATAAAACCTCCAATGGTCACTATTTGATGCCCAATCGACGATCACCACGTTCTGACATATTATGACTGACCGGCAGGTTACCTACCCGATATGACCGAACGTTACGTTGCCACTGTAAAGACTCTCTGCCCAATATGCAAATGCTTCTACCAGCGGCCGATCACTGCAAGTGAGTTAGTTCAAGGGGTTGGCCACCAGCCGACGGTTTGTGAATATTGCAGAAATCAGGGACACTCAAAAGGGACACCCTTTTTTGAGTGTCCCTTTTGAGTGTCCCCAACTAAGTGCGGGTTTTTTGTTATAATCATCGAAGAAAATCAGGAGGTGACACAATGACCGCCAGATTGAAAATGACTTGTCTCGGGCTGTTCTTTCTGTTGATCCTCGGCACCGGCTGCGTTCCGACGTCAAAACACTTTGTCGGCAACACCACGTCCCCGGCGCAGCCGATCATTGCCTTACAGTCGGGCGGACCGCATGCCGACTCGTGGGAGAACTTTGACGTCAGGATCGATTATCAATACAAGCAGGACGGCGGTATTTTCGAAATATCCGGTGTTGCTGCACTCACCCCGCGCTACGAGATGCTGTATGCCCGTCTACGCGACCTGAGGGTTTACCTCTTCTTCCTCGATAAAGAGTCACGGGTTCTGCAATCAGAAATGTTGGACAGGTCCCTGACGGTCCAGCTCGACGAAAGATTGCAGTTTACCCGATTTTACAAGGTGCCCCCGGGAACGGCCAGCATCACATTCGGATACGACGGCGTTGTGAGAGGCGAAAACGAAGGGCGTGCGGGGATGATGATGGAGAACACCACGAGCTTCTATCTGCTGCCCCTGGGGAAGTGACCGGTCTCTGTGCCGATGCCCCGATTCAAAGTGCCCTCTGTTGGGGACACTCAAAACAGGGTGTCCCTTTTGAGTATCCCCGACTCTATTCGGTATTAAGTATTATGTCCCCGGATTTCCCGGGCACTCGGCCACGACCCGGCATGGCAGGCCGGTCAACCCTGTCAAGCGTCATGGATAGAGGAATAGGGGACACCCTACTTAATGAGCCTCCCCTACCCAACACCCCTCAAACCCTACGAATCATCCCCTCCTGCGCCACAGACGCAACCAACCTCCCCGCGCGGGTAAACAGCTTTCCACGACTGAAACCCCGCCCGTGGGACATGTTCGGGCTGTCCATGCTGTAGAGCAGCCATTCGTCCAGACGGAAGTCGCGATGAAACCACATGGCGTGATCGAGGCTGGCGGCGCGAATCTTGCCCTGGGTGAAGGTCAAACCGTGCGGGAGTAGCGAGGTGCCGAGCAGCGAGTAATCGGAGGCGTAGGCCAGGATCACCTTGTGCATCGCCGGATCGTCAGGCAACGCGCTTTCCGCCTTGATCCAGATCTCCCGGGTCGGCGGCTGAGGTTCGGGGTGCAGCAGATGAACCGGGTTGACCGGCCGGAACTCGATAGGCCGCTGCCATTGCAGGAACCGTTCGAGCTTGTCCGGGATGTCGGCCAGCGCCTGCTTGCCAAGCTCGGTCATATTCGGCAAGCCTTCAGGGCCTGGCACCTCGGGCATCGCGCATTGATGTTCGAGGCCCTCTTCCCTGACTTTAAAAGACGCCGACATGTTGAAAATCGGCTTGCCGCGCTGGATCGCCACGACCCTGCGGGTCGTATAGCTGCGGCCGTCGCGGATCCGGTCGACGGCATAATCTACCGGCAGCGTCTTGTCGCCAGGACGTAGAAAATACCCGTGCAGCGAATGAGCGTCCCGGCCCTCGACGGTCTGGCTGGCCGCAAACAGGGCCTGGCCAAGCACCTGGCCGCCATACACGTTGGGGCTGCCAATATCACGGCTGTTGCCACGATAGAGGTTGTCTTCGAGGCGCTCCAGGGTCAAATGGTCCAGTAAATCTTGGGTGGCTTTATGCATTGTGTTTCCGTAACTTTTTTAACTGCGGCACACAGGCCGGGTCAGATATCGAGGGCCAGGTCCGGCAAGCGGCCGGCGGGGCCTGTTCATCGGGAACCACGAAAAAAGCCGCGCGGCCGCATGCAGTGGGCCGGACAGCTTGAAGTGTTCACACGACTGTTCCTGCAACAACCACGACACCCCCGGCAAAACAAACAAGGGCGCCCCGCGATACCGGCGCAGCCCCCCCTTTTTAAGCAAAATAAATGATGGAACATGGCCCGCCGAATTGAATTAACGTATTGAAACTACTCCTTCGATTTCGATCCGTCAAGTCATTCGGGGAGCAGCTTACTGCATTCACATAACAGATCATTATCCAGGGTGGCCCCGGAACCCCCACTTACATTTTAAGTGGCACCTCCTGCTAGAAGAATGACAGCTGCACAGCATCAGGCTCGCGGGCCGGCTTGCGCTCTAACCGCTTCGGCTGGTCGACGGCTTTTTTCCATGGTTTTGTCGACTTTTTCTGCTCCGGCGCATGATTTTTGAGGATGCGGTAAACACTCGCAACACCGATCCCCAATTGGTCGGCGATCTTCTGCCGGGTCAGACCCTGGGCGTTCAATGCCAGCACCTCATCGGACTTGGCTCTGGCGGTCGGTTGGCGACCCTTATAGCGCCCTTCCCGTTTGGCCCTGGCAATCCCTTTGGCCTGGCTTTCCCGCGCCACCTGCCGCTCGAAGTCGGAGATCGCGCCGAGCAGCATACGGATGACCGTCCCATGCTGGGTCGAGGTATCGATCCCTTGATCGATAACCTTGAATGTCACCTCGGCAGAGTTCAGCGACTCGACAATCTCCTGCAGATGCCTGATGTTGAGCGCGATCCGGTCGAGGCTGGTCACCACCACGGTATCGCCGCCCAGGATATCCGCCATCAGCTTGTCGAACTGCGGCCTGGCGCGCTTTCCACCGGCAGGCTGCTCCTGGTAGATTGTGGTCGCACCGTTCGCTGTGAGTCGTTCAAACTGCGACTGAACGTTGTGCCCGTTCACATCGGGTCTTAAGTAACCTAAAATACGAGGCATTGCATGTCTCCCTATCAATAGAATACATCTTATGACAGCAATCATCAAAGGTCAACAACACCCTAATGATAGACATGCAGCAGGAATATATTACAATAACATCCACTCTATTGATAACCATAGACTATCTAAACTAGTCATATCTCACTGTAATTGATCGACTATTCAGTATTTCCAATGTCTTATTACGGCACAAAACGAGATAAGCCCGGCTGATTATCAGCCGGGCTTCTCAGATGGTGGAGGTGGCGGGAATCGAACCCGCGTCCGAAAATCTTTCACGTCAAGCGTCTACATGCTTAGTTCGCGTTTTGCTTAACCCGTAAGAGCTCCCACGAACAGGATCTCTTGCGGGGGAGTCCGCTTAGGTTTCGCCTGTGCGCCACGGACACTCGCGCAGACTAGCCCACTAAATTAGCGTCGCCTGGCCCACATGGGCGATGAATCAGGAGACGTGACCGCAATTAAGCGGCCAGTGCGTAACGAACGTCAGTATCGGCGTTTGTATGAGTTGGGCTTTTTTACGGAGCCAGCCCACTCCGGCATGCAACCAGCGCTTCCAATCCCCGTCGAAACCTTGGCACCCCCTTATTATCAGTCATGAGTGGCGCGCGGCGAGTGGTGCGAAAAGGATGATTCGCACCTCGTGCAACGCATCTACATAATCTCACATTTCCAGCTAAAATTCAATTGGTTAAGAAAATTATCTCGAGTGATCTCTAACAGCGCGGGAGGCTTCGCGATCGGCCTGCTTCTGCTTGAGCGTCTCACGCTTGTCGTAGAGCTTCTTGCCGCGGCAGAGGCCGATTTCGAGCTTGGCGCGGCTGTCCTTGAAGTAGAGCCTGGTCGGCACCAGGGCGAAGCCCCGCTCATCGACCTTCTTGGTCAGTTTGTCGATCTCGATGCGGTTCAGCAGCAGCTTGCGGACCCGCAGCGGGTCGTGGTTCTCACGGTTGCCCTGCTCGTAGGGGCTGATGTTCATGTTCTCGACGAAGATCTCACCGTTACGGATGCGGCAGTAGGCCTCCTTGAGACTCACCTGCCCCATACGCACCGACTTGACCTCGGTGCCCTGCAGACACAGGCCGGCCTCGAACACCTCGTCAACGAAGTACTCGTGGTAGGCTTTTTTATTGTTGGCGATGACTTTTATACCCATAAAACCTAGTTATCAGTTATCAGCTGTGAACTGTGAGCTGTAAGCTGTGAGCTTTAATCTTCGTCTTGAATAATGGCGACAATCTTCGGCATGTAATTTTCCTGCTCCAGGGCGCTGCTGCCGACCCGCAAAAGCACGAAGCTGCCGATCATGAAAAACACCCCGAAAATTGCCGACAGGAGGTTCGGGTCGAGGCCGGTGTCGACCTTATCGCCGGTCAGCTTGCCGACGCCGGCGCCGATCAACAAAGCAATCAGCGGCACGATGTAGAGTAGAAAGGACGACTGCAGGAAGGACCTGGTCGTGGTCGCAATACACACATGGTCGCCGACCGATGCGCCGAGGGTGTTCTGCACCTCGATGGTGCGGATTTGACCATCATCGCCGATCGCGCAGCTGCCGCTGGTGGCGCAGTGCTCACAGAGGCTGCTCTTCTTGCACAGAACCAAGGCGGTGTGCTTGCTTTTCAGTTCGATCACGGTGCCAAATTCTTCGATCATGACTCTCTATTCTTCCAGCTGCCGCCCGGCCCTTAGGGCTGTTCGGGGCGGTCGCTTTGAGGCTGTTCGCATTCTAGCACATTCCTGGTCGTGGTGCGTTTCGCCTTGCGCACCGGCGGTGTGACCATGCCGCCGCTGATGATCAACTTGAAGGCTTCTTCGACGGTCATGGACAGCTCGATCATCTCGTCGAAGGGCACCAGGATGTAGAAGCCCGAGGTCGGGTTCGGCGTGGTCGGCACGAAGACGTTGACCAGCTTCTTGGCCGTGACCTCCTGGACCTCACCTTCGGACACCCCGGTGACGAACGCCACCGCCCAGATCCCCTTGCGCGGGTACTCGATCAGGACCACCTTGCGAAAGGCCCCGCGATCCCGCTTGAGAACCGTGTCGGAGACCTGCTTGAACAGGGTGTAAACCCCTTTGACCAGGGGGATCCGGTCGACCAAACGCTCGGAGAAGTTCACCAGGGAGCGGCCGAAGATGTTGGCGGCCAGCACGCCGACCAGCAGGATCAGCAGCAGGGTCGCCAGCAGGCCGATCCCCGGCACCGGCAGGCCATACAGAACTTCGGGACGTAGCGCTTCCGGAAGGATCGAGATCAGCAGGCTGTGCATGAAATGGACCAGCCAGCGGATCACCAGGATGGTCATGGAGATCGGTACGACCACCAGCAACCCGGTCAGAAAATAATTCTTCAGCCGGCGGCGCAGCAGCCGGTTGAATGCGGAGACACGGCTCATAATCCCTCGATCCGATTGGAGGCCAAAGAGCTCATATTATAGGGGCAGGTCAGCATTCCGGCAAGACGTTCCGCGCCGCCAGGTAAAGATGGGTCACACGAAGGTTGCCGCCGGACGTGCACAGGAACTCTTCGAGCTCAGCCAGGGCCGGCCGGTCCGGCAGGGCGACCACCTGGAAAGAGGCCTCCTGGCCGGGGTCGAGCTGTCCCAGGCGGGCCTGCTGACCGAGGGCCCGGGCGCCGCCGCGGGTGGCCATCTCCAGCCAGTCCCGTGGAGAGGCCTGGCCCGGGTAGCAGGTCATGGCAAAGGCGATCTCCTCCCAAATCGACAGGCTTGGCGCACTGGCCAGGCTGTCGGTGCCGAGCGCCAGGGGGACGCCGGCGGCCAGGTAGGCGGCGACCGGCGCCCGGCCAACGGCGAGGGCCGCGTTGGAGCGCGGACAGAGCACTACGCAGCAGCCATGCTCTTTGATGAGCTCGATATCGGCGCCGTCCACCTGGACACCGTGCACCGCTAGGTCGCCGGGTTTGAGCCGGCCCTGGCGGCAGATCACGCGCACCGGGCTGCAGCCGGGCGCCGGGTCGGCAGCCGCATCCCAGCGGGCCGCGGCGAACAGGTGCTCGGCAATGGCGCCGGAGCCGTTGGCCAGGAAGCGGCTTTCAGCGGCCGACTCGGCAAGGTGGATGGAGCACTGCAGGGCGTGGCGCTCGGCAAAGGCAAATACCCGGTCGGTTGCCGAGGCGGACAAGGTATAGGGCGCGTGGGGAGCCAGGCCCCAGGCGAGATGTTCGGCCGGCGGTTCGGCCAGGCGCCCTTCGATGGCCAACAGGCGGCCGGCGACCTGGTCCGGGTCGCGGCCGAGAACCTCGGCAAACACCCGCCCCCGCAGCGGCGACGGCCGGTACGCCGAAATCGCGTCCAGACTGGTGAGGATGTCGCCGACGGCCCCGGTCCCAGCGCACAGCGACTGCTGCAGGCCGGCCGCCAGGGAATCGTGCAGCTGTGCGGCGCTGAGACCGCGCCTGACCTGGACCAGGCGCAGAATCCAGTCGACAAAGTCCCGTGGCTGACCCGCGTCGCCCGCGGCCGCAGCCCAGCGGGGGTAATCGCTGAGTTCGAGATGGGTGTGGGCATTGACCAGCGGCGGCAGCAGGACGGCATCGCCGAAATCGACCAGCGCCGCGTCGGGGTGAGCGGCGGCCAGCTGACGATGGCTGCCGACCGCGCACACCAGGCCGGACCGGACCAGCAGGGCCCCATCCTCGAGCGGCGGCGCCGAGATCGGCAGCAGGAACCGGGCCCGATAGAGCGTGGCTCTGTCCACTGGTTCCCTCAAGATCAACTCACCCTGGAGTGGAGCAGCACCGGCGGATGGTCCAGCTCGGCGCGGCGGGCTTCGACCTGCTGCAACAGAGCCTGGATATCCTGCTGCAGGACGATCGTGCACTGTTCCTCGAGCACCGACTCCAGGATCGCGTCAGTGGTCAGCGGGTTGGCCAGGACCACGCGCAGCACGGTGACCTGTTCAGCCCCGGACAGGGGGACCCGCAGCCTGGTTCTCGAAACGAAGGTCTTGCCCGCCTCGCGCTGGTCCTTCTGCAGCAGCTGGTTGACCTGATCGAGCAGCAGGTTGATCTGCTTGCGCTGCTCTGCGGAGGCCTCCAGGAGCGCCTGCTGCACGCCGGCCGGACAATAGCGGTAAGTGAGGATATTAAGCTGCGGTTCGCTGGTCACTTCGAAGTCGGGGTGATGCCGGATCATTGCGGCGAAGGCTCCGGCCCGCTCGATCCCCAGGTCGATCAGCAGTTCGTAGCCCTTGCGACCGATGATCGACAGCCCGGCATGCACCAGCAGGGCTTTGCCGGGGCGGGAACCTTCCAAGGTGTGGCTGCCGAGGTCCTTCGACCCGTGGCGCAGGATGTAGGCGGCATGGTGCTCGATGGCCGACAGTGCAGTGGGGTCCTTGAAGACCACCATCCCTGCCCCCATCGGCACGTAGAGCTGCTTGTGCGCATCGAGGGTGACCGAATCGGCGCGGGCGACGCCGTCGAGCAGGTGCCGGTTACGCGCCGAGAAGAGGGTCGGTCCGCCCCAGGCGGCATCGACGTGGAAATGACAGCCGAGTTCGCCGGCCAGGTCGGCCAGCTCCACGAGCGGGTCGACGCTGCCGGTTTCGGTGGTGCCGGCGATCCCGACCAGGGCCAGCGGACGGATGTTCTCATCGCCCAGGCGGCGGCAGGCGGTGCGCAGCTGCTGCAGGTCGATGCGGTTGTGCGCGTCGGTCTCGACTGTCACCAGGTTGTCGCGGCCGATGCCGAGCAGATCGGCGGCCTTGCCCAGGGAGTAGTGCCCCCGCCGCGAGACCAGCACGGCCAGGCCGTCGCAGCCGAGGTGCTTGAGCGAACGGGCCAGGCCTTCCCGGGCGATGCCGTTGAAGGATTCGGACGGCGCACAGAGCCGGTTGCGGGCCACCCACAGGGCGGTGACGTTGGCGATGGTACCGCCGGAACAGAAGGCGCCGAGGGCATGCTGGCTGTTGTGAATCCAGCGGTCGTAGAACGCGTCGTCACCCTGGAAAACGAGGCGGTGGAGCATGGCCAGGACCTGGCGTTCGAGGGGCGTGAAGGCCTTGGAGGTCTCGACCTTGACCAGGTTCTGATTGAGCGCCGTCATGATCCGCGAGAGCGGCAGCATGAAGTAAGGCAGCGCCGAGGTCATGTGGCCGATGAAGCCGGGAGCCGCGGTATGCACCGACTGGGCGACCAGCTTCTGCTTGACGAACTCGGTGTACTCGGAGACGAAGGTCGGCTCCTCGGGGATCACCGAGGCCGAAAAGTCGCCCTCGATCTCTTCGAGACTGCGTTCGAGCGCCACGATATGGGTCTGCAGGAAGCCGGTGACATCGCCGGTGATCGCCCGGTCGATCTCGCCGAGGGTCGATTCGGGAGCTTCGGGGACCGTGAAGATCCGGTAGAGGTTTTCCAAGGTGGCGCGGGCCACGTCGCGGTTTTTCAGCATGCCTCGGCCTCATCCAGCAGGGAGCCGTTGTCGATCAGGCGGGTCTTGCCGACGGTCACCGCCAGCAGCAGCACGGAATCCACGTCGATCCGTTCCTGCTCCAGAAAGCTCGACCGGTGGCAGATGCGCAGGTAGTCGATGCGCGCAGCCGGCTGCGCCTCGATCATGGCACGCAGGGCGGCCAGCACCTCGCCGACCGCACACACCCCCTCAGCCGCCAGATGACGGCCGCGGGCCAGGGCCTGCGACAAGCTCAGCGCCTGCTGCCGTTCGGCGTCCGAGAGGTAGACATTGCGCGAGCTCATCGCCAGGCCGTCCGTTTCACGGACGATCGGCATGCCGACAATCTCCACCGGAAGGTTGAGATCGGTGGTCATGCGCCGCACCACGGCCAGCTGCTGAAAATCCTTGCGGCCGAACAGTGCCACCTGCGGCTGGACGATGATCAACAGCTTGGCGACCACCGTGGCGACGCCGCGGAAATGGCCGGGACGGCTGGCGCCCTCGAGCGTGGTTGTCAAGGGGCCCACGACGTTGACGAAGGTCGCGTAATCGTCCGGGTAGATCGCGTCTGCGGCAGGGTAGAAAATCAGGTCGACACCACAGGCGCGGGCCAGCTGCTCGTCACGGGCGAAGTCCCGCGGGTAGCGGTCGAGGTCCTCACCCTGGCCGAACTGGGCCGGGTTGACGAAGATCGACAGGACCAGCAGGTCGCCGCGCCGGCGCCCCTCCCGCAGCAGGGAGAGGTGCCCCTCGTGCAGAAAGCCCATGGTCGGCACGAAGGCGATCGTCCTGCCCGCGGCCCGCTCGGCGAAGCAGCGGTCCTGCATTGCTTTGATATCGGTGATGATGTCCATAAAATTCAGTGCCGCGGGACGAGTGACGTAAGAACCTCGACCAACTTAAAGTACTGTTTTTAAGTTCTTTTTTACTATCTACTTGTCACTCGTCACCAGTCACTCGTCACAGCCTTTCAAAAAGAATGTTCGGGCCCGGGGAAACTCCCCTCCTTGACCTCGCGGATGTAGTCGTCGATCCCCTGGCGGATCGTGCCCGAGACATCGGCAAAGCGCTTGACGAACTTGGGTGAATACTTCTCGCACAGTCCGAGGATGTCGTGAATCACCAGCACCTGGCCGTCGCAATCGACTCCGGCACCGATGCCGATGGTCGGGATCGTCAGCTCGGCGGAGATGCGCCCGGCCAGCTTGGCCGGAATCCCCTCGAGGACGATGGCACAGGCCCCGGCATCGGCGACCGCTTTGGCATCGGCCAGCAGCTGGTTGGCCTGGGCCTCTTCACGCCCCTGCACGCGGTAGCCGCCCATGCGGTGCACCGATTGCGGCGTCAGGCCGATGTGGCCGACAACCGGCACATCCATGGCGACAATCGTGCGGATCGTCTCGGCGACATGCACGCCGCCTTCGAGCTTGACCGCGTGGGCGCCACCCTCCTTGATCAGGCGGCCGGCGTTGCGGCGGGCCTCGGCGAGGTCGACCTGGTACGACATGAACGGCATGTCGGCAACGACCAGGGCGTGGGCCGCGCTGCGGGCCACGGCACGGGTATGGTAGACCATCTCGTCCATGGTGACCGGCAGGGTGTTGTCATAGCCGGCTACCACGGAACCAACCGAGTCGCCGACCAGAATCACGTCGATCCCGGCCTGGTCCATGATGCGGGCGAAGGGGTAATCGTAAGCGGTCAGCACCGCGATCTTCTCGCCCTTGGCCTTCATGGCCAGCAGGTCCGGAATCGTCCGGCGTTTTTTGGCACTCTTGCTCAATGTCATCAACCTCGCAGATAGCGGTTGCAAATAAAAAAAGCCTCCCGAATCCATCCGGAAGGCAGCCGCGCGCACGGCGCCAAGCGCCGCTCGTGTTCCCCTGCAATTGCTGCCGTCCCAGTCTCACGGATCCAGGCGGTATGTCGACGAACCAAGTTCCTGCAGCGGCTCCGGCACAGGTTCCGGGCCCAGGACATACTGAGTTCAAAAAGCGTTTTAGTCTATAGCACAAGCCCCGGACCGAGTCCAGCCTGTTTCATAAAATTCAGGTGACGGGTGGTTTGCTGGTGACTCGCACCACGCGCCACACGCCACGCGCTCCTGAA
>JAHEDT010000101.1 GCA_024641085.1 Geobacteraceae bacterium | reverse complement strand
TCGACAACGGGACCGGTGACTTCGGCTTTTGTAGAGAGAGCAACGGCAATCACGCTTCGGCCCTCTTCGTTATTGAAGTCAATCGCCTCGATTTTTACCGGAGGCATTTTCTTGACCGGGGCCTCGACTGCAACAGGTTTCACAGCAGCCGGAACGGGAGTCGCTGTAACCGGGGCGGGTGTCGTTGCGTCCCAGGAGACCAGGACGTCAGACGTGCGCTCTTCCACCAGGTACTTCGGCAGAGCCTCGTCACTGGCATCAAAGACCAGGCGGGTTTTATCCTGGTAGGCCCCGACACGCACTGTTTTGAACCCGGCTTCGGCGGTAAATGAGCGCTCTTTGAACTCGGGCTTGACACCGTAGAGGTCAATGACCAGGCGCGGCGGGTTGCCGAGGGCGAAATATTGCAGTTTATCAACTTTGCCAGTGCTTTCGAGCAGGGCGCGCCCCGCGGAGAGCTTGACATCGCGCAACACGAGGGCATCCTTGGGTGCAGCAGCGGCGACTTCAGGAGCGGTCTTCGCGGTCGTCTCTACAGCTTTGGCAACTGGCGCCGGGGCAGGCACCTGAACAGCTGTCGGAGCCTTGGCAGTCTTGCTGCCATCAGCAAAAGCGATGCGAAACTTGTTCCCCTCGAGATTCACCTGGTACTCGGCATTCTCTGCGAGCAGGATTTCCACCCGGGCCAACTGCCCGGAAGCAAGGGTGAATCCGGCAACCCGCACGCCCTTGACAACCCCCTGGTTGCCGGCGATCGTTTGCGCGACATCCGCAACTTCCATACCGGGGAAATCAATCACAACGCGCGTGGGATCAAAGGAGTCGTAAACCGTATAACGATAACCGACCGGCTCAGCAGTCTCGATCAGGACGGTTGGCGTTGCCGCACCAGAATCAACAGCAACAGCGGTCAGTTTATTGACTTTATCGGCGCCCCAGGCCAACCCGTTACAGATCACGAAGGTGATCAGGCCGCAAAGCAGGTATTGCCGAAAACGGGCGGTCTTGCCAAGCCACTGTCTATTAAACATAATATTCACCCCGCGCATTGATTAGACTCCTTCCCGCTTGGGAACTGTAATTTCCAGGAGGTTTTCGATCACGTTGCCGGAGAAATCATAATATTTCTCCTTGACGACAACGGCCCCGCTGTTGATATCGATGACGACGCCATGGTTTTTGCCGATCTTGACGCCCTTGGCGAGCACGTAGGACTTGCCGTCCGGGGCTGTCACCATGGCTTTCGCTGCACCCTTGCCGATGATCAGGCCAACCAACCGAAACTGGGCCAGGTCAAAACTCTGCAGCGGGGTCGCAGGCTCCGCGGCAGCCTCTTCCAACGGCCTTCTGATCTTTGACAGGGGCACGAACGGATCACGACGGCCTTCGCTCACGTAAGTGAACTCGGCCTCCTTGGGTGCCTCCTGCTGTTTGGCATCAGGAACGGGAAGCTTTTTCGCCGGAGGAGTCGCCACCGCGGCCGTTTGCTTCTGCGGCGGTGGAGACGGTTCCTCTGAGCAGCCAACCAGGCCGGCCAGGATGAAAGCACCACAGATCAGACATAGATACCAACGTGTCATCTCAAACCATCCTTATTGTTCAACAAAACGGAACGTGGTCACGTTACACTTAATTCTCAGTATGGCCGTGTCGCCATCGACCTTGGCCGAGGACAGGTCCAGATTGCTCAGGTTGACAATCCTCGACAGTTTGCCGACAGCCTGGGCAAACTCGGCGATCTGATGAAACGAACCGGTCAGGTCCACTGACGCCGGGACCTCGGCATAGAAGCCCTTGTTGACCTCCCCCCGGGGGGTGAAGCTAACAACTTCGAGCCCGCTGTCTTTGGCAAGAGTCGCCAGGTTGGTCAGAAGGGTCGGGATTTCCTTCTTGTTGGGAAGTTCAGTCAGCGCCACTTCGAGCAGTTTTTCCATTTTGGCGAATTCTTCCTTGAACTTCGGAAGGTTGTCGGCGATCTGCTTCTTCTGGATATATTCCGCCTCGAGGCGGGCAATATCCTGGTCCATCGGTCCGAGCTTTTCATATTCAGGCAACCAGAGGAACCAGACAAAGGCACCGATCACCACAACCACAAGAGCTGCCAGCACCAGCATTCTCTTGTAAAGAGGCATTTTGAGAAGTTTTTCAACCTTTGGATTCATCGACTAACCTTCTCCCTGGTTGTTGATGCAAAACATACCTGGCAGCGACTATTTTTTCTTGTCGGACTTGACGCTGTTGATCTTGCAGCTCAGATCAAACTGCTGAAACTTGATCTGATCCTGCACGATCTGCTTGGTCACCTTCAACTCGATGCCGTCGAAATAATCGGAGGCTTCGAGATTTTTCATGAACAGGGCAACGGTCTCCTCGTTGACGCCAATCCCGCTAATGCTTGCGCGCCCGCCACTCTCCTGGAACTTGGTGAGCCACAGCTTATCAGGGAGCGCCTCGTAGAGAGCGTTGAGCACATACAAAGGACCGACCCGCGACGCCTTGAGCTGCTCGAGGACGTCCAGCTTGGCCCGCAGCGCTTTCTGGCGCTTTTCAAAATCCCGGACCTCGTTGATCACTTTCGCCAGTTTGGCGATCTCGGCCTTCTTCTGGTCGATCTTGAGTTGTCGGGCCTCGACCTCGCCGGTCACGTACATGAAAGCCGCACCGCACAGCCCTACAGTCACAATCAAGGCCAGAACCACGACCATCAACTGTCTCTGCAGCTGCTCTTTTTTCTGGGCCGCTTTTACGGGTAGCAGGTTTATGCGGATCATTTGTCTCCCATCCTCCTCATGGCCAGGCCGGCAGCGACAGTGTAGATCGGGCCCATAGCCTGCAGGTATTCAGGGTCAAAATCTTTCTCGTTGACAGCTATCTGACGCCAGGGGTCGAGCGCGTGGACCTCAACACCAAGCCGCTGCTCCAGGGACTTCTTGACCGCCGGCACCTTGGACACACCGCCGGTAATAAAGACTCTCTGGACCTTCTCGTCGGAGGAGGTGGCCGAGAAAAAATCGATAGAACGCTGCACTTCCTGAGTCAGGCTCTCGGTGGCATCGTCGATGATTTCGGCAATCGCCTCCGGAGTCACGTCGGCAACCTCACCACCGAGCAAAGCGGTCTCGGCATCTTCGTTGTTCAAGCCAAGACGCTTTTGGATTTCCTCGTTGTAGGTACTTCCGCCGACCTGGATATCCCTGGTGAACACCGACATGCCACCGCGCAGCACGTTGACGTTGATCGAACTCGCTCCCATGTCGATCAGAGCGACGATCTCATCCTCGTTGGTCCCGTAATTGACTTCAAAGACATTCTCGACGGCAAAGCAGTCGATGTCCATAACCAGAGGATTCAGGCCACATTCCCTGAACAACGCAACATAATCGTTGACGAACTCCTTTTTGGCCGCGACCAGGATGACGTTCATCATGGAGGCGTCATGGGGGTCGGCGCCGAGGATCTGGAAATCCAGGTTCACTTCGGAGATTTCGAAGGGGATGTACTGTTCGGCTTCCCACTGGATGGACGCCTCCATTTCCTCCTCGGTCATGATCGGCAACTGGATCTTGCGAATGATGACCGAGTGCCCAGAAATGGACGTAGCGACATTTTTTGTCTTGAGCCTCTGGCTTTCCACCAGTCCCTTGACGACCCCGACGATCGAACCCGAGTCCATGATCGCGTTATCGACGATTGCTTCGGCGGGCAGCATGGCCATACCCAGTCCGGCCAGCTGATATCCCCCTTTAGCCTCCTTAAGGTGCACCACCTTTACGGAACTGGACCCGATATCAATGCCGATGATGTCTTTTTTCTTTTGGAATAACATGAGCGCCCCTAGGCCAAACCGCTATTGATAAACGCTGTTCAAAATGAATCCATCCCTGGAACAATCAGTATCATGAGCAAACAACGTACCAATCATAGTCCGTCATCCGGAAAAACTTCGTTTCGGTCGGTCAACTTGAGTCCGAGAGCAAGAATGATCTTGCGCCGGGTGGACATCCGACACTCCGCGCCGTTTTCAATGCGATCGATGGTCACGGGTGAAATACCGGCCTTACGAGCCAGCTCTGCCTTGCTCATCAATTGGGCTTCGCGGATTTCTCTAACTTGATTTTTCATAGGCATCCATTAAGTTAAAGTGGACGTAATTATACTAAATTAGGTGCAATTATAGGTAAATTAAAACAATTGTCAACCAATTATATCTATATGAAGACCATATGTGGGTGGTAAATATCAGAAATGACAGCGATCAACACAAGATCAAGGGTCTCATTAATGCCGTGACCACAAGATAAAGTATGATTTTTTTTTGCAGATTTTTCAAAAAAACGCGTTTTTGGGATTATTTTTGAGTGAAATCAGGGGGTTTTTACCAGAAAGACAGCCACAGTTGCCCGATCATTTTGACATACCAGCGCATCAGCGGATCGAAGTGCTGCACGAAGAACAGGTGGATCAAAGCGGCGGCGGCGAGGAAAGGCCCGAAAGGCACCGCAAGCTTGCGGTCAGCCCCCTTGATCAGCATCAGGGGGATACCAACCAGGGACCCTAAAAGGGAGCCGATGAAGATAATCGGGAAGATCGCCGTCCAGCCGAGAAAAGCCCCGAGCATGGCCAGCAGTTTGAC
>JAHEDT010000100.1 GCA_024641085.1 Geobacteraceae bacterium | reverse complement strand
ACGCGCATGTGGGTGCGCATGTGACCGAGCAGCTGCTGCAGGTTTTTGCGTCTGAAGCTGCTCATCAGGCAGATCTGCACCCGGTTCTTCGCCACCAGGTAGCCGCTCTGGTAGCTGAGCAGGCAGCCGCTGTCGGCCAGCTCGTCGCCGAACGTCTCGGAATTGATCCCGGGAGGCAGGGCGATCGTGACCACCGCGGGCGAGGTGCCCGCCCGGGGGGAAACGATCTCGCATCCCAGCTTGGTCAATTCGTTGCGCAGCCAATCTGCGCGGTTTTTGAGCTGATCGAAATCTTCCGCGCCCGGGTAGTTGGCCAGAGCCACGTCCAGCGCCTCCACCAGGTTCGAAGAGTGGGTGAAAGGGACGCCCTGGTTGCCGGCATAGAGAGACAAGTCGAGGTAGCGCGGGATGCCGTACCGCCCCGGCCGAAGCTGGTGGGAATAAAAGACCATGGCCAGCCCTGGGTAGCCGCCGACCGCCTTGCCGCTGACCGCCGAGGCGAAGTAGACGTCGCGCAAATCGACGGGCATGAGGCCGAAGGTGCTGATGGCGTCGACACAGAGCTTGACGCCCGCATCATTGCATAGCGACCTGAGCATAGGCAGGTCGATCAACGCCCCCGTCGAGGTTTCGCAATGCACGGTCCAGAGCCAGCGGGCCTGGGGGTTCCGGGCAAGAAGGCCTTCGAAGAAAGCGCCCTGGTTGCCGGTATCGGGGTCCATCTGCATGACCTGGAAGTCGAGGCCCGCCCGCCGGGCATGGTCGACCAGCCGGTCGCCGAATTCGCCGCCGGTCATCACCAGACCCGGCTCCCCGAGCTGCTTGAGCTGCCAGGCGACGGCATCGTTGGCCAGGGTCCCGGAGCCGAGCATGATCTCGGCGGATTTGGCCCCAGTCAGCTCATAGAGCCGCTGCTTGATCTTTTGGATCCGGGTCTTGAAGCACTTGGAGCGGTGGGATATGGGTGTTGCGCCGAACGCATCCTTGACCCCCGGCCTGATGGTCACCGGGCCCGGCAGGAAATTAAGCGGCAGCCCGGCGGCACCGTTCTGGTCCTGGGCGGCAGGCATGTCACGGAGCCGGGCGCGAAAGGTCTCCTTGGTCAGGTACATCGGCTGGAAAGTCGCTTCGCCCTGGCCCACCAGGGGGCCGAAAGCAACGAAACCCATGTTGCGGTAGAGCTTCAACTGGCGAACGGTCCCCGAAATGATCGCCAGATCGTAACCCTGCTCTTCGGCGTACTTGAGCACTTCATACATCAGCCCCTTGAACACCGTTCCGTTGCGATGGACTGGTTCGACCGACAGCAGTCTGATTTCGCAGAGCTTGTCGTGCGCAGGCAGGTAGCTGTCGAGGTTGTCCAGCTTGCGGTCCAGCGAGAAGGGCCGGTTGCTGCGAACCGCGATCATGCCGATCAGGTCATGATCTTTCAAGGCGATCATGTAGGTATTCTCCTGATCGAACTGGTCCACCAGGACATGCCCGGTATTGGGTGAGTGTTGAGGGATCTCTTCGACGAAGGTTCGGTAGTTGAGCCTGTAGACGGCTTGCTTCTCTTCGGCCGTGCTGGCCCTTTTGAAGATGTAATCCGACATGTGAGACTCCTTTCTCTAAAACCTCAAGTGATGAGCTCGCTGTTCTTCAAGATTCCCCTGCCCCGCCGCACCGGCAAAGCACCGCGAGATTGTCCCGATGGGCCCAAAGCAGCAGGAGCGCCAGGGCCAGGCACGTGACCGTCGTCACAAGCGGCCTGCCGAGCAGCAGGGCGGCTACGGGCATCAGCGGAAAAACGATGATGCCGCTGAGCTCGCGGTTCCTCGAAACCAGGTAGATCGGCAGAAGGACTCCCACCAGCAGCAGCGTCAACACCGGATCGTAGACCATCAACCCGCCGAACGTGGTGGAAACGCCCTTGCCGCCTTTGAACCCGAGCTGCACCGGCCAGATATGCCCGCACACTACGGCGAGCAGCACCAGGGCAAACCCGAGATCGCTGCAGCCGGCCCATTTTGCCAGCAGCAACGCCAGGGCACCCTTGGCGCAGTCGCCGGCAAAGGTCAGCATGAACCCCTGCTTGCCGAGCCGGCGGCCGACGTTGGTCGCCCCGACACTTCCGCTGCCGCTGTCGCGCACGTCTCCACCCGCAAGATGACGGACGATGTAGTAGCCCGTAGCCAGGCAGCCCAGCGCGTAACCAGTCAGGAGCAAGAGTATGTCGGCCAGCAGCTCGGACATCATCAACTAACCCTTCTCCTCGGGGAGGCGGTTATTCTCCATCACCTCGGCAAAAGCCCTGGCGATTGCCGTGTGACCGGCGTTGGTGGGATGGGTCTCCTGTGGCGACGCCCCATGCCGCTCGATCAGCAGCAGGTCCCGCCCCTTCAGGAACGGCAAGTAGATATCGGCCACGGGCACCGCGAAGCTGTCGGCAACATCGGCAACGATCTGATTGAAGATCGGGATTATGTCTGCGGTGCCGGGGATTTTGTCGATCACGTAGAGATTGGAGATATAGACGGCAGCGCCCAGTTCATCGACGAGACCCGTAAGGATGCGGTTCAGGTTGCTGCGGAATTCCGGCAAAACAGCCTGTACGAATTCCGGATCACGATTCTCGAGAATTTTCGCCAGGTCGTTGCCGCCGACAGTCAGCGTGACAACCGTCGGCTGGAACACGTTCGCCAGGGGAACCTGGTAGGCCAGGACATCGGCACTGGTCGCGCCGATCACGCTGGCGTTGCAGAAGAGAGTATGGGAGACCTGGTCGACGACCCCGCCCTGGTACAGCTGATACGCGTAGCCCCTGGTCTGCGGGATCGCCCCGTAGCCCGACCCGAGGCTGTCACCCATGACCATGTAGCGCGTGTGCTGTTCGAACTGCCAGGGCAGCCGAGCGTGGCGGGTACCGGCATTCATAGAGGAGACTCCAAGAATCAAGGTCAAAATCAGCTGCATGGCGGCACTTCCAACCTTTGGCGGGGGAGCGCCCGGGGCGATCTGGCACGGGTGGTCTGCAACTGCGCTGGTCGGCCCCGCCGTTTAAGCATTATCATTAGCAGACTCTATGCCGACTTTTGCCGCACAGACAACAAGGCCGTTATTTCAATGGGATAGGTTGTATCGTGTGGTGGGCAGGGGCTTGAGAAAGGGTGTTGACCCTGTCATTCCTTGCAGATGATATGCATGAAATGACAGATATCGGCCAGGCATGACCTGTCTCGCGTTGCCACGAGACGGGCAGATTTTAACCGCATGGCCGAAGTCCGCTCCGGGTTCAGGCAGAATCCGGATGATGGCCGGAAGCCTGCAGGTACTTCTTGACGGTTCGCCGGTCCAGCTGGGTCCGCCGGGCAACTTCTTCGATATTCCGATGCTGCTGGTAGAGGATAGCGCAATAGGTCGACAGCAGTTGCCCTGCCGTGAGGTCCCCGGCACTGATGGCATTCTGCATCTGTCCAAGCAGGTTGTCAGGTTTCGCCATGACGTAAAGGTGGCCATGATACTCGCGGGACAGGAGGATGCGGCGCACCGCCTGCTCCATCTCGCGGACATTTCCCGGCCAGGCGTAATTATCGCCGAGGTCGCGCTGGAGGATCTTCTTGATAATAGCCACCCACTCAGTGGAGGGTTCTCCGAGGGTGCGCCCGACGAGCAGCCCCAGCAAGGCGTCAATTTCAGCCGGGTCTTCCTGGAGGCGTTGACGCAGTGGAGGCACCGTAATCACGTCGGAGCAGAGCCGGTAGTAGAAATCCTCCCGGAAAGTCCCGCCCTGCAGCAGGGTATCGAGGGGCTTGTTGGTTGCCGCAATCACGCGCCCGTTGAATCGACAGCTGGTGCGCTCACCCAAAGGCGAGAAGGTTCTTTCCTGGAGGACCTGCAGCAGCTTGATCTGCACCGGGATGGAGGCGTCGCCGATCTCGTCGAGGAAGATCGCGCCGTGGGGTGTGCAAAGGGCGAAGACCCCCGGCTGATCGTCGATCGCGCCGGTAAAGGCGCCTTTTCTGTGGCCGAACAGTTCGGATTCGATCAGGGATTCGGGAAACTGTGACAGGTTGAGACCGATGAAGTTGCGGGTAAAACTCTCGACAAAAGAGCCCTTCGCGACGTCGAAAGGGATAAATCCCGAGCGCCCGATGGCGGCCGCTGCGGCACCCTTGCCGGACCCGGTTTCGCCGAGCAGCAGGGTTGAGAAGTCCTCCATCCGGTTCCAGAGGCTTTTGTCATACTCGCGGATGTCGAAAGTGAAGACATTGTTCCACAGGTCACAGCGCAGCTTCCCCATACAGGCGCTCTCGCCGACCAGGTTGTGATGAATGAAGTGGAAGGCCCGTCGCAGCTGATAGAAGATCGCCAGATAGCGGCTCGCTTCCTCTTCGTTGAAGCCCCTGCTGCAGAGGAGAGCCAAGGCATCCTTGGCGAAATGAACCTGGCAGGGGACGTCGCCAGCCTCGATCTGTTTGAGGATCAGATGGTCAAATGCTTCCGTGAAACGGTAATAGACATCGAACAGCAAAACGCCGAACATCAGCCGGGAATCTTCTTCAGTGTACCTCTTCCAGTCGGCCTTGCCGGATTTCTCGAGTTCCTTGATTCTCCTCAAGACCTTCAGAATCACCAGGTCGATCGAGCTGCCGCTGCTGGCGTCGTTTTGAGTGGCCGTAAT
>JAHEDT010000019.1 GCA_024641085.1 Geobacteraceae bacterium | reverse complement strand
CAGGGTTATTGATAAATGCTGCCCGATTTGAAGCAGATTGTGACAGTTAGAATTTGATAAACACTAAAACCTGTGAATCATTGGATTCAAGTGTTTCTTTCCAAAGGTGTTGCGATCCTTCACTGAATTTTGAGCCTTGCAACAACGGTGAACTTTGCCAGCAGCCCGGGGCGCTCCCTGACGAGCACCCTGTCGGTTTGCGGTATTGCGATCAACAGCTATTCGAGGTTTTCCTCGATACGAATCAGCAGGGTCTCTTCCTGAACCACATCGAGCTGATCGATTTCGGTCAAGGCCGCGATCACGTCACATTCTTTGGCCTCGTGAGTCATAAAGACGATCGGCACAGCCTCTGCTTCGTGACGATGCGGCTGCACCATCGACTCGATACTGATCCGGTATTTGCCGAGGACCCCGGCAATCTTGGCCAGCACGCCAGGCTGGTCCTTAACGGTAAATCTGAGGTAGTAGTGGGTCACCAGCTGTTCCATCGGCTTGACCGAAAAAGAAGACAGCAAGTCCTGCGGACAGCCGAGGGCAGGCACCCTGGTACCGACATCGGACCTCAGGTTTCGAGCGACGGCCAGCACATCGCCCACGACGGCGCTCGCCGTGGCGGCCATTCCGGCACCATAGCCTGAGAGCATGACCGGGCCGGAAAAGTCTCCGACCAGGCGAATGCTGTTGAAGACGCCATTGATCGACGACAAGGGGTAGTCTTCCGGGATCATGGTCGGGTGGACGCGGGCCTCGATCCGGTCGCCATCACGCTTGCCGATCGCCAGCAGCTTGAGCTTATAGCCGAAATCGCGTGCATACTGGATGTCGAGTGCGGACAGCTTGCTGACCCCTTCCGTGTAGATCTGATCGAAATCCACCTTGGTGCCGAAGCAGAGGCTGCACAGCAAGGCGAGTTTGTGCGCCGTGTCTATCCCTTCGATGTCAAAGGTCGGATCGGCCTCGGCATAACCCCTGCGCTGGGCATCGATCAGCACTTCGTCGAAATCAATGCCCTCCTCATCCATCTGCGTCAGGATATAGTTGCAGGTGCCGTTGAGAATACCGTACAGGGCTGAGAAATTGTTGGCGCCAAGGTTCTCCTTGATGGCCGAGATAACCGGGATGCCTCCCCCGACGGAAGCCTCGAACATGACATCGACACCCGCCTCCTCGGCCGCACGGAAAATTTCCTCACCGTGTTTGGCGAGCAGCGCCTTATTCGCGGTGACCACATGCTTGCCGTTGCGTATCGCCTGGAGAACAAACGTCCGGGCCGGTTCATAGCCGCCGATCAACTCGATAACGATATGGATGTCCGGATCGTTCAACAGCCCCTGGGCGTCGTCTGTCAGCAAACCGGGAGGCAGCTGCACACCGCGGTCGGAGTGCGTATCAAGATCGACGATCCGCACCAGCTCGATATCCGCGCCGAGGCGGCTGACCAGGAGATCACGGTTCTGTTGAAAGACTCGGACAACTCCGGTGCCGATCGTGCCGAAACCAAGCAGGCCAACTTTGATGTTTTGCATAATATTTACCTTCTCAGGACAAGGTCCGGAATCTCACCGGGCTGGGGCCTAGACCGAAGTCACGGCTTCACATGAATATCGGCAGGTATCAATACCCGCGCCCTCGACCGCAAGCGCGTCATTGATCTGTTTGAGCAAGATGTCGCCGTCAATCTCCTCATGTGGCAGGAATGCCAGCGACACATTCTTGATGCCGGCCTGCCGGGTCACGCTCAGCATATGCCGGACCAGAGCCGCATGGGTTTCACGACAGAGTCCCTGCCACTTGCCGCCACCAACGAAAATGACCCAGTCGGCCTTAAGCTTGCCGTTGTTCTGCATCAACACGTGTTCTCCGGCACGACCAAGAACCTGACCTTCCAGGAGCATCTTGGTCAACTGACCGTCAAGACGCCAGTCGAGCAACGCCACAGGCCCGGAAAGAGGTTTCTGATCGGAGAAATACAACGCTACGACCGATTCACCTGGAAGGGAATCGGCAGGCAGCACCAAGTGTTCCGGACGGATCATGTAGGTACGGTTCTATGCTGCTGCGCGAGATGATCGAGAATCCCATTGATGAACGCCGGGGTCTCCTCGGTGCCGAAGCGCTTGCCGATCTCAATGGCCTCATTGATCACGACGTTGTGCGGGACATCCGGGCAGTAAATCAACTCATACGCCGCCAGCCTGAGGAGGGCCAGGTCAACCCGGGCCATGCGGTCCAGCGCCCAATTGGTTGAATACGAATTCAGCTCCAGGTCGATGCGTTCCAGATTCTCGGCCACGCCGCAGACCAGACGCTCGGCAAAATGCCTGACTTCCGGCTTGATTGGCGGCGTCTCGTCATCAACAGCCTCGCCCAGCACATCATTGCGGAACTGGAAGTTCTTCCAGAAATCCATCAACACGTGTTCGAGGGATCCACCTTCATGGTCGGCGAGGCTGTAAAGTACCTTGAGGGCCATTTCGCGCCCCTGGCGTCTGATACCACGTGACATCTCTGGTTAAAGCGCCTTGTAAAGGTTGGCCATCTCGACAGCAGCCATGGCGGCGTCGAAGCCCTTGTTGCCGGCCTTGCTGCCGGCACGTTCGATCGCCTGCTCGATGGTATCGGTGGTCAACACACCGAAAGCCACAGGGATCCCTGAGTCAATCGAGACGCTGGCAACACCCTTGGAAACTTCGGCGCTGACATAATCGAAATGGGGCGTGGCACCGCGAATCACCGCGCCCAGGCAAACGATGGCGTCGTAGCGACCCGTAGCCACCATCTGCTTGGCGGTCGGAGGGATTTCGAATGCACCGGGGACCCTGACAATGTTGATGTCGTCTTTCTCGGCACCGTGCCGCAGGAGTGCGTCAATAGCACCCTCGACCAGGCGCTCACTGACAAAACTGTTGAACCGGCTCACCAGGAGGCCGACCCGCAGTCCCTTGGCATCCAGTTTTCCTTCGATTATCTTGGGCATCTCTGGCCTCCCGTAAAACATGGTCCGGAAAAGGTTGTCCCGGAGCTATAGATTCTCAAGCAGGTGGCCAAGTTTTTCCTGCTTGGCCTTGAGATATTTGAGGTTACTCTTATTGGCCGGCATCTCGATCGGCACCCGCTCAACGATCTCGAGACCATACCCCTCAAGACCGATGATCTTGCGCGGGTTGTTGGTCAGCAAACGGATCTTGCGGACGCCGAGTTCACTCAAAATCTGTGCGCCGATACCGTAATCGCGAAGATCAGCCTTGAAACCGAGGGCCTCGTTGGCCTCCACGGTATCACACCCCTCGTCCTGGAGGTTGTAGGCCTTGAGCTTGTTGACCAGGCCGATGCCGCGACCTTCCTGGCGCATGTAGAGTACGACGCCGGCACCCTCCTGTGCAATCATGCGCATTGAGGTATGCAGCTGATCACCGCAGTCGCACCGCTCCGACCCGAAAACGTCGCCGGTCAGGCATTCGGAGTGCACCCTGACCAGAACCGGCAAATCGGGGCTAATTTCGCCCTTGTAGAGAGCCAGGTGCTGACAGTTGTCAACGTCGTTGTCGTAAACAATCGCGTTGAATTCCCCTCCGGACCTGGTCGGCAGGCGGGTTTCCGCAGCTCTCCTGATCAGCAGCTCCTTGCGCATCCGATAGGCGACCATATCGGCGATCGTGACAATGCGCAGGTCGTGTTTCTCCGCGAACTTGCGCAGTTCCGGCAAGCGCGCCATGCTGCCGTCATCATTCATGATCTCGCAGATCACGCCAGCCGGTTTCAACCCGGCCAGGCGGGCCAGGTCGACAGAACCTTCGGTTTGACCGGCACGGACCATGACACCACCCTTTTTGGCGCGCAGCGGGAAGACATGTCCGGGCCGGGCAAGGTCCAGGGCCGTGGTCTCATCGGCTATCGCAACCTGGATCGTCCGTGCACGGTCAGCCGCGGAAATCCCGGTCGTTACGCCGCGCCGCGCTTCGATGGAAATGGTAAAGGCCGTGCCGAAGGACGAGGAATTATCCTGGACCATCAACGGCAGACCAAGATGATCGGCGCGTTGCTCGGTCAGGGACAGGCAAATTAGGCCGCGACCCTCTCTGGCCATGAAATTGATCGCTTCAGGGGTGACCATCTCGGCAGCCATGCAAAGATCGCCTTCATTTTCTCGATCTTCGTCATCGACCAGAATGACCATCTTTCCCTGGCGGATATCTTCTAGTGCATCTTTAACGCGGGATAACGGCATAAAACTTCCTAAGTGTGCTGGTGCAGTAAGACTTTAAAATATCTCATAAAAAACCATGCTTGGCAAGGAGATCCAACGTCACACCCTGGGCTTTTCCCGGAACGCCGTTGAGCATGAATCGCGCGACATATTTGCCGATCAGATCGGTCTCGACGTTGACTTCATCACCGACCTTGCGGTCCCGCAGGGTGGTTTCCGCAAGGGTATGGGGGATCACCGCCAGGGCAAAGGTCTCCCCAGAGACTTCATTGACAGTCAGGCTGATGCCGTCGATGGCAACGCTGCCTTTGGCGACCAGCAATGCCGTCACGGAGGGGTCGGCCTGGATCCTGTAACGCCAGGCATTGCCATCCTGGTGGCGGTCGATGATCCGGGCCCGGCCGTCGATGTGCCCGGTCACCAAATGCCCACCGAGTCGGTCGGTGAGGCGCAGTGCCCGTTCCAGGTTGACGCGCGCGCCTCTCATTAGGCGGCCCAGCGTACTGCGATTCAGGGTTTCCGGCGAGACATCGGCCGAGAAAGCGCCATCGCCGAAGCCGGTAACGGTCAGGCAGACGCCGTTGACAGCGATGCTTTCACCGAGGGAGAGTTCACTCATCGGCAGGCCGGTCGCAACCGTCAGCCGGGCCTGGTCAGAACCGGTGCGGATATCGCGCAATGTGCCAAGGTCTTCAATCAGGCCGGTGAACATTCTGCACCTCCCCTTCTATCAGGATATCCGTGCCGATTTGACGAGCGCGCAAATTCAGCACCTTGCGGGCATCGCCCATACCGGCAACGCCCTCTCCGGCCAACAGGCTGCGACCGACTCCGCCGAGAAGCTTTGGCGCAACGAAAATCATCAGGCGATCGATCAACCCGGCCCGCAGCATGGCGCCACCCAGCACACTGCCACCTTCCAGCAGAAGATATTGCAGGTTTTTTCTACCCAGTTCAGCGAGGGCCGCAGGCAAATCCAGGCCGTCGGCATTGCGGGCGACCTGGATGCAGTCAACTCCGGCGACGCGATAAGGCTGTAAATCAGCCGCCGCGTGGTCCGAAGCAGTGACCAGGACGGTCTTCTTGGCATCCGACTCTTGACTGTAGACCCTGGCCTGCGGAGAGGTTTCAAGTCTGCCGTCGAAGACGATCCGCACCGGGTTGCGGCCACCCTCGGCAAGCCTGGTGGTCAGGCGTGGATCATCGGCCTTGACCGTCCCTGATCCGACCATGATCCCGTCGACCTGGTTGCGCAGCTGGTGGACCAGGTCACGGCTTGCCGGGCAGGAAATCCACTGCGAGTCGCCGTTGGCGGTTGCGGTCTGGCCATCGAGGGTCATGGCCGCCTTGAAAACGACATAGGGCATGCCGCTTGTGACATGTTTGGCAAAAGGCGCAATCAGCGCCCGGCAATCGGTTTCGAGGATACCGCAAACGACCTCGATGCCGCCACCGCGCAGGCGATCCATCCCCTGCCCGGACACCAGCGGATTCGGGTCGCGAGTGCCGACAAACACCCTGGCGATACCGGCATCGATCAGGGCTTCGGTGCAGGGGCCGGTGCGCCCCTGATGGCAGCACGGCTCCAAGGTGACATAGAGATCGGCGCCCTCGGCCCGAACACCGGCTGCGCGCAAGGCGAAGATCTCGGCATGGGGATCTCCCGCGGCGGGGTGGAATCCCTCGCCGACAATCTTGCCGCCGCGGACCAGAACGGCTCCGACCGGAGGGTTGGGCGCAGTCCTGCCCAGACCTCTCCTGGCGAGGCTGATGGCCCGGTGCATGAATTGTTCTTCTTGGGAGGTCATGTCGGCTTGCAATGCGTCACCGGTTGACGGGAACGGCCCACCCGCTGTCATCGGAGGGGCTCTATTTGGTGGCACCCTTGGCCAGAATATCGGTCAGCTCTGCCATGAATTCGTTGATATCGCGGAATTGACGGTAGACGGATGCAAAACGAACATAGGCAACTTCATCGATAGACTGCAGAGCCTCCATAACCGCTTCACCGATACGGCTGGCTGCGATCTCCTTTTCGCCACTCTCCTGGAGGGTGAGTTCCATCTGGTCGACCACCTTCTCGATGGTGGCAATCGATACCGGCCGTTTTTCACAGGCGCGCTGAATCCCCGAGATAATCTTCTGGCGGTCAAAGGCTTCCCTGCGACCATCCTTCTTGATCACCAGCGGCAAGGTCTCCTCGACGCGTTCATAGGTCGTAAAGCGACGCTCACACTCAACGCATTCACGTCGTCTGCGAATGTTGTTCCCCTCTTTTCCAAGGCGCGAATCGACGACACGCGTGTCGTCATGGCTGCAAAACGGGCATTTCATCATCAACCTCCGGAGACTGCATGATCAAAAAGAAACGTCTCAATGCCGGCCTCTTCAAGCATTTCCATGGAAAGATTGTCCGCATAGCCCTGAAGGTAAATAACCTTGCGGATTCCGGCGTTGATCAGCATTTTCGTACAGATGATACAGGGTGAATCCGTACAGTAAAGGACTGAATCAGAGATATTAACGCCATGCCTGGCGGCCTGAATAATGGCATTTTGCTCGGCATGCAGGCCACGGCACAGCTCGTGCCGTTCACCGGAGGGGACCTTGAGCTGCTCCCTGAGGCACCCGGTCACATCACAGTGCTTAATACCGCTTGGCGTACCGTTGTAGCCGGTCGCCAGGATGTTCTTGTCCTTGACCATCACGGCACCGACCTGGCGACGCAGACAGGTCGAGCGTCGTGCCACCAGGCGGGTGATATCCATGAAATACTCGTCCCAGGATGGCCTGTCCATCTAGACAAGTCTATGGGCGTAAAGGGGGAATTTCTGGCACAGCTCGCGAATTTCACCACGAATTCTGGCCAGAACCGCTTCATTTGCGAGATTCTGCAGGGCCTCGTCTATCCATGCACCGATCTGGCGCATCTCTGCTTCTTTGAGGCCGCGCGTGGTGCTCGCCGGTGTTCCGATGCGCACACCGCTGGTGACAAACGGCGAACGGGTATCAAATGGCACGGCGTTCTTGTTCACGGTGATGCCTGCCTTTTCAAGGGTTTCCTCGGCAACCTTGCCGGTCAGCTCAGTACCGCTGAAGTCAAGCAGCATGAGATGGTTATCCGTACCTCCGGAGACGAGATTGTAACCGCGGGAGACCAGTTCTTCGGCAAGAGCCTGGGCATTCTTGACCACTTGTGCGGCATAGGTCTTGAATTCCGGAGCAAGAGCCTCTTTGAAAGCAACCGCCTTGGCGGCAATCACATGCATCAAAGGGCCGCCCTGGATCCCCGGGAAGATATTGCTGTTCACCTTCTTGGCAAACTCGTCCCTGCAGAGGATCATGCCGCCACGCGGGCCACGCAGCGTTTTGTGCGTGGTGGTGGTGACATACTCGGCATGGGGCACCGGCGTCGGGTGGACACCGGCAGCGACCAGGCCAGCGATATGGGCCATATCGACCATGACCGGGGCGCCAACCTGGTCGGCAACACGCCGGAAAGCTTCGAAATCAAGGGTTCGCGGATAGGCACTGGCACCGACCACGATCAATTTCGGTTTGTGTTTTCTGGCCAGTTGCTCGACTTCGTCGTAATCAATCCTGCCGGTCTCTTTACGCAGTCCGTAAGGCACGATATTGAACAGCTTGCCGGAAAAATTCACCGGGGAGCCGTGAGTCAGATGGCCGCCATGAGCGAGATTCATCCCCAGGACAGTATCGCCAGGCTGGCAGGCGGAAAAATAGACCGCCATGTTGGCCTGTGATCCAGAGTGGGCCTGGACATTGACATGTTCTGCACCGAAAAGCTCCCTGGCGCGGTCAATCGCCAGCTGTTCTGCGACATCGACGAATTCGCAACCGCCGTAATACCTTTTGCCGGGATAACCCTCGGCATACTTGTTGGTCAGGACCGACCCCTGGGCCTCAAGGACCGCCTCGCTGACAAAGTTCTCCGAGGCGATGAATTCAAGGCTGTATTCCTGGCGCGCCGTTTCCCTGAGGATCGCGGCCGTGATGTCCGGGTCGAATTGGGCGAGTTTATCGAACATGGCAGTATGGACCTCCCGTTGTTTGATCGCTATCGTGATGCGCTGCAAAGTGAAACGGGCAGGCGATTGGCCTGCCCGCAGGCATAAACCGTATTACATCTTGCCGGCGCGAAGGGCCGTCTCCAGCTGGGTAATCTTGTCGAGACGCCGCTGGTGGCGCCCCCCCTCGTAGTGTGTATCGAGCCAGATGTTCACCAACTTGACAGCCTTCTCCGCCGTCAGGACCCGCCCCCCCAGGACCAGGATATTGGCGTTGTTGTGCTCCTTGGCCATCTGGGCCATGAACTCATCGGTAGCCAGGGCCGCCCGAACACCGGGGAATTTATTAGCGACAATCGACATGCCGATACCCGTTCCGCAAACCAGGATGCCGAGCTCGGCATCGCCGCGTGAGACCGCTCCTGCGACCTTTTCGGCGAAATCGGGGTAGTCAACCGAGTCTCCATTGTCTGTGCCGTAATCGTTCACGTCCAGGCCTCGCGCCGCAAGAGCGGCCTGAATGGCCTCCTTGAGCTCCAGCCCGCCATGATCACTGCCGAGGACAATCATCTGGCTACACCTTGCGGAACAGCACCGTCCCGTTGGTGCCGCCGAAACCGAGAGAGTTGGAGATGGCGATCTTCACGTCCGCCTGGCGCGCCTGGTTCGGGACGTAATCAAGATCACACTCCGGATCCGGCTCGGTGTAGTTAATGGTCGGAGGAACAACCCCGCGACTTATGGCCAGCACCGAGAAGATCGCTTCGACACCGCCGGCGGCTCCAAGCAGATGGCCGGTCATGCTCTTGGTCGAACTGACCATGAGTCGCTTGGCGTGCTCACCGAACACCGACTTGATGGCCATGGTTTCGTAAAGGTCGTTGAAAGGAGTCGAGGTACCGTGAGCATTGATGTAATCGACCTGATCAGGATTGACTCCGGCGGTCTTCAGGGCCATCTTCATGCAGCGGGCCGCACCCTCACCACCGGGGGACGGTGCCGTCAAGTGATAGGCATCACCGGTCAGGCCATAGCCAGCGACTTCAGCATAGATTTTCGCGCCGCGCCGTTTGGCGGATTCATATTCTTCCAGGATCACGATGCCGGACCCTTCACCCATGACGAAACCGTCGCGATTTTTATCGAAGGGACGGCTTGCCGCCTGCGGATCCTCGTTGAGTGTCGAGAGCGCCTTCATGACCGAGAAGCCGCCTATGCCGAGGGGGCAGATGGTTGACTCAGTTCCCCCGGAGATGACAGCGTCGGCATCACCGCGCTGGATCATGCGAAAGGCGTCGCCGATCGCATGCGTACCTGTGGCACAAGCCGATACTGGAGCGATATTAGGGCCTTTGGCCCCACATTTTATGGAAATCTGGCCGGCAGCCAGATTGATAATCGACATCGGGATGAAAAAAGGGCTGATTTTGCGATAACCGCCATTGGTCAAAGCTTCGTGATACCTCTCGATGGCAGGCAGACCGCCCATCCCCGAGCCAACCACGACGCCGACTCGCTCGGCGTTCTCATCATTGATCACCAGGCCGGAATCAGCCAGGGCCATTACTGCCGCACCGAGAGCATAATGGATAAAGAGGTCCATCTTGCGGCCCTCTTTCTTGTCAATGTATTCTTCTTCTGGAAAATCACGGACTTCACCAGCGAATCTGACCGGAAATTCCGAAGCGTCAAAACGTGTGATCGGACCGATCCCGGAGCGACCGTTCGTCACGGCATCCCAGTTCTTCTCAAGTCCTGTCCCCAGGGGGGAAGTGATTCCCAGGCCGGTTACAACAACTCTGCGCATGAGGCTATTGCCCTCCCAACACAAAGCCAGCCCCCGGCAACCCGTTCAGGCTGCCGGGGCAGGTTCTGTCATAAGTGTCGGCAGCAGCAGGCTGCTGCCAACCGAGATTTAGGAATTCTCACTGATGTAGTCGATGGCATCCTGAACAGTCTGGATTTTCTCGGCATCCTCATCGGAGATTTCGATGTCGAATTCTTCCTCGAGAGCCATGACCAGCTCTACGGTGTCCAGGGAGTCGGCCCCCAGATCGTCCATGAAAGACGCTTCTGTCGTGACCTGGTCTTCATCTACACCCAACTGTTCAGCGACAATCTGCTTGATACGCTCTGCAATACTAGCCATTTTATTTTCCTCCTTCTTGGTTTCGATCCGATCTGAGACCGTCTCATTATGATTGTAGATTATACCCCTACGGGTTGACTCCGGTTTACATATACATGCCACCATTGATGCCGAGCACCTGGCCGGTGATATAGGATGACTGGTCCGAGGCCAGGAAAAGCACGGCATGGGCAACATCCTCCGCTAAGCCGAGACGGCCCAGCGGAATCTGTTCGGTCATGGCCTCGCGGGCCTTGTCTGTCATGTTTTCGGTCATGTCAGTGACGATAAAGCCGGGAGTGATGGCATTCACCGTCACATTGCGACGGGCCAGTTCCCTGGCGACGGACTTGGTCAGTCCGAGTAGTCCGGCCTTACTGGCGCAGTAGTTGGCCTGGCCGGCGTTGCCCATTTCCCCAACCACCGAAGAGATGTTGATAATGCGTCCTGACCGCTGCTTGCTCATGAACTTGGCCGCTGCACGGATGCAGAGGAAAGCGCCTTTGAGGTTGGTATCGAGAACGGCATCCCAGTCGTCATTCTTCATGCGCAGCAGCAGTCCGTCACGGGTGATGCCGGCATTGTTGACCAGGATGTCAAGCTGACCATAGGCAGCGACCGCCTGCTCAATGAGATTGTTCGCATCAGCCTCTACAGCCACATCGCCGACGACCGCCAGAGCCTCGCCGCCCAGGGCTTTGATTTCCGCCACCAGGTTGTCCAGTGCCTCGGCATTGCGGGCCGATGCAACAACTTTAGCGCCTTGTCCGGCAAGTGCAACTGAAATCGAACGACCGATGCCACGTGATGCTCCGGTTACGATGGCCACTTTACCAGCAAGCATATAAAAATCTCCTCGGGTTATCCGGCCAGAGCAGTGACATCATTCGCATCCTGCACGTTGTCGATGAGGCTGCCCTTTGCCATGCGTTTGACTAAGCCGGAGAGCACTTTGCCAGGGCCAAGCTCGATATAACGGTCAACACCAAGACTGACCATACAAGCAACCGTCTCCTGCCAGCGAACCGGGGCACTGACCTGGCGGACCAGCAGATCACGAACCCGTGCGGCGTCATTGTTCGGAAGAGCCTCGACGTTGGTGACGACCGGCAGGGCCAGTTCTTTCAGGCTGATTCCGGCCAGGACGGCCGCCAGGCGTTCGCCGGCCGGGACCATCAGGCTGCAATGGAAAGGTGCGCTGACCGGCAATGGCAGGGCCCTTTTCGCGCCTTTCTCCTTGGCCAGTTCAATCGCGCGGGCAACGGCTTCGCTGTGCCCGGCAATGACCACCTGGCCGTCGCTGTTGTAATTGGCCGGTGCGACCACCTGCCCCTGGGCAGCATCAGCGCAAACCTGATCCAGAACTTCGAGGTCGAGTCCAAGAATTGCCGCCATCGATCCGCTACCAACCGGCACGGCCTCCTGCATGAACTTGCCACGCTGGCGGACCGTACGCACGGCATCTGCGAAGGACAGGCTGCCCGCGCAAACCAACGCACTGTACTCACCAAGCGAATGCCCGGCCGCAAAGCCAGGAACAAGGTCGGTCTCGGTCTCGAGGACACGCAGGGCCGCCACGCTGGTCGTGAGGATGGCCGGTTGCGTATTGGCCGTCAGCCTGAGGTCGTCCTCAGGGCCATTATAGCAAAGCGCCGCGAGGTCAAAACCGAGCGCGTCGTTTGCCTCTTCGAAAATCTGGCGGGCCACCGGGAAATTGTCGGCGAGATCCTTGCCCATCCCCGCATATTGTGAGCCCTGACCGGGGAAAATGTATGCAATCATTGCGTCCTGATACCTTGCAGCCAAAGAGGATTCGAAATTGTTTGACTCCGGCGATCCGGAGACACGCGAATTACCAGCGCAACAAGGCCGCGGCCCAGGTAAAGCCGCCACCAAAAGCATCGAGCAGCACGATATCCCCGGACTTGAGACGACCGGCCCGGTTCGCTTCATCCAGAGCCAGCGGAATCGTCGCCGCCGATGTGTTGCCGAAACGGTCGACATTGATATAAACCTGGTTTTCCTTCAAGCCGATTCTTTTCGACGTCGCATCGAGGATCCGGATATTGGCCTGATGCGGGATAAACAGGTCGACATCCGCCGCGGTCATGCTGTTCGCCTTAAGAGCGATATTTGCCACTTCGGTCAAGGAACGTACCGCAACCTTGAAAACTTCATTGCCCTGCATCTTTAAAAAGTAATCCCGCTTCGCCAGGGTCTCCTCGCTCGGCATAAGCCTGGTGCCGAATCCCGGTTGATAGAGGAGTTCGAGCTGGGTTCCGTCTGCATGCAGGTGGGTCGACAGGACACCATGCTCCCCTTCGGAGGCCTCAAGCACCACGGCACCTGCAGCATCACCGAACAACACGCAGGTATTGCGGTCTTCCCAATCGATAATGCGGGTCAGGGTCTCCGCCCCGATCACCACGGCTTTTTTGGCGCGCCCGGCTTCAATGCGATCCACCGCGCACGACAGGGCATAGAGGAAACCGCTGCAGGCGGCAGACACATCGAACGCGCCGGCATTCAATGCCTCCAGGTTGCGCTGAACGACACACGCCGTGGCCGGCCAGGGGTAATCGCCGGTGATGGTGCCCACGACGACCAGGTCGATCTCCTTGGCGTCGACACCGGCCATCTCGAGGGCTCGTCGCGCGGCGTTGGTTGCCAGGTCCGAAGTATATTCACCATCGGCAACGACGTGACGTTCGGAAATCCCGGTCCGCGTTCTGATCCATTCGTCGCTGGTATCGAGAAATTTCTCTATATCCAGGTTGGTCAGCACCTTTTCGGGGACGTAGGAACCGGTTCCGGTGATTCGTGCTCTGATCACGATCATACTCCTTGAGTATTCGTTTGGGCGTCGACTGCGGGCGCTTCGGGAGCATCATTCTGCAACGCACGGATTTCCCCGAGGCGCTCAGTCAGCTTCCTGTTGACCTGACGCGTCACGTTATCGTGAGCCATCTTGACGGCGTTCATGATGGCCCGGGGGCTGGAACTGCCATGACAGATCATCGCCGTGCCCTGGATGCCGAGCAATGGTGCACCGCCATATTCCGCATAGTCGACTTTGCGGCGGAAAGCTTTCAGGGCGGGTTTGGCCAGCAGATAGCCGATCCGGGACCAGAACCTGGAACTGAACTCCTTGCGCATCATGGTGCCGATCGCTTCTGCCAACCCTTCTGAGACCTTCAGGACAACGTTGCCAACGAAGCCGTCACAGACGACGACATCAACATGGCCGTTATAGATGTCGCGACCTTCAATATAACCGATGTAATTAAGAGAGGTTTTTTTAAGGACGCGATTGGCTTCACGAGTCAACTCATTACCCTTGGAATCTTCTTCTCCATTGGAGAGCAGCCCGACGCGCGGCGCGGCTTTTTCGAGCATCTGAGAAGCATAAACGCTGCCCATCAAGGCAAACTGAACCAGGTGCTGGGGTTTGCAGTCGACATTGCCGCCGACATCCAGAATGAGCGTCTCGTCTTTCAGGTTGGGGACCAGGATTGCAATTGCCGGACGATCAATCCCCGGGATTCGCTTGAGGACGAACATTCCAGCAGCCATGGTGGCACCGGAGTTGCCTGTGCTGACCACAGCCTCCGCAGTCCCCTTCTGAACCAACTCAAAGGCAACCCGGATTGACGAGTCCTTTTTCTTGCGAACCGCATCAGAGGCCGAATCGTGCATGCCGACAATTTCATTGGCATTCTCGATACGGATATCCAGCCCCTGAGTATTGAGCTTTGCCAGCTCCGGCTCGATCGACGCGGCCTTACCAACCAGCACAATCGGAATTTGCCATCGTCTGGCAGCCATGACGGCACCAGTAATCTCATGAGCGGGCGCATTGTCCCCTCCCATGACATCAACAGCGACAACGGGGCGGTTATTCAAGAGGAATGCCCCTACTCTTCTGTGCCGAGGATGTCCTTGCCCTTGTATGTGCCACAGGAAGGACAGGCGCGGTGAGCCTGCTTCGGCTCCTTGCATTGCGGGCAGATAGAGATACCGGGAGTTTTAAGACCATCGTGGGAGCGGCGCATATCGCGCTTGGATTTCGAAGTTTTCTTCTTAGGTACTGCCATTGTCTGAGTGTCTCCTTAATACCGGTTGATCCGGTCTTGATTAATGATCGCGGGGATTCGAACCCCAGGGATTTCACTTTTTGGCTTTAAAGTTCCTCAGCGCTTCCAGCCCGGCATGAAAAACCGGGGGAGCGCACTCACAGCTTTCCTGATTAAGGTTGCCTCCACATACCGGACAAAGCCCCTTGCAAGCCTCTTCACACAACACCTGTTGAGGCAGGGCCATGATGATTTCCTGCTCAAGGTCCGGCCGCAAGTCGATTTCCTGGCCGGAGTAAGGAATCAGACCCAGCTCCAGGTCGGTTAATTCAGAATCCTCGGCGACCGCACACTCACCTTCCTCCTCACGCCCGGCATAACTGAGCAGGACGGAGATGGCCAGCTGTTCGGTCACCGGCATCAGGCAACGGCCGCAGGACGAAGTTACCGTGGTGGTCAGGCGACCGCATACTTCTATGATATCTCCCGCCCAGGTAGCTTCAAGAGTGCCGTTGATCTTATCGTTAAAAAAAACGGTCCCCTCTTCGACGAGTTCGTGCAGAACCGCAAAGTCTGCCGCCTCTTCATCTATGACGATCTGGCGCGGCCGTCTTTTGAGTTTGTCGATCTGTATCAGCACGATGATCTACCCCAGGGCAAATCGGGCAAGGCGCCAGTATAGGAACCTCCCGGAAACAGTCAAGAAGTTTTCACCTGCCACCGGAATTAAGTCCCTTCTATTAACGTATTAAGGACAAATTTGCAAGACTTTAGTGGCCGTGCAAGAGGGGTCCTTGCAATCTGCCATAAGCTGCGGTAGAAGGAGGCAACGTGGATTGGTCAAAGGTTAATGATGACGCATAAAGACAACAGCAAAAGTTTCGAATCCCTGCTGGAAATCATGCGGGCACTCAGGGCCCCCGAAGGCTGCCCCTGGGATGCCGGGCAGACTCCGGAAAGCCTGACGCCTTACATTCTCGAAGAGGCGTGCGAGTTAATCGACGCTATTGAGCAGGGTTCGCAGGAGTTCATTCTCGACGAACTCGGCGACCTGCTTTTCCAGGTCGTTTTTCTGGCCCAAATCTTCAGTGAACGGGAACAGTTCGATTTCCATGATGTTGCCGCAGGGATTGCCGACAAGCTGGTTCGGCGTCACCCCCACGTGTTTGACCGGAGCACGCCTCGCAAAAACCCAGCAGAACTGGACGATCAATGGGATGCCATCAAGCGCTCCGAAGCAACCCATCGAAAGACCTGCCTTGCCGATCACCTGCCCGCACAACTGCCCGCACTGCAACGCGCCCAGAAACTGGTTGCAAAGGCGCACCGGGCAGGCCGACAGGCAGAATTGCCGCCAACCGACCCAAAACTGGAAAGACTGTTTTGCGATTCCGCCGCCAGTCGAGATCAGCGTATGGATGAAGATTCTCTCGGCCTGGCGCTGTTCCGTCTCGCCAGACTGGCTCACGAAGCTGACCTCGACGCTGAAACAGCCTTGCGCAAAATGACAGTCAAGCTGATCGGTTCTTTAGACTCTGAATAAAAGGACGTTGCAACGGCTACAACATGCACAGCACCGAATGGCGATTTGTGCATATTCTCTTGATTACGAAAAAATCAATGAGTTTCAAGCATCTTCACACCTTGTCCACAAAAGTTGTGGACAAGGTGTTGAAAAGCATGTGCACAAACCTGTTTCAAATCGCCAGGCTGACGACTTCTACTGTATGCCCAATATTTAGGCAGTTTTTTTTCACAATAATAACAGGTATTTACCAGATATTTTACAAGATAAACCGGATAAGATGTTTCCAACGACCCGCCTCATGAGGGTTGACAAATGAAATGGGACACAGTGTTCACAAAACTACTCGCGATCTTCATTTTTGTACCACTTATGGAACTGTATCTCCTGATTGAAGCCGGCCGCGTCATCGGGATCTGGCCAACAATCAGCCTTATCCTGCTGACCGGTGTGGCTGGAGCATGGCTGGCACGCAGCCAGGGCATCGAAATCGTGCGCAGGATACAGGAGGAGACGGCACGCGGGCAGATGCCGGCCATCAACCTGATTGAGGGGGCGCTGGTGCTGGTCGGCGGGTTGCTGCTGCTGACACCCGGCTTCTTTACCGACCTGCTGGGCTTCAGCTTCCTGGTCCCTCTGACCAGGAGCCTGTGGCGGAAGGCCCTGAGTGACTGGCTGCAAAAACAGGTTCGGCATGGTACGGTTACGATTCATCGATTGTAGGTGCGACCTTCAAAGGATGGACTGTCACCATGAATTGCTCCTGAGAGGGATTGCTTGTTTCTGGCCGCCAGCTGACGTGCCTTCTGGTCCGGCCGCCAGGCCAGAACGCGAACAGGGGCCGAAATTCGGCCCCTGTGTTTAAAGCATCAAACTCTCGTGGCGCTCCGGCGCTTACTCCTCCCCGGGCGTCTCTACATTCACCCTCGCCAGCAGCTGATTGCTTCGCTCCAAAAAGCGCGCCATGCGCTCCTGGTCGAAAGCCCTGCAGGTCAGCATGGCCAGGTCGTACACCTGGGCGATCAACAGTTCGGCATCCGCAAACTTCTGCTTTGCCTGCAGATCAAGGATATTCTGGACAACCGGGCTGGCGGCGTTGATCATGAGAGAGGGACCCTTGTCCGGCAACGATATCTGCTTGCCGAGGGTACGTGTCATTTCCTGGAAACGGCGATCCTGCTCGGAAAAGAGGGCCATGGCGGGCACCGACTCGTCCTTGAGCCGCTCGACCCTGACCTCGAGCTTCTCGTCCTTGAGGGCCTGCTTGAAAAGCTCGGCAATTCGCTCATCCCTGGTCTTGCCATCCTCACCATCGACCAGTTTGCTGGAGGCGTCCTGCTGAATCAGGTTTTCCGTGACATCGGCATCCACCCGGGCAAAGAGTATCTCGCTGTTCTTCATCTCCAGAAACTGAATGAAATGGGAGTCGATCTGCGTATCGAGCACCAATACGTCGAGCCCCTGGGCCTTGAATAATTTCAGATAAGTCGCCTGGGCCACTTCATCGTTGGTGTAGTAAACCGTGGTCGCCTTGGCTGCGGTGCTGTCCTCAAGGTATTCCGGAAGCGTCGTCCAGGTATTGGCACCACTTACGGCAAAGAGCGTGTGGTCCTTGAGCTTCTCGTAAAACTTGTCGTCCCGCATCATGCCGAACTTGATAAAGGTATGAATGTCGGCCCAGATAGCGGAGAACGCTTCGCGGTCCTGCTTATCGAGTTCAACCAGCTTGCCGGCAACGCGACTGGTGATCACTTCTCGTATCTTGCGGACTTGCGGATCGTTCTGCAGGTAACTGCGCGACACGTTCAGCGGCAGATCGGGTGCATCGAGACAACCCTGCAGCGGCGTCAGAAACTCGGGGATGAGTTCGGAACAGTTGTCGCTGACAAAGACCTGATTGCAGAAAAGCTTGATATGGCTTTTCGTCACGTCAAACTCAGTGGTCAGCCGCGGGAAGTAGAGAATCCCTTTCAAGTTGAACGGAAAGTCGATGTTGAGGTGTATCCAGAACAGCGGATCATCCGAGAAGGGGTAAAGTTTGCGGTAAAAAGCCTTGTAGTCATCATCGCTGAGATCGGTGGCCAGGCGCGTCCACAGTGGGTTCTGGTCGTTGACCACCGCCCCTTCCAGGTAGATTGCGACCGGCAGGAAGTTGCAGTAGCGGGTCAGGACCTGGCGGACGTGAGCCGGTTCCAGGAATTCCAGTTCACCCTCGTCAAGGGTGAGAATGACTTCCGTGCCACGTTCATCCCTGGAGATCTCGGCGAGCTGGTAAGCGGTCGAGCCGTCACAGGACCAGTGAGCGCCCGCGGCGCCCTCCTGGTAGCTGAGGGAACGGATTTCAACCTGCTTGGCAACCATGAACGCCGAATAGAAGCCAAGGCCGAAGTGGCCGATAATCTGGCTCTTGTCCTCGAGGTTCTTGAACTTCTGAACGAACTCTTCAGCTGAGGAAAAGGCAATCTGGTTGATGTAACGACGGATTTCGTCGGCAGTCATGCCGATGCCGTTATCCTTGATGGTCAAGGTTCGCTTGTCTTTATCCAGAAGGACATCGACCCGGTAGTCATCAGCCTTCTGCAAACCTTCGACCAGGTTGACGTGCTGCATCTTGTGAATCGCATCGACCGCATTGGATACGAGTTCACGGAGAAAGATCTCTTTTTCGCTGTAAAGCCACTTTTTGATGATCGGAAAAATATTTTCCGTGTGAATGGAAATTGTGCCTTGCTCTGTAGATTGATCGCTTGCCATGAAAAAACCTCCGCGACGGATTTAAAGCCAGGGAGGAAGATAGTGACGATAGGTCAGAATGTCAAGACCGCAAGGCGGAAAGATCAGGCGCCGTAAACCACACCAAGAGAGTCCGGAGCCCGCTCTTTGTGAAACAGCTGCCGAAAATCCCGGTACGAATCGAGGTGCAAATGCAAAGGTTTGTCCAGACGGTCAAACCCTGAGGCGGGATCATAGTGGCGGACCCCCCAACCCAGGCAGAGAGCGCAAATCAACATGGGCAGAGCCACATTGGCGACAAAATAGAGGGAATGGCCCCTGGTGCGCCCCCAGAAGCGCCTCAAGAGAGAAAGGACCGCATCCTGGCGACCCACCAGCACCTGATAGAGAGAAATGCTGGCAACATAGAGGGCGAATAACCCGAAGACTATGTGCTCATTCATGCCGATCTCCGATCAACGGCTGCAGCGGACGCGAACGATCTCCTTCAATTATAGGCAAATCAGGCTCCAAGGCAAGCGAAACAACGTTCCAGGAAACATTGCCCCCAGCACTATTCGCCGATGATCTTGACCAGCACCCGTTTGCGGCGCCGGCCATCGAATTCGCCGTAGAAAATCTGCTCCCAGGGACCGAAGTCCAGACGGCCCCCGGTAACCGCAACGACCACCTCACGGCCCATGATAGTTCGCTTCAGGTGTCCGTCGCCGTTGTCTTCACCGGTTTTGTTATGCTGGTAAAGCATGACGGGCTCATGTGGCGCTAACCTCTCCAACCAATGTTCGAAATCCTCCAGCAACCCTCTCTCGTTATCATTGATGAAGACCGATGAGGTGATGTGCATCGAGTTGCAGAGGACCAAACCTTCCCTGATGGCACTCTCCGTGAGACACGTCTCGACCTGCGGAGTGATATTGATAAAACCGCGACGGTTGGGGACCTCGAACCAAAGTTCCTTGCGGAAGGACTTCATAGAGCCTCCTTTGTCAGGCATTGACGATCGACAGGAGATCAACAGGTGCTTGTCGACAGAAAAACATGCATGTTAGAATATATCGTTAACCGGCCGTGCAGCAAGCGGCAGAGGAGCCGGCCTCCGGCTGACGGAAGAGTCCATGGTTCAAGAGGGCCGGCTTGAACTTTAACCGGAGCTTTGGCCTCCTGTGCGCCAATTCACTCGAAGACGTTTGAACCAAGCCACAGCATAGGCATGGGCAAGCAGCCCGCGGGGGGTGAGTCCCCGTTATCAACAAGCGATTGATGCCGCCACGGGATCAGTACTCATTAAAAGGCAAATCAAGACAACATGACCCCATCAGGCCCGGCCATACTGACCCGCAGAGCATTGATGCTCATCCCCGCCCTGTTCCTGGCCATCACCTGGAGCAGCCCGGCAATCGCGGACTCCGTACAGGTTCTCAACCTGAGCCGCCCGGAGACTATTCGTCCGGAAACCATACGTCCTGAGACGACACTGGGACTGCAGGCTCTGTTCCAGACTCTCGACTACAACTGGGCACAGCTCGAGAACGGCGTTCCGCCGTTTATCCTCGAAGGCATCCCCTCCGACCTCAACGGTTCAGTCAGTACGACAGACAAGAAGCTGGCTTTCTTCATGGGTCTCCTGCCGATGATTTTGCTGGCCAACCAGGAAATCGCCAGGGAGCGAGAGAACATCCTGCAGATTCTGGCAAGAAGCAGGGTCATGGAAACCAGATCCGGCGACCAGAAACGCCTCGAAGATATCATGGCCCGCTACGGTATACGTGGCAACCCGTTGAACGACCACCGCACCCGATCACACCTGTTGCGCAGGGTAGACACCATTCCGCCCTCCCTGGTTCTGGCCCAGGCAGCCAACGAGTCCGCCTGGGGGACGTCCAGGTTTGCGCAAATAGGCAACAACCTGTTTGGTGAATGGACCTACAGAACCGGTTCCGGAATAGTACCCGAAGGCCGACCGGATGGTGAGACTTACGAAGTCCGTAAATTCAGCAGTATCTTTGCATCGATCCGCAGCTACATGAACAACCTCAACCGCAATGGGGCCTATGCAAAGCTGCGCCAGATCAGGGAGAACTTGCGCAGCACAAAACAGCCGGTGACCGGGATTGCCCTGGCACATGGTCTGCAAAACTATTCAGAGCGCGGCGAAGAGTATATCAGCGAAATCCAGGCCATGATTCGTCATAACAAGCTGTCCAAGGTCAACAGCGCGTCTCTGCGCCGCCCACCGGTGAAGGAGATACTGACCAGCATCAGCACCACGGGCAGCGGTCTTTTCTCAACGCGGAACAGAATGATCGGCCACCTCGCCAACGTCTGGGCGAATCCATAGCTGACTGAACCAGTACCACGCCCCACCGCCCACACTCCTCGCCGTCAAAGTGTACTTGCTGCGCCGGCCGGTTATCGGGTGCAGCGCTTTTGCCACGTAGACCCCATCATTGCCATTAAGCTTGTTGATCGTGCACTCTGATGAACCCGCCGCGAAACAGCGCAGTGAGCTTTCTTCTAACCCCTCGCTATTCATGTAAAATGTTAATATCGGCGGGTTATTGTCTACAATAACAGTGCTTTCTGGTTCTATAACCCTGATCGGCAGATGATGCATGAAAAGCTTGCTGCGGAATTCGTCGAGGGACGCGTGGGCACCACCCACCGCAAAACGCGGCAAACGGAAGAAGTCCTGACCCGCGGTAATAACACCGGACTGCTGGCCAAAGGCCGCGGCAAAGCCTGCACTTTTGATCAGCCGGGCCAGGGTCGGATCGAATTCGCCATAGGGATAGGCGAACAGCTGCGGTGCAGAGCCTAGATGCTCCCTAAGCGCCCGCTGGGCACGCCTGATATCTGCGGTTACCCGCGCGGACCATTCGGGAACACTCTCCGCACGCGACCGGTCCAGGAGATGGGCGTGGCTGGCCGAGTGGTTGCCAATTTCAACGCCTTCCTGCTGCAACCCGGCCAGTTCCTGCCAGGAGAGGTAGTCTCCGCCCCCAACCGTATCCGTAGTGACGAACAGGGTGACTGGGAAGCCGTAGCGTTTCAGCAGCGGCCAGCCATCACTCAGGAAGGATTGGTAGGCATCATCGACCGTGATGACGGCACAACGCGGCGGCAGGCTCTCCCCCGCCTGCAATCTGGCCACGATCTGGCCGAGGTTAAGAACAGTGAACTGCTCCCGCTGCAGCAGATCCAACTGTGCCTGGAAGTCCACGACGGAGGTGTTGGTCGAGGGATAGCGGTCATCGTTGAAGCGGTGGTAGATGAAAACGTTGGCCTGGTCTGTCCAGGCGGGAGTTGCGGACAGCAGGAGCAGAAGCAGCAGTCCGAAAGGGAAGCCGCGCCGTAAAAGGCTACGGCTTGTCGCTGCTTCGCGGCTGTTTGACTTTCGAGCGCAGGTAACGGCGGATACTGTTGCGGGCGCGTGGCGTAACCGCCCACTCCAGCCACTTCGGCAGTACTGTCGGGCGGTCGGCTGTTTCGACATCGACTTGATCTCCGTCCATGAGGCGGGCCTTGAGCAGCCGTGTTTTACCATTAATGCGTACGCGAACAGCATGCAGACCAAGCTGTTCATGAATATTGAACGCAAAGTCCAGGGCGCTGCTCCCCTCCGGTAGCAAACGGACATCGCCCAGCGGCGTATAAACCTGGATCGAAGCGGAAGCCAGGCGCAGGCTCTCCATATCGAATGCTGACTCCCCTTCGATGAGCGACTGCATCAGGTCTTCGAAGTTCGAGCTGCGAAATTCGAAGCCCGGCGCCAGGACACCGGCGTCGTTGAAGCGCGACAGCTTGCGTGTGGTAATTTCGACCCGCAGACGAACCTCGCCGGCCTGTACACTGGTCTTCAGGGCCTGGTATCCGTACTGCGAGGGGACATTCAGATGGTCACGCAGCTTGCCGGGAATCGGTGGGTAGAGGCGATGCAGCAGGCCGAGGGCATGGTAAGCATCCATGGAACGATCGACCAGGATGTCCAGGGTATAGAGCGTCGGTAAACCACGGGCGGTCATCCGTGCGGCCGCGATGGAAAACGGGCGCCAGCGGTCCTTGACCAGAGCGTCGATTTTGGAGTGTTCGAGAATGTTGTGGACTTCAGAACGTATGCGGCCAAGGATCGATTCGTAATAGCCTCGCAGCTCATTGACCGCAAGGTCATAACGCACGGCACGCTTCGGGTAGAGAATCGTCAGGGAAAGGGCATCCAGTTCCGTGGCCACCCGCCCCATGCCGAGATGCCTGGCCAGGGGGACATAGATGGTGCGGGTCTCTTCGGCAATCAGGCGCTGCTTCTCGGGATTCAGGGCCTGTATGGTCTGCAGGTTGTCGATCCGGTCCCAGAACTTCAGACAGAGCACCCTTACATCCCGGACCGCCAGGAGCACCTGCTTCCGGTAGGTCTGTTCCTTGAGGATGCTGCGGCTGAGCAAATCGTCATCAACCTTGGTCAGACCGTCAACCAGCAGGCCGATCTCCATACCGAACATTGCCGCGACATCTTCAAGAGATGTTGGTGTATCTTCGACGACATCGTGCAGTAGCGCGGCAATGACCGAAGCAAAGTCCATCCAGTAACGGGCGGCCAGGTGAGCCACGCGCAAAGGGTGGAAAAAATACGGTTCACCAGACTTGCGCAGCTGTTGACGATGGGCCTCCTGAGCCAGGCTGATCGCCTTCTGCAGGTCGTCAATCGACTCGTCGAGTTTCTTTTCGCTGAGGCTGCCGCCGTAATGCGTAACCAGCAGCTCCATGATCTCGTTGATCAGGCGCTGCTGTCGTTTGTCATCATAGTTTGCCGTTGCTTCTGGCTGGGCTATCGGCTGGAGAGTACTGTTCATGCAGCTGTGCGTCCATGCAAAGAGTCATGCGATAGTAAATCAGAACATGCGGACTCGCAACCATGTTGCGACATTGAGGTTAAATTGCGTCGGTCAGGCTCTCATCCGGGAGGCCAGTTCATATCGCGACCGCCAAGCAGATGAAAGTGGATGTGCCAGACGACCTGGCCGCCAGCTTCGTTGCAATTATTGACGATCCGGAAGCCATCCTCCGAGAATCCCATGTCATGGGCGATTTTGCCGGCCACCTGGAAGACGCGGCCGATCAGGGCATTGTCAGCGGTCGTCAAATCGAGGGTCGTACGGATATGCTTGCGTGGTACGATAAGAATATGGTGCGGGGCCTGGGGGTTGATATCTTCTAGAGCGACCAGCTGGTCATCCTGGTAGACGCACTTCCCCGGGATCTCTCCGGCAATAATCTTACAGAAGATGCAGCTGTCCGACATGTTCGTCTCCTTCCTCGGGGCTGGCAACGGCAGAATCCCCGTCGAGGGGGACGACGTGCCAGCGCTCACGCGCCGCACGCTTGCCTAGTTCCATATTATGACTAAAGAGGATCAATTGTCCATCAGCCGCAGCCAGGTCGACCAGGTTGAGCGCAGTCGCCAGACGTTTCTGGTCGAGGTGCACGAACGGGTCATCGAGCATCAACGGCAGCGAGCGCCCATCGTTGCGGACTTTTGCCAAGGCAATGCGCAGCGCCAGGTAGATGGCGTCGACGGTCCCTCTGCTGAAGTGGTCAAAAGACATCCAGCGCCGGCTATCGACCTGAACCGATGGTGTCATGTTCTCATCGAGCTTCAAAGCCGCATAACGCCCGCCGGTTATCTTACCGAACAGCTTGCCCGCCTCGTCGTTCAAGTGCACCAGGTGCGATTTTCCGAACTCATCGACCGCCTCGGCGAGCAGGTTGACAGCCTTGCGCAGAACTGCAATACGTCCCTCCAGATCGCGCTTGCGAGCGAACAGCTTCGAGGCCGGGGTCACGGCCTGCCGAGACGACTCGGCAGGGGCCTCCGCCAGCTGCCTGGCCAAATCCTGCAGGCGCTCTTCCTTGCGCTTTAAATCGGCCTCGAATTCAGCCATGCGCGTTTCCAGCTTCGCCAGCTCTTCTCCGGCCAGGTTGGCGTCAAGCGAAGCACTGGGCACATCTGATACGACAGCTCCGGTGCCGCCCTGAGCCGAGCTGCCCGGCCCATCAACAGCAGCCTCCCCGCCACTCCAGAAGTTGGCGAGCAAGTCACGGTGAGCGGCAACCTGTTTCTGCAGCCTGACCAGGTCGATAGCAGATGAAGGCAGGCCGAGAAATTCGCAGCGTTCACTCAAGTCGGCCTGGCGCTGCTGGGCGGTGTGCTTCTTCTGGTCAAGCCGGTTGCGTTCTTTAAGGCATTCGGCAAGCGCTTTGTTCCGGGCCACATGGCGCCAGCCGCCCCAGCCCAAGAGCATGCCGCTGCATAATGCAGCTGCGACTGCGATCCAGAGAAGCTGGAAATCCTGCCACCAGGCAACGGCAACCACGACCAGCAGCACCGCGACCAGACTGGAAAGCACCAGCCAGGGAACCTTGGGGACATGCTTTTCGCGATTGCCCAGCGCCGCGTAAGGCTGCTGAAGGGTGGCAAGTTCTTGTCTGATTTCGGCCGCTTCGGAAAGCATTTCCGGCAATTCGCGGGGTGGATTTTTCGGCAGACCGGCGGCAACGAGTTGTTCTGACAGGGACCCGGTATTGGCCGGGGGAACCGGGCGCGACGGCGGTGGAGAAGCGACTACCGGTGTGACGGTCCCGGACGACTCTTCTGCTTGGCGGCGGACGCGTTCGATATAGCGCAGCCCTTTTGCATATTCCTGGCGGTCGTGATCCAGTTCACCGGTCAACTGTTCAATCTGACCTGCAAGCTCAGCGTTGTTGTCAAGCTCCACGAAAACTGGTACCGCTTCGGCACCACCCTGCTGTGCCAACTGCTGACAGACTTCCTCGTATTCTCGATCGCGCTGCTTATCACGCCCCCAGGGATTGCTGCGGGTCAGGGCGAAATGTTCCTCGAGCAGCCCGTCAAGGATCTCGGCATAGTCCGTTTCAGCGGTCCCACTGACCAGCGATCGCAGCTTTTGCGCAAGCTCATCACCGTTCCACTCCTGGGGATGGTGACCAAAGAAATAGGTTGCCCGGAAAAGTCCCTCGTCGGAGACCCCCAGCAAAGATTCCAGCAGGTCGCGGTACTCGCGACTGGCAGCACTACGGCCACGCAGCGGAACCTTTCCTGAAAATTGCGACAAGACATGATAAAGGTCGTCTTTCTCGACCAGTTCGACGTCATCCGTGACCAGGTTGCGCTTGACCTGGATGGTACGGCCACGGCCTTCAAAAAACAGCGCCGCACTGCAGGCGTTGCGCCCCCAGGGTTTGAACTTTTCCAGACGGTCGGAACCGAACAGCACGGCCGGAACAGCTTCGGCCAGGGTTGACTTGCCAGCTTCGTTGGGGCCAATCACCAGGTTCATGCCACGCCGGAACTCCACGGTCTGGCTGCGGAACCTGCCGAAGTTCTCGAGTTCTATGCTGCGCAGAATCATGAGGCATCATCCTCCAGGGCCTGGAAACGCGACAGGAGCAGCTCCAGCGCCTTTTCCAGCAGCACCAGTTCCTCTCGGTCAGCCTGCTCTGCCTGATTCAGAGCCATGCGCACCAGCACACCACGCACGCTCTCTTCTCTCGCCAGAGCTTCGACTTCTACGCTACCCAGTAAATTTATCATACAGTTCCCCCATGAAAGCAAAGCTCCGCCCGACGAGGACACAAGCGTGCCGTTGCCGGGAATTTACTCTGTGCAGCCAGTTTATCCCTGTATCCTACAATAAGAATCAAGTCGCCCTGACCACCTGTCGGGAGCACCCGAAACACTCATCGGCCCCGCCCTCCACAAACAGGTCGTCCATTACGAGCATATCAACAAGCGTGATAAAATGCATGTCAGCTTTTATCCTGAAATTTCCAGATGTGGTCACGACGGTAATCCCACCAGGTGGGATCGGCCTGCGCTGTAAGGCTTTCACCAACCAACAGCAGGGTCAGGGCCGGCCTCCGACTGGAATTGTCGAGATTGAAGAAATCTCTCGAGCCGACCTTGTCCAGAATCGAATCGAGAGTGGCCAGAACGATCTCCTCTTCCGGCAGCCCGACCCGGTGAGCCAAAGCAATCGGCACATCTTTACCGTAGCCTTGTCGAAGCTGGTCAACCAGATCTGCGAGGGGTAGATTGTTCATGTAAATCAGCAGGGTTACTCCCGGTGCAGCAAGATCTCTCATGCTCGGCGCACCGGGAACTTCACCGAGGGTGCGCGGCGATGTCAGGACAGTGCGGCTGCTGATTCCGGGGAGGTCCAGGGTTTTCTTCAACAGCGCCGAGGCGGCATTGGCGGAACCAACACCCGGTACGACTACGGCCTGATCGCCCAGCGCATCGACCAGGGCCTGGAAAGGGGAATAAAACGTCATATCCCCCGGGACCAGGAAAGCGACCGGTCCTTTGGTCAGCTGCTCCCTGATCAGGGTCGTCAGGTCGGCAAAATAGTACTCGAAGGGGATAAAAAGTTCTTTGCCGGCGAGGAGTTCACCAAAGGTCTGGTCATAGAGCGGTGACACGTAAACCACCTGGCATTCCCTGAGCAAGCGTTCTGCCCGGCGGGTCAGCAGTTCCGGATCGCCAGGACCTGCACCGAGAAAATAGGCCAGGTGACTCATGTAAGCATCTCCTTGCGCAGGTGAATCAGGAACTCACGATTGCCCTTCGGACCGAGAATCGGGCTTTCGCAAAGATTCACGACCTGGCAGCCAAGCTGGGTTGCCAGCAGCCGGATCTTTTCGACGACTTGAGCGTGTTGCTGCGGATCGCGGACAACGCCACCTTTGCCAACCTGTCCCCTGCCGACTTCGAACTGCGGCTTGATCAGTGCCACGAGATCGCTGCCCGACGCGAGCAGGGCGAGAGTCGCCGGCAGGACTTTCTCCAGCGAGATGAATGAAGCGTCGATCACGGCCAGGTCAGGAATGGCACCGATCTGAACAGCGGTCAGGTTGCGGATATTGGTGCGCTCGAGATTAACGACCCGACTGTCTTCGCGCAACTTCCAGGCCAGCTGTCCGTAACCGACATCAACGGCAAAGACCCGCACCGCGCCGTTTTGCAACAGGCAATCGGTAAACCCGCCGGTGGAAGCCCCGACATCAATGGCCGTGCGCCCGGCCACCTCGATGGCGAAAAGCTCCAGGGCTCGTGCCAGCTTAAGGCCGCCGCGAGAGACGTAGGGGATATCCTCTCCCCGCAGGCGAATTGACGCTTCAACATCGACCTGGGTGCCGACCTTGTCGATCGTCTGCTCATCGACGACGACCCGACCGGCCAGGATCAGTGCCCTGGCCCGTTCACGAGAACCGGCCAATTGCCGCTGCACCATCAGCTTGTCGATTCTTTCCTTGGCAGCCATCACACCCACGGCGCTCCGTAGAAAGGGCTAAAAAGTCGCCAGCAGGCGTTCTCTTGCCGGACGGCAGTCAAGCTGTATGCAATGCGTAAGGAACAGCTCGAATATCCTGGTCAGCCACTCCACCTGCTCGAGGAGCGCGTGCCCGGCGGGGACCAGGTGCAGCATCGCCTGGTGCGTGCGGGCAAAATCGAGGACAGCATCGACCGGGACGATATCGTCGTTCCAGCCGTGCACGACAGTCAACTCGCGGCAGACCGGTTTCGGCCCCTGGACAGCATAACCCGGCAGACCGATAGCAGGTGCCATCAGGAACAGGCCGACCGGGCGGACCACTTGCGAGGCGACCGCGGCGACATAACCGCCCATGCTGGAACCGACCAGTATGACCGGGCCGTTGACCGTTCTGCTTTCATCAATCAGGCGGGCGACCCGCAATTCCGGGTCGTGGCTGTCACTGTCATCGCGGCTGACAACCCGGCAGCCGAGTCTTTCCGCTGCCTGGGCGAGGGCCCTGATCTTTGTCCCCCAGGGCCCACTTTCACGTCCATGGGCGAAAATTACAGTGATCGTCTGCATCTGGCCACCTCGTAAAAATTGATTGGTGACTATAGCATGTTTCCTGTCCGAATCCCACCGCCAAGAAGAGGCGGTCAGTAACACATCAGATGACAGCGGACCAACCCTTGAGATGCCATCAAGACAAATCAGCGAGCAGCCTGGTCGCCACAATCTCCGACCAATACCTGCCCTTTCCATGCGCCCAGGAAAAACCGCAATGGCCGCCATGCGGCGGCGCGACCAGGTTGACCCTGTGGTTGCGATGATGGCGGTGTTCCGGAAAACAGGAAGAAGTCAGGAAAGGGTCGTTGCAGGCGTTGACAATCCAGACAGGTTGGCGAACGGCAGACAGGTAACGGCTGCTGCTGCACTCTTCCCAATAATGACGTGCATCACGAAAACCGTGCAAAGGAGCAGTATAGCGGTCATCAAAATCCTGGAAGGTCTTGAGTTCGTGGTAGTCTGAGCACGGAAATCGCTCGGGGAAGCGCTTGGCGTGCTGGAAGACTTTGCGGCCCATCAGGCGCATGAAACGCCTCATGTAGATGGCGTTGCTGGCTTCGGCCAGCTGTTGCGAGGCCGCTACGAGGTCGCATGGTACCGAGAAACACACCGCGGCCTTGACCGCTGCAGGGACCCTTGACGGTTCACGCCCCAGGTAAACCAATGACAGATTCCCACCCATGCTGAAGCCGACCAGGGCGACAACCGGATAATCGTATTGACCCAGGGCATGCTGGACGACGGCATCGAGGTCGTCGGTTGCACCATTGTGGGTGAAGCGTGGCTGGCGGTTGATTGTCCCTCCGCAACCGCGGAAGTTCCAGGCCAGGACATCCCAGCCGGCAGCATCCAGGGCCCTGGCCATGCCAACGACGTAGTGCCTGTTGGAGTCGCCTTCGAGACCGTGTGTGACGACCGCCAGGCGTTTGCGCCCCGTTTGCAGCCAGTCCAGATCGAGAAAATCATCATCAGCGGTGTTGATCTGTTCGCGGCGGTAAAAAGGCGAAGCGGGTCTCCTGAAAAGCGCCGGCCAGACGGTTTCCAGATGCGCATTAAAGAGATACCGGGGACGCCTGTAGGGGGGTAAATCCATCATTAAAGTCAACCCGATTGAGAAGCCAGTGGGATTGTCAAGTTCAGCAGTGGGATTGAGAGTCTTTTATAAAATCGGAGCGGCTCTTCCTGTTGCGAAACGATTGTGGTACGGTAAAAATATATTCATTATGTATTCTTACTGACGCTTGTTGCCTGGAGATGACCGCCTATGGTTGAATACGGTGCGTTGGTCAACAGTTCTTTCGCCAGCCAGTTGGTCAGTGGCTGGAATAGTTTTGCCAATACAATAAGTGAAGTGCCCTTATCCTGGTATATTGGCGGCATCGTCGTTCTGGCCCTTATTTTCAGGTTCTTGATCAAAAAGTAGCCGGGCACCGACCGGTTTGCTCAGGTTGGCCGACTAAGGACCCTTTTTCACCGCCAACCCCATCCCGCGCCAGTGGGCCATGTGCCCGTCGAGCAATTCCACCCTCCTGAAGCCGCGCATTTTGAGCAGCACCTTGGCCAGCTGTGCACGGGGGCCATGTTCGCAGGTTATGACAACCGGGTCGTCTTTCGCGCACGATACCGCGGCAAGGACATTCAAGACTGACGTCAAAGGAGCATGGACCGCTCCGGAAATATGGCCGGAATTGAATTCGAAGCCGCTGCGCACATCGAGAATGAGCGGAGCACGACCGGTCTTGATCAGTCCTTTCAGTTCTTCAGCAGTCATGCGGGATCCTCCTGCCCGGCATCTTCTCCCGGCATCTCCAGGCTGACCGGGCCGATCAGTCCGGCGCGCAGTTCACGCAACAGCAGTTCTGATGTACGGAACCGGTCCACATCACCCCCAGTCGCCAGACAGCCGCGTCTGCGCCCGACCAGGTCAATCAGAGCCGCGGCGTTTTCCGGTAGTTCATCGAATTTGTAACGTTTGGCAAGCTGTCCGGGGTAGTGATTCATCAGGAACTCTGCGGTAAACAGGGCGACACTCGGATAATCCATGCCCCCCTCGCCTATGGCACCGCTGGCCGCCAAGCGGTAGGCGCTTTTCTGGTTGCGGATATCCGGCCAGAGCAAACCCGGTGTGTCGGCCAGATGGATGCCGTTGCGCAGGTCGATCTGCTGAGGACAGGTCGTGATCGCCGGCTTGTCGCCGACACGAGCGATCTTTTTACCGGCCAGCGTGTTGATCAAAGTCGACTTGCCAACGTTCGGGATCCCGACCACCATGGCACGCAAGGTTTTTCCAGGCACGCCGCGGTGAGGCACGAGGCGGCGGCATAACTTGGGAATCTGGGCCGCCGCTGAACGCTTTCTGGAGTCGATAGGGAGGGCCCTGACGCCTGCCTGACGCTCGAAATATTTGACCCAGGCACTCGTTACTAAGGGGTCAGCGAGATCACTCTTGTTCAGGACCTTGATGCAGGGTTTGCTGCCACGGAGTTTCTCCAGCATCGGGTTGGCGCTGGAGAGCGGCAGCCGGGCGTCAAGAACTTCGATGACCACATCAATCTTCGGCAGAACCTCGGCGATCTGCCGCTTGGCTTTCGCCATATGTCCTGGATACCACTCAATCTTCATTCAATACATCCATTGGATCGCCCGACAACGCACGGCAGTTCAGCAGCCGGACGGCTTGGGCAAGAAGGGCCTTTTTACGAGGGTCAAAGCTGCATCCGAAATCAATATGACTTGCGGAAAATCGTTTTATGGCACTTCGGACAAGGTGGAATCCGGGTCGTTTTGGTCATATGCATTTCAGCGTCGCAGCTCTTGCAGGTCAAGGTCCCCGGGCTGGTGATTTCTCCGGTTTTATACTCAAGGGATTTTTCCGAACGTTGCGCAAGCTCGGTAAGCGTTTCCGCCGTACTGGTCAGGATGCGTGAGAAAGCACTTTGCACACCTGCGGCAACGCGCTGAGGCGCGACGGCTTTTTTCACCGCCACTCTGGCCTTGTCAGCATTTTCTCGCAAATCCCGGCGCACATATTCACCGAGCCGGTCCGCCTGTTCACGAGAAAAGTCACCAGCTGAGGCAAGCTCCTCCTTTGCCCTTTTAAGAGCCTCGTCGAAGGTCTTTTTCCCTTCCTCCAGAACATCTGCCGTGCGGGAGGCCAGCTTTTCATAGAGGCCGATTTCTTCCTGCTCGTTTTTTTTATCATTCTGGTTGTTCATGGTCTCTCTCCCGTTTTGAAGTGCGCACAAGGACAACACAGTTCAAGAGTACCATAAAGAAATTCAGGCACAGTCTCTTGAGGGGCAATTTTTAAGATACTTTAAATGCCATGATAGCACATAAAATCCAACAACTTGTGTCGAATTGAGAAAATATTGAAGACACGGATGGAAAGTGCGAATACGGCGTAGCAGAAACGCTCAACGTTGAAATACGCTTTTCCATCTGACAGGCCTTGCGCAGGAACATGCCGGGCCGGAGTTCCGGGCGGTCCGGTGTATTGATCTGTCATCGGAGGACACGGGAAAAATAGGATTTCTCTGTTAAAATGGAAAGATCATATCAGCCGGCGGCCCTGCACTGGGCAAGGGAGACGATGCGATGCATAGGGACAATGTCCTGAATGTTCTGCAACAGTCCGAGGAAAAACGCACCCGCTTTTTGCGGGCCTGGAAACACGGTGTCGATTTCCTGGGCCCACGATTTTTCGGACCAGGGGCACCCGAGACCGCTCGGGCCAAGGAGGAGCTGCAACCGCTGAAGGATATGATTAACGCCTCCTTCGCAGAAGAAAGTGAAGGGGAGGAGCAGTTTATGGCGGCCATGGTCAGTTTTTTCGACCCGGCCTGGGGGGAAGAACTGGCCAGCCGCATAGAATGCCACAAATCACTGTGCGGTCTGACTTTCGACCTCGACCATGAATGCACTGAAATCGTCTGCGAACTTCTGATCAATTACGAAGGTTGGCAGTGAGCCAACACAACCTGTTGGTTGCCGAGGGCCAACGTTTCCCACCACCGACAACGCACGCAACGTCCTCCTTTCGTGCACGACGTTTTATGGACTCGACCAAAGGCCGAGATCGAGCATCAAGGGAAGGAAAAAAATCAACACCAGGATGAAAATAGCTGCATAAGCGATATAATGGTAATCAGGCAACGTTGCTCGTGACTTCAACCCTCACAGAGGAGGTTCTGCCTATCGAAAATAAGCCTGATCATTACGAAGGTTTACATCCAAACCGGCGGCTGTTGCTGCCGGGAGAACCCGTGATTAGGGTAAGATAGGTAAATTCAAGGCCTGCGCAAAAAGTGGCAGGCCTTCACTTTGGCGGCAACGGCGAGTTCTACCCGCCCCGCTGCTCGATCAGTACGTCACAGAGAGCGTGATAAATGTCTTCCCCGGCCAGGAAGGATTTTATCTTCACGCCCATGCCACCCTTGAGTTTATGCAGGAAATTTGGCGGGACCTTTTTGGCCCAGCACACTTCTCCCAGCATGGCAATCCGCCCCTGCGGCGGCTTGATCTCGATCATGATGGTAACCCCGGGTTTGACGACCATGGCCGAGCGGATAAAGAGCCCGTCATGATTGATGTCATCGGTAAAACCGAATTTTTCCGCTTTGTCGATACCGAAGTACACAGAGAACCTTTTACGATGTCGCTTCTTGAAGCGGCTTTCCGCCATATATCCCCCGTTGGTGGACATTCATGCCTCATCAGGGCAGATCATGCTCCGGCATATTGGGCGCGTCTTTCTTTCAGGACCTTAGCATGCCGGGCTTCCTCGCCGGCCAGCCAGTCAAAGGCATCCTTACCGTCTGCACTGAGTGCCAGGGAACTGGCACGGAGGAAATATTCAGCAAATTTCTCTTCTGCCTCGATGGCCATGTCCAGCGCCTGAAGGTCGGCATTGGCTGTTTTCAGGACCGCTTCGAGACGCGCGGCATCGGGAAAAATCTTTGCATCGGAGAACTGGCTTAAATAAGGGAGGAATTCCTCTTCACAATCACTGAACGAGCCATCCTGGTACTTGGCTTCCAGCTGGTTCAAACGACGGAGGTGCTCGACTTCATCCTGGGCAAGCCAGGCAAAGAGTTCTTTCAGCATCGGTGCCGACGCTCTCTCGGCCATGGTAGAGTAGAAGCGATGGCCGTTCTTTTCGACTTCCTTTGCTGCCCTGATCACTTCAAAGCCACTGAAATACTTGATACTACTCATAGAGACTATCCTTCCTGTCAATGCCCGATTTTGTTTTCCAGGCGGAATAAACTGCCCCGCGGCAAACCATGGGGTATCCATAAATCAGTATCCGCTAGACAGAAAAATCACGCGGTCCCACCTGGCGGTCGGGACTCACTCCGGGTTCTGGATTCTTGGTACCGGATTCCCACAATAAGGTGCGAACCAAGCGGCAATCAATACATGGCGCAGCAAACTGCGGGGAATGAACCCTCTTGTCGATAAAGCTGTCAATTGCCAAACAGTTTATGCAATGAATCCTCCAGCAGTTTGCGGGCCGGGTCCTCGGTTGACTGGGGCTCAGCACCCGGCTGCTGCTGACCGGCTGCCGGTGCCGCCGGTTCCGGCTTTTTAAAGAGCTTGTCGATCTGCCGGCCCAACTCGCCGCTGAGGGCCTTGGTCGCCTGCTCCTGGACCCCTTTCGGGTCCAAGCCGAAACTCGGCGAAGCGAACGTGCCCTTGAGCAGCAACGGCACCCTGGACCAGCCTTCGCTGTCTGCCAAGTAGCCCATGAATCCACCCTTGCGGTCTATTTTCCTGGTCAACGCGGGGCTGAGGCGCGTATCAAGCCCCAAGTTCAGTGAGCCATCCAGACCGACGGCCCCTTTCGGGAACAGTTTAAGAGCATCGCTGAGCATCTGGCTGTCAATGGTGACCTTGCCGTCCACGATCTTGAACTGGCCGGAGAAATTATGGAACTGGATATCGTTGAGTTCCGGCAGCTGTAAAAAAGCGCCCAGGCCATTGACCAGCCCCGGGCTGATCAGCCGGCCGTCCACAACCAGCAGGTTGCCGTTGCCCGAGAGGTTGCGGCTGAGGCTCTGCCATTGAGAACCGCGGCCATCAACCGTTAACGCGAGGTCCATGGCACCCAGCAAGTTCCCGGCAGCATTCGGCGCGAACGCCGTCAGCAGAGGGTCTGCTTGAATGGCTTTCAACCCCATGGTCGCCGAGTAGGTCAGGCCCTTTCTGCCGAGGTCGACCCGCGCGGTGTTGCTGAACGCGCCACCGGCAACCTTGCCGTCCATCCGCGCCAGACTCAGAACATTGTCCCTGAGCTCGTACTGAGCCAGGAAGTCTTTGATCACCAAACCTTTCCATACTGTTTCAGCAACCTTGATCGTGCCAGAGGCATTAAGCGGAATGTCGAAAGGGCCAATCTCGTCCGTTGTCGACAGGTTCTTGGCGGTGTTCCTGGACTGATCGGTTACGACAGCCGAACCGGCGCTCCCCAGCAGCAGTGGTTCCAGCAGAAAACGCTCAGAGGTGATGTCAGCTCTGACCACAACCGGCCGGGAAAAGATACGCTGCGCATTGAGCGCTATGTCAGCCTTGTTGTCACCCAGCCTTACCTGCAGAGCTTCTGTGGCCACCCGATCCCCGGCGAGCCGCAGACGCCCCGAAAAAGCTGGCCTTTGCCCACCGGCGGTCACCTGGACATCCTCAAGGTCAAGGGTTGCGGTTTTCAACAATCCGGCCAAGGACTCCAATTTGCCGGCCAGGCTCGCTTCAGCAACAATCGTCCCGGTCGGGTCGAGGCCACGCATGGCTCCGATCATCTCTTGTGGGAGTGCTTCGAGGGCTTTGCCAATCTGCAGCTGGGGTACCGTGAGTGCAAGCTCCAACACCGGTTTGCTGTTCAACGCAGAGACAACTCCCTTGGTATTGACCTTGATCCCGTTGTAATCGAGGCCCAATTGGCGCAGATCAAGGCGTTGCTGGTTGGGGGCGAACAGCAGATCGTAGTCTGCAGCAAGCCGGGCATTTTTCAGTGAGGCCTCCGGCATCGCATCGAGCGCCAGATCAAGTCCGTCAAGCACGAGAGTGCCATTGAGGGCTATTTCGCTAGGGGTTCCAGAAACTTTGGCGTTGATATCCAGCTTCAGGCCGCCCAGTTTCCCCGGCAGGCTGTCCTGGAAATACGGTTTGAAGGGAACGATATCGAGGTTCTGCAGTTCGATCTGGAAATCTCCCCCGAGAGGACTGAGGTTGATGTGACCGTCCATGGAAAAAGGGCTGCCGTTGAGCTGGCAATGCACCGAAAGGGGAATCTCTCCCGCGAGAGTCACCCCTTTAGCCGCAAGCTGCAGTGCGGAGATCTCGTAACGGTAAGGGGCCTTGTCATTGAGGACGTGGTCAAAGAAAATCAATGCTCCGTCCTGCACCAGAACTTGCGAAACCAGTAGGCTGATCGGGTTGCCTGCCGACGGCTCCCGGCTGCCGGATGATTTGTCGGCCGGCTTGGCTCCGGTATCCGTGAGATCGCTGAAATTGAACTGCCCCGATTTCAAGCGAACGATCCGAATACTCGGCTTTTCCAGCCGCACCTCGTCAACGACCACCTTCATGGCCAGAAGTGGCAGCAATTGATACCTGAGCCGAACCAGGTCAGTCGTAACAAAAGGGTCCTTGCCGTCCTGCTCATAGACGCGCAAGCCATGAATTTCGATTCCGGAAAACAAGCTGACCTTGACCTCGCCCAACTCGACCTTACGGTGCAGGTTCTGTTCGACCAGCGGCAGCAGCGCAGACTTGACCCGCTCCGGGGTAATCAACACGCTGGCCAGGATGACCAGAACGACCGCCAGGGCAAGCAGCACGGCCACAACGGCGGAGAATATCTTGATCCACTTCTTCATTATCTGAGGCTCCTGCCAGATCCAAGACCAGGGTTGAGAACGTTTACCATCGAGAGAATACCAAAAATTTACAGAGGGTCGTCAACACCATTCAACGCCAGGACAGTTTGCCACTCCTGGGCTGTAACCGGCTGTACCGACAAGCGGTTGCCCTTGCGCAGCACCCCCATACCGGCTAGCAGCGGATGCTTGCGCAAGTCCTCGCGAGTCAGAGGTTGCGGGAGATGACAGAGGTACTGGATATCGACCATGAACCAGATCGGTTTGTCAGGAGTGGCCTTCGGGTCGAAATGCGGTTCACGCGGATCAAGAGCCGTGTGGTCGGAATAGCCTTCACGAACCACCTTGGCCAAACCGACGATGGCCGGCTGCGGGCAGTTGCTATGATAGAAGAGCACTCCGTCACCGATCTTGATGGTATCTCTGAGCAGGTTGCGGGCCTGGTAATTACGCACCCCGTCCCAGTGCTCAATGCCGCCGGGCATGCGTTTGAGATCATCAAGTGAAAAACAGGACGGCTCCGATTTCATCAGCCAGTAGTTCATCTTGGCACCAGGGGCTGCGGGCTTGGGGCTGGGGACTGGTTAAAAGCGTGCAAGATCAGTCCCCGGCAATCAGCTCCAGCTTTTTTAGCATTTCTTGACCTCTGTCAAGGTGAGGTTCGGCAAGACAGTTTAAGGTCGCCTCAAGATTGCTCACCGTGAATATAAGTATAGCAAATCATTGAGCCGATTCGGACGACATTTTACAAAAACCTGTTAAAGTTGACTGGTCTTGCACTTCAAACGCAAACCGGATCCCCAACCACCCCAAAAGGAGACAAATCATGTCCATGTTCTGTTACCAGTGTGAACAAGCCTCCAAAGGCACCGGCTGCACTGCCATCGGTGTCTGCGGCAAGCAGCCCGACGTCGCCGCTCTGCAGGACCTGCTGGTCTACACTCTGAAAGGCATCGCCTTCTGGGCCGACAAAGCCCGCGCCAAAAACCTCAAGGACCAGGAAATCGACCGTTTCATGATTGACGGCCTCTTTACCACGGTCACCAACGTCGATTTTGACCCTGCAGTCGTCGCCAAATTTGTTGCCGAAGGCGTCCGTCTGCGCGAGAAGGCCCGTCAGCTGGCCGGTGACTTTGCCGGCACAATCCCTGCCGCAGCTCAGAACTGGGCAATGCCTGCAACTTTGGCCGAGCAGGTCAAGCTGGGAGAACTGCATGGCGTCAAAGACTACACCGTCGATGCCGACATCCATTCAGTGCGCGAGATCACCATGTATGGCCTCAAGGGCTACGCCGCCTACGCCGACCATGCCCGCATCCTCGGCAAGGAATCGGACGAAATCTACGCGTCCACCCACAAGGCTCTGGCTGCGCAGCTTGACGACAGCCTCGACCTGATGGCCAACGTCGGCCTGGCCATGGAAGCCGGACGCATCAACTACCTCACCATGGAACTGCTCAACCAGGCCCATGTGGAAGCCTATGGCCACCCGGTCCCGACCCCGGTCCAGCTCGGCACCAAGGCCGGCAAAGCGATCCTGGTCTCTGGGCACGACCTCAAGTTCCTCGAGGAGCTGCTCAAACAGACCGAAGGCACTGGCATCAACATCTACACCCACGGTGAGATGCTTCCCGCCCACGGCTACCCGGGTTTGAAAAAATACGCCCACCTGGCTGGCAACTTCGGCGGCGCCTGGCAGGACCAGCACCAGGAGTTCGCCCAGTTCCCCGGTGCGATCATCTTCAACACCAACTGTATCCAGAAGCCGGCCGACAGCTACAAGGACCGCCTCTTCACCTGGGGCCTGGTCCAGTGGCCAGGCGTCAAGCACGTCGATGGCTGGGATTTCTCAGCCGTGATCAAAAAAGCTCAGGAATGTAAGGGCTTTGCAGACAATCCGGGCCAGGAGATTCTGACCGGTTTCGGCCACAACGCCATCCTCGGTGTTGCCGACAAGGTCATCGAGGGTGTCAAGGCCGGTGCCATCAAGCACTTCTTTTTGGTCGGCGGCTGCGACGGCGCGAAATCGGGGCGCAACTACTACACCGAGTTTGCCGAAAAAGCCCCGCAGGATACCGTGATCCTGACCCTGGCCTGCGGCAAGTTCCGCTTCAACAAGCTTGACCTCGGCGATATCGGCGGCATCCCGCGCCTGCTCGACGTCGGTCAGTGCAACGACGCCTACAGCGCCATCCAGGTGGCCCTGGCCCTGGCGAATGCCTTCGAGTGCGGCGTCAACGAACTGCCTCTCTCCCTGGTGCTTTCCTGGTATGAGCAGAAGGCCGTGGCGATCCTGCTGACCCTGCTCCACCTTGGCATCAGGAACATCAAGCTCGGCCCGACATTGCCGGCCTTCATTACGCCGAACGTACTCAACTTCCTGGTCGAGAACTTCAACATCGGCCCGATCACGACCGCAGAAGCAGACCTCAAGCAGATTCTCGGCTGATCAGTTGATTGATCACAGCAGAAAGGGACGGCTCAACTCTGAGCCGTCCCTTTCTTTGTCAGCGACAAAAAGTGCTACCACGCGGCAAACAGCGGGGTAACCAGTAGACAGAAAAATCTCTATATAACTTGGTTGTCGGGACTTATTCCGGATTCTGAATTCTGGATTCTCTCGATAAGGCGCGAACCAAGCGTCAATCAAAGAATCTCGCAGCAAGTACGGGAAATTAAGCCTCACGTCGAACAAAGCCCCCCGGCAGCAAGATACGCTTGATCAAAACGCTCGTCATTTCATAAATTTGAATTTATGTCTTGAATAAATCGTACATACTGAATATATTGAACATCAATAATCTGCTGAGGTAAATCATGCCCCTATTCGAATACCGATGTGAACATTGCGCGAAAACCTTTGAAAAGCTTCTCAAAAAACAGGAGGCTGCGGTAGCCTGTCCGGTCTGCGGACAGCCGGCGGACAAAACGGTTTCCGTGTTCGCGTCCTCAGCCGGCTGCAGTGTCCCATCAGGGTCGGGGTTTGGCTGACGGGCCTGATCTTTGAGCGCGTGACGCTCGAACACGACCAACTGAGAGAAAAATGGCGCACAGCGGGGATTCTCCAGAAGCTTTGCGCCATTTTCATACGATTCCCGCGAATGCGGCGAGTTTTTCCCTGAACCCGGCGTCGAAACGCCGCGGCTTGCGCTTTTGATAGTCGAAGCAGACCAGGACCGTCTCCCCTTCGGCCGTCGCCCCTCCTTCACGCTCGATACGATACTCCATGACAAACGATGATCTGCTGACCTGATTGACCCTGACCCCGATGACCAGCTCGTCATTAAGAAACATTTCCGCCAGATATTTGACACGGGCCTCCGTCAGGATAATAGCGCACTGGCCACCGATATCGAGTTCGGAGTAGCCGCCAAGATTCTGCAGATAGGCGATGCGCGCATCCTGGAAAAAATTCAGGACCGCCGAATTGGCCACATGTCCCCCATAATTGACGTCGACGACCCGCACCTTATAGGGGATGGTAAATGTGAACCCTTCCATAAAGACTCCGTTTCAGTAAGATCAGCCAGTGGCAGGTGGAGGCTGTAAGGTTCAAGGGCTTGCAATCCTTACCGCTTACCGCTTACAGCTACCCTTCCTCATCTCTGGCAGTTCGGACAGAAGTATGTCGACCTCTGCCCGAGCCTGAGTTGCTTGATGGGGGCACTGCAGACGAGACACGCCTCGCCGGTACGTCCATAGACGCACAGCTCCTGCCGGAAATAGCCCGGGCGCCCCTGGCTGTCTGAAAAGTTCCGCAGCGTGGTACCGCCGGCAGCAATCGCGGCTTCGAGAATGTCCCGCACAGACTTGACCAGGCGGCCCAAAGCCGCCTTACCGACCTGTCCGACCGGACGGGTCGGCGCGATACCTGCGCGAAACAGCGCTTCACTGGCATAAATGTTACCAACCCCGACCACCACCCGTGGATCCATCAGAAACGGCTTCACGGCAACCTTGCGACCACGAGAGATCCGATGGAGATAAGTCGCGTTAAACCCGGGGCTGAAAGGTTCAGGACCGAGCCCGGTGAGCCGCCGGTGCTGCAGGGGATCGGCCGCGGCCCAGAGCATGGCTCCGAAACGCCGCGAGTCATTGTAGCGCAGGGCAGTGCCATCGCTGAAGATAATCTCGACATGATCGTGCTTGCGTCTCGCCGCGTCATGGCTCGTCAGCCGCAAATGGCCGGTCATGCCTAGGTGGATAATCAGAGTGCCCCGCTCGAAGTTGAACAGCAGGTACTTGGAACGCCGGCCGACCGAGCTTACCCGCTGCCCGGGCAGGAGCTCGAGCAGTTCACCCGGGACCGGCCAGCGCAGCGCGGCATTGTGAATCACCACCCGGTCCACCATTTTGTTGACAACCAACGGCTCTATGCCTCGGCGGGTGGTTTCTACTTCCGGTAATTCAGGCATACAAGCTCGCAACGAAGACCACAGTTCGAGGGGCAAGACCGTAGGTCAGTCTTGACATTTTGAATACACAATGGCCATGAGTTCATCCAGGTAGCCGGTTGCAGCAGGGGTTCCTTCCACTGGGGCCCAAGGAGCAAGATCCTTTGCAGCGTGGGGGGCGTAGGGGCCTGGCTTGGTTTCGAAAAAGATACTTCCCTCCTCCAGGGCAACCATGCAGTGCCAGGAACCGGCCGGCAAATCAACCGCCAGCACATCACAATCGGTCCCGAACTGGATGACCTGTTCAATTTCGCCGTTGTCGGTGAAGACCACCAGGGCCATGCGGCCACGGACAGCCAGAAAGCTCTCCGCCTTGGGTGGGTCCAGATGACGATGCGGCCGGATATAAGTCCCAGGTTCCATAGCATTGAAGAGTCGCTGGCAGGGGTCCGTATAGTCCTCATGCAGGTTGAGGTTTTTGCGCCGGCGCTCCGATGCGGCGGCTGCGCAGCTCAATTGGTCGAGTTTGTCCCGATCGATAATCTGCATATGCGGCTCCAGTACACTTAAAAAATCGTCGTCGGATCAAGCCTGGCGAAGTCAGTGAGACTCAAATTTTGCGGGTCCCCGGAGAACTCTTCAGACATCATTTTCTGTCCACGGTGATAACGCCAAGCAGCATTTTCCAGGCGCAACCAGGCGAGTTCAGCGTAGCGCTGCAGCTTGCCGTGGGCTTTGATCTCCATGAGGAACACAACCTGTGACTCGCCGGACTCCTCTTGCTCAACCAGGATTTGGCAGCTGACGATCCGGTAGTCCTGGACGAGGCTGTCCCTGCCGAACGCCAGGTACTCCTCTCGTGACGTGAACTGGCGACGGAAGTTCGAATCAGAATGATAGGAATCGTAGATGAAACCGAAATCCCCGCGGGTAAATGCCTCGCTGCGACGGACTATCAATGCGGCCGGGGAACAGGTCGATAGAGTGTTTTTACTCATCACAGGAACCGGGACCGCACGGTGGTGCTGGAGGGGTATTCACGTTCAAGGCCTTAATCCCGAATCCGCGGATCCATGGCATCGCGGACGCCCTCGCCCAGCAGGTTGTATCCAAGCACTGTAACGAGAATGGCCAATCCCGGGAAGACCGAGAGCCACCAGGCGGTACCCAAGGTCTGCTTACCGGCGATCAGCATATTGCCCCACGATGGCGTCGGCGGCTGGACACCAATGCCGAGAAAAGAGAGGGCGCTTTCAGTGAGAATCGCCCCAGCAACGCCAAGAGTTGCCGAGACCAGTACCGGGGATATGGCATTGGGCAGGATGTGCCGGAAAATGATGCGCAGGTCCCGCGCACCGATTGCCTGCGCAGCAAGCACGAAATCCCTTTCCCGGAGGGACAGGAACTCGGCGCGAACCAGGCGCGCCACTCCCATCCAGCTGGTCAAACCGATAATGATCATGATGTTCCAGATCGAGGGCTCCAGGAAGGCAATCACCGCCAGGATCAGGAAAAACGTTGGAAAGCAGAGCATGATGTCGACGAAGCGCATGATCAGGGCATCGATCCAGCGGCCGTAGTAGCCGGCCATGGCACCAAGCAGTATGCCGATGAACGTGGCGATGCCGACGGCGACAAAACCGACCAGCAGCGAGATCCTGGCACCGTACAGGATCCGGGTCAGAACGTCACGTCCCAGATCATCGGTCCCGAAAAGGAACGCGAGCCCCGGGGGCTGCAGCCGGTTAGCGATGTCGATCGCACCGGGGTCGCGTCCGACGACCGGCGCAAGTAGCGCCAGCAGGAACATGGCCAAAACAATGAAGGCCCCGGCCATGGCCATCCGGTTGCGTCTTAAGCGGTGCCAGAGTACTTCGCGAAAAAAAGCAGACATTTACGACCTTTATTGACAGAACGCCAAGGACCGAGCCTCTGAAACAGTCACAGATACGGCCGTCTTCAGATGAGTAAAGCTTGTAAAAGAATACCAGCTGCCAGTGAGAATCACTGTCGACCTATGCCGAAATACTCGAAGCCCTCTTCTTTCAGCCCATGCGGATCATACTGATTGCGGCCGTCGAAAATGACCGGTTGCCGCATCATTTCCTTCATAGCCCGGAAATCAGGGTGTCGAAACGGCTTCCATTCGGTGACCAGTGCCAGGGCATCGACCTGCTCCAGGGCCTCGTACTGGTGGCGAACGAGCGTCACATCGCCGTTTGCAAACCACTCCGAAGGGAGCTCAGCGCGGGCCGCCTCGAGGGCCTCCGGATCGTAGGCCCGCACCTTGGCGCCGGCCGCAAGCAGTTCGCCAAGCAGTACGACCGCCGGTGCTTCGCGGATATCATCGGTGCCGGGCTTGAAAGCCAGCCCCCAAATGCCAAAGGTCAGACCGGAGAGGTCGCTACCAAAGCGTGCCGTGATTTTACGGAACAGCACGTGCTTCTGGTCCTCGTTGCGTTGGTGCACCGCCTGCAGCACCAGCGAATCGTAGCCGTTTTGACTGGCCGTATGAATGAGCGCGCGAACATCCTTGGGGAAGCAGGAGCCACCGTAGCCACAGCCGGGATAGATAAAGGAATAACCGATGCGGCTGTCGGAGCCGATCCCGAGGCGCACATTCTCCACATCGACACCAACACGATCACAGAGATTGGCGACTTCGTTCATGAAGGAAATCTTGGTCGCCAACATGGCGTTGCCGGCATACTTGGTCATTTCCGCGTCCTTGATCCCCATGAACAGGATGCGGTCGTGGTTGCGGCTGAAATCCTTGTAAAGTTCATACATAACTTCGCGGGACCGGTCGGCATCCACACCGACGACGACGCGGTCCGGCTTCATGAAATCGTCCACCGCGGCGCCTTCCTTGAGAAACTCCGGGTTGCTGACCACATCGAAGGGCACGTCAACAAGCCGCTCTTGCACCTGCGCCAGGACCGCAGCCTTGACCTTTTCTGCCGTACCGACCGGTACGGTCGACTTGGTAACGACCACGGTGTACTCGGAGATATGCCGGCCGATTTCGGAGGCCACGGCCAGGACATGTTTTAAATCAGCAGAACCATCCTCGCCGGGAGGTGTCCCCACGGCGATGAAAATGATCCTCGCTCCCGCCATCGCGTCGGCGAGGTCCGTGGTGAAGAGCAGCCGCCCTTCCTCGCTGTTGCGCAGCACGATCGGCTTGAGCCCCGGCTCGTAGATCGGCATCCAGCCCTCCTTGAGCCGGGCCACTTTTTCGACATCTATATCGACACAGGTCACGCGGTGACCCATTTCGGCAAAACAGGCCCCTGTGACAAGGCCGACATACCCGGTACCAACAACTGCCAGTTTCATAACACCTCCGATTTGCGATATGCGAAATGCGAAGCGCTAAAAAAAATAGAGTATCGCTCCTCAAACAATTTGGCGAGAAGACCGAGAGCCTTTTCTCACTTCTCACCTCGCGCCGCAAGCTTTTTCTCCCACTCCCAGGCCGTGCGCAGGATTACTTCCAGGTCGTCATAGCGCGGCTGCCAACCGAGCTCCCGGCGAATCCGCTCACAACCGGCGATCAGTTCAGCAGGGTCGCCTTCCCGACGACCGGTCTCCTCGACCTTGAAATCAAGACCGGTCACGGCACGGGCCATGGCCACGACATCCCTGACGGAAAAACCGTGCCCGTATCCGCAGTTGAAAATCGCCGAAGGACGACCATCGGCCAGGTAACGCAAGGCATCCAGGTGGGCCTGAGCCAGGTCCGCCACGTGAATATAGTCGCGGACACAGGTACCGTCCTGCGTCGGGTAATCGGTGCCGAACACCTGAAGCCTTGGGAAAATCCCCAGAGCGGTTTTCAACGCCCTGGTGATCAAGTGGGTCGGGTTGGCGTAATCCTGGCCAAGACGGCAGGCCGGGTCAGCACCGGCCACGTTGAAGTAGCGCAGAGAGACGTAGCGAAACTCCTCATCGGCATAGGCCAGGTCGGCGAGGAAACGCTCGGTCATCATCTTCGAGGTCCCGTAAGGGTTGATCGGCTGCAAAGGCGCGTTCTCGAACACCGGCAGCAGATCCGGGTTACCGTAGACAGCAGCCGTCGATGAAAAGATCATCTGCCCAGTTCCGACAGTACGCAGCACTTCGAGGAGATTCAACGCGTGGACCGAATTGTTGCGGTAATATTTAAGCGGGTTGCTGACGCTTTCGCCGACCTCGATGGAGGCGGCAAAATGCATGACCGCGTCCGGTCTGAATTCTGCCAGAGTCCTGGTCAGCAAAGCCTTGTCGGCCAGGTCCCCGACCACCAGTTCTCCGGCCAGAACCGCGTCCCGGTTTCCGGTGGAAAGATTGTCGTAGGTCAGTACGTCGTACCCGGCCTGACCAAGAGCCAGAACAACATGACTGCCGATATACCCGGCACCACCGGTGACCAGCACCCGCACCGGTTGAGAGGATTTGCTCATTTGACGTCTCCCTTGAGGCCCTTGCCTCGATCATGATCCTGAATCATAGATACGCTTCGGTTATTCGTAACCGAATTCTTTCATCATACGCCCTGAGCTGGTCCAGTTCTTCTGCACCCGGACAAATAGCTCGAGATGCACCTTGACCCCCAGCAGGCGTTCAATGTCCTTGCGGGCGGCCTGGCCGATCTGACGGATCATCGTGCCGCCCTTGCCGACCAGGATTCCCTTCTGCGAGTCACGTTCTACGTTGATGACCGCATTGATGCCAACCATGTTGCGCGCCGGGTTCTCCTGAAACCGCTCCACCAATACGGCCACCCCATAGGGGACTTCGTCCTTGGTGCGCATCAGGATCTGCTCGCGGATCATTTCGGCAACGATAAAGCGCTCCGGAAGATCGGTCAGTTGATCCTCTGGATAGTAGCGCGGGCCTTCCGGAAGCAGCGCCGGGATGTCCGCCATCAGGCGTTCAAGGCCATCGCCCTTCAAGGCTGAAACCGGCACAATCGAAGCAAACGGGCAGATTGACCGATAAGCGTCGATCAACGGCAGCAGGCGCTCCTTGGCAATGGTATCGATCTTGTTGATCACCAGCAGCACCGGCCGACGGCTTTTTTCCAGGAGACGCGGGATCATGGGGTCCTGATCGGCCGGCCGGTCTGCTTCGACCAGCCAGAGGATTACGTCAACATCGAGGCATGCAGAACGGGCCTGTTCCACCATGTAGCGATTCAGAGGGGAGTGCGCCTCGTGAATCCCGGGCGTATCGATGAACAGCACCTGGGCATGATCAAGGTTCTGAATCCCCAGGATGCGGTTGCGCGTGGTTTGTGGTTTCGGCGAGGTGATCGCGATTTTCTGCCCGACAATCCGGTTCAGCAGGGTCGATTTCCCGACATTGGGCCGTCCGATAATCGCGACGAAGCCTGAACGGAATGTCTGCTTGTCAGCCATATTGTCCTCCCTGGGCCGGACGTGCATCAAAGTAAAAATCCTCGCCGGAGGTGCGCAACATACCACGGGCAATCGTCTTATCGGTCACCAGGCATGAAGACATCCCGTGTTGCGCCAGCCACTCGCGATTCTCCGCACGGTGCCCCAGGGCGTCACTCAGGTCGTCGGGATTGATGCTGATCGACCTGCTGTGCGTGCCGGCTCTCAACAGAGCCCTGCGCCAGAGCCGCGAGCGAACCAATTGCCCGAATGCAGGGTGGTAAGGCCCGGCAAGAAAATTCGCCTCCAGCTGCGCATCAGCCTGCAGCCCGATGCGAATCACCGGGATATCCGCAAGTCTGCAGAGTTGCAGCATATCGGCGCAGACATCGACGGTTTCATCCAGGGGCCAGGGTGTGAAATCACCGGTTTTCCATAGGTCTGCCAGCGCCGTACCGTCGATCACCACGGTCGGGTAAATCCTCACGAAAGACGGCTTCAATTCCAGCGACCGCCGTAACGACTGCAAGGCTTCTGCCGCATCACCGCCGGGCAGACCAGGCATCAACTGCACACCGACCTGCAGTCCGGCATGACAGCATCTCCGAATTGCCGAGATAGAGTCGTCAGCGGTATGGCCGCGACCGGATCTGTTCAGGACCGAGGAGTTGAAACTCTGGCAGCCAATTTCAATGGTGGTGACACCCGCGGCCTGCAGGCGCGCAATGCAATTGTCATCGAGAGCATCTGGACGGGTTGAGAGACGAATCCCAGCCACCCTGCCCGTTGCAACAAAACGTCCGGCCAACCCCAGGTAGCAGGTTTGTCGAGCAAGCGGCAGCTGTGTAAAGGTGCCACCGTAAAAGGCGATTTCTCCGCCGCCCCGCTGAGGGAGGGTCCTCTCGAGCCAGCGTTCGACCTCTCTGGCCTCGGGAAGCAACTGTTGAGCGGTGGTCCGGTCCTGGGCACAGAACAGACAACGGTGCGGGCACCCCGCATTTGGAATGAATACCGGGTAGATCTTCACGAATGTTGGTCCAGTACGTCCAGGGCGACTCTTGCAGCAGCCTGCTCGGCACCTTTCTTGGTACGGCCCTCTCCTGAGCCATACAGCCGTCCGTCAATCATGGCCTCGACGCGATAGGTGCGCTCATGTGCCGGCCCGGTCGTTTCGACCAATTGGTAGATTGGGAGACCGCACTGCATTGCCTGCAGGAGCTCCTGCAGCCGACTCTTGTAATCCTGACCCTCTTCGGCGGCCGCCTGCTGCAGCAGTGGCACGAACAGGGGCAGAATCACCGATCGTGCCACCTCAAAGCCGCCATCGGTGAAGATGGCTCCGAACAGCGCCTCGAGGGCATCGGCCAGCAGGCTGGGCTTATTGCGCCCGCCACTGAGCTCTTCACCACGGCCAAGCAGCAGGCAGTGCCCCAAGTCGAGGGATCGGGCTAGGCGTTCCAGGCTAGGCAGGGCGACGACTTCGGCCCGGATGCGCGTCAATTCGCCCTCTGGTGAATTCGGTCGATGGGTCATTAGGAATTGACTGATGACCAGGTCCAGGACCGCATCGCCGAGGAATTCCAGCCGCTCGTTGTCGGGCAGATCACCAGGGCGCTCATTGGCGAAAGATCTGTGCGTCAGAGCCTCAGCAAGAAGCACACGATCAGCAAAGGAGTAGCCGATGGACGCTTCCAGTGCCTGCCATTGTGTATTTTCTGTAGTATCCAACTGGTCCATAAGCAAAAGAGACGGTTGACCTTCGCACCGCGGCCATTTATCGAACAGCCGCAAAAAGTCAGTCATACTACACTACCACTCCATATATATCAATTGCACCCTCTCACAAAAACATTATAGTATGACGCTGCTTGCACGCCAGTGACTAAATGACTTTGATCAAGCTACAACTTGTTGATTTATGCTCTTTTTTGGCTTTTGAAACGATCGAAGCCAGCATCGAAACCGCCCGGCTGCTGAGCCCCATAGACCATCCCATGCAAAGTGACCATCGGGACTAGCGACCTGAGAAGCATGCAGCGGACCGACATCCCATGCCAGGGGTTGGACAATTGGGACATGGCCTGTCACCCTCTCCGTGGGAGATGTGCATGCCACCAGGAGAACAATATGACTTTCGACCAGATACTGGGTCACGAACATCAGAAGGAGATCTTGCGCCGGGGGCTGGTCAACGGCCGGATTGCCCACGCTTACCTTTTTTCCGGACCGGACGGCATCGGCAAGCGTCTGATGGCAATGGCCCTGGCACGGGCCATCGTCTGTCTCGAACAGCGCGGCTGCGGACATTGCCAGGCCTGTCGTAAAATTGACCACCAGAACCACCCAGACCTGCACATCCTTGAGCCGGACGGCAGCTCGATCAAGATCGAACAGGTCCGGGCCTTTCAACGTGATCTGAACCTCAAGCCCCTGGAAGCATCACGCAAGATCTGTATGATCGAACAGGCTGAGACCATGACCGCTGGTGCCGCCAACGCCCTGCTCAAAACCCTCGAAGAGCCGCGTGGCGACACACTCCTGATCCTCCTGACCGCCCAACCGAACCGGCTGCTCGAAACAATCCGCTCCCGCTGCCAGCCGCTCCCCTTCACCAGGCACCCGAACAGCCGGATTCAGGCGGAATTGGAAAAACAATTGGGCATCGATGCGACCGAGTCGCATGTTCTGGCGGCCCTGTCGGAGGGAAGCTTCAAAAAAGCCTTTGGTAAGGACCGGGAACTCTACCTTGAACAACGCCGCGATCTGCTAAAAACCTTGACGGGGTTGTCCTCAGGCAGTATCTTGCCCATTCTGGATTTTGCCGAGCAGCTCGCCGCCGACAAGACCATCCTGATCGACATTCTGGAAATTTTTCAGGCATTTTTCCGTGACGTCCTGATGACCCTGGAGGGGCGCGGCGACGAGGAGCTGGTCAACCTGGACCTCAAGCACAAGGTCCACAGGGTGGCGGCTCACGAGAATGTCGCAAGCATACTCGACAAACTGGACGCATTGATGACCGTTCGCCGCCAACTTGACCGCAATGTCAACCGTCAGCTGGCCATGGAGGTTCTCCTCCTGAAACTGGCCGCCTGAAGAGGCGTGACAGGCATGATATCTGACAATTAACCTGATCCGTGAGCTCATGATACGTATCGTCCCACTCAAATTTCAGCAAGCCGGCCGTCAATATGACTTCAATGCCCTTTCGATCGAGCTCGATGCCGGCGACAAGGTAATCGTGGAGACTGATCGCGGCCGCGCCATGGCAACGGTAGTCTTGGCACCGCGCGAAGTACCGGAGGATCAGGCCCCGGAGGGGCTGAAGAATATCCTGCGCATCGCCACAGAAGAGGATCTCGCTCTGGCAGAGACCAACGCCGCCCGTGAAAAGGATGCCCGCCGCTACTGCGCGGAGCGGATTCACGAGCGCCAACTGGAAATGAAGCTGGTCCGCGCCGAGTACGCTTTCGACGGTTCGAAGATCATCTTCTTCTTCACAGCCGACGGCCGCATCGATTTCCGCGAACTGGTCAAGGACCTGGCCCATCATTTCCACACCCGGATCGAAATGCGTCAGATAGGTGTACGTGACGAGGCGAAACTGGTCGGCGGGCTCGGCATCTGCGGCCGCGAACTCTGTTGCAGCAGCTTCCTGACCCAGTTCAATCCAGTTTCGGTAAAAATGGCCAAGGAGCAGGGACTGGCTCTCAATCCAACGAAAATTTCCGGTCAGTGCGGCCGCTTGCTCTGTTGCCTTGGTTACGAGTTCGACACCTACAGCGAACTCAAGAAAGGCATGCCCAAGTGCGGCAAAAAAATCCTCTGGCAGAATCGGGAATGCGAAGTCACGTCCCAGGATATCCTGCGCCAGCAGGTGACATTGCGGGACCGGGAAGGCAGCTGCTGCTGCGTGACGATGGAAGAGCTGCGCACCGGGCAGGCCACCCAGCCGGTGGAGCAGGAGAGAACCCCCGGTGAGACCCACGGCAATCGCTTGACCAGGAGTCGGCCACAAAGACAGGAGCCCAGGAAGCCGGCCGGCAAAGGGCAAAAGCCGGCCGACCAGCCGGCACCTGAGCCAGAAAAACCAGCCGAGCCGCAGAAGTCCCAGGCGAATGAAGCCACGGAAGGCCAGACCAAGCGCCGTCGCCGCGGCAGACGCAGACCACGCGGCGGGCGCAAGCCCGGCCCGAGCACGCAGGGAGAATAGTCATGTCGGACGAGAAACGCTTTTACCTGACCACGCCGATCTATTACGTCAATGACGTTCCCCATATCGGCCACGCCTACACGACTCTGGCCTGTGATGTGATGGCGCGTTACAAGCGCGCACGGGGCTATCAAGTCTATTTTTTGACCGGAACCGACGAACATGGCCAGAAGGTCGAGAAGGCCGCCCACGCCAAGGGAGAAACACCCCTGGAACTGGCGGACCGCGTCGTCAAACGGTTCCAGTCGCTCTGGGAAAAGCTGAATATTTCCAACACCGATTTTATCCGCACGTCGCAGGAGCGCCACAAACTGGCCGTTCAGGAGATTTTCCGCATCATCGAAGCCAGGGGTGACATCTACCTTGGCGAGTATGAAGACTGGTATTGCACTCCCTGCGAAACCTTCTGGACCGAAACCAACCTGCTCGACGGCAACTGCCCGGACTGCGGCCGCCCGACGGACAAGCTCAAGGAGGAGTCCTACTTCTTCCGCATGAGCAAGTACCAGGAACAGCTGCTCGCTCACATAGAGGCCAACCCCGATTTCATCCAGCCGAAATCACGACGTAACGAGATTCTGAGCTTCGTTCGCGAAGGCCTGCGAGACCTCTCGATTTCGCGCACGACCTTCTCCTGGGGAATTCCGGTGCCGGGCAACGACAAGCACGTCATCTACGTCTGGTTTGACGCCCTCACCAACTACATCAGTGCGCTCGGCTTTCCGCATGACAACGACGGCAATTTTGCCAGATTCTGGCCATGCGACGTCCATGTCATCGGTAAGGACATTCTGCGCTTCCACACCGTTTACTGGCCGACCTTCCTGATGGCAGCAGGCATCCCGCTCCCGGACAAGGTATTCGCCCATGGCTGGTGGACTGTCGAGGGTCAGAAAATGAGCAAGAGCCTGGCCAACGTGGTCGAGCCGAACATGCTCATCGACAAGTACGGCGTTGACGCCATCCGCTACTTCCTGCTGCGCGAAGTTCCCTTCGGTCTTGATGGTGACTTCTCCCACAGCGCCCTGGTGCACCGCATCAATTCCGACCTGGCCAATGACCTTGGCAACCTGGTCAGCCGCTCCACGGCAATGCTCAGTAAATACTTTCAAGGCGAGCTTACAACGGCCTGTAAAAAAGAGACTATTGACCAGGATCTGCAAGACAAGTTCATGCAGCAGGTCGGCGTGATTGACGAACAGATGGACGCTCTCGCCTTCAACAAGGCCCTGCAGTCGATCTGGGAACTGGTCAGTGCCGCCAACAAGTATATCGATGACTCGGCCCCCTGGGCCCTGGCCAAGGACGAAGACCAGGGCGAACGGCTCGGCACGGTCATGTACAACCTCCTGGAAGCCGTGCGCCTGATCGGTTTGTTGATCACCCCCTTCATGCCGGAAACCGGCGCCAGCATCTCCAGGATTCTCGGCCTCGACCCGGATAGCCAGCAACTTGTTGAGCATGACCGCTGGGGATTGCTGCAGCCGGGCACCACGATTGAGAAGGCTGCCCCGCTCTTCCCCAGAATTGAACCCGAATAACCTGAACGAGGGATGCGACAAGGCTTTTGATCGTCTCGTCACCCGTCCCACGTCCAGCGTCCCGGAAATTTTCCCATGAAAAATCCACAGACTTCCCTGGTCGACTCCCACGCCCATCTCGACTCGAAGCCATTCGCAACCGATCTTGAGACGGTCATTGAGCGCGCCCGCGAAAACGGCGTCCACCATATCCTGACGGTCGGCTGCGATTTGGAGAGTTCCCGCGCCAGCGTCGACCTGGCCCTGCGCTACCAGAACGTCTATGCCAGCGTTGGCATCCATCCGCACGATGCCAGTACGGTGAACCAGGCTGTCATCGACGAGCTGGCCAGAATGATCGAAGCGGTCGACAAGGTGGTCGCCGTCGGCGAGACCGGCCTCGACTTCTACCGTGACCGCTCTCCGCGTGCCCAGCAGGAGGCCGCTTTCCGCAGTCATATCCAGTTGGCCAGGCAGACAGGCAAACCACTGATCATTCACGACCGCGACGCTCACGACGACGTCGTCCGTATCATGCAGGAAGAGAACGCAGGCGCTGCCGGCGGCGTGCTGCACTGCTTCTCGGGGGACCTTGACATGGCGCGCAAGTGCGTGGCGATGGGTTTTTACATCTCCTTCGCAGGGCCTCTGACCTACCCGAAAAACGACGCTTTGCGCAGCATTGCCAGGGCCCTGCCGATCGACGTCATGCTGGTGGAGACCGACTGCCCGTACCTGGCCCCACAGAACTGGCGCGGCAAGCGCTGCGAACCATCCTACGTCCGCTCAACCGCCGAAAAGCTTGCCGAAGTCAAGGGGCTGACCCTCGAGGATGTCGCCCGCATCACCAGTCTCAATGCCTGGCGACTGTTCGGCATCGGCGATGTCGACCAGAGCACGCGCATTGCCTACGTGATCCGCAACAGCCTCTACCTCAACATCACCAACCGCTGCACCAACCGCTGCACCTTCTGTGCGAAGTTCAGAGATTTTACCGTCAAGGGGCACCAGCTTTGCCTGGAACGGGAGCCTTCGGTCGACGAGGTGCTGGCGGCCATCGGCGATCCGTCAGCTTACGATGAAGTGGTGTTCTGCGGTTACGGAGAGCCACTGGTGCGACTAGATCTGGTCAAGCAGGTTGCCCGTTATCTGAAAGAGCGGAAGATCACCGTGCGCATCAACACCGATGGCCAAGCCAACTTGGTGCACGGCCGCAATGTCCTGCCGGAACTGTCCGGGCTGGTCGATTCAATCAGCGTTTCGCTCAATGCTCCCGATGCGTCAACCTATCAAAAGATCTGCCGTTCCGAGTTCGGTGAGCAGGGCTATGCGGCGCTCAAGGAATTTCTCGTCGAGGCGAAGAAACACATCCCCTCAGTCACGGCGACTGCTGTCACCCTGCCGGGGATTGATATTGAAGCCTGCCGCAGGGTTGCCGAAGAACTGCAGGTGGAGTTTCGCGAGCGGGTGTATAACGAAGTGGGTTAGAACAACTCAGGTTCGATTTTTATACTGACAGGGGTTGGACAGAACCATAATCAATGATTTTAGTATGATGAATCCTCTGAGTCTGAGAATTTTTTCCTTGAGTTTTATAAGGCGCCATTCGTTGCTAATGAGAAAAGGCCGCGTCAATAAGCGCGGCCTTTTCTTTTACCAACATGGAATCTGTTCAAGGCGACCTGACACAGTGCCTCTGGAT
>JAHEDT010000051.1 GCA_024641085.1 Geobacteraceae bacterium | reverse complement strand
TCAAACTGATCCGTCCACGCTCTCAATTCGAAGTTGAGCGAACTGTCCCCATAGCCGACCATCAAGCCCTGTGGTGGCGGGAAGCGCGCCACATCAGGGTTTTTCAGCGCCACATCCTCGAGAACCTTGATCACAAGCTCCGGGTTGGTCCCGTAACTGACCCCCACGGGCAGTTCGACCCGCCGCAACCGGTTGCTAAGCGTCCAGTTGGTCACTTTTTCAGCGATCATCTGGGAGTTCGGCACGATGATATCGGCACCCTGAACAGTATGCACTGTGCTGGCGCGAATCCCGATTCTTTGCACATTGCCAAGCAGGTTGCCCACTTCAACGGTATCTCCAACATGGATCGGACGTTCAAATAATAAGATCAGACCGGACACGAAGTTATTGACGACACCCTGCAATCCAAAACCGAGACCGATGCCGAAAGCACCCGTGAGCACGGTCAGTTTCGTCAAGTCGATGCCGATCACAGAAACCGCAGCAAGAAATCCGATAGCGATAATGAAATAGTGTAGCAGGCTGGACACCGCATAAGAGTTGCCCTGGGGAAGTTTGACCCTTGGATAGATGTCCTCCCTGAGGACAAAGCGGAGAAACGCAGACAGCAGATAGGCAGCACAAACTGTCAGGATGAATTCAAGAATGCCTTCAATCGAGACGTCGAGGACACCGAGCTTGATTCTGACTTCAAGAATGGCCTTGCCGAAATCGAGGGTCGGCGTAAGCAAACCCAGGTAGCTGAGACACCTGATAATCAAGCCGCCGATTGCAGCAAGAACAAGGATCCGGTAAATTCTGCGTTCCAGCAATGGTCGATGATGCTGGACCATGCCGAGTGTACGTATCGGCCAGACTTTTAAGGCTATATTGATGATCCCGAGGGCTATCAGCAGCGTGGTATACACGGTGACCGCCAGGATCCCGGCGGCGATGATGCCCGGCGTAATGAGGAGGGCAAGCCGCACGTAGCCCATGGCCGCGGACAAAAAGCCGCCAAGCAGGATCAACAGGACAAAACCTGTCCCGATCTGCAGAAAACGCGGACGGGAGGCGTTCGTCAGAGAGGACAATGCTGAAGGGATCTTACGCAGAAACCAAATCAAAACCAAGCCGCCAATGAAAGCTTCGAGAATCAACAAAGTCTGTACGGGCAAGATTTGATCGGACAGGATTTCACGCAGCATGTCGGCGGCGAACAGAATCCCGAGAGCAAACACGCAGGGAAGCAGGAAGGCAGAAACCAGGGGACGGATCAGGATGATCATCGGGACAAGCGCGACCAGTTGGAAAGTATCTCGGATGGTGCTCGGCATCTGCGACCAGTAGGGGGAGGTCGCCAACATCAGGACGATAGTCAGGGCTGCCGCCAAGGGATGATCGAATACCTTGACTTCCGGAGAGAACACCAGTCCAGCTTTAGACAACTCTCGGGCTTTGAACCGAGCCGCCAAGAAAAGGGCCAGCAGCAAGATGAAGAAACCGCCATAGGATGCGAAACGTTTCAGAGGGATCTGAAAAAAATGGGTCAGGCTGGCACTGTAGGCCTCGAATGCGGTGCTGAAGTTGACCGAGAAAGTGCTGGTTTCACTTTTCCACAACGCCGGAGCCCAGATTGGCAGACTGTCCTGAACTAGAGTCCCCGACATCGACGTTTCCTGAAGTTGGGTGACCTCGGCGAGAATGACACCGCTTTTCGCAACCGCATCGCCGACCGGACTTTGGAAATTCAGCACCTTAGACAGCTCTTTTTCTAAGAAAGTTCTGGTCTGTTCGATAGCCGTCAAAGTGGCCTGGATCTGCTGAAGGATTGCTTCAGGGATGTTGTTCGATTTGCCTGTATCCAACGTCAACGACCATGTCGTCTGCAATTCGGCAATCTGCGTCAAAGCCTCCTGGAGCGCATTGGAACGATTCGTCAATGTCGACAATACGTTGGTGAATTTGAGCTGGACCTGCTGCCACTTCTGCTGCTCTGCCTGCAGTGTTGGCAACGCAGGCCGTCGTTGGAGGAGCTCCTTAGTCGTTTTTGCCGCCCGGTCGCTCTGTACTACGGCGGACGGGAAACTTTGTATCATCTCATCGATCTCTTCGCTGCGGGTCAGTTTGTTGGCCAGATTGTGCAAGAGGTCAGAAACTTCTGCGGACCTAGTTGCGATGTCAGCCACTGCGATGGCTGTCGGTCCGGCAGAAACCTTGTCAGCCCCCGGACTGGCGTTCGAGGATTCTGTCGCGGCTTGAGTTGGCGTAGCCTGACCTCTTGCCGACCCTGTAGCCCCCTGTTCGGCGACTGCAGCCGGAACGAGGGCAAGAATGGACCAGAGCAGCAGACAGACCGCTCCCGAACACGGTCTCAGGCATGCTGTCAATGTTTGAAATAATCGCATCATCATGTTCGACCGCCCGGTGTCATCCTCAACTAAAGATGAGATCACCAAAAGTTGATTGGTTCGTGACGCTATTTCATTTAATCCAACCTTGTTCCTGGAACCGCTTCTTGAGTACGTCGGCGATTTCCTTCGCAGTGTCCCTGGCTCTACCCTCGAGGGAGTCTTTGCCGGTTTTGTGATCGTGTATTTTCATGCCGGTGCTGACAATGAGTCCCAAAGGGTTGTGTGTGGCAGCCAAGGCCAGGACGCCCACCGCCCCCCCCGGCGTTTTGGGCCCTGTCGAATCTACCGAGCCGGACCCGAGTTTGCGCAATCCGCTAGCTGTCATCTGGAAGCCTTCGGCCGCCACTTTCAGTTCGGTATCACCGGACCCAAATCCGATGACGATGCGCTTCTTTTCACTGCCCTCGCTCATGGAAACGAGAGCCCCCCGAATAACAAGATCGTTGATCTGTGGTTTGGTCTCCGCAGTTGGCCGTGCAGCCGGCATACCCATGTCGTTGATGTTTTTCACCAGGTCGGAGGCAATGTCAGCACCCAACTTGCGACCTGCGTCGATTTGCTCAGTAGTTTGTGGCGTGTCGTGGTCGGAAAATTTTTCGGACAGAGCAGAATCGGCAGGGACATCGGCTGCTGTGGCGGCGAAGTCGTAGACCCAGATGTGATCTGGTTTAGGAATTTCCTGGACTACGATTTCATTTCTATCGGTAATCTTTGTCCCTGCGTAAACGCCGAAGGGCAGTAGCACGAACAGGAACAGCAGAATGAAGCTGCGTGTTTTCATTGGAGACCTCCCTTTAATAGACTTAAGTTGGAATTTTGCCAAAAAACATCGCGCATGATATTGCATGTTTCATTAAACATGAATAATCAGTTAACTAAGTTGGCGGTTTGAGTATAACAGAGCTCAAGGAGACTTGAGATCACCAAAATGCGCTCAACCCAACAACGAAACTGTCCGAATCAACCCCGGTCGATTCCAGGGTACGGGTGCCTACGTAAGATATCTTGCCTCCAATGTGACGACTGAAAGGTAGCCCGACGCCGAGAGCCCACATCACGTCCTGCTTGCGATCGTCTTTTTGGGTCCCCTCAATTGAGGAGCGGCCGCCATAATCATATCCGGCACTCGCGCTCGCCCAAACCCCGGGACGGAAGGTATAAATGAGATGGCCGTTCAGTGAGTAAAGCGGATCATTCTCGAGTTCCTGGCCGTTGAAGAAATCGTTATTATCGGTGTATAATGCAACGATTGCAGTTGTTTCACATGACCATTTCCCTCGAGTATGGGTTAATCCGATCTGGGGGCGGAAGGTAAACCGGTTGGTCCCGAGGTTGATGAGTTTATCGTCCATGTATTCACCGGTTGGCAGCTGAACTGACAGCCCTGCACCGACAATGGTTTCAACCTCCGTCGCTGTACGGTATTTTGCGTACTCCTGAGGCTGCAGAGGCGGCGCACCGTAGAGATTGATCGCAAACCGCACAATCGTGTCAGTCCAACCGCTTCGCCTGACAGTTGTGGGAACGCCGTCAACCAATCCTGACCAACGACCCTTCTGGTACCCTTGCAGAAAATCGATCCTGGCTGACTTATCAAGTAAGGAGAATGTCCGAGTGTACTTCGCTGCCCAGGTATGCAGATCTACCTGACCATCTTCAATCTTGAGGACAGGATCAAAGCTGATGTCAGCCTTGGTATAGGCATAGCCCGCGCCTGTAAAGTTCGTGTCAATGGGGAGATGGGCCCACCTCCTAGGCTCTAACTCCTCTGCAAGACACGAAATTGAGCAGGAAATGAACATTTGAAAGAAGAGAAGTCCGTAGACGAATCTATTTCCAAATTTACTTCGGAAAGACATGTGACGAACCCCTAATTATTTTCAAAAACCCTGTTAAATCAGGTCACTGAAATCTACACTAGGCGTGTGTCTAGGTCAAAGAGGAAAGAGTCTCATTAATCCTTCTGCGTTGTTTTAAAGGAAAAATGATGAACTAAACAAGAGGTTCTTAGTCGCTCCGCAATGCAAGAATGGCCCCTCCAGAGCGGACGGGCCATTTTTGATCATTGTTCTGGTAGTTGAGATAACAGCTGATGATAATCATTATAAATCAAAGATATCTTCTATAGCTTGGTTTTTTAGACCACGTTCTGCGCTCAAAACCAATATAGGGTGTTCTCTGCGAACGGACCTTGTCAACTCCCAAGGAAACCTTGCCGCTGCTCCGGTAGAAATATTTTATTTTTTTGGTTTCTATCAGGTAATCCAGAAATTCAGGATTAACAAGGTCGTAATAACCTTTTGTGTAAAATACCCGTATCAACATCTTTACCCTCCCCCAATTGGCTATAATAAGATCCTCTCATCGTGCCCTGTAGGTTATAAGATTAAAATGAAAGGCAAAAAATCTCTATATAACTTAATAAAAGAAAATGTAAGTCTAAGGTTATAGAAAAAGCTCTAGAAGATTAAAAAGGAGAGGGGTGCTTGTGACAGCATAAATACATTGTATGAATTAAATTACAAGCTTGCTAGCCTATGAATTGGTCCCCGTGAACGATAGGTATCTAGCAAAACGGCGGTGTTAATTAGCGATGAAAGCGGTGCAACGGCCGTGGAATATCCCTTGATGCTTGTTCTGATCATACTGGTGTGCATTGTGGCCGAGGTGCCCAGGGTAGGGCGGCAGAGGGCTCGTTCAATCCATTTCAAACCATGTACGATTCCGTCGCAACATATTTTCGCATTTAAGACAGCATATTCAGCAGTAAGAGAAAAGCCCCCGGTCCGAAGATCGAGGGCTTTAGTGATTTATAAATGGTGTCGTGTGAGAACAGGTCGCTTGGTTATTTTTTATGAAGAGTTCTGAGCCATTCTATGCCTTCGTCAACGTTACTAAATATCGCAAAAGGCTTTTGACTGAGAGGCGCTTCGATTTCAGCCATTTTTTTTGCTGAGTTTTTCTCTGCGACAATGGCGAGGCCTTTTAACCTGTTTCGATTGTTCGTTACGCTAAACACTTCAAAGCGCAGTTTCTGGTACTTATTTTTACGGTTAATCACAAGGCTGTAATCACCATTGATATACTGCTCTATTTCATCACAAAATTTCAGAGCCGTTATTTTGTCTATAACGCTACCAGGGGCGGCCTCAAACACCAAAATGTTTTCATCGACTACAGTCAACGTTGCGTTGCCAATAGTAAATGTATCCATTCATCCCCCTCGGATTAGGCTCTCCCTGCCAATCGTTAGCTATACCTAATTATACTTAACTTAGGAGTTTCGTCAAAGATCATGAGGCTCAAGTATATATCCTTACATCATCATGATGAAGGAAATTGACTGAAATGTAAAATTCCCACTTACCCTGACAAAGACCAAATGGCCCACCTGGTGAGAGTAGGCCATAACTTAAAGTAACTGTTCAGAAAAAAATGGAGTCACGGTGGTGATATTTAAAAAATGTTGTCACCACTTTGTCCACTCAGCCCGGGATGGGCATCAAAACGCACCACTCCTATTGCCGCCTTGCCTTGCGCTGCATGCGCAATACGAGCTGTGCCTACATGGCCAAAACCGCCACATAGCTCTATTGCGGCAACACCCCCTGCCACCAGTTCAACAGCAACGGTCTCGGCTGCGGTATAATCGGACACACCAACAACAATCAGTTCAACCTCCGGTGTCTTAATCAGACTGCGATGTTTTTTGGGGTCTGCTCCGGGTGCAAGAAAGATGAAAGCAGCTTGCAATGACATGGTGAGCTCTCCTTTCCCAGGTGGGGGGGGAATATCAAACCAACCTGTACCCACGGTTGCCTAAATCACACAGCATGACGCCCATGGAAACAGTCTCTCGAATACCGACAGAAATAAGCTACTCGACGATTATAACCGGACATAAGGGGAGGTCAAAGGAGGTGTCGACATGTCCTGCATCGAGGTGACCAACGGATCTGTCCTCAAAATGGCACTCTAAACCTCTCATGGTCAGGTGCAGTCTGTTTATGCCCTCGCGCACTTGCGAGTTGCTGAGCTCTATGGGAGAATTGTAAGCCGTCGAAGACAGGCTTTCTCATGACGAGCGAGCTTCGACACACTATGAGATCCACAGTGGTAAGAGCCCGGAATTTAAGCTCCTTATACATCCCAGACGAGGTCAGTAACATGCCATCAAACCATAATATCAATCGCAGAATCGTCTTGAATTCGCGCCCCTTCGGTTCCCCTACGCCCGCTAACTTCCGTCTTGAAGACACCGCAATACCTGTTCCCGCCGCCGGGCAGGTCCTGTTGCGCACCCTCTACCTGTCACTCGACCCATATATGCGTGGTCGTATGAGTGATGCTCCTTCCTACGCCCCGCCAGTGGCGATCGGCGCAGCCATGCTCGGCGGTACAGTCTCACGCGTGGAAATCTCACAGCATTCCGACTATCGTCCGGGCGATTTGGTGCTCAGTTTCAACGGATGGCAGGAGTACGCTCTCTCCGACGGCACCGGACTCAGTAAACTCGATGACCAGATGACACGCCCCTCGCTGGCTCTCGGAATCCTTGGAATGCCGGGTTTCACTGCCTACATGGGCTTGCTCGACATCGGCCAGCCAAAGGCAGGGGAGACGGTTGTGGTCGCGGCCGCGAGCGGAGCTGTCGGTTCGGTCGTGGGACAGATCGCCAGGCTCAAGGGCTGCCGTGTGGTTGGAATTGCAGGGGGCCCGGAGAAATGCCGCTTTGTCACCGAAAATTTGAACTTCGATACCTGCATCGACCGACGCTGCGCCGATTTTCCACAACAATTCGCTGCAGCGTGTCCAAAAGGCATCGACGTCTACTTTGAGAACGTCGGTGGTGCTGTATTTGACGCTGTCATGCCCCTGCTGAACGTTGGATCGCGGGTGCCGGTGTGCGGGGTGATCGCTCGCTACAACGATACCGCTCTACCAGAAGGCCCAGACCGACTGGGTCTCCTCATGCGGATGCTGCTGGTTAAGCGGATCAAGATGCAGGGGTTTATCATCTTTGATGACTACGGCCATCGCTATGGCGAGTTTCTCAGCCAGATGAGCCTCTGGCTCAAAGAGGGTAAAATGAGCTTCCGCGAAGATATCGTCGATGGTCTGGAGAAGGCTCCACAGGCCTTTATCGGCCTTCTTGAAGGCAAGAACTTCGGGAAACTGATCATTCGCGTGGCCAAAGACTAGCCGCGCTGGAATTGCGGTATCCGGGCCTGGCTCGTGACAATATCGTCCATTCAGCCCCTCCCCGAAGGGAGGTTCAGCGGGATCCTTCGGGGTCCCGCATGTTTGTCCCCAGGACTGAAATGCCGGCAAGCCATTGCCGTTCAAATAGGACTTGTACGGTAAGGATTTAGTGGTAAGTTTAATTGACGAGAGGGTTCATGACCCGCAGTGTGCTGCACCATGTATTAAATGCCGCTTGGTTCGCGCCTTGCTGAGGAACCGTTGAAGCTAGCTTGGACCCATCTCGCGATTGATGACCAGGCAGCCCTGGCCCTGAATGACAATCGAGAAAAAGGGGCGACAGGGCGGTTCACAGCGCCGCAGGAGTAATTCGAGAACAAACGATATCCTGCCAGATAAGGAGCCTCTATGATGTCCAAAACCAAAAATGATCTAGAATTTGTCCAGGTCAAAGCCGTCGCCCTGGCCGTAACGGACGCGGTTCGCGCAAAACGCTTTTATCAGGAGACACTCGGTCTTCCCCCCGAAAACGATCGCAAGATGGATATGGCCTTTATGATTGGCGATGTCGTCCTGCTGCTTAAGCCGGTGGAGGAGTGGTATGGGAAGCCAACCGGAGAGTTGAACGCTCGCATCACCCTGAAGGTGAAGGATTCCTATGCGACGGAACAGGCCCTGATCGAGCGGGGGGTCACGATCTCCGACCCGGTAGCCGTATACGGCGCCAACCCGATCGGCGCATTTCTTGACAGCGAGGGCAACAAGCTGTGGTTTTGTTCAGAAGGCCGGAAAGGGTAGTGCGATAATAATAAAGCCACCGATGAACATATCGGTGGCTTTTCTAGGCCACGTGACTTGAGTTGCGGTTTTTTTTGATTTTTGATCAAATTCCCTTAAAGAAATTTTCTTTGACCTCAACACCACCTTCAACATAGCTGACAAATAGATCGTCAATCTTGGTCCACCCTTTATTCCTGTATTTTTTTACCCAGAATTCCAAGTCTTCATCTTCATATTCGATTTCATGTACTGTATTACAGTAAAATAAATTTTCCTGTAAGCTGTAAGTAATACTTTTGATTGGCTGTGATATTGAGTCTTCAAATAATAAGACTATTCCAATCGTCGGGACAAAAGGTAGTTTTAACTCCCGGCGTCCAAAAGTCCATGTTTGCTTGTCATGACTGATTATTTTTACTGATAATAATACGTTGTATTCCATTTTAACCTCTTTGAGAACAAACCTTCAGATTTATACGTTCTAATTTTATCATAAATCCAATAAATAGCAGCAATGGACTGTTCTCAAAAAAGGTATCTGCGCGAGTCGCGGTTATGGGGCCTGCTTGTCACGCTTCAGACCTATGACATGGCAGAACCCCCCGAATGTTCCCAGGCCCGCAACCTGCCGGGTACCATTGGCGGGTCCTTGCCTGGGGCAGGGATGCCCAGGTAAGCGCAAGGCCCCAGCCTCGACCGCGGGGCCGGTGAGATTATTATGGAGCCATTGCGCGCTGACCAGCTCGGCCGATTCACGAAAGGCCAGTCTGAGGGGCAGGTGGCAATAGCGCTCTCCTGTGAATTGGCTGGACTATGGTTTTTATTCAGGCCTGCCCGGTCAAGGGATGCGCACAACCCCATAGCCCTGCATCTGGTAGCCGACCACCGAAACGAATCCGTTGTCCACCTGAGCAATCTCGGGCATGATCGTCGCCTTGTCTACCCCCATCACCTTGACAGCATAGAGGCAAACTTCCAGCTTTACTCCGTCTTTCTTCATCTGCCGGAGTGTCGCCTGAAACTTTTCAACCTCTGCCCACTCGGAATCATTGAAGGGCGACCTGTCGGATGAAATCAACTTCACGACCGGGCCGTGGAAGACGATGGCGATATTGTGGGCTCCGGACAGTTTCTTGACTTCATCGGCCTGATAAGCATTTTTCACGGCCCAAAAGACAAGATTATTAACCTTGGGGTCCCCCTGACTCACCTCGAATACAGCATTGTAATTCTTGACTCCCTTTAAAGCATTGTCGTATCCCCCTGCCAGGACCGATGTGGACAACAGGGCAACGAATGTCAGTGAGAAGAATAAACCGGTTGCCAGCCGGGCGGCTCTCTTGTTTCCTGCGCTCATAAGGAATCTCCTTTCCGTGGTCATAAGTAAGAAACTCCGGGGTTCGTCGCGTGGCTTTTCCTGATTAGCAATGAAAAAACCGACCTCACCGAAAAATTTGTCTTTCGGCAGCTCGGCTGTCTTTTAAAAAGCGTCTGGAGGGAAGACCCGTGGCTTTCCGCACCCGTATGTCGCTGGGCTCGGCTTTATCGGTGACTTTTCAAAGCTACCATCAATAGGTGACCTGTCAAGTAATCTATGCGGATGGTTTTCTGTAGTAATTTTCGAACCAAGCCATATCAAGGGAATCCAGTACCCAGAATCCAGAATCCGGAAGAGTCCCGACAAACAGGTCGGGCTGCAAGTTTTACTGGCTACTGGATTCTGAATTATGGATATCCTGCGGCTTGCCTCTTGGCCATTCAATTGAAGATCGCAATTCAAATGTACGGGAATCTGTGGTAAACCAAAACAACCTGCGACGGAACAATACTTCTGGCCCGAATGGGCTCTCCGGGGAATTGAATGCTTGATGTCATTTAGGGTGTTTTTTCAGTACCTTGTTCAGAAAAGTCACACAACAGAACAGTCGTCAATGTCAAGTCACTCCCGTTTTATAAGGACGACATATGAAAATTTCTGACAATCGATACTGTTTTATTTGCGGTGCAGAGAATCCGCATGGGTTGAAAGCCAAACTGGAGGTGGATCGAAAGGCGCAAAGTGCGACGTGCACGCTCGCCGTTCCGGCAGAATACCAGGGATGGCAGGGGATGGTCCATGGCGGGATAATTTCCGCGCTGCTCGACGAGGTGTGTGTCTATGCGGGCATGACCTTGGCCGACTCTGTGGTGACGGGTGAATTGAAGACCCGCTTTCGCAGTCCAGTGCCGGTCGAGCAAGAAGTGACCGTGAGCGCCCAGGTGATCAACCAGATAAGACGGACCGTGATGGTCGAAGCGCAACTCACCATGGAGGGTACGTTGTTGGCGAACGCCGAGGCCAAACTGGTCATTGTCCGTTCGTAGCCTGTGTGAGCGCCCTGTCTATCTAAGGCTTATGCCCCTCAGCCCGTGATTCCCCCGGGCCATAACGACCCTCAAATCCAGGGTATGATCCTGCAACGTTCGCTCCCCTTGATATGTGAAGTCATGATGTCGTTGCTGCTGTCCCCGACCAACAACACCCTGTGGCAAGCTCGGACCGGGTAACGTTCGAGGACAGCTAAAAAAATTATCCGCAGCCTATGTTAAATCACATAGAATTGAGAAACCGAAACCGGTGGTGCGTTGAATCGATCCCGTTGCCAACCTTAACAACTTTGTTGATTCACCTCTAGAGACCATCAAGGCGTTTTATGAATCAGGAAATGATGGCGTCCGGCGCCAAGGCCATGCCTATGCCTTCCAGGGGCGTCCTCTGGATGCTGCTGGCGACATTTTTATTTGTGTCACTGGATTCTGTCGCCAAATATTTGGTGCAGAGCTATTCCGTCCCCCAGGTCGTCTGGGCTCGCTACAGCTTTCATCTCCTGTTCCTCTTGATTCTTTTGAATCGACGGATGGCCCAGGTCATGGTGACCCGCCGCCTGAGGCTGCAGTGTCTGCGCTCCATCATGCTGCTGTTGACGACCGTCTTGTTTTTCTGGGGGCTTCGTTATGTCCCTCTGGCCAAAGCGTCGTCGATCATGCTGGTTTCGCCGATCATCGTCACCTCCCTTTCGGTACCGCTTCTCAAGGAATCTGTGGGTGTCCATCGTTGGCTTGGGGTTTTGGCAGGATTCGCAGGTGCCGTGATTATTCTCAAGCCTGGCGCAGACATCGTCAGTCTGGCGGCACTCCTGCCGCTTGGCGCGGCCATCATGTACGCCCTGTACCAGATTTCGACACGCCTGTTAAGTCGGTCCGATGCGCCGATGACGACCCTGGTCTACACGTCGCTGTTCGGTGCTCTGATTGCGAGTTGCGCTGTGCCATTTGCATGGACCCAGCCTGATGCGAAAGGGTGGGTATTGATGGGCATGACCGGGCTGCTTGGCGGCCTGGGCCATTTCTCCCTGATCAAGGCATTTCAACACAGCCATGCTGCGGTCATTTCGCCGTTCGGCTATACCAACCTGCTCTGGGCGATCCTCTATGGCATCATCCTGTTCGGGGAATATCCTGAAATCAGGACCTTGACCGGTGCAGCTCTGATCTTGTGCAGCGGTCTCTATATTTTCAAAAGGGAACGTTTAAGAAAGTAAACCGCTAAAACAGAGTTGCTGACACGACGAGTTGCAAGCCGTTCTGGTGATCTCGTCGTTGCCGGGAGTGGCAATCAAAAACCCCGCGACCTATCCATTGCGGGGTTTCTATCTGGAATATTCAAGTTTTCGCTTCAGTCCTGCTCCACGTATTTAGCAAGTTTTTGATCAATCTCCACCTTGATGGCTTGCAGTTTTTCAATTAATCCCCGGCCCTCTACGGCATCGAACTGGTGATTCTCAATCCGTTGTTCGATGTCGGCGATGCATCTGGAAACGCTTGCATGGTCATTCTGCAAAGCACCGACCAGAATTCTCAATTCACGGATCACCAGGTTGACACTGTCTGCAAGGTCATGCAGTTCATCCCGTTTTCTGAACTTCATGTCCTTGTCGATACTGCCGGCAGCGATTTCGGCCAGCGATCTTTTCAGCCGGAAGAGGGGGCCGGCGACCTTGTGGCTGATAAAGATGCTCAGCACACTCAGGGAGAGAATCACGACGGCCAGGGCCGGCCAGATGCTGGTGTGCAGAGAGAGCAGCATCCTGGCGGCATCTGCCTGCTCCGTGAGGGGGTAGTCGAAGCTTAAAGGAATCATGTAGGGCACAAACAGGATCAATACGAACAACAGGGTATAAAGCATCAGCAGAAGAATGGTGAACAGGATGACCTTCGACTGGAAATGCTTCTCGATGAAATATTTTTTGCGAAAGGATGGTTTCATGGCTCACTGCATTCAGTAGTTGAGGGTTTGCGGCGTCAAGGTCAGGGCGGTGTGGTCGCTGTCCTTGGCCTTTGCCGTGACGGTATAGTCCTGTCCGATGAGGGTGTAACTGTCGATGGAGAACAGGTCGTTATTAATATTGTCGAGTAGCATAGATGGGAAAACGGACCGCCCCAGATTGTCCAGGCCGGTGGCGAAATTGATCGGCGGTTCAGGAAATTCACCATGGTCAATGGAGAATGATTCGAGCGTCTTGCGGATGGTGCTCATGGTACTTATAGCCACGGTTAGCTTGGCTTTGTTGACGTAGCTATAGTAGGCAGGGATGGCAATCGCAGCAAGTGCTCCAATAATCGCCACGATGACTATCAACTCGACCAAAGTGAATCCTCTGGCCCGTCTTGAAATGCGACCCTGGTGCTGAGAGTCGGGCAGTGACTGGTTATGCATGAGGCGGCCCCTCGTCTGTGCGGATTGACATGTCACATTCCATGAGGGCTCTATGACAAATTCACCACAAGTGTGCAAAGAGATGATGGTGGAGAGGACTTATACAGTCCGAAATTGATATTGGATACAGCAAATTTTAGACCAAATTGGCTTATTACAGGGATCTGATGCGGCTCATTTGTTAGTTTATTAAAATGCCTCAATTGTATGCAGGGTGATTCGTCTGCAACACAATGGTGTGCTAAAGCTTGTTAGCCGACGTGTCAATTATTTTAAAAATATCTTTAAGTACATGTTTTATAGTTATTATTTGCAAAATTCCTGGGAGGTCGTTAAAGGGGGGCTTTGTTGCGGTTCCTGATCTGGAACAATCTTGGCGACATCGCCATCACAGGCGCTAAAGCCCCTGGATTTTTATCGAAGCGGGCGAAAAAGCTCTGATGACCAGGAAAATCTGAACTGCAGCGAACCAGAGAGACAATTTGCGTCGACTTTTTGGCAATTAATGACCAGGTGATTTTGACCCGTCAGTTGCACAAAATGGATCCATACCGAAGACCGGCACCGATGGCAGCTGTTGTGGACCTGGCTGATAGCTCGGTGAATCTGGTCGTGCGTCCCTGGTGCAATGTGGCAGACTACTGGAACGTTTATTTTGAAACCATCGAGATGGCGAAAAAGGTCCTTGAAGAGAACGGGATTCACATTCCTTTCCCGCAGCGGGACGTGCATCTCTACCAGGCTCCACACACGTAACAGCGGTTCCAGGCATTCAGATACTCGGGCTGTACGAACATGCTCGTTTGGGGACGCAATCATCTGACCCAGGGTCGATGCTTTTTAGCTTTTTCTAAACGGGGGCTTTGGGTGGGGGATGGGAGTAGAACGAGTGACGTAATATTAATAGAAACCCGCTTCGCAGACGGACCTATTGATCAAGAAACGTCTCAAAGAGTTCTTCTCCTTGCAAAAACTTTTGGATATAGATACCCATTCCCGACTTCAGCCGGTGGCTAACACGTGCGGGTGCTTTTTTCGCCCAGCGAACTTCTCCTTGCAGCAGGATTATTGTACCCTCGCGCGTTTTCAGTTCTATCTTCAAGACAACGCCAGGCTTGTAGACTGTTCTTGCTTCGAGAAAAATGCCTTGAGTTGAGACATCGCTCGTATAGCCAATGTGTTCAAGTTCTTCGTGTCCGAACTTTACTGATAGTCGTTTTTTAAGACGTACTTCCAATCTCGAGTCTGGCATGCTTTAGTCCGGTCTCAATATTCCATCACTGTTCATACAAAAAGCATCCCTCGCTCAGTCGTGCAGCCTCCGGCAAGAGGGTTGCCGGGATTGCTGCGCCGCGGGGGAATCGCCTTGTCGCCTTGTTTTCCTAGCAAATATCAGACCAGTATCATGCGGGCGGGCAGAAAAAACTTGTTAAATACGATAAAAATGGAAGAATTACCGGTGGGAAGAGGGCAGAGACTGCCCCGTTGACGCATCGGACCAAAGATGAAACATAAAAACCACCTGACTGCTGGCCAGGCAGCCATCAGCTTTACGGATTAGAAACGTCCCAAGGATTCTGTTCAATGACCGTTGGCGCTTTAATTGTTCAGTAGATAACTCTCCGTTCAGTGCCGTTGTAGATCTCGCAAAAATCACTTCTCCGTTTAGCACGAACAGGGTCAAGCCCAATAGTGACCCAACCAGTCGACCGTCTGAATTTGATGACGCGGTTGGTGTCAAGCAGGACATCGAGGACTCTGGGAGTGACATGGATCTGAGTGCCGTCACTCATGATCAGCTCAATGCGATGTACGCTTTCTCTTACTTGGGGACTCTGCTGAAGCATCACATTCTCCTGATAGTGTTTTTTAAGTTTTTTATAGAACTAAGAAACTTGTTTTAAAAACAATATGAAATCAGCAAATACAGACAAAACCGGGTCTCTTCGCTCGGTTTCATTCGCAGGTGTTTTTCAAACAGGAAAAGTGGAAAACGTAATTCAGAGATTATATAGCAATTAAGAGGCCAATATATTTTGTTGGTATTATCAGTTATTTACGGAGAGTTTATTGACTCAATTGAGCAGATGTAAATTATTTCGACGGTCATTTTTTACGATTGGCAAAGCATGTGAATCGACGAGCGGGTTCATTCACCGCAGCTTGCCGCGCGGTAGTGCACATTATCCGTGGCACAGGCGTTTCGGGTACCAAGCCGGTCAGGAGTGGAAAACGTTGGCCAGGTTGACGGCCATGTAGTCGGGATGCCGACAGCCGATCCTTGCTAAAAAATCGGGTAACGAACGGTCCTCTGTGGCTGGGGTTTCCTCGATCCTGAGGCCGCTCAAGCCGATGAACTTGTCGGTGAATCGATAAATGTCAGACAACCGGTATATTTCATACTCGTCGGCAACGCCATGGAGGACATGATCATGCAGAGGGAAGCTGACGCTCCCCGGTTGTGGCTTCCTTTCTACATACTCCTGGCGTTTGATGGGGTTCCCCTCGAAGAGTTCAGGGTGGAAGTCGACGATCCCACGGATATTCTTGACTGCCATGTGAATAATATCGAGGGTTTGACAGACTTTCTGCGTGTTGTCACGCAAGGAGTAAAACTCGACCGAAGTGAGAAAAACCGTGCCGGGGCGGTGGAGATGATCACGGGCCCCGTGCGTGGCGCTGGTCATGTCGTTGCAGATGTCGGTCAGGGTCAAGCGGTAGGGGTCCACCGGCATGGTGAAGGTGCCAACGATGGCATAAAACTGGTCAACCGGGAACAAAACGACTTTGCGGGATTTGTCCATGACAATGGTTCTCCTGTAAGTCGACTGCCCTGAGAACAGATGCAGATAGACTTGTTGAATCCCCCTCGCCCTTAAAAAATGATTCTAACAGTCCTTGATTTTAATGCAATAGATCTCCCAATGCATAAGATGACAACCATTTGTAATGGAAGAATAATCACAGTAGTGATCAGGTCGTTGACGATAAGCGGCCTGCCATAGAGGCGCTGGAGGTTGGAGCCCGTTGTTCGAAAGATTTTCTCATGCTGTTCGCGAAAGGCGATGACATCATTCTGCTGGTCTGCCTTTCGAAGTTAGCCTTTACCTGGCTGCGGTTCAAGTGTAGATTGAAACTGTCTTATGATGTTGTTTTGTTCGATGGGCAATCCGCTTATTCTGGGATCTCCCCAAAGACCTCGAGATCGCTGTTGCCGGCATCCTGCTGGCCGGCGTTTTTTTCGTTTCCGGTGAGGTGTTGGCCATATCCGGATCAGCGTGCGCTTGCCATCTGATTGAGGGTCGATCATATCGTTCGGTCATCATCGCGCGCCATAATCACTTCCGGCTGAAGTCATGAAAAACGAGAACCCCGTCTCCCGAACAAACCGAATGCTGCGTTATGTCTCCGAGTTTACCGGAGGCCGTCCGCTGCCGGAGCAGCCCTTTGCGGGGATGTTTGCCGCGCTCCGACACCGCAACTATCGGCTCTGGTTCATGGGGCAGATGATCTCCCTGGTGGGGACCTGGATGCAGACGGCAGCACAGGGGTTCCTGGTCTTCCAGTTGACCCATTCGGCAGCCTATCTGGGCTATGTCGGCTTTGCCTCCGGACTTCCTTCGTGTCTGTTGATGCTGTTCGGCGGGGTGTTCGCCGATCGGGTCCCGCGCCGGAAACTGCTGATCGTGACGCAAAGCGGCATGATGCTGCTCGCCCTGATCCTGGCAGGCCTGACCTTTACGCACGTTGTCCAGCCATGGCATATCATCGTCATGGCTTTCGGAGTCGGCATCGCCAATGCCTTCGATGCGCCGGCCCGCCAGTCGTTTGTGCTGGAAATGGTCGACCGCGAGGACCTTACCAATGCGATTGCTCTGAATGCGACGATGTTCAACCTGGGGACTCTGATCGGCCCGGCCGCTGCGGGTCTCATCTATGCTGCGTTCGGCCCGGGCTGGTGCTTTGCTCTCAACGGACTGACTTTCGTTGCCGTGATTGCCGCTCTGACGAAAATGCAGTTAAGACCGTTCGTCGCCAAGTCTGAGAAAACAGCGCCCTTCGATGATGTCATGGAAGGCATCCGCTATGTGCTGTCCCATAAAATCATTCAGGCCCTGCTCAGTATTGCTGCGATCATGAGCCTTTTCGGAACGGTCTATATGACATTGATTCCGGCCTGGGCCGTCAGGGTCCTGGCCGGGGATGCGACCACCAATGGCTGGCTGTTGTCGGCCCGTGGGCTGGGAGCCCTTGGCGGTGGCTTGATGATCGCCGCGCTCGGCCGCTACAAGCTCAAGGGCCGGCTGATCACCCTGGGCCTGTTCGTTCTCCCGGTGACGTTGGTCGCCTTTTCCTGGGCACGCTGGCTGCCGCTCTCTTTGATCGCCCTGATCGGGGTTGGTTGGAGCTTCATGGTCTTGTTCAATACCCTGAACGCGCTCATCCAAACACTCGTGGTGGATGAATTGCGGGGCCGGGTGGTCAGCATCTATACCATGTGCATTTTTGCCCTGATGCCGCTTGGAGCGCTGTTGGCCGGCTGGGTCGCCGAGGCGATTGGCGAACCGGTGACGGTGTTTCTCAGTGCGCTCATTTCCCTGGCGTTTGCCATCCTGGTTTTTATACGGATTCCTCTGCTTCGGCGGCTGCCCTACTAGAACGTTGCCGATGAACCTGGGACGGAAGTAAATTCTGTCCTCTCGCCGGTGATCGACACTCCTCGTTACCTCGCACCTCA
>JAHEDT010000099.1 GCA_024641085.1 Geobacteraceae bacterium | reverse complement strand
ATTTGTCTGGATCAGTAAGAATTTCACATTTTAGTACGCTGATTTTCCTCAAACAATAATAAGTGGAGATAAAGTAAGTATGGATAATAAGTTTATTGACATTCAAATATTAAAGAAAAATTATAAATGGTATAATTCTAATATATTAACCTCGAATTATCTCAAGGCTATTAATAGTTTAACAGGTAAGGCCGCATCGTAAATAAGGAGCCAGCCTATGGGAAAAGTGAGATGTCTTCTGGAAACAGTTTTATTGTTAGGCATGGCTTTGCCGGTCATTGCAGAAGATCGTCTGAGCCTGACAGGCGAAATGCGTGTGCGTGGTTGGCATGTCAATGCGGACCATGACAACTACTACATCGGCGAAGAGAAGGTTAAATCCCCTGACAGCACGGAGACCTGGGCCGACCAGCGGCTGCGTATCGGCGGCAAAATTTCTGTGGCTGAGGGTGTCAGTGTAACCTTTCGTTTCGATGTCACAGAATCCAACTGGGGGACCACCGGTAACGGTAACGGCTTCGGTTCTGGTCGTTCCGGTTCTGACAGCTCCAACCAGTGGGACCGTGCCCACATTGACCTAAACAGGGGCAATTTTCACCTGCGCGCCGGCCAGTTCCTGCAAGTCTACAGTATAACCCACGCGGTCGATGTTCAAGACAACGGCGTCATGACCGACTACACGTTTGGTAATGTCCCGGTGAATGTCTTTTTAATGGTGGATGATTGCAACGAGGCGACCGACAGCAATGGCGAAACGCAGTGTAAAGAGGCCCAGAACCAGGACACCTTTGTGTACGGCGCCAGGGTAAGCCCTCAGTTCTACGATATTGCGCTCGACATCTATGGGGGCGGCTGGCATGGCGATGACGGACTGGATGTAAAATTGGCCGGAGCCAACCTGACCTGGAACATGGACGCCTTTAAACTCGTCGGGACTTTTGATTACTTCGGTGGAGATCATTCCCACACCGAGGACGCCATGGGAACCCAGTTCATGGTCGACGGCTCATTCGGCTTCACCGAACAATTCACCTTTGGCGGTCAGATGTTCTATGCCAGGGGCGACGACGATGACGTGCAATACACCCGCATCGGCAACGGTTTTGATGGCTGGGACCCGATCTGGGACATTGGTACAGACCTGAACAACGAAGAGATAGCGCATGGCAGCCCGTTCAATATTGCCGAAAATTCCTCTGTCACATCAGTCGTTAATTATGATCTGGGCAGTGCAGGTGTTATCGGCGGTCGCCTTTATGGAAGCCTCAAGGTCAGCGACACTCTCACATTCGGCACAACTGTCGGTTACTTCGAGGAGGAGAATGATTCGTTGGCTAAGATTCACCTGACGACCCTTGCCGGCGGGTTGGTTTACGAACTGATGCCAAACACTACTTTTCAAATTCAGCTTCAATACACTGATGGTTCAATTGATCCTCCTGACCAGAGCAAAATTGATTTCGACAGCTTTGAGGCGGGGAGTGGACTGTTTGTCAATTTCTAGTTTTATGACTTATTTTCATAGACCATTCCGATATCGACTGAGTCTCCCCCTATGCTGACACAGGGGGTTCTTACATCACCTTAGGGATATTTGAGACACCAAATATCAACATAGCACGCTAACAGAGACTTTATTTTAGGGGGCGAACGGGATTTGCATCTCAATCTTCTCGATGCGCCGGTCCTCGACCCGGAGCACCGTGAAGCGAACGCCCTCAGCCTCGCAAACATCACCCTCTTCCGGAATGCTCCCCAACTTGTGCATCAGGAACCCGGCCAGGGTGTTGACGTGCTCCTCGGAGAGCGTGAGGCCGAAGCGCCGATTGAGGTAGCGCAGCGTCGTGCTGCCGTCAACCAGGTAGCTGTTGGGGCCAAGCGGTTGGACCAGGATTTCTTCTTCGTCATACTCGTCCTGGATCTCGCCGACTATTTCCTCGACGATATCCTCGAGAGTGCAGATCCCTTCTACTCCGCCGTACTCATCGACGACAACCGCAAGGTGCAGATGTTTGCGCCGAAAAGCCTGCAGCAGGGTTTCGATCGGCTTGGCCTCCGGGACAAAGTATGGTGGACGCGCCAGTTCCGCCAGGGAAAAGGCTTCAGGTCGATCGAGGTAACTCAGAATCTCCTTGGAATGAATGACGCCGACAACACGATCGAGGTCACCGTCATAAACGGGAAACCGCGAGTGGTGGGCCGTGGCCGTCAGCCTGACGACCTCTGCAAAGCTGGCAGCGACCTCGATGCCGACAACCTCGGTGCGCGGCACCATGACGTCGCGAACCCGGATCTCGGCGAGATCAAAGATACCGTGCAACATACGCCGCTTGTCCTTGGCAACCACACCGGCATGCTCACCGAACTGGATGATCGAGCGGATTTCATCCTCGGAGATCAGCGGCTTTTCGATTTCGCTATGCATGAAGTGGGTCAACAGGCTGGAGACCCCGCTGACCAGCCAGGTCACAGGCCGCAGCAACCACATGACGAAGCGGACCGGGTTCAAAACCATAAAAGATATTTTTTCCGGGTAATTTGCAGCATAGGTCTTCGGGCAGACCTCCGAAAAAATCAGCAGGAGAGGCGTCAGGATAAGGATGGTCATCAACTCGCCGCGCTGGCCGAAAAGCTCCATAAAGAGGGTCGTGGCAAAGACCGACAACATGATATTGACCACGTTGTTGCCGACCAGAAGAGCCCCCAGCAAGCTATCCGGCCGCTCCAGGAGTCTTGAGAGCTTGCGGGCCCCGGGGCGGTCTTTCTCAGCCAGGTACTTGACCCGCATCCGGTCCATCGACATAAGGGCGGTTTCCGAACCGGAAAAAAAGGCCGACAGGACGAAGAGCACGAACAGCCCGGCGATATGTAGCCATTGATCATTGAGCATCAGGATAAATCTCTCGTCAATTCAGAGGGATAGCTTTGACACGGATATTAACCGACCCGAGCATTAAAGACAATCGACTTACGCCCGGTTGCTCAACTTTTCCTGCTGTGCTATAAGCCCAACAGGCAGGTGCGCTTGCCAAGTCCCTACTGGAGACCGTCATGACCACCCCTTCCGCGCTACAGCGCCACGCTGAACTCTGCAGGGAAATCAACCGCCACAACCGGCTTTACCACCTGCAGGACCAGCCGGAAATCAGCGACGCCGCCTATGATGAGCTGTTCCGCGAGCTCCTCGACCTGGAAACCCAACACCCGGAACTGGTCACTGCCGAATCCCCCAGCCGCAAGGTCGGAGCCCCGGCGGCCGACAAGTTTTCCCCGGTCGAACACGCCGTCCCCATGCTTTCACTGAAAAATGCTAAAAACGCAGAGGAATTCGGCGAGTTTGACAACAGCCTGCGCAGAACCTTTCTATCCCGTACGGAACAGCTCGAATACGCCTGCGAGATGAAGCTCGACGGCGTCGCCGTTGAGCTGACTTACGAGCAGGGGCGGCTGGTCAGGGCCAGCACCCGGGGGGACGGCATGGTCGGCGAAGATATCAGCGAAAACGTTCGGACCATCGCCACAGTTCCGCAGCAGTTGAACCGACCCTGCCCGACGCTGCTCGACGTACGTGGTGAAATCTACATCGACCTGGCCGACTTCCAGGCCCTCAACCGCGCTCAGGAAGATGCCGGCGAAAAGAGTTTCGCCAACCCGCGCAACGCAACGGCCGGGAGTCTGCGCCAACTGGACGCCAGAGTCACTGCCGGACGGCCGCTGAAGATTTTCTGCTATGGGATCGGCCGCCTGGAGGGGGTCATGCCCGCCACCCAAATGGCGATTCTGCAGCAGATGCAGGGCTGGGGCTTGCGGGTCAACCTCGATGAAACATCTCTCGTCACCGGTGTGGATGATGTCGTAGCCTGTTATCAAAACCTGCAGCAGAGACGGGACAGCCTTGCTTTCGAGATCGATGGTATGGTCGTCAAGGTGAATGACATCGCTTTGCAGCACGAACTCGGCATGGTCAGCCGGTCGCCGCGCTGGGCCATCGCCCTGAAATTCCCGCCGCGCCAGGAAGAAACCGTGATCGAAGCCGTGGGGCTGCAGGTCGGTCGCACCGGAGCCATCACCCCGGTCGCCCATCTCAGGCCGGTGGCGGTCAGCGGCGTCACGGTCTCCCGGGCCAGCCTGCACAACTGGGACGAGATTCAACGTCTCGACATTCGGATCGGCGACCATGTGGTCGTTGAACGGGCCGGCGACGTCATCCCGGACGTCGTCAGGGTCATCGTGGACAAACGCACCGGCAGCGAACAGCCGGTACCGATTCCTGTGACCTGCCCGGAATGTTCAGCGCCGGTGAGCAAAAATCCCGGCGAAGTCGTGCCGCGCTGCAGCAACGCACACTGTCCGGCACAGACGATCGAAAGCATCAAGCACTTCGTCTCGCGCGAGGCCATGGATATTGACGGCCTCGGCGAAAAACAGCTCGGCCAGCTGATTGCCGCGGGCAAGGTCAAGGACGTGGCCGATCTCTATACGATGAGCAAGCAGGATCTCTTCGCTATGGAACGAATGGGCGACACCTTGGCGGACAAGCTGCTGCGCTCGATCGAGGTCAGCAAGCACCGCCCGCTGTCGCGGCTACTGTTTGCACTCGGCATCCGTCACGTCGGCCGGAACACGGCCAGAATCCTGGCAAAGCGCTTTGCCTCCCTGGACCAGTTGGCCCAATGCGATCGCGAACAGTTGACAGCGATCCACGAAGTTGGCGACAAGGTTGCCGACTCGTTGATCGATTACCTGAACAACCCTGATAACATTCTTTTGCAGGAGAAACTCAGGGCGGCTGGGGTAACGCCCGAAGCGGAGGTCATGATCCAGCAGGACGGTCCCTTGTCAGGCAAGACTTTCGTTATAACCGGCACCCTGGCAAA
>JAHEDT010000006.1:0-115000 GCA_024641085.1 Geobacteraceae bacterium | reverse complement strand
AAGGCTTCACCGCCTTCCTTGCGGCGAATAAGCTCTGTTCCTGTCGTGATGTTCCCCCATTGGTCGGAACCGCCCATCTGCAGTTTGCAGTTCTTCTCACGGTACAGATGCAAAAAATCGGTCCCCTGAACCAACTGGTACGTGAATTCGGTGAAAGACAGCCCTGCCTTGGATTCTTCACCCAGACGCTTTTTGACGCTGTCCTTGGCCATCATGTAATTGACCGTAATGTGCTTGCCAATGTCGCGGATAAACTCCAGGAACCCGAAGTCCTTCATCCAGTCGTAGTTGTTGACCAGCTCGGCAGCATTGGCCGCCGCCGATTTAAAATCGAGGAACTTCGCCAACTGGCGTTTCAAACATGCCTCGTTATGACGGAGGGTCTGCTCGTCGAGCAGATTGCGCTCGTCCGACTTCCCCGACGGATCGCCGATCATGCCGGTCGCCCCACCGACAAGCGCAATCGGTTTGTGGCCGGCGATCTGGAAATGCTTGAGCATCATCACGCTGACCAAGTGGCCGATATGCAGGGATTCTGCAGTCGGGTCGATCCCAACGTAGGCTGTCGTCATTTCTTTTTGAAGCTGCTCGTCCGTCCCGGGCATGATGTCGTGGATCATGCCGCGCCAGTTCAACTCTTCGACAAAATTCATTTTCAATTCCAACCATTCATTCTGTATTAGGTTAGATCTTGGCCTTGGCCTTGGCCGCATCCGCAGGCAGGCAAACGCCTCAATTGCCCAGCACCATGACCCGTTCTATCTTCCGTGACCTCCCGGTCGTCTCATCGACGTCGATGACAACTGCGCATAACATGGGATCCTTTTTGGAAATCTCATATCGTACCGGCATCTGGGTCATGAAGCGCTGGATCGACAACTCCTTGCGAATCCCGATCACCGAGTCGCGGGCGCCGGTCATCCCCACATCGCTGATGAAAGCGGTTCCGCCGGGAAGCAGTCGCTCATCGGCTGTCTGTACATGCGTATGCGTACCGACCACGGCACTCACTCGGCCATCGAGATAGGCCCCCAGGGCACCCTTTTCACTGGTCGCTTCAGCGTGAAAATCAACGAAGATAATCTTCTGCGCCGGGCCCAACTGAGCAATGATCTCGTCGGCTTTACGAAACGGGCAATCGAGCTCTCCCATGAAAACCCTGCCCTGCAGGTTCACCACGGCAACGGACACCCCGCCGGCCGTCTGGTAAACACCGACCCCGCGGCCGGGCGTGTCAGGAGGATAGTTCGCTGGGCGCAAAAGCGCCGGTTCCTGCTCGAGACACACCAGACCGTCTCTTTTGTCCCAGACATGGTTGCCCGTGGTCAGAACGTCCATCCCCATGTCGAAGAGCTCGTTCACCACGTCCGGAGTCAGTCCGAAACCTGCGGCGGCGTTTTCGCCGTTGGCGACCACCAGGTCGATCATGTGTTGATCAACCAGTCGAGGCAGAACATCTCTCGCCAGCTGGCGCCCCGGGCGACCGACGATATCACCGATAAAAAGAATCTTCAAAACAACTCCATACACTTATATAAAGAGATTTATTGACGGGAAAATGGGGAGATGGCGCAAACCACCTCCCCGGTCCCAACGTGCAGCCTTTTACCCGCTATTTTGCGTAATCGGTTGCGCGCGTTTCACGAATGACGTTCACCCTGATCTGGCCGGGATAGGTCATCTCGCCTTCTATCTTGCGGGCGATATCCTTCGCCATGACGTGTGACTGGTCGTCGGAGACAATCTCACTGGAGACCATGACACGCACCTCCCGACCAGCCTGGATAGCGAAGCAGGAGGTCACCCCGTTGAAAGAGGTGCCGATCCGCTCCAGGTCTTCCAGGCGTTTCACGTAGGTTTCCAGCATTTCCCGTCTTGCCCCGGGGCGGGCCCCGGACAGGGCGTCGGCAGCCTGGACCAAAACGGCCAGGACCGTATCCGGCTTCTCTTCCTCGTGATGGGCGGCAATGGCATGGACGATTTCGGGCGGTTCACCGTATTTCCTGGCCAGGTCGGCACCGATGATGGCGTGCGACCCTTCGATTTCATGGTCCACTGCCTTGCCGATGTCGTGCAGCAGGCCGGCGCGCTTTGCCTGCTTGATATCCATGCCAAGCTCGGCGGCCATGATACCGCACAGGAAAGACACTTCAAGAGAGTGCTGCAGGACATTCTGACCGTAGGACGTTCGGTAACGCAGCCTTCCAACCAACTTGATGATTTCCTGGTGAATGCCGTGCACACCCACATCGAAGGTGGCCTGTTCCCCGGCTTCGCGAATGGCACTTTCAACCTCCTGCTCGGCCTTTTTCACCACCTCCTCGATGCGTGACGGGTGGATTCGGCCATCAGTGATCAGACGCTCGAGAGCCAGCCGGGCGACTTCCCGGCGGACCGGGTTGAACCCCGAGATAATCACCGCCTCGGGGGTATCGTCGATGATCAGGTCGATCCCGGTCGCCGCTTCGATCGCACGGATATTGCGACCCTCACGGCCGATGATCCGACCCTTCATTTCGTCGCTGGGCAAAGCCACCGAGTTAATGGTCTTTTCAGCCACGTAATCACCGGCGTACCGTTGAATTGTCAAGGAGAGGATCTTTTTGGCCTTCTTGTCGGCGGTTTCCTTGGCTTCATCTTCAATCTGCTTGATCCGCTTGGCAGCATCATGGCGAGCCTCGCTTTCCATGGCCGCCATCAACTGCTGCTTGGCCTCCTCCGCAGTGATCCCGGAAATCTTCTCCAGTTTGGCGTGCTGCTCGGCAACCAGGGCCTCGACTTCTTCAGTGCGTTTCTGCATGTTGCGATCACGATCAAGCAAAGACTGTTCACGTCGGCCCAGTTCCTGCTCCTTGGTGTCGACCTGGGTGACCTTGCGGTCAAGATTCTCCTCTTTATGGACCAGGCGCTTTTCCTGGGCCAAAAGCTCCTTACGGACCTCTCTCACTTCTTCTTCCCAGTCGGCCTTCGCTTTGAAAACCACGTCCTTGGACTCGATCTCCGCTTCCTTGCGAATTGTATCGGCTTCCTTTTTGGCACTTTCGACTATTTGCGCGGCTTCGCGCTCGGCATTGGCCACCTTGGACCCGGAAGACTTGGCACGGAGAACCGCGCCGATGAATCCGCCGACTACCAGACCGGCAAAGGTCAGGAACATTGCTATTTCTATCTTCAAAGCCGTCACCTCCTTATTGGCATTTTTTTTGCGTAGCGCCCTGGCTGAAAAACAGCCATCAGGCGTTGAAGTTCAAGATGCGACTCTCCGTCACCAGGGCGGAAAGCCGCTTGTCATGTTGTGCCACCGGCAAAGTTGCGACCAGTTGGAAATCGTAGGCAAATCCGACTTTCGCACAATCTGCCCGGCAGACTGAAAGGGCACGGTCGTAAAAACCGCGACCATAACCGAGGCGGTGTCCGGAGCAGTCAAAGACAACCCCGGGGACAACAACCAGGTCAAGCTCCTCTACCGGCACCAGTTCACCGTCCCGTGGTTCAAGCACACCAAAGCTCCCGACAGCCATGTCCGCCTGGGTTCGGATCCTCACGAACTCAAGGTGATCGCCCCGGGTCCGCGGATAGGCCAGGGCCTTGCTTTCTTCCAGGGCACGTTCGGCGACCTGATCCGTCAGCACTTCGTTGTGAATGGCGCTGTACAGGGCCAGGCAGCCGGCATCACGAAACAGGTCCGAGGCCAGAAACCGCTGCTGGATCTCGCGACTTGCCGCCAAGCAGCTTGCAGACGGGCGCGACTTGCGCTCAGCCAGGTACCTTGATCTTATGGATCGCTTTGGCATGGACAGAGATCCCGTGAATCGAGACCTCCGGACGGAAGGGTTCAGATAGAAGGTAGGTATGTACGGCGCATGGCGGCCGCATCAGATTATTCCTGCAAAAGGCGCCCCGCACAGTATGCAGCCAGCTCGGCCAAGATGCCGGCGGCACTGATAAAAATATTCTGGAGTTCCTGAGCTCATATAATGTGATGCAACCTGTCTTGCAACGTTTTTTCTAAACGCCCGTAGCGGGCGACAATACCGTTAACCAATCTATCGTGAAATCTCCGCACGGAGATACATTTTTACCTACCCTTGTTCCCAGAAGCCCATCGAGACCGGACTATTCGAGGGCCGCTTCGATCTTCTCAACCAATTGCCCCAGGCGCCGTCCTTGTGCGTCAACGCTGCCGGCGGCAGGCTCTCCGCTGAGGTGGGCCGCAGAGACATTGAGTAGCGCCAGAATTGCCGCCTGCAACGAATCAACGGCCCGGCCGCTGGACGTGACCTGGGCAATCTGATCTTCTACGAACCTGGCGACCCGATGAACCTGCTCGGGAGAAGCCTCGCTTCTGAGGTTGAACTGCTGGCCAAGAATGGAAACCTGAACACTCTGCTTCATCAAGCTTTCCCTTCGAGGCGCTCCAGTTTTCCCAGCAAGCGGTCGAGCTCTTCACTGACTCTGGAACGATCATCAATCAGGCGGCTGCACTCGTCGGCGAGCTGCCGATTGCGCTCCTGCACCTCAATACGTTCAGTCAGCAACTGGTCAACAAGTTCTTCCAGTCGCGCAATCGCTTGCAATGACACTTGAAGCTCCCCCTTTACGTTAACATTCAGCGTAGGTCAACGTTTATAAAAAGTCAAGTGATCTCAGTTGTTAGCAAAAAGCGCTGCAACAAATTCATCAGCATCGAAAGGCCGCAGATCGGCAACACCTTCGCCGACGCCAATCAGGCGCACCGGCAGATCGAGCTGCGAGCTGATCGCCACGACGATGCCGCCCTTGGCCGTGCCATCCAACTTGGTCAGGGCGATGCCTGAAACTTCAACTGCCTGCTGGAACATGCGGGCCTGAATCAGTGCGTTCTGACCGGTGGTCGCATCAAGGACCAGCAAGGTTTCATGAGGGGCTCCGGGAATTTCCCGGTCGACAACCCGGCGGACTTTCTTGAGCTCCTCCATCAGGTTGATCTTGGTGTGCAACCGTCCGGCAGTATCGAGGATCAGCACATCGGCCTTACGGGCCACGGCAGCCCTGGCCGCATCAAAGGCCACGGCACCAGGATCGGAGCCTTCGGCATGGCGGATGACTTCAGCGCCGGAACGGGTACCCCAAACCTCAAGCTGCTCGGCCGCAGCGGCCCGGAACGTATCACCGGCCCCAAGAACCACCTTTTTACCCTGATCGGCAAACTGCTTCGCCAACTTGCCGATCGTCGTAGTCTTGCCGACTCCGTTGACGCCGACAAGCATAATCACCAGGGGGCCGCTCGCTGGTTCCGGCCAGCCAGGCTCGCTGGTTTTCAGGCGGGTGCGGATTTCCTCGCCGAGCACCCGGTGCAGCTGAGCGGGTTCACCCGGATCGATCTCCTTGAGCCGCCCGGTCAGGGCCTGCACCAACTCCTGTGTAGCCTGCATGCCGAAATCGGCAGTGATGAGGACCTCTTCCAGTTCTTCGAGGAAGCCACTGTCGAGGCTGGCGCGGCTGCCCAACAATGCGTCCACCCTGCCGACCAGGGAACTGCGTGTCTTGGCCAGGCCCTGGCGCATTCGTTGGAACAGGTTGACCGGCTCCTCAGCGGCCGGTATCACGGCCGGCAGCGGTTCCGGTTCGACAGCAGTGGCTGGCTCCTCCTCTAGCCGAGAAGTCCCCTCGGCGACCTCGACTTCAGCTGAAGGCCCTTCTGCCTGGTCGACCGGCTGCCCGGCAGGTTCCTCCGGAGTTTTTTTGGAACGCAGATTCCTCCGCAGCAGGAGCACGACGACCGCAAGCGAGATCAGGGTCAGAGATAAGTACAGCAGGCCAAGGGCCGCCATCGGCCCCTGTTCCGCGGGGACTCCCGCATTTATTAGCAAATCGGCAAGCTTATTCAGCCAGAGGTCAAAATTCATGGTTCATCCTGATAAATTGCTGCGGCCCATATCGCAGAGGGGCGGCCAGGACTCAACCTGACAGCCCAAGAGCATTATCGCCATACAGCTGACATTCTTGTTTCAAGCAATTTCTTTATAAAGGGACTTAACACACCGACGGGCTTCCATCAGAGCCCGGCCCAGCATGTCCGAACGGTCCAGGGTTAAGACCAGGTAGTAATCCTTGGTAACCGGCATGATCAGAGTTTGCGTCTGCTTGGTCGTGATGACGATCTCCCTGAGGTTGTCGTCACCGAGGCGGTCGACCACCTCACGCATGTTGTGCAGGACAACTCCCTTGTGCGCACCGATTACCTTGAGCTCATAGTCGTCCATGATGCCGACCTGAGCGACCGCCTCCCCCTCCCAATCGGCGATGATCGCCCCCAGGGCCCCGGGAACGCGCTCCACCAGTGAACTCAGGAGGTTTTTGAAAGGCACGGCTTAAGCGACCTCTTTCATGCACACAGAGACCAGTTTGGAAACCCCCGGTTCTTCCATGGTGATCCCATAGAGGTTGTCGGCAATTTCCATGGTGCGCTTGTTGTGGGTGATGATAATGAATTGCGACGTATTGGACATGGTTTCCACAATATCGTTGAACCGACCGATATTGGCATCGTCCAACGGCGCATCGACTTCGTCGAGCAGACAGAAGGGCGACGGTTTGATCTGGAAGATCGAAAAGATCAAGGCAACGGCCGTCAGGGCCTTCTCGCCGCCGGAGAGCAAGGTCACGTTCTGCAGCTTCTTGCCGGGAGGCTGGGCAACCACTTCGATCCCGGTCTCCAGGAGATCGTTTTCGTCGGTCAGCCGTAATTCGGCCTGGCCGCCGTTGAACAGCTGTGGAAAGAGTTCGCGGAACCTGGCATTGACCAGGTCAAAGGTTTCCCGGAAGCGCTTGCGGGTGGTTCGATTGATCTTGGCGATTGCCGACTGGAGCCCATCGAGAGACGTCTGCAAATCCTCCTGCTGTGCGGTCAGGAAAATATAACGGTCCTCGAGCTCCTGGTACTCATCGATCGCCATCAGGTTGACTTCGCCGATCTCGTCAATGCGGCTCAGCAGGTAATCGCGGCGCTCTGCAGACGCGTCCTCGTCGAACGCGGCATCGAACCGGCCGGCAACGTCAGGCGCCGCCAGGTCGATCCGGTAGCGATCGAGGAACGCCTGCCGCATATGCTCGATTTCCAGCTGCAGCTCACGGTTCTGCATCTGCTGTGAGGAGAGGTGATCACGCAATTGCTGAGCACGGGAACGGAACTGCTTGAGCTCCGTTTCTCGCCCTTCGATCTCCTGGCGGCTGGCTTCGAAACGCTCCCGCAAACCGGCAAGCGCGTTTTCCTGTTCGACGCGTTTGCGATAAAGCAGTTCCATTTCCACCTTGAGTTTTTGCGCTTCAACGCGTAAGGCAGCCTGTCTTTCGACAGCCTCCAGAGCGTCCTGGTTGAGTGCCAGTTGCCGATGTCGCAATTCATCACGCAGGCTGGCCAGGCGCGTCAGGGCGTTGCGGCTGTTCTCCTCGCGCTCGCGCAAACTGGCGAGGCTGACCTTCAGAGCGGTCACCCCCTGGCGAGCCTCGTTGACTCGTTCACGCAGGTCCTGGAGCTGTTCCTGCAGGCGTGCCACCAGAGCGTCCAGCTCGCGTTTTTCGCCTTCGCTCGACGCACTTGTGCTGGTCGACGCCTGCAAGGTCCGCTGCAGGGTCTCATGTTCTTCGTGCAACTGCTCTTCTTCCAGGCTGAGGATCTCGACACGCTCCTGGAGCCGGGCATCTTCGTTCATCAATCCATCCAGGTCCTTGCGGCTGTCGACCACCCTGATCTCCTGCTGGTGCAGGGCCTGCTCCGTCTGACGAAGAGTGTCTTCCGTTGAGCGCGACTCGTCGCGCAGCGCTTCACGCTTGTGGTTGAGCTCGGCGACCTCGGCATCCAGGCTTTTGACCTGCTTCTGCAGATCGATCATTTCCCGCTTCTTATGCAGCAGTCCCTGGTCGAGAGCCTGGCGGCCGCCACCGGTCACTTCGCCGCGATGCGTCAGGAGGTTGCCGTCCTCGGTGACCAACGTCACTCCGAAGGGGATCTTCTGCGCAAAATATCCGGTCAGTTCATCCACCAGGTAAACGCCGGAGAGCAGCCTTGAGACTGCGTCCTGAAACCCGGGACGCCCCTGCAGAAGGTCCACCAGAGCATGGCCGCCCGGCATGCCCGGCGGCTCAGCCGCCGGGCAATCCGGCAACAGGAAAGTGCAGCGGCCCTCGTTATCACGCAAGTATGCCAATGCCGACTGGGCATTTTCGAGGTTGTCCGGGAGCAGCGCCTGAACACGCTCGCCGAGGACGGCTTCGATGGCGGCTTCGAAGCGTGGCGGCACATCGAGAATGTCGGCGACCAGCCCCTTCATGCGTTCCTTGTGCTGAACATTGGAAAGCAGCGTCTTGACGCCGCGGGCATAACCTTCCAGGTTCTGTTCCAGTTGCTGAAGAGACTCGAGGCGGGATCGTTGCCGGCTGAGCACCTCACGACGCTGCAACAGCTCGAGTTCCACCTGCTCCACCTGCTCCTTGAGACTGGCCTGCCGATCCTGCAGCTGCTGGCGCCTCTGCACCAGGCTGCCGCGCTCCTTTTCAATAGCATCCAGGGTCGTGGTCAGGCTGCTGCTGCTGTTCTGAAGACGCTCAAGCTGCCCGGTTACGGCCAGGGCTTCCTGGTGATTGCGCTCAGTCAGGTCGGCAAGCACCGCAAGGCGGCGCTTCGCCTCCTCCTGCTGGCTGGTCATGCGGGTCAACTCGGCGAGGAGGTGATAAAGCCTCTGCCGGGCCTGCTCCAGCTGTCGGCCCAGGCTCTCCTCCTGCTCGGTCAGATCGAGCAGGATCTCTTCACTCTCCTCTAGACGGGTCTGTTCCTCGGCAAAGAGCAGGGACTGATCCTCCCGGATTCGGCTCTGAGCCGTCTCCTCCTGATCGGCGCTGGCAAACCGCCGGTCGATCTCGTGAAGCTCGGCCGCAATCCTCTCCTGCTGGCGATCGAGAGAGTCAACCTCCTTGCCGCCAAATTCGAGACGACTCTCAACCTGTTGAATTTCACTGGTCAGGTGGAACACCCCGGTTTGACCCTGGGTTGCTTCTTTGTCACGTTCGGTATGACTCAGGCGAGCCTGCTCGAGATCGAGTTCCGCCTGTTCGAGCTCTCGGGTGGCAGCATCAACCTGCCAGCTCTGCTCTTCGGCAGAACGGCCAACCTGCTCGGCCTTTTCATTCAGCGCATTGTATTGACGCAGACCGAACTGCAATTCCAGCTCCCGCAGTTCCTCGCGGAATTCACGGAAACGGACGGCTCTCTGGGCCTGACGTTTGAGGCTGTTCATCTGCCGCCGTACTTCATTGACGATGTCGCCAAGGCGCAGCAGATTCTGGCCCGTCGCATCGATCTTGCGCAAAGCTGATTTCTTGCGTGCTTTGAACTTGGTGACTCCGGCGGCTTCCTCGATAAGACTGCGCCGGTCCTCGGGTTTGGCATTGATGATCATGCCGATTTTGCCCTGCTCGATGATCGAATAAGCTCGGGTACCCACCCCGGTGTCCATGAACAACTCCGTGATGTCGAGCAGCCGGCAGGGGGTTTTGTTCAGGAGGTAGTCGCTTTCACCGTTGCGGTAGAGCCGCCTGGTGACCTGGATCTCTGCATACTCGCGGAACGCCGCGGGCGCAATACCGGCGGCATTGTCCATGATCAGGCTCACCTCGGCCATACCGAGCGGCTTGCGGCTCTCGCTGCCTCCGAAGATGACGTCTTCCATCAGCTTGCCACGCAGATTACGGGCACTCTGCTCGCCCATGACCCAGCGGATGGCATCGACGACGTTGCTCTTGCCGCAGCCGTTCGGGCCGACGATCGAAGTGATGCCATCGTCGAAGTCGAGCACGGTGCGCTCGACAAACGACTTAAATCCTGTAATTTCAATGCGTTTTATTTTCATGGGGATTGGCTTTGATACTGCGGTCTGCCCGCACTTATTTTACAATAAGTAGCCGGCGATGTTAGCAAGCTATGACTATGCTGTAAAGGAGATTTCATGCATTCCGGCCAGGGCCTTTTGCCCGAGGACAGTTGCCCAGAAATCTGCTAGAGACTATTCTGAATCATAGAGCTGCTTGCCGGAAGAAAAAAATCATCGTTCAGTCAGGCTGCTCGAAAATTTCCGGAGTGCCTGCGGGTTGGTCCCAGGTTTTTACATGCTTGTCCAGGTCGAACCCTGGCATGCGTTTGTCCACCACAAACCTACTGATTAAGGGCATGATATGATGGCGACCATGACCGAGTGGCGAATCAACCGGCGAGAGGCCGACCTGGCACTGATCAATGCGCTTGCATTAAGAGTCCCTGCTGCTCCGCGAGCCCTGCTGCGGCAACTCTGTAAAAAACAGCGCGTCTCTGTGAACAGCTGTAGTGCTGCCGCAGAGCAAGTGGTCCATACCAGTGACACGATCTCGGTAAGAAACTCCCTGCGCTGGTGTGAGTGCCTTGAGCAGTCGCACCTCCAGCCCGGACAGATCCTTTACGAAGACGTGCAGTGCATGGTCATCGACAAGCCGGCGGGACTTGCCGTGCACCGCGCCCTTGGCCATGGTGACAACCTGCTGCAACGCGTCGGCGACTTCCTGCGCCTGCGCGGGGAGACCTTTCGGGTTGCACCGATCCACCGGCTGGATATCGGCACGTCCGGAGCGGTCCTGATCGGCAAGGGACGGGCAGCGGCCAGCCAACTGGGCAAGATGATCATGGCCGGTCAGGCAACCAAGCTTTACCTGGCAATGGTTGCAGGCGACATAAGCTTGCCAGGCGAATTGACCTCTCTGGTCCCCGCCAAAGGAAGCCGCAAAGACGCCCTGACCAGGTTCAGGCCGATCGCTGCGGCCGGCAGCCACACCCTGCTTGAACTTGAGCTGGTCACCGGGCGCCGCCATCAGATTCGCAGACAGCTTGCTGAGGCCGGCTGGCCAATCCTCGGTGACACGCGCTACGGCGGCGTAACCATGCCAGGGCTGCACAGGGTCTTCCTGCATTGCCATCAACTGACTTTTCAGCAACCGGCAACCGGCATGAACGTCTTGATTGACTCCCCGCTGCCGGCGGAGTTGCAGGATCTCATGGAGACGTTGGGTTTCCCCCGGAAGTTTTCCGGGCGGCAAGGTGGATAAAATTCTGCCGTATGTTTGCAAATATAGGTATAATGGCCGTTAGTTTGTTAGATACAAGCCGGGGGCTCTGACATCCGGTGAGGCCGGCGAGCAGCGAGAATTCGCTGCCAGGCGCGGGTCCGGGGCCATATCCGTAAAATGTCAGAGTCCACTCCATCATGCCCACGATTGAGAACCAGGAAAGAAAAACCCTGCACAGACGCGCGGCGGCACGCACCGTTGCCTTATATGCCGTCTTCGCCTGCCTGTGGATCTACTTCTCGGACACGGTTCTGGCATGGTTCGTCAGCAGTCCAGACCAGCTGACCAGGGCTCAGACCGTCAAGGGGTGGCTCTTTGTGCTGGTAACGGCCACCCTGCTCTATCTCTATCTCAGCCATTGCCTGCAGATGTTACGCACCAGGGAAGAGGGCCTCGACGAGCAAGCGGGCAAAGTCCGGCAGGACATCCAGGATCGCTTCGCGCAATTGAATATCCTGTTCGATTCGATGAACGCGGTCGTCTACGTTGCCGACCTCGAAACCTACCAGCTGCTCTATGTCAACCGGTTTGCCGAGGAGTTTTTCGGCCCGGGCTGGCAGGACCTCAAATGTTACAAGTATCTGCAACAGGGGATTGATCAACCCTGTGATTTCTGCACGAACCCGCAACTCATCAGCAACGGCGCAGACGGCTCCTCGATCACCTGGGAATTTCTCAATACCAAGAACAACCATTGGTACGAATGCTTCGACAAAGCAATCCGCTGGCCGGATGGCCGCCTGGTGAGGCTTGAAGTCGCCATAGACATCACTGAGCGCAAAGAGCTGGAAAAGATCAAACACGACCTGCTCTCCGCGGTCAGCCATGAAATGCGCACCCCCCTGACGGCCATCAGCGGCTTTGCCGAACTTCTCATAAACGAGCAGGCAATCCCCGACCAGCACAGGCGACATCTCGATATCATCTTCAAAGAAGCCGAGAAGCTGAACGAGCTCGTCAACAACTTCCTGGATGTCCGGCGCCTTAAAATCGACCGGGCCAGAGTCGACTACGAATACCTCCAGGTACAGGGCCTGCTTGAAAAGGCCAGGGGAAGCAACCGGGACTGCAAAGCGCATCATGAGATCGAGATCGCATGTCAACCGGGCGTTCAAGTCTACGGCAACCGCCAGGAACTGACCCAGGTCATCTTGCAACTTTTGACCAATGCCTGCCGTTATTCCCCCAAGGGCGGACGAATCTCTCTCTCCGCCCAGAGCAACGGCAATCAGACCACGATCTGTGTCATTGATCAGGGGATCGGCATCCCCCAGCATGAGCTCGATGCCATCTTCAAGCCCTTCCACAAACTAGACAGCGGTGACCGCCGTACGACAGGTGGCATTGGCCTCGGCCTGAGCCTGGCCAGGGAAATCGTCATCCTCCACGGTGGCCAGATCCAGGTGGAAAGCGTTCCCGGCCAGGGCAGCAGATTCACCATCCTGCTGCCACTGCCGGGGGACAAGGCCCCGTTTGTCCGGGACTATCCCACAGGTGGCACATTGTCATGACAGAACCAGCGCCCAAGCGCTTGTCAGGCAGACGCCTGCTGCTTTTCGGCAGCCTGGCAGGAATCGCCCTGGTGATCGCATGGATCGCTTACTTCCTGGTCAGCCTTGACCTCAACGATTATCGGAAAGAGGCCGAATCAAGACTGGCCACCCTCCTCGGACTGCCCGTAAAGATAGGTGACATTCGTTACAACCTGCACGACACCAACCTGGCTCTGCGCTTTGCCGACCTGCAGGTCGGTGACGACAGTTCAACCATGCAGGTCGATACCGCCAACATCCTCATCAACCTGCAGTGGCGGGGGCTGCTGAAGCGTGAGATCAAGTTTGCCAAGATCAGTCTGATGCAGCCGATCGTCCAGGTAAGATCGTCCCTCAAAGCGCCAGCCGATGGCGATGGCCTGCACAGCAGCCCGGTACCGCTTAAGATTGACCAGGCTCTGCTGCAATCAATCAGCATTGCTCAGCTGGAAATCCTCGGCGGGGTTGTGCGTATCGACCTGCCCTCCCCAGACCGAACTGCACAACAGATTGACATTACAGTACTCAACGGCGTTCTGTCGGCCATCGGACTCGACAAGGCTGTGCAACTGACCATGAGTGGGATGCTGCAGGTGCCAGAGCAACAGGCTAAAAGCGCCTGGCAGATCGAGGGGACGGGCTCCCTGCAGCTCAACGAGAGCAACCGCTTGACACCGTACTTCAAGCTTGGTCTGAAGGTGAAAGATCTCGACCTCAGTGCGGGCTGGCTCTTGCTTGCCGGCCAGACCGTCATCTCTTCCATAGCCGGTTCAAGCGACCTGAACCTGCAGGTGGAAGGGTCTCCGGATGCCAGCCTCCAATTTCATGGAGCACTTTCACCGGGCAAGATTATCATTTCACCGGGGCAGGCCTATGCAGAACCGATCCAGTTCAGCAGCCTGGCCGCTTCAGGCCGGCTGCAGATCAGCGGCGACCACCCCGGAATCAGTAACCTGTCATTACAGGTTGACGAATCCCGGCTGACTGGCAGCCTCGGATGGACCCCGGACGGCCAGCCCTTTGCAGTGAACGTCACGCTGCTCAACAGCAGTGTGCCCACATCCCGGCTCAAGAGCTGGCTCCCCGATGGCCGGGGATCATCATGGGAAGTGGTCCGGCAAAAGCTTCAGGACCAGGGGTCTGTGGACCTGGAGCGGGCAGAATTCACCCTGTTCGAGACCAAGGAGCAAGGGATAACATGGCGCCTCGGCCAAATCAAAGGAGTCCTGAGGGAGATGGCCTGGGATCTCGGAGAGGACCACCAGGCCGAGGTCACCGCTCTGCCCTTCGACTTGACCGGCACTCTCTGGCAGATCAACGGCGTCCTGGCTCAGATCGGTGACCTCCACCTGTCACTGGATGGGAGGGGAGAATATGACCGGGATGCGGTGGCTTTGACTTCGCTGGATTTCAGCGGCGACTTTCGGTTGGACAAACTGCTCGAAGAATGGCGGATTCCATCCCATGCCACCGAGACCAGCGGCCAGGTCAGTATCAAGGGACACCTGGAAGGTCCGCTCAGCAAAATCAGCCTCGATCTGCTGGCCGACCTGTCACAACTTGTCATCAACCACCCCTCCGGTATGCACTTCACATCAGGCCCGGAGGATAAACTGGCCCTGCATGCCACGCTGACACCGGAAAAAATCAGCCTTGACCATGGTTCCCTCAAATGGTCGGTTGCCAAAGGGCATCTCTCGGGCTCCATCCTGCTCGATGACCCCGATAGCCTGACTGTCGACGCTTTACTGAGCATCGAGGACCTGCGAAGGGTGGCCGATACCGTGCCTTTGCTGGAAATGCTGCAGTTGCATGGCCAGGCAGACCTGAGTTTACACCAGCAGGGAAGGCCCCAGAACAACCGCCCGGAGTTGACCCTCACCCTGCGCGATGCCGGCCTGCGCGCGACCAAGCATATTGCCGACCTCGAGCAGATTAACGGTCGCGTCCGTTTGACCGCCAACGGCCTGGCCGCGGACAACCTCCACGTTCATCTGGGGCAGTCGCCCCTCACCGTCCAGGCAAGAATTGATGATTTCAATGAGCCGCATTTGATCCTTGACGTTCGGGCCCCCGCGATTCGTGCCAGCGAACTGGTTTTCCATTCTGAAAAAGCCCAGCTACGCGACATCGATGGCCATTTGGAGATTGATCGCCACGGGCTGACCTTCGCCCCGGTCGATGTCCGCCTCGATGGCGGCACTCAGGCCACGGTGCGCGGGACGATTGACTTTCTCGCGCCGTATGACGTGAACCTTGATATCACGTCTGAGTTTGCCAATATCGGCGAGGTGATCAGCTTATGGACGGATCGCCCCGAAATTGAGCAACAGCAGACCGCTGACGTCTCGAACAAGACCGAAGAGAAGAGTACCCGTACAACCATAAGAATCAACGCACTGGCCAAGCGCGGCGACCTGTACGGCATGAGCTTTCACGATGCCTCCGGAGTCATTATCCCGACTCCGGAGCGCCTGACGATCCACCCCCTGGACTTTTCGGTCGGCGAGGGCTTCTGCAATGCCCAGATCATCAGCGATTTTTCCAGAGAGGCTCCGACCCGTCTCAGGGTTTCCGGCCATGCTGAGGATGTGGACGCACTGGAAGTCTACCGGGAGCTGCTCAACCAGAAAAACATCGTACGCGGTAAACTGCGCGGCGATTTTTACCTGAGCGGGGAGACCGGTGCCAACTACCTCCCCTCATCCTACGGCAATTTCAATATCCAGATTCACGATGGCGTCCTGCACCAGTTCCAGTTCCTGAGCAAAGTGTTTTCGCTGTTGAACGTCTCTCAGATATTTGCCCTGGAACTGCCGGATATGGACCGTGAAGGGATGCCATTTGCCACCTTGTCAGCGAATCTGCAGCTGGACAAGGGGATACTCAGGAGTGATGACCTGAAAATTCAGAGCGAGGCGATGAACCAGGCGTATATCGGGCAATTGAACCTGTTGAACAAGCAGCTCGACCTGAGCCTGGCCATCCATCCCCTTGGCACGGTTGACAAGATCGTGTCGCACATTCCGGTCGCCGGATGGCTCCTGACCGGAGACGACCGGGCGCTCCTGACGGCACACTTTTCGATCAAGGGAACGACCGACGATGTCTCGGTCAACGCCATGCCTCTGGATACGCTCACCGAACCGACCCTCGGTCTGCTCAAGCGCACCCTGCAGTTGCCTTTCAAGCTGTTTGAAAACCCGGAGATCCTCTGGGGAGGGGAAAGCAGCTCTAAATAGTTTCGAGCCTATACCTCCAACAAAGGCACAACAAAACCGAAGCCATTGATTCACGCCAAGGCGCGGAGGTGCGGTGACACATAAGGAGAATGGCGGCGAGAGGTTTCGTCAGGCAGCGCGCGACCCGACGTGCACGGCGGCAATCCCGCCGGTCAGGTCGAAGACCCTGACATCGACAAACCCGGCCTGCTCCATCATCCCTTTGAATGTTTCGCGATCAGGGAATTCAAGAACGGAATCGGGCAGGTACTGGTAGGCGCTACGCTGGGAGAAAAGGCCGCCCAGCCAGGGCAGGACGCGGCGGAAATAGAAATAATAGACCGCCCGAAAGCACCGGTTGCGAGGTGTTGCAAACTCGAGAATCACCGCCCGCCCGCCCGGTTTGAGTACTCGGGCCATCTCAAAGAGGCCCTGCTGCCGATCAACCACATTGCGGATGCCGAAGGCAATGGTAATCCCGTCAAATATGCCGTCCGGGTGGGGCATCGACTCACAGGGAGCATTCACCAGCAGAATCCGGTCCCGATAAGGTGATGCGGCGATCTTGTCGCGGCCTAGGACCAGCATCCCCTGAGTGAAATCAGACCCGACAATTTTGACCGACGCATCCGTCTGGCGGCCGATCTCCAGCGCCACATCACCTGTACCGGTGGCAATATCCAGCACCATGCCACCCCGCGGGATGTCCAGTTGCCGAACCGCGAACCGTCTCCAGCGCCGATCAATGCCGAGGGATAAAACCCGGTTCAGCAGATCGTACCGTGGGGCAATCCGGTCGAACATGTCGCGGATACCGCGACCTTTATCGGTGAGCTTGGTCATCTTGCTTTCTTACCTGTCGATGGAAAACGCCGGTTTTGTAACATGACGAGGCGTCCTGTGTCAGTAAAAATGTCCGAATCAGCCGTGCCGCCCGATATTCTTGTTGTCTTATGCCGGCAATGCAACTACAAAGGACCGCTGGAAACGCTGCCTGGTTCGCTCACGGTGGCTGATAGAGTAAAAAGCACGATCCGGAGTTCCCTGTGACTGAAAAGACCCGCCGACTGCTGCCCGTTTTCAGCCTGGTCATGGCCATGCTGCTCTGGGCCAGTTCTTTTGTGGCACTCAAGCTGGCCTTTCGCGGCTACCACCCGATGCAGGTGATCTTCGGCAGAATGTTCATTGCCAGCCTCTGTTTCATCATATTCGTACCCTCCTTCCGCAAACTCAACTGGCGCCGCCGTGACCTCAAATACCTCCTGATCATGGCCATTTGCGAACCGTGCCTGTATTTTATTTTCGAGGCCAAGGCTCTGGAACTGACCAGCGCCTCTCAGGCCGGCATGATAACCGCCATGCTGCCGTTGCTGGTTGCAGTCCTCGCCTGTGGGCTGCTTAAAGAGCAGATCAGCCGCCAGACCCTGGCAGGTTTCATGCTGGCGATTATCGGCGCCGTATGGCTGGGCCTGGCCAGCGAGACCAGTGCGAGTGCTCCCAACCCCCTGTTTGGCAACTTCTGCGAATTTCTGGCAATGGTTTGTGCGGCCGGCTATACGGTGTCACTCAAGCATCTTACCAGCAACTATCCACCGCTCTTTTTGACCGCCTTCCAGGCATTTGTCGGCAGCTTGTTTTTCTTTCCCTACCTGCTCCTCCCGGACATCGGCTTCCCCACCCACTGGGACACCGGCCCCCTGCTGGCGGTGGCCTATCTCGGCACCTTCATCACTCTCGGCGCTTATGGCTGCTACAACTTCAGCGTCAGTCGCATTCCTGCCAGCCAGGCCGCCGGATACGTCAACCTGATCCCGGTGTTCGGTGTATTGCTCGGCATGCTGGTCCTGGGTGAAACCCTCAACACGGCACAGTGGCTGGCATGCGGCCTGGTTTTCAGCGGCGTCGGGATAAGCAGCTGGTACAAAGCACCCACGCTGGCTCGACCGGCCACCTAAAGGCTTCAACATAGAGCCTTATACAACCTTTGCCTGTGAGCATCCCTTGCAAACTGACAGCAGGATTCGTCTGCAAACCAAGCCTGCACACTTATGGTGAAGCCTCCGGGCCGATAATTGTCTACTGGAATTTTCTGCGACTTGGAAGGTGTCGGCAACAGGTTGTGCGACCGCGGTCAGGCGGGGAAGTAGCCGACGATTCAACTAAACCTCGAGGAACGCCATACTGAAATCGGCCAGGCTGACAACCAGGCAGCGATCGAGCATTTTCGGTGTTTTCCAAAGGACGTTGAACAGTTCGTTGACCATCAATCCGGCGATCACCACGACGTTGTCCGGCGTCACCGGGATGCTCCCTTGAGGCTGAAGAGCACCGGCAAAGACCTCGTCGAAGGGCTGTGACTGCCCGGCCAGCAGGGTCAGCACCTGACCGTTGTCACCATCTAGTCCGCCATGGACAAAATAGGTTCCCGCCGCCAGGGCCCGATAGAGGAGGAAGCGACTCCGGTAATTGTCCAGGCAGTCGGCCACGCCGTCCACCCCGGCGGGAACCTGGAAAGCGTCATCGATTCTGCCGTGCAGTTCGATGATCCGGGTCGCTGAATTGATCTGGTTAAGGCGTTCCCTGGCCAGAGACAGCTTGGCCCGGCCGATATCCTTCTCGCCATACAGGGTCTGCCGGTTCAGATCGGGCCAGTCGAGAACGCCGTCGTCAACCAGGTAAAGATGACCTATTCCGGCCCGGACCAGTAGTTGGCTGACCGTGGCGCCGAGGCCGCCGACACCGGCAACCAGCAGGGATGAGTTTTGAATCTGCTGCTGCTTCTCGGCTCCCCAGTGAAGAACCTGGCGAGCGTAACGTTCGGCGCCGGTGGCGCTCATCCACCGGCCCCCGGGGGAAAGAAGGCCAGGGTGTCGCCATCGGCAAGGGGCGTTTGCAAACCCTGCAGGTGCAGGATGTTCCTGCGGTTGACCAGGATGATGGTACCGGGGTGGGGCGTCCCCTGGTCATCAATCAGCTTCTGTATAAAAGGGACGGCGACCTGCACCTGGACCCTGTCGAGCACCCGTTGCACAGTATCGCCTTCGGTCCAGGCCAATTCGAGGGCCTCCCGTTTCAACAGAAGCCGGATCAGACCGAAGAACTGCAGCTGCAGCATCGTCATACCTCCTGCGCGCCAGGACGCAGCCTATGCCAGCCCCTTGAGGAAGCTCGCGTAAGTATTGGTTCGGTGCAGCGCCTGCTCGCCGGGGAAGGTGTGGCGGGTGCGAACCCAGTGGTAGTAGAGCCCCGCATCGTTGGTTTCACCGATCAGGGTTGCCCCGATCACCCGGCGCCGTTCGTTGAGGAAGATCTTGCGGTAGCGGCCGGTAGCAGCATCGAAGGTGCTGGCAGTCTGGGACGCATCATCCTGACAGTAGCCGATGGCGGCGATGTCGACACCGAACACCTCGGTGATGTTGTTTTTCAGGCTTCCCTCGTAGGCACAGGTCATTCCCAGCATGTTGAGGGCAGCATTCTCCCCCTGCTCGACAGCGGTCATCCAGTTCCCCTGGATGGTCGGTTCGCCGGTCACGAAATCTTTGCATTCCGCGGCATCGCCGGCGGCGTAGATGTCGGCGTGGCTGGTACAGCAGTAGTCATCGATCAGGATGCCGTCGTGCACTCGAAGGCCGGCCGCGCGGGCCAGCCAGATGTTCGGTTCAACCCCCTTGCCGATGATCAGCATGTCAGTCACCAGATGGCCACCGGAGGCCAGGGTGAGTTGCAGCCTTTCGCCTTCGTCGATGGTCACGATGTCGTCCTGCTTGTGCAACTGCAGACCGCTCCCACGGAACATCTCCTCGAGAATGGCCGAGGCTTCCGCGTCCACCACCCGGCTGAAGATCCGGTTGGATCCGACCACCAGGTGTTTCTCGGCGGACTCCGGCGCATGCGAGAGCAGGGGCAGGCTGACCAGGCCGGCGCCGATCGCCGTGATGCTGCTGGCATTCTGCATCAGAGCTTCGAGCTTTTCGGCATCGGCCATGTGTCGCAAGGTGCAGGCCCGCGCTGAAGTGATGGCCAGGTTACGTGCCTCGGCCCCGATCGCCAGCAGCAGTTTGCCGAAAGCGACCTGTTGGCCGTCGTCCAGTTCCAACCGGTGGCCATCGGCATCGAGGGCAACGACGTTGCGGCCGAACAGGGTGGTGATATGCTCGCGTCGGTAGTAGTCACGATCGACGATGAACAGGTTGTCCCGGCCGGTCTTGCCGCCGACGTAATATGGGGTCAATACCCGGGAATAGGCCGGATGGTCTTCCCGGTCGATGATCGCCACGGAGGCCTGCCGGTCATGCCTGCGCAGGGTACGCAGTGCCTGCAGCCCCGCCGCACTGTTGCCGATCACGACGTATTCGTAAGTCTCTGCCATGCGCCACCTCTTTTCAAAACAGAGAGGAGCCCGCACAAATGCGGGCCCCTCTCCTGTTCAGGAGCCTGTGTGAACTAAGCCAGCCCGAGGGACTGCAGCTTCGCTTCAGTCGGGACCCCTTTGGCGCTCCAGCCGCGCTCCTTGTAGTATTCCGGAAGCATCTGCGACAGTCTGCAGACATCGCCCTTGACCGGGCCGTCCGGCAGGGGCTCTTCGAGGATGCGCTTCGGCAGGGTGTCCTGGGACGGGTCGATACCCGCCTTGAGGTTGAACATCCGCTCGAGGTTGTAGATCCGGTCGCCGGCCGCAAGCAGATCCTCGTCACTCAGGCTGGTGCCGTTCGCCGCGTTGCAGAATTTGACAAACTGCGGCACGCCGATGCCGAAGGTGGTGAACAGGCAGACGCCGGCCGAATCGACCACCGCGGTGAAGTCCTGGAAGATCTTCAGCCAGGTCGCCTTGCCCTCGGTCACGTGCGGGTCAAGTTTTTCAGGAATACCGAGGATTTCCGGCGAGATCAGGTAGCCACGCACATGGCAGGCACCGCGGTTGCTGGTCGCATACTCCAAGCCCATCCCCTGAATGCCGCGCGGGTCGTAGGCAGGGAATTCCAGCTTCTTGGAGGTCATCGACAGTTCGGGCATGCCGTAGCTCTCGGCCAGTCGGTAGGAACCGAGTGCTATCTTCTTGCCGAAGCCCTCGCCCTTGCCGGTCAACTCCATCAGCTTGACCAGGGCCTCGCCGTTGCCAAACTCCAGGGGCATGCCGGCTTCCTTTTCGCTGATCAGGCCTCTCTGGTAGAGTTCCATGGCACAGCCGACCGTTGAGCCGGCGGTGATGGTGTCCATGCCGTACTCGTTGCAGATGTAGTTGGCCTTGGTAATCGCAGCCAGATCGGAGACCCCGCAGGCGGCGCCGAGGGCCCAGAGCGATTCATACTCGGGGCCCTCACCATCGCCGGAGTATTTGGCGTCGGACAGCTTGGTGACGCGGCCACAGCCGATGATGCACCCCATGCAGCTCTTGTTGCGCTTCAGGTAGGTCGCGGCCAGGGTTTCGCCGGAGATCTTCTCCGCCCCTTCAAAGGTCCCGGTCTGGGCGTTGCGGGTCGGCAGAGCCCCACTCTGGTTGATAACATTGACCAGCACTGCAGTCCCCAGGGCCCCCAGCCCCTCACCGGTGACCGGGTTTTCCTTGAGCAGGCCGTAGGATTCGAGCGCGGCATCCCGGTAAGCCTTGGGGTCGGCGACCCGGACTCCGCCGGTGCCGCGCACGGCGACCGCTTTGAGGTTCTTGCTGCCCATGACCATACCGACGCCGCTGCGGCCGGCGGCACGGTGTTTGTCGTTCATGATGTTGGCGTAAAACACGCCGTTTTCTCCGGCAGGTCCGATGCAGGCCACCTTGGCATCGCCGTGGAACTCGTTGCGGATCGCGTCTTCCGTTTCATTGGTCGACTTGCCCCAGAGATGAATGGCACCGACCAGTTCGGCACGGTCGTTGTGAATCTGCAGATAGACCGGCCGGGCCGCCTTGCCTTCGAAGATGATCATGTCGAAACCGGCATACCGCAGCTCGCTGGGGAAGTAGCCGCCGGAGTTGGAGCTGGCAATAGTGCCGGTAAGCGGCGACTTGGTCACGACCATGTAGCGGCCGTTGGCCGCACCATAGGTTCCGGTCAGGGGCCCGGTTGCCATGATCAGCTTGTTCTTCGGGCTCATCGGATCGACGTCGGGCGAAATCTCCTCGGTCAGGTATTTGGAAGCCAGGCCGCGTCCGCCGAGATAGGACTTGGCCCACTCTGCATTGAGGGCCTCGGTCTTGCAGGTGCCGGACGACAAATCAACACGCAATACTTTGCCTTTATATCCCTTGCTCATATCAAACCTCCATCTGCCCGTTTTTCATCGTTTCGACGAAACGCAGCACTTTCTGCCGCAGCGGCTTGTCCTCTTCACCCAGGGTCAGGCAGTGGGTCGGACAGAAAGCTACGCACTCGGGAGTGTCGCCGCCGCAGAGGTTGCACTTGTCCGCCTTGCCGGTACTGTCCACGTACTTGATCATGCCGAAGGGACAGGCACTGACACAGGTCCGACAGCCGACACATTTGACATCGTCGACGGTGACGACGCCGCTTGCCATGTCTTTGGTGATGGCGGTCTTGGGGCAGGCCTTCTCGCACCACGGTTCATCGCACTGCATGCAGGTCACAGTGATGAACTTGGCGTCCTCGAGAAAGACTTCGTTGTAGATGCGTGTGCGACTGGGAGCGAACTCACCGACGTTCTTGAAGGAACAGGCCAGTTCACAGGTCTTGCAGCCAACACATTTGGCCGGTTCGATGCGAATCAGTTTCTGCATATGCAACCTCCCTCTGTTTTGAGAAAAACCCTGCTGCGGCAGCGGCAGCAAACCGTTCAACGAATAACCGGACAGCCCAGCAAGGCCTGCCGGAGGAGCACGGCACACAACCGGACTGCCGCACGAGTGCAGTAAGGACCGGGTGGTGCTTGTCTAAAGGGTTATAACCCACATACCTGCATAACAATAATTTGAAGTCTATCAGAAACTGAGTCAATTTTCGCAAAAATTCACGGGCCAATCCGCATAAATTTAGTGCTCAGGGCCTTCTTAGAGGGGGGGGCCGGTAGGTGATTAGCTCAAAATCCAGGGGACTGGGCTGCCGCAGGCAGCGGGGAATGCCCCCCCTGTCGAATGAACTGCCCCGTGGCTTGCCGCGGAGAACCCAGAATTCAGTATCCAACAGACAAATAAACTCGCGATCCCACCTGGCCGTCGGGACTTATTCCGGATTCTGGATTCCGGGTACTGGATTCCCTCCATAAGGCGCGAACCAAGCGGCAATCACTGCAAGGTCCAGCAAACTGAGGGACATGAACCTCTTGTCGATTAAACCCGCCCCTCCTCGACTCCGTGGCAGGCGGTCTTACGAGAATCGGCCAATGTTCTCAGCTGAGGGATTTCTGTCCTGCAGCGTTCGTTGGCGTAGGGGCAGCGCGTATGAAACACGCATCCTGCAGGTGGGGCCAGCGGTGAAGGAATTTCGCCCTTGAGAACGATGTGCTCCTGGCGGTTCTGAGGCTTGAGATGGGGAGTCGACGCGAGCAGAGCCCGGGTGTAGGGATGGCGCGGGTTACTGAAAACCTGCTCTGATTCGCCATATTCCGCGACCTTGCCCAGGTACATCACCATCACGTCATCGGCGATGTGTCGCACCACTGAAAGATCGTGGGAGATAAGCAGATAGGCCAGGTTGAGCTCGCTCTGCAGATCCATCAGCAGGTTGAGCACCTGTGCCTGAACGGACACATCGAGCGCCGAGACCGGTTCATCGGCAACCACCAGCTTCGGCCTCAGCATCAGCGCCCGGGCAACGGCAATCCGCTGGCGCTGACCACCGGAGAACATGTGCGGATAGCGGCCGTAATATTCCGGGCGCAGCCCAACCAGCCCCATCATCGATCGCACCTGCTCTTCCCGTTCGGACTTGGACAGACCGGTGTTGATCACCAATGGTTCACCGATGATGCTGCCGACCTTTTTGCGCGGGTTGAGTGAACCGAAGGGATTCTGGAAGATCATCTGCACCCGTTGACGTGCTTCTTTCAGCTGCTGGTCCGAAGCATTGGCCAGGTCGAAACCGTCGAACTGCAGCTGGCCGCTGGTCGGCCGCTCAATCATGGTCACCTGCCGCGCCAGGGTTGATTTGCCGCATCCCGATTCGCCAACCACCGCCAGGGTCTTTCCGGTAGCAACGCTAAAAGTGACCCCGTCAAGGGCCTTGACCACCGCGTGCGGTTTGAAAGGCCCTTGCGACACATCGTAGAAGCGGGTCAGGTCACGGGCTTCGAGCAGATCGGTCTTGGTATTCATCCCTGAGGTTTTCCTTCATCATCCAGCGGCGTGTGGCAACGCACCTGGCGGCCATCGGCCAGGGTTGACAGCTGCGGGGCTTCCTGGCGACAGCGCTCGGTGGCAAACTGGCAGCGCGGGTTGAGCAGGCATCCGGTCGGCCGGTCGAACTGACCCGGCACCACGCCGGGTATCGTCTGTAAACGGGAATGCCCCAGTGAACGTTCCGGGAGCGCCTCCAGCAGAGCTGCCGTGTATGGATGACGCGGCAGGTCGAAAATCTCCGGCACCGGGCCGGCTTCAACCACCTGTCCGGCATACATGACCACAACCCTCTGGGCCGCTTCCGCGACCAGTGCCAGATCATGGGTAATCAGCATCAGTGCCATCTGCCCCCGCTGCTGCAGAGAGAGCAAAAGGTCGAGAATCTGTGCCTGGATGGTCACGTCGAGGGCGGTCGTCGGTTCATCGGCGATCAGCAGCCGCGGGTTGCAGGCGATCGCCATGGCGATCATGATGCGCTGGCTCATCCCCCCAGAGAGCTGGTGTGGGAAAGCCTTGAGCCGTGCCTGAGGATCTGGGATGCCGACCTGTTCAAGCAGTTCAAGGGCACGCGCCTTGAGTGCTGCCTTGCTGCCCCCCTCATGAATCTTCAAGGCCTCCATGATCTGGTAGCCGGCGGTAAAGCAGGGGTTAAGGCTGGTCATCGGCTCCTGGAAAATCATCGCAATGTCATAACCGGTAATCTGTCGTCGCTGCTTTTCCGACAGGCTCAACAGGTCCTTACCGTTGAATTCCAGACGTTCGGCACTGACCCTTCCGGGCCAATCGACCAGTCCCATGAGCGCCTTTGCGGTGACCGACTTACCAGAGCCGGATTCACCGACGATACCGACCACCTCACCCTTGTCGATACTCAGGCACACTTGGTCAACCGCCTTGAAGGGGCGGTCCTCGCTGCCGAACTCGACGCTTAGATTTTCAATTTCCAACAGTGCCATTAGCGTTTCATCTTTGGATCCAGGGCATCGCGCAGGCCATCCCCCATCAGGTTGAAGGCGAGCACCGTGAGCAAAATCATCAGCCCCGGGAAGGTGACGACCCACCAGGCTCGCTGGATGAATTCCAGGGCGCCGGAGAGCATGGAGCCCCATTCGGGGCTCGGCGGCTGGGCGCCCAGACCGATAAAACCGAGGGCTGCGGCATCGAGGATCGCATTGGAAAAACCGAGCGAGGCCTGGACGATCAGCGGCGCCATACAGTTCGGCAGAATGGTGATGAACATCAGCCGCCAGACCCCGGCCCCCGAAACGCGCGATGCCGTCACGTAATCCTTGGAACTTTCGGTAATCACCGAAGCGCGGGTGATCCGCACGTAGTGCGGCAGATAGGTGATCGCGATAGCGATCGCCGCGTTGATCAGTCCAGGGCCCAGGATGGTGACAATGGCCAGGGCCAGCAACAGGCTGGGCAAAGCCATGATGATATCCATGGCACGCATGATCAGCGTATCGGTCATCCCCTTGGCGTAGCCGGCGATCAGGCCGATCATGGTGCCCAGCAGTAAAGACAGGGAAACGACCATCATGCCGATGAACAGCGACATGCGTCCACCGTGTATCAGCCGGGTGAGGATATCGCGTCCGACCTCGTCGGTCCCCAGGGGAAAGCGCCACAACCCTCCGTCCTGCCAGGCGGGCGGGGTGAGAATGTAGTCGCGGTACTGCTCGTAGGGGCTGTGCGGGGTCAACTGGTTGGCGAACAGTGCGGCCAGGAGCACCGCCACGATGAAGCTGAAGCCGATCAGAGCGCCTCGATTCTCGCGGAAATACCCCCAGAACTCTTGCAGAGGTCCCGGGGGCACTGACTCGGCGACTGCGGTCTGAACCATTTCACTCATCAGTCGGCGTCTCCGTCAACGGTTGTGGCGAATGCGCGGGTTGACCACGCCGTAAAAGAGGTCAACTGTCAGGTTGACCAGGATCACCAGGCAGGAGACCAGTAGAATCCCTCCCTGTACCGAAGGGTAGTCGCGACGACGAATCGAGTCCAGCAACCACTTGCCGATCCCGGGCCAGGAAAAGATCGTTTCGGTGAGGATTGCCCCGGCCATCAGCACCCCGACCTGGAGGCCGATGACGGTAATCACCGGGATCAGGGCATTGCGCAGGGCGTGCACACAGATCACCAATGGCATCGCCAGCCCCTTGGCGCGCGCCACCAGCACATAGTCCTCGCGCAGGACTTCAAGCATGGCCGAACGGGTCATGCGCGCAATCACCGCCAATGGGATGGTCGCAAGCACGATGGCCGGCAGGATCAGATGATGCAGAGTGGAAAGCAGGGCGCCTTTTTCGTCGGAGAGGAAGGCGTCAACCAGCATGGAGCCGGTGACCTCGTCGACCCAGAACATCTCTGAAATGCGCCCGGAGACCGGAGTCCAGCCAAGTCTCACGGAGAAGAGCAGGATCAGCAGCAGGCCCCACCAGAAAATCGGCATCGAGTAACCGGTCAGGGACATCCCCATCACCGTGTAATCAGTCACCTTGCCGCGCCGCACTGCGGCGATGATTCCGGCCGGAAGACCGATCAGGACAGCAATGATAATGGCGCAGAGCCCCAGTTCGAGGGTCGCCGGAAAAAGTGTGAAGAATTCCTTCACCACCGGTTCTCGGGTCACCAGAGAGGTTCCCATGTCACCATGAAAAATGCCGACCAGATAATTCCAGTACTGCACCAGAAGCGGTTTGTCGAGCCCCATCTCGGCCAGCAGCTGGGCGTGGCGTGCCGGGTCGATCCCGCGTTCGCCAGCCATCAGCTCCACCGGGTCGCCGGGAATCAGCCGGATCAGGGAGAAGGTCAGCAGAGTCACACCGATGAACGTCGGGATGACGACACCGATGCGTTTGAGAAAAAAGTTGAGCATAACATCACAACCGGCTGAAAAGGCCGGGAAAGGGTGCGCTCTTTCCCGGCCGATATTACTTTAAAAACGGGATTACTTCAGGTCGACCCCGTAGAAGATATGCCCGCCCAAGGGGTCGATCTTGTAGTTGACGACATCCTTGCTGAGCGGCTCGAAGACCATAGAGTGGGCGATGGTTGCCCACGGGGCCTGCTCTTTGAAGACGATCTGGGCCTGCTCGTAGAGCTTGGTACGCTCCTTCGGATCGGCCACCACCTTGGCTTTCTGGATCAGGGCCTCGAACTCTTGATTGCACCACTGGGCGCGGTTGGCACCGCCCACTGCGTCGCAGCCAAGCAGCACGGCGAGGAAGTTGTCCGGGTCGCCGTTGTCACCGGTCCAGCCGAGCAGCACGGCGCCGTCGCGATCCTTGTCCTTGGAACGCTTCAGATACTCACCCCACTCGTAGGACACGATCTCGGCCTTGACGCCGACCTTGGCCCAGTCGGCCTGGATGACTTCGGCCATGCGGCGGGCGTTTGGATTGTAGGGACGCTGCACCGGCATCGCCCAGATTTTCGTCTCGAAGCCATTGGGGAATCCGGCCTCGGCGAGCAGTTTTTTGGCGGTCGCCAGGTCAAAAGCGTCGTCCACAGTGGCATCATTGTAGGACCAGATGGTCGGCGGAATCGGGTTCTTGGCCGGCTTGCCGGCCCCCTGGAAGACGGTGTCGATAATCGCCGACTTGTTGATAGCGTGGTTCAGAGCCTTGCGGACCCTGACGTCGTCGAAAGGCTTCGTCAAGGTATTATACGCCAGGTACCCCACATTGAGCCCTTCCTTCTGCATCAGGTTGATCTTCGGGTCGGCTTTCATGGCCGCCAGGTCAGCCGGGTTCGGATAAGGCATCACCTGGCACTCGCCGGCCTTGAGTTTCGCGTAGCGCACCGAGGCATCGGGGGTGATGGCGAACACCAGCTTGTCGATTGGCGCCTTGCCTTTCCAGTAATTCGTGAACGCCGTGTAGCGAATCTGGGCATCCTTCTTGTACCCCTCAAAAACGAATGGACCGGTCCCGATCGGCCACTGGTCGACCTTTTCAGGGGTGCCGGCCTTCAGCATCTTGTCAGCGTATTCTGCCGACTGAATCACGGCGAAGTCCATTGCCAGGTTGGCAAGCATAGGAGCTTCCGGACGGTTCAGGTTGAACTTGACCGTGTAGTCATCGACTTTTTCGATGCTGTTCAACAGGTCGGGCATCGACATGCCGTTGAAATACTCGTAGTTGCCGCCAGATACGGCGTAGAAGGGATGCTCCTTTTTCCACTGCCGTTCGAAGGTGAAGATAACATCATCGGCATTCATGTTGCGACTGGGCTTGAAATGCTTGGCCGAGTGGAACTTGACGCCTTTGCGCAGCTTGAAGGTGTAGCTCTTGCCGTCGGCAGAGACCTCCCAGCTTTCGGCCATACCGGGTTCGATCTCGGTGGTGCCGCGAATAAAGTGTGTCAAACCTTCGAACACAGTTCTTGAGCTCGCATCGAAGGTCGTTCCGGCCGTATAGAGTGCCGGAGCAAAACCTTCAGGGCTGCCTTCGGAACAGTAAACCAGAGTCTTGGCCTGTGCCTGGCTGAAGCAAATTAACAGCAACAGGACAGGCAGCAATCGTGTCGTTATTTTCCGCATTATAAAAGCCTCCTCTTCAATTTGGCTGGCAGGCACGCCCTGAATGGGCCACGATGACGGATTCAGGTCATACCTGGATTAAATGTAGTGTAGTCAGCTAAAGATTGCCAGGGGATTCACCTGTTCGACTTTCTATCTCGTCAATTCCGACCGGGATCGGCTTGCCGAGCAGACGGTTTCCCCCTGCGGTTACCAGGAGATCATCTTCCAGACGAAGGCCGCCGAAGTCCAAGTACTCTGACAGTTTAGTATAATTTATGAATTCTGCATGCCGATCTGCATTTTTCCACTTCTCAATCAGCGCCGGGATGAAATAAAGACCCGGTTCCACCGTCAGTACGAAGCCTTCCCTGAGCTCGCGCCCAAGGCGCAGAGCAGAGGTGCCGAACTGGTTTGAGCGGTGGATAGTGTCGTCGTAGCCGACATAATCCTCACCGAGGTCTTCCATGTCATGGACATCCAGACCGAGCATGTGACCGAGCCCGTGGGGCATGAAGAGGGCGTGGGCCCCTTCAGCAACGGCCTGCTCGGCATCTCCCCGCATCAATTCCAGGTCCTGCAGGGCAGTGACCAGAGTCCGGCAGACGTCCCGGTGGACCTCCAGGTAAGGAATCCCGGGCCGGATCAAGGACCGTGCACGATCCATGCAGGCCAGGACCGCCAGGTAGATGTCGCGTTGTCTTGATGTGAACGATCCACCAACCGGGAGTGTGCGGGTGTGATCCGAAGCATAGTGCAGACGGCTTTCGACCCCGCAATCGACGAGCAGCAGGTCCCCAGGGCGTAACGGGTTGCCCCGCTGGTGGTTATGCAGAATTTCTCCCCGGGTGGTCACGATCGGCGGGAAGGCCAGTTGTCGATCGGCGCGGGCCGCAACCGCCTGCAATTCTCCGGCAACCTGCCATTCGTAAACCCCAGGCCGGGCCATACTCATCGCGGCCGTATGCAGCTGCCACCCCAGATCGGCCGCGGCGTCCAATTCCCGAATCTCTTCCGGGCCCTTGACCGATCGCAGTTCGACAACCGCCCGGATCAGGGCTTTGGAAACCAACGCCCTGGCAGCGGACACGGGCTGGTCCAGCAATCCGGCGAGCGACAGGACGTTTTCAGCCCGGCAGGTCGGCAGACAATGAATGGTGCGGCCAGCGGTGAGCGCCGTGCGCATGGCGTCCCTGAGCGCATCGAGGGACATCGCCGTGCCGATCCCGGCCTGACCTGCCTGATCCTGCAGCGACGGCTGCGCACCGCTCCAGATGAGATGCTGCTCGGTCTGCTCATTGCCGAACAGGGTTTCGCGCTCTTCATCTACATCGAGCAGCAGCGCCAAACCTGGCCGGTCGAGTCCGCAGAAATAGAGGAAACTGCTGTCCTGGCGGAAAGGGTAGCAGTTGTCGCAGGCATTGTACGGCGAGTCGACGTTGCCGAGCAGCAGGATCAAGCCACTCTCAACCTGCTTCACCAGGCGACGGCGGCGTTTCTGGTAGATTTCGACGGCGAACATGGAGCGTCCCTATAAATTGTTCCGCTGCTGCGCACACGTGATAACAGGCTTGCCGGTCAACTCCAGCAGATCGACCTGCCCTGTAGATCAAGTGAACGAGCGCCTTTGCCTTCAGGCATTTATTTCACAAAGATGAGGTTTGTCAATCCTGCCAGGGAGAAAACCTGACCCGCGGCGCAAAAAACCCCCTGAGAGGGGGTGCCCTCAGCCTATGTTGGTCGGATTCTGTCGGGCACTGTCGACCCATTGGAGGTCAGAAGGGTGCTCGGGAGAAGTGGCGCTTGGAGGCATCCTGGAGTTTCGCGACGGCCTGAAAAGACTCTTTCAGGAGGTCCTGCTCGGTTTTACTCAAAGCATAAGGATCAAGAAAATGCGAGGGGGGCCGACTGGCCTCGATCAGGCAGATCTCATGGCGCAGGCGCAAGAAAATCAGGGCTTCGAAGGCCGCCCGTATATGCTCTGCGGTCTCGGTAGCGAATACGTTCTCGGCCACCAGCGTCTGGAGGCGCTCCATGGTGGAAATGGCCTGGACACCTCTTTCAAGCGCAAACATTCGCACGCAGTCAACAATGTAGACAGAGCCGCCATATTTGACAGAGAGCATACCGGCATGGGCACCCTCTTTTTCTATCTGGAAACGGCCCAAAAGACCGAGCGGCACCTTGTAGCGCAGGTCAAGGGTCATCATGTGGTACAGAAAGCCCTGGTGTGTTTCGATCCCCCTGGCAACCATATCTCGCAAAGTGTGGGTCAGGTCAACATCGCCCACCAACGGCAGGAAATCGAAGAAAATCGAAGAATTTCTCACATGAGTCGGCTCAGGGTCGAGCAGCCAGCTGTTGAGACGTTCCTGCCAATCGACCAGACGGCCACGCCAGGCTGGATTGCGGGCCATGACATCGCCATCACAGAGGGGATACCCGACCCGGTCAAGAGCGAGGTTGAGCTTTTCACTGAAGGGCTGGAAAAAAGCATCGACTTCTGCCTGGCGCTCTGCGGGGAAATCTTCGAAGATAAAACCGTTGTCCTGGTCAGGGTGCAGCAGCATCTCGCGGCGACCGGCACTCCCCATGATCAGGAAACAGTGGCGAACATCCGGGACGGTCAGCCCTTCAAGGGCCATTTCGTCAAGGCATAGCTGGTAGGTACGGCTGATGATCGCATGATGAATATGGGTCAATATCTCCATGACTTCCTGGGTGCTGCGGGTCTCGGAGAGCAAGGTACGGGCAACCCTCACGATTTCCTTGTGAATCAGCGCCAACCCCTCGAGGCTCTTCTCCTCGCGGATGTTGCCGAGCAGCAGCAGGGCTTTCTGCGAACGGTAGCGCATCAAATCGCGCGGCGTGACGACACCGACCAGTTGATTGCGGTCAACGACCAGCAGGTGATTGAGACCATGGCGGCTCATTAGCGCCATCGCTTCGTACATGAAGGTCTCCGGGGTCATGGTGCGCGGCCCGGGACGCATGACATCATGGGCCGTCATCGCCCTGGCGTCAACATCCTGCGGGGCCAGGACCTTGGCAACCAGGTCGCTGCCGGAAATAATCCCGAGCGGTTCGTTGTCAGGGTTGACCACCGCCAGGAAGCTGATGCCGTGTTCAGTCAGTTTACGGGCAACCGCTCCCACCGGTGTTTCCGGGGAGCAGGTCACCACGGGAGAGGACATGATTTCGGAAAGCCGTTTCTTGAACGGATAGGCTTCCATTTGGGTTAAGGCCGCCCCGGAATGCTCCGCTACGATCTCCGAGTAGAGCTTGCGCACCCGGGACAGGACCGTCCGGGTGAAGAAACGACCGAGTTGCGGTGTGTTTTTCTGTAATTCATGGAGGATTTCCTCGGGGATCAGATAGCACACTGTTGGTTTGACGGTACGGGCACCGCCTGAGTATGGCTCACCCGTGAAGATCGGGGTCCCGCCAAAGAACTGTCCCTCCTTGCGGTAATCGACCACCATGTCGATCCCCCCCGGCGAAACCAGGGTGATCGCCACCAGTCCTTCTTTGATCACGTAGAGAAAACCCGTCGGCGGGTCGTTCTGTTTGAAAATATCATAGTTGGCCGGATATTTTTTTTGTATCGCAGCCTCACGCAGTGCGACGAAAACCGACTCGGGTAGTTGGCTGAAAGGCTCCGTTTCCTGCAAATGCTTGATCAGTGGCATAGATGAATACAGGGTCTTATGGTGGATAGATACTGTGGCACAGCTCTGCACGTTCAAAGATAAATTATCATCCATCGCACAAACAGAGCAATCTCTTTCATGACGAATCGCGGGTTCAATTCCCCCAAATGAGCGGTGCATTGGATCGCGCTCGCGGGGTTACGCTCCTCTGGAGGGAATTCGAGATTAATTCTGCACACGTTAGACCAGGAAGAGGTGTTTCTGCAACTGGCGGGCATTCGCCCCGGGAGACTCGGGTCCGACAGCGCTGGCCCATCGGGGATACCGACAGGCCCGGACAGGTAGCCGATCAGGCCTGAGTGCGGGGGATGTAGGAAGAATGCCAACCCAGTTTGGAGGAGATGATGCCGCACGTATCAAGCAGTTGTGACAGGATCTGGTTTTCTATAAATTCTTGCGAAAGCCTGAATTCCGGCCCGACCACACAGAGGACACCGTGCAGCTTTCCGCCACCACCAAAAATCGGGGCCGCCACGCTGGCGATCCCCTCTCCCAAGGCGCCGCTATCCAGGGCGAAACCGCGGCTTTGGATCCTTGCAAGCTGGTTGACCATTGCCATGGCCGTGTCGGTGACATGGCGCTCAGGAGGCTCCTGGAAGGCAAGAAGAACCTGACCGGCAGCTGTCGTCTCGAGGGGGTAACGGCCGCCAACCAGAGGGACGATTTTCACCTTCTGCGTGGTATCTACCATATCCAGCAAGAGGACTTCATGGCGACGACGCACGGCAATATACACAGCCTCGTTGCAACCGCGTGCCAGCCGTTCGACAACCGGCCGGGCATGTCTCAGCAACCCCATACGGGAGAGGAATTTCTGGCCTATTTCATAGGCGGAAAGCCCCAGTCGATACTTTCCCGAGCGCTCCTCCCGTTCGACGTAGCCACGATTTTCAAATGTTGCCAGCAGACGAAAAACACTCGTTTTGTTCATGGCCAGCTTTTCGCTCAATTGACTGATCCGGACATCATCGTCAATCTCGCTGAGGGCCTCCAGAACATCGAGGGCATTTTCAACGGCCTGTATGGAGTAGGACTCCTTATCTCTGGAAGGCACCGGTCACTCCTTATTGCAACCAAGGGAAAGCCAGTTGGAAACAAACCATCAATAAAGTAATACGCTGTTTTATTATTGTCAAGGATAACCTTAAAAAGTATCCGATTTACCAGACCACAGATTATAAAAAATCCCATATATTGGGGAATTTTATCAATTTATACAGGGATTTAACCGGGAATACTACGGCTTTACCCACTTCAATGAGAATCCACGAAACAACAAAAATACCGTTTTAAAAATCTTGAAAAAAATTCACAGAAAGGGTTCTCAGGAAGCGCCACAGCCGATCAGGCGGTTGATAATCGGCTGGTCTGCAGGAAGAAAAGGGAAATCAACGAGGTCGCGAGGGTGGGCCCAACAATGCTCGGCAACACCGATGTTATGGAGGGGCCCGGTCAGGAGCCGGCAGGTGTAGGCAAGGACCAGAACGGGACCCCAATCGTAACGATAATAAACCGCCTCGAAGATCCCTTCGACCCCGATTTCGGCACCGAGTTCTTCTCGAATTTCTCGAGCCAAAGCCATCTCCGGGCTCTCTCCGGAGTCGATTTTGCCGCCGGGGAATTCCCAGAGTCCAGGGTGGCGCTTGTTGTCCGGACGCCTGGTGACCAGAACTTTCTCGCCGGCAAAGATGATGGCCGCCGTGACCAGCAACGGCATTTCCGCAGTGATTGATGTGCACAAGTTACTCATGGGAACCACGATAGCAGATTTGTCTCCATCAAGGCTACGGGTGAAGCAACTTTCCCGTGACCTTACATCATCATTCAATTGCTTGCCGAAAAGTATGTGCCATGTTAGCTTGTCTTGTTTTTTTGAGCAACGAAGTCCACCCCCCAAGGAGAAAATCGTGTCGGTCCATGAAATCAAGCACCCGTTGGTACGCCACAAACTCGGCCTGATGCGCCGCGAAGGAATCAGCACCAAGGATTTTCGCGAACTGGCTTCGGAAGTCGCCCGCCTGCTGACCTATGAAGCAACCAGCGACCTGGAAACGGAGCAGGAAAGCATCCAAGGTTGGGCCGGACCGGTAACGGTCGACAGCATCAAGGGGAAAAAAATTACCGTGGTGCCGATCCTGCGCGCCGGCCTCGGCATGATGGACGGCGTCCTCGACCTGATCCCGAGCGCACGGGTCAGCGTGGTCGGCCTGTACCGCAACGAAGAGACCCTGGAGCCGGTCGCCTACTATAAGAAATTCACCAGTCAGATGGGCGACCGGATCGCGATGATCCTCGATCCGATGCTGGCTACCGGCGGCAGCGTGATCGCCGCAATCGACATGCTCAAAGATGCCGGTTGCAAAAAGATCAAGGGGCTCTTCCTGGTAGCGGCCCCGGAAGGGATCAACGCCCTGCAGGCGAGCCATCCGGATGTTGACATCTATGTGGCGGCCATCGACGAGCGTTTAAACGAAGTCGGCTACATACTGCCCGGCCTTGGTGACGCAGGCGACAAGATTTTCGGCACCAAATAGTTCGACAGGCCAACCCTCAACGGCCAAAACGACTCAATGATGTTGAACGCGGTAACCGCGAACGTAAATTAATGGTGCGGTCCCCGCATGATGCTTGCTTTTTTTCTGGCGCTGCTGCAGCCACGTGTTGGGAAACGTTTATTGCCTGTCAATCCTTTTAGGTGACGGCTACAAAAATATTTTCAGGAGGTCATTCAATGTCTGGTAACTCTCAGGAGAATCGCTTTAGCTTCAGCCCGAAACAGATGCTCATCGGGGCGCAAATGCTCTTTGTCGCCTTCGGCGCCCTGGTCCTGGTCCCCTTGTTGACCGGTCTCAATGCCAACGTCGCACTCTTCACAGCGGGTGCCGGCACCCTGCTCTTCCAAATCATCACCCGCGGCAAAGTTCCGGTTTTCCTGGCCTCGAGTTTCGCCTTCATCGCACCGATCATCTACGGTGTTCAGCAGTGGGGCATCCCAGGCACCATGTGCGGCCTGGCTGCCGCGGGCCTCTTTTACGTCATAGCCAGCATTGCCATCCGTATTTTCGGCTCCGATATATTGCACCGGGTCCTGCCGCCGATTGTCACTGGACCGGTCATTATGGTCATCGGCCTGGTCCTGGCTCCGGTCGCGGTGCACATGGCTTCTGGGCGCACCGGTGACGGTGCCGCATGGCTGGTTCCGCAAACCACGGCTTTCATCATCGCCGGAACGGCCCTGGTCGTCACTGTTCTGGTCTCACTGCTCGGTAAAGGCATGTTCCGGCTGATTCCGATCCTCTGCGGCATCGCCGCCGGCTATCTCGCCTCCTTTTTTCTTGACGCGGCGGGGATCTCAGCTTCGATCCAGGCCACGTTCGACCCCGGCACGCTGCAGAACTGGACTGGACCAACCCTGATCTCGATGCAAAAGGTCTTCGACGCCCCGTGGCTGGCCATGCCAGAATTCACCCTGCCCGTTTGGAACCTCGAGGCCATCCTTTTCATCGTGCCGGTCGCGATCGCACCGGCCATCGAACATTTCGGCGACATTCTGGCCATCGGCAGCATCACCGGCAAAGACTACGTCGATGATCCGGGCATCCACAAAACCCTGCTCGGCGACGGCCTCGCCACCAGCCTGGCCGCCTGCCTCGGCGGCCCGCCCAACACCACCTATTCCGAGGTCTCTGGGGCTGTGGCTCTGACCCGCTCCTTTAACCCGTTCATCATGACCTGGGCGGCCATCACAGCGGTCCTGCTGGCCTTTGTTGGCAAACTGGGCGGATTTCTCAATACCATTCCGGTGCCGGTCATGGGTGGCATCATGGTGCTGCTGTTCGGCGCGATCGCCGTCATCGGCATCAACACCCTGGTCAGGGCAGGCACCGATCTGATGCAGCCGCGCAACCTGACGATCGTCGCCGTCATCCTGGTATTCGGTATCGGCGGCATGAGTTTCGATCTGGCGGTGGTCAAACTTGGCGGCATTGGCCTGGCCGGGGTCATCGGCGTTCTGCTCAACCTGATCCTGCCAAAGGGACGGGAACAGTAGCCCTGGAGAGGCAGTACCCAAATCAACAAGCCCCCCCGGTTCCGGGGGGGCTTGTTTTTTCGGCTCAACAACCTAAGGCACAACAACCTAAAAAATCGGCTTAACGCAGAGGTGTTCGTCAATGACTTAAGTTTTGTTGTACTTTTCTTTTGTTTTTAGGCCCGTAAAAAATGGCCTATCCAGAAAGGACAGGCCATTGGGCATCCTGTGGCGCTCGTTGCAGAGCATCATCTCTGTAACTTTGCTCAGCCGCTACTCGTTCAACGCTTCGTGGACCCTGCCGACCATCTCGGGAGAAGGCTTGAGGGTCTGGTCTCCCTCCTCCTGCCATTTCGACGGACAGCCTTCATCCTTCTTTTTCGCCAGGTAGAGGTTCGCTTTGAATTTACGCATCAACTCGTCGATATTCCGGCCCATGTTGTAAAAGTTGATTTCGGAATTCATCAATATTCCTGAGGGATTAATGATGAAGGTACCCCTTAGAGCCAGGCCGGAAGAGTCATCATACACGCCGAACATGCGGGACAAGTTCCCGGTCGGGTCTGCTCCCATGGGGTATTTCACGTTGGCAAGTTCTTTTTCATGGCGCTGCCACGCCAGGTGTACATATTGCGTATCGGTGCTGACGGTAACAACTTCAGCACCCATTTTACTGAAGCGCGCGTACTGCTCTGACAGAGCAGCAAATTCCGTCGCTCAGACAAACGTGAAGTCAGCGGGATAGAAGAACAGGATGGTCCATTTGCCCGCTTTTTTTTGCCCCTCAAGGCTTATCTTACCGAAATTTTTCACAGTTGGATCGTAAGTATCAATCTCAAAATCTGGGACCTGGTGACCCAATTTGAGATAAGTTTCGCAACAATCACTCATGACAGCACCTCCTTTAAGGTTGGTATTTGTTTCCTGAGCCCTAGCCAGCATGGCCAGCTTAACTCGGAATCCTATATTGTCAACACTTTATCAAACATGGGACTGAGATTGCCCCACGCCATGCTTACCAGCTATTCTAATCTGGGGCGCATAACAGACCATCCATGAAAACCGAATTGCTCTGGCATCAGGGGGCAACCGTATATTTTTGTTTGCGGACCAGATCCGGCATCCGACGCGGCGAGGGGAAATGCCAGATTTCAGTTGTCATCCAGTCGCTCTGCTGCTAGCGTCTTGGACCACTTCCTGAGCAGAGAGATCACCATGAAAGCAAGACTAGCTCCTGTCGCCCCCCTGCTGATCAGCGCATGCGTGTTGCTGATGCTCTCCTTCGGCTACCGAGCCGGGTTCGGCCTCTTTCTCAAGCCAATCTCGGAGAGCCACGGCTGGGGCCGCGATGTCATGTCCATGGCCCTGGCGATCCAGAACCTGTCCTGGGGGATTATCGCCGTGTTCGCTGGCGGGTTGGCGGACCGTTACGGCAATCTGATGGTGCTGCTGGTGGGGGTTCTCTGCTATGCCGCCGGCATGCTCGGCATGGCCTACGCCAGCACTGAGGCCGGCATGATCGCAATGGCAGGGATCCTGCTCGGGGCGGGGATTGCGGGCACCTCCTTCGGCATTGTCCTGCCCGCGCTGGCCCGGGCCGTACCGCCCGACAGGCGAGGATGGGCACTCGGGCTCGGCACATCGGCCGGCAGTTTCGGCCAGTTCCTCATCGTGCCGTTCATGCAGCAGGCCGTTGAATGGCTGGGCTGGTTCGAGGCTCTGCAGTGGATGAGCCTGTCGGCGCTCCTGATGGCTGTGCTGGCTTTGCCCCTCGCACCTTACAGCGGCGCAGCGGAGAGCAGCGCCGCCGACCTCAAGCTGCCTCTGGCTACGATCCTGAGACGTGCGTTCCGCGTCCCTTCCTACACCCTGTTGGTGCTCGGCTTCTTCGTCTGCGGATTCCATGTTGCCTTCATCACCGTGCATATGCCGGGGTATGTGGTCGACCTCGGCTTCGACGCCAGGATCGGGGCCTGGAGCATCGGCCTGATCGGCCTGTGCAATGTCGTCGGCGCCTACATTTCCGGGGTGCAGAGCGGCCGCCGCTCCAAGGCCTATATCCTGTCCTGCATTTACCTCGGCAGGGCAGTGGCCATCGCCCTGTTTCTGGTGATGCCGGTCTCACTGGCCAGCATTCTCATCTTCAGTGCCGTTATGGGTTTCTTATGGCTGGCGACCGTGCCGCCGACGACCGGACTGGTCGCCGTCATGTTCGGGACCCGGTACATGGCCTTTCTGTACGGGGTGGTCTTCCTGAGTCATCAGATCGGCAGCTTCTGTGGAGTCTGGTTGGGTGGGTACCTGTACGCCCGGTTCGGGTCGTACCTCGGCATATGGCTGACCGGTTTGGTGTTGGGACTTGTGGCCGCCTGGCTGCACTGGCCGATCAGGGAGCAGGATGCCAGCCACGTACTTGCCACGGCAGATGCGGCTCCGGCTTCGTGAGCAGATGTGCCGCCAAACGAAGAAGCGGGTTTACAGAATGAAAGACGCGTCATTGACGATCACCATTGCCGGCTGCGGCGCCCTAGGCAGCCTGTTCGCCGCGCGCCTGCTTGAAGCAGGGTACAGAGTCCAGGCCTTCCAGCGTCCGGGACGGCAACTGCAGGCTCTGCGTGAGAACGGTATCACCCTCGACAAGGACCGTGATGGCGCCACGCGACGCTACCGGCTGCATGCGATATCCGATGACCCGGCGCAATTGGCCCCGTCGCGCCTGGTCATCGTTCTGGTCAAGGCTTACAGCACAGCGGAGCTTGAACCGCTCGGCAGCATACTGACGGCCGACGGCATGGTGCTGACGCTGCAGAACGGCCTGGGCAACGCCGAGGTACTGGCCGGGCTGTTCGGCCCGCAACGAGCCGCCGCCGGGGTCGCGACCTACGGGGCCTTCGGCATCGCCCCGGGAATTGTCGGCTGGGGCGGCGACGGGCAGATCACCATTGGACCCTGGACCGGCGGTACAGACATCGAATGGATCACTCAACTGCTGCGGAGCGCAGGCCTGCAGGTCGCACGGGTCGACGACCCCCGGCCAGCAATCTGGACCAAGCTGGCCATCAACGCAATGCTCAACACCGTCACCGCACTGACCGGCATGCGCAACGGAGAGGCCGGCAACAATCCTCCGGCCCGGGAATTGATGCAGCACCTGGGCCGAGAAACGGTTGCCGCAGCAGTGAGGGCCGGCGTGCCTCTCGATTACCATGCCATATGGAAGCTGATGGGCGATAACCTCGTCCGTACCGCCATGAACAGGACCTCCATGCTTCAGGACGTGACCGCCGGGCGGCGTACGGAGATCGACGTCATTTCCGGGGGTGTGCTGCGCTATGCCATCAACGACGACGAATTTCCCTACACGCGGGCCGTCCATGCCCTGATCCGGGCCATTGACCTGCGAGCGGAAGCTGTCGAACAGGCTGATGAGAGCAGTTGCCGGAAGGTTTGACACGACCCTGTTGCTACAGTAGAAACAAGGTAGAATAGTAACACGCCACAGCCTCCCGGCCAGGATCAAAACCTCTGCAAGCGTGCCTGACCGGACCGCGCCCGGCCCTTGGCAAAGCGAAGGATGACGACCCATGAAATTATCTGCGGACCTGGCCATTATTGGCGGCGGTATCGTCGGGTGTGCCACCGCCCTGGCCATCGCATCGCGCGATCCCGGCCTGAAGATCGTCCTGTTCGAGAAAGAAGACCAGCTGGCGACCCACCAGACCGGCCACAACAGCGGCGTGATCCACGCCGGTCTCTACTACCGACCGGACTCTCTCAAGGCCGCCACCTGCACCTCCGGACGGGAAGCGCTTTACCGCTTCTGCACCGAACACGACATCCCCCACCAGCGCTGCGGCAAAATCGTCGTCGCGGTTGACGAATCGGAGCTGCCAGCCCTGGAAGAACTCGAGCGCCGCGGTCACGCCAACGGTCTAGACGGCCTGCAGCGACTGACCGCCACCGAGTTGCGCAAACATGAGCCGCATGCCAGGGGAATAGCGGGGCTGTTTGTGCCGCAGACCGGCATCGTCGATTACATCGGCGTTGCCCGGAAGATGGCTGAGCTCTTCCAGTCACGAGGGGGGACTATTCTGCTGGGCACACCAGTCACACAGATCCGCAAGGAGCACGACACCTACCTCCTGCAGGTCGGCAGTGACATCGCCCAGGCCCGAGGCCTGGTCAACTGCGCCGGGTTGCATGCCGACCGTGTCGCCAGGTCTGCCGGGCTTTTCCCTGACGTACGCATCGTCCCGTTCCGCGGCGAATACTATGAATTCAAGCCGCAGCGCAGCAGCCTGGTCAAGCACCTCATTTACCCGGTTCCCGATCCGCAGATGCCGTTTCTCGGCGTCCATTTCACCCGCATGATCGACGGCACTGTCGAAGCCGGCCCCAACGCCGTGCTGGCCTGGCGCCGCGAGGGTTATCGTCGCAGCGACATCTCGCTGCGCGACCTGGCAGAGACCATGAGTTTCGTTGGATTCTGGAAACTGGCCGCCCGTTTCTGGCGGGTGGGGATCGAGGAGCATGGCCGCTCTTTTTCGAAGAGGCTCTTCGTCAAAAGTCTGCAGCGCCTCATGCCGGAGATCAGGAGCAGCGACCTGGTCCCCGGCGGCAGTGGTGTGCGGGCCCAGGCGGTCGACGCCCAAGGGCGCCTGGTCGATGATTTCCGCATCCTCAGCGAAGCGCGCATGGTCCACGTCCTCAACGCCCCGTCACCGGCGGCGACGGCATCATTGAGCATCGGTGAGCATATTGCCGAGCGGGTCATGGAAGTCATCGGCTGACGGTGAGTCGTCAGCAGCGGGGCTTTGCCGGTCCTCACTGCCCCGCGGCAAGCCTCGGGGTATCCAGAATACAGTATCCAGTAGGCAGAAAAAACGCGCGGCGTCACCTGGCTGTCGGGACTTATTCCGGATTCTGGATTCTGGTTACCGAATGCCCTCACCAAGGCATACCAAGCGGTAATCAATGCACGGCCCAGCAAGCTTCGGTTAATAAATCCTCTCATCAATGAAATAACGGGAACCAGGACGCGTCAAAGCTGAGCGAATTAAGTTTTTTTTTGCTCACGTGCGTAATTCTCCCTGGCATGACGACGGTTTGACATGGCGTGTTGGCCTGCTATAAATATTAGAAACAGCTAACTATTGTACAGGGAGACAGGAAACTAGCGACCGACCAGGCAAAAGGAGATAAATCCCATGAGCTACAAGACGATCCTTGTTCACATCGATCCCGGCAAGCGCTGCGCAGCGCGTCTTGAAGTCGCCATTGGCCTGGCCATACAATACGATGCCCATCTGGTCGCACTCTACGCACTGGCACCGTTTGTCCTCCCGGGCTATCTGATGGCCCAAGTCGGTGGTGAGATCATACAAGCCCAGCAGAAAGCTGCCGCGTTGGAAATGGCGCGCGCCGAAGCGGATTTCACCAGATTGACGTCGACAGCGGGGCTCAGGAATGTTGAGTGGCGGACCGCCCACGACGACCCCGCCGGCGCAGTGACCTTGCATGCGCGATACGCCGACCTGATCGTGATCGGCCAGGGTGATGCTGAGGACAACATTGATATCCCTGCAGATTTTGCGGCACGCGTAGTCCTTGCTGCCGGGCGGCCGGTGCTGATCCTGCCCAACGTCGGCAGTTTCCCCAGGATCGGCAAGCGCATTCTGGTCGCCTGGAATGCCAGCCGCGAGGCAACCCGGGCCGTCATCGACGCGATCCCACTGCTGCAGCGTGCAGACAAGGTCAAGATCATGGCGGTCGGCCCCGGATACGGGGAGCACGGCAAGATTCCCGGCGCCGATATCGGCCTCTATCTTGCGCGTCATGGTGTGCGCGTGGACGTGGCCTTGGATCCCGGCGCCGAGATCGATGTGGGGAATGAGCTGCTTTCGCGTGCAGCCGACCTTTCCGCCGACCTGATCGTCATGGGCGGCTACGGCCATTCGCGGCTCAAGGAATGGGTGCTGGGCGGCGCGACCCGAACCATCCTGGAATCGATGACTGTACCTGTGCTGATGTCTCACTAGTTCACGGCACCCCAAGTGCCGCTGTCTCATCGCACCAGGCAGGGACTGCATATGCAACTGTTCACCCGGATTACCCTCATACAGAACGTCAAGCCATTGTTCAGGGGGCTCCTCATCGGACTTGCCATACCTCTTGCTGCCCTTTGCCTAGCTGCCTGCACGGGAAACAGCCCTGCCAACCTCGGCGTCTCTGACTCCGGGCTGGCACCCTGTCCGTCCTCTCCGAACTGTGTTTCCAGTGATGCCCAGGACAATAATCATCGCATCGCACCCCTGCAGCTTGCCGCGCCTGCCACCGAGGCCTGGCAAGCCGCACGAGAGCAAGTGGCCGAATTGCCGCGCACCCACATCGTCAGCGAGGCGCCGGGCTATCTTCACGCCGAGTGTCGAAGTGCCCTGCTGGGATTCATTGACGACCTTGAGCTTAACCTGCGCCCTTCCGAAGGGATCATTGCGATTCGCTCTGCTGCGCGTCTTGGGTATTCAGACTTCGGTGTCAACCGTGAGCGGGTTGAAGCACTGCGGGCCGCGCTCCTCAGCCGGGGAATCGCTCGTTAAGTCACTGAACTGCTGCTCGACAACAGTGGGCGGGGAATGACCGCGGGCTGCCGGGATCAAGCGACCCTCCTCCCGGACGTCGCTCCCACGGCTAAAATGCTCTCTTTTTTGATCCCATCGAACAGGGAACCATGCATAGCCAATATCCTGGTGAGCCGTAATTCCCTGCAGACATTTTTATGATCGCTCAGGGTGCTCAAACCGGTTGGATTTCTCCGCTTCGCACCGGTACAATAACTACTAGGCCAGGGTCGGATATTGGAGCAGACTGTCTCCAGCAAGGGCTCTTTTCAACAGCGCAGGCCAGCTGATGCCCTGCCGCACATACCGGAGATTCCATGAAACAAATTTTGGTTTATGCTGATTCCCTGTCATGGGGGATAATCCCCCTCACGCGCCAACGCTATGCTTTTGATCAACGCTGGCCTGGAGTCATGGAAGCGGCCCTGGATAATTCAGGGCAGCAAGTCCGGGTCATCGAAGATTGTCTCAATGGCCGCCGAACCGTATGGGATGACCCCTACAAGGCAGGAAGAAACGGTCTCGTCGGGCTGGCGCAAAAAATCGAAAGTCACTCGCCACTAGAATTGGTTATTCTCCTGCTGGGCACGAACGACTTCCAGTCCATGCACCAGCATAATGCCTGGCATTCTGCCCAGGGCATCGCCGTGCTGGTCTCGGCGATCCGCAGTGCACCGATCGAGCCGGGCATGCCCATCCCACGGATACTGGTGGTCGCGCCGCCAGCCATCCGCATGCCTAAGGGACCAGTCGCACCCAAATTCGAGGGTGCGGAAAACAAGTGTGCAGGTTTGGCCGCCGCATTGCAAAAAGTCTGTGAAGAAACAGGATGTATGTTCTTCGACTCGGGAACCGTCATCACCACAAGCGAATTGGATGGTGTCCATTTGGATGGGGCGCAGCATCTGACTCTGGGCAACGCCCTCTCCAGGGTGGTCTCGTCATTCCTTGGATAACTCAGCACAAAAAGCTCTGGAGAGGTGTTGACAAAGGCTGCGACCTCAATCGGACTCAGAAGCCGTTCAGGTCATCTTGAATATGCTGCGCGCGACCACCTGATACAGCAGGGCGGCCAGCCCGAACAGCAGACCGGCACCGAGCAGTGCTGCGATATCGACCAAACCGAGCGGAACAATCCTGAAGACCTCGGCCAGAGGGGTGTACATCAGAATCGCCTGTAGAACCACGGAGAGCGTGGCGGCGGCCCAGACCCACTTGTTGGCCCAGAAGGACACCCGGTAACCGCTGCGGATGACGAAAATCAGGATCACTTCATAGAGCACTACGAAATTGAAGACCATGGTCTGGGCGCGCAGCACCTCGCCAGGCTCGATCGAATTGCCGCCGGAGCAGTCGAACAAGGTCAGGGCGATAGCGGTGCCGACACAGCCGAGAACACTGATCAGGGCCAGTTTGGGCCGGGGCAGGAGCCCCTCGTCGTGCGGCTTCGGCGGACGCTGCATGATATTCCGACCGTAGGGGTCGACGCTATAGGCCAGTGCCGGAGCGCCGTCGGTCACCATGTTGATCCACAAGAGCAGGATGGCAGTGAGGGGTAGATTCATACCGAACAGTGCGGCCAGGAAGATGATCAGTACCTCGCCGAGGTTACCGGAAAGCAGCAGCATGATCGATTTCTGGATGTTGTCATAGATGCCGCGCCCTTCTTCGATGGCGTTGACGATGTGCGTAAAGCTATTGTCGAGCAGCACGAAGTCAGCCGCATCTTTGGCCACTTCGGTGCCGCTGCCCACCGCCACACCGATATTGGCCCTTTTCAGGGCCGGGGCATCATTGACCCCGTCCCCGGTCATGGCTACGGTGTGCCCCATCTTCTGCAGGGCTCCGACGATACGGTACTTATGCTCCGGGGCGACCCTTGAAAAGAGATTGGTGCCCTCTTCCAGGGCCTTGCACAGAGCGGCATCGTCCATCTGTTCCAGTTCCGCCCCGCTGATCAGGGCACCCGTGATGCCGACCTCCCTGCCGATAGCCCTGGCCGTCTCGCCGTAATCTCCGGTAACCATGATCACCCGGATGCCCGCCTGCCTGGTCCTGGCGATCGACTCGATCACGTCCGGCCGTGGCGGATCAATCATCGCCTGCAGGCCGATAAATGTCAGAGACACCTCCCGGAAATCGTCTTCCGCACTGATGCGCCGGGTTGCAAAAGCAAGGACCCGCATCGACTTCGCGGCATACAAGGCATGCTGCCTCTCGATAAGCTCCACATGAGCGGTGGTCAGAGGGACCTGCCGTTCGCCTTCGAGTACCAGGGTACAGCATTCGAGCAACCGGTCCAGGGCCCCTTTGGTGTAGATCTGCTCACCGCCCTGCCAGGCGCAGCGCACACTCATCAACTTGCGGTCCGGGTCGAATGGGAACTCGTCCACCCTGCGCGCCTCGCCATGGACACCGGCCTTGGCGGCGCTGGTCAATAGCGCGGCCTCGGTCGGGTCGCCGGCAATCTGCCAACCGTGCTCTTCTGTGTAGAGACTTGCATTGTTGCAGAGCAGGCCACAGAGGAAAAGTTCCCGGGGAACCGATCCGGTGACTGCGCCCGCCGGCTCATAACCAGTTCCGGAGAGGGTCATTTCTCCGGCCAGGGTCCAGGCCTGGCGGACGGTCATCTGGTTTTCGGTCAGGGTGCCGGTTTTGTCGGTGCAGATGACGTCGCAGCTGCCCAGGGTTTCCACCGAGGAAAGGTTGCGCACCAGGGCCTGTTTTGCCAGCAGTCGTTTGACCCCGATGCTCAGCGCAATGGTCACCACTGCCGGTAGGGCGGTCGGGACCGCAGCCACGGCAAGGCTGATGGCGACAAAGGCGAAAGCCACGACCACCTCCATGGACAAGGTTTCACCGGCCAGAGCCCTGCAGAAGGAGAGGATAAAGACCATGAGACAGATAAAAATGATCGCGAATCCAAGTTTTTTACCGAATCGGTCGAGACGCCTCTGCAAAGGCGTCAGCTCTTCTTCGGCCTCCTTGATCAGGGTTGTGATCCTGCCCAGTTCGGTCTGCATTCCGGTCCTTACGACAATTGCCCTCGCGTGACCGGTTGCTACCGAGGTGGCGGAAAACAGCATGTTTTTACGGTCGCCGAGGGGGACTTCACTGGCAATCAACCTGCTGCTCTTATCGACCGGAAAGCTCTCTCCAGTCAGGGCAGACTCCTCGACCTTGAGTAGCACAGACTCCATGATCCGCAGATCGGCCGGGATCTTGTCGCCAGCTTCAAGCTGGACGATATCACCGGGGACCAGTTGCCGGGCGGCCACCTTGCCAACCCTGCCGGCACGAACCACGGTGGCCTGCACCGTACTGATTTTTTTCAGGGCCTCCAGGGAACGGTGGGCGCTCAGCTCCTGAAAGAAGCCGATCACCGCGTTGGCCAGCAGGATCGTCAGGATGATGATGGTATCGACATATTCGCCGATGAGCAGAGAAAAGACGACTGCGAACAGCAGGATGTAGATGATGAAGCTTTTAAACTGGTTGATGAATATAATCAGGGGGTTGACAGACGTTTCAGTCTGGAGCTCATTGAAGCCATAAGCAGCCTGACGGCCACGGACCTCTTCGGCGGACAACCCTGTGGGGCGTGAGTCCAGGAGAATGAAGATGTCATCGACCGGCTGACGATAAAAATCCTTGTTACTCACCGATAGACGCTCCGGGCCGCGGGGGGAGTGCGTACTCACTCACTTATCCATGCAGTAGCTTTTAAAGATTATCTAATTTTTACTATTTTGCTCTAAGAGAGCTGACGGACGATATGGGTCACAGCAAAAATTTGCGCGTTCAGTTATGCGGGTCCATCAAGGCGACAGGCATGAAAAAAGCCCCACAGTCAGGAGGGTGACTGTGGGGCAACGGGTTTCTCGGTGTTTCTCAGGAGGTCGAACATGAAAAAGACATGTTCTCCATTCTAATGGTTACCATTTGAGTCATGTTTGTCAAGCATAAATACGTGATCTGAAGATGTCCGGTACCGGTGAAAAGATGGCCCAAACTGCTCACCAATGAAGTGCGTCTCCCTGATGGCTGCAGGGTATTGCCCGGGCCGGCCCCTTGATCCCGACAACCTTGCCAATTTGTAATGTTCCGGAAAGGCTCCGGTAATGGGAGCCGTATATACTGATCACAAATTGAACTTCTGTGGCGCTCCACAGAGCCTGCTCCCGAGGAGAACTCCCATGAAAAAAGTGATCAAGGCAGTCTGTTCCGCACTTTGTGTCACCGCCATGGCTCTGCCTGCCAGCGCCCTGGCCAACCCGGTCAACGAATTGGAGGACAATATTGAGGAAGCGACGGTTCAACAGAACCAGTCCGACGACTATCACCTGGCATTTGTGACGGGTGATTTCGGCCTGCAGTTTGCCCTGACCGGTCCGAATCAACCGCTTGGGGCCATGGTCATGTTCATCAGCGACCCCAAAGGAAAAATCGTTAAAAATGCGCAGGTTGTCACGACGGTGATCAATCAGGCCGGCCACCAGATGATGCAAAGGGCCCTGCCGATGAAAGGGGGGTACCTGATCGATACCATGCACCTGCCCCCGGGACATTACCGGCTGGAAGCTGAAATCATCGCCGGCGGCCAGTTGTTAACGGACGAATTCACTTTCCAAAAGGCTTAAGGGAGTCAACTGTGCAACAATCTTTTACCGCCAGCTGCGTCGAACTCAACATAGATGTCCGCGATGGCCGGTACCTGGCGACCATCCAGATTGACGGCCTGCTCAAACAGCACCGGGTATTTCAAACGGCAATCGAGGTGAGTGACTGGACCGCTGCGATCTTCTGCACGACGGATCGTGATCTCTATGTCCACTTGCGTGCCCCGGGCGGGTCAGACCATGGGCACCTGGTCCTCGACCTGGCCGGCAAGCTCGCGCGCCAGGGGCTGATGATTGGCATCACCGAAGAGGAATCGGTTTGCCGACCAGGGAACAGGCGTTTACAATAACCCTGTGGCGAGAGCGCTTCACCGACCACGGAGTCACAAGATGCGTATTCTATTGATCGAAGACGACACCGATACCGCAGCATACCTGGCCAAGGGGTTGAACGAGTGCGGTCATGCCGTGCACCTGTCACATGATGGGCGGGACGGGCTGTTCATGGCCCTGGATCAACCCTACGAGGTGCTGGTTGTCGACCGCATGCTGCCCGGCTTGGATGGGCTGGCAATTATCCGGGCGTTGCGCTCGGCGGGCAACCTGACGCCGGTGCTGATCCTCAGCGCACTCGGCGAAGTCGATGCCCGGGTCGAGGGGCTGCGCTCCGGTGGCGACGATTACCTGGCCAAGCCCTTTGCCTTTTCAGAACTGCTCGCCCGGCTCGAAGCCCTGGTGCGCCGCACCGCAGCCGCCACCGAACAGACGACGCTGCTCAAAGTCGGCGACCTGGAGATGGACCTGCTCTCCCGGGCCGTCAGACGCAAAGGACAGGCAATCGATCTGCAGCCAAGAGAATTTCGCCTGCTCGAGTTCCTGATGCGCAACAGCGGCCAGGTCGTGACCAGGACCATGCTGCTGGAGAACGTCTGGGACTACAATTTCGACCCCCAGACCAATGTCATCGACGTGCACATCAGCCGGCTGCGCAGCAAGATAGACAAGCATTTCGACCGGCCCATGCTGCACACCATCCGGGGTGCCGGCTATGTTCTCCGTGCAGATCACTAAGCTCGGCAGGAGCTCGACATTCCGCCTCGCCCTGGTATACATGGCGCTGTTCGGCATTTCGGTGCTGCTGCTGCTGGGCTTCATCTACTGGTCTACTGCCGGCTACATGGTGCGGCAGGCTGAAGCCACCATCGAAGCCGAGATTACCGGGTTGGCCGAACGTTATGACCTGTCCGGCCTGCCGGGATTAAGCAAGGTCATCAACGAACGACTGAGCCGCCAGAAAACCGGGACGTCTCTCTACCTGCTCACCGACAAGGACTTCAAACCAATCACCGGCAACCTCGAGAAGTGGCCTCAGAATCCGCAGTCTGAACAGGGATGGGTATCATTTCAAATCGAAAAAGGCCCCAACGAAGATGGTGACCAGCATAAGGCCATGGCCCGGGTCTTCCAACTGCGCGGGGATTTCCACCTGCTGGTCGGGCGCGACGTCCATGACCTGGATGAGATCCAGGCCCTGATAAGGGACGCTCTCTTCTGGGGTCTGGTGATGACCCTGGTCCTGGCCCTGGCCGGTGGCGCGGCCATGAGCCGGACCATGATGCGCAGGATCGAAACGATTAATGCGACCTGCCACCAGATCATGGATGGCAACCTCTCACAGCGCATTCCTCGCACAGGTGGAGACGACGACTTCGACCGGCTGGTCGGGACCCTTAACCGGATGCTCGAGCAGATCGAGGAACTGATGCAGGGAGTCAGGCAGGTCACCAACAACATCGCCCATGACCTGAGGACCCCGTTGACCCGCCTGCGTCGACGTCTCGACATGCTGAGGGAGAACGGCGCATCCATGGATCGCCACGATGAACTGCTCGACCAGGCGATCGGCGAAGCCGATGGGCTGCTGACAACCTTCAAGGCCCTGCTGCGCATCAGCGAGATCGAATCGGGCGGGCGCAGAGGCGGCTTCAAAGAGGTCGACATGACCGGCCTCCTGAATGACCTGGTCGAGCTCTACGAGCCGTTGAGTGAAGAGCGAGGACAGACCTTTATGGCCGAGGTCATCGACTCCCGACCGATTATGGGCGACAGGGACCTGCTCTTCCAGGCCTTTGCCAATATCCTGGACAACGCCATCAAGTACACGCCGGCATCAGGAAGTATCCGCCTGTTCATGCATGACCGGCCTGATCAGCTGCAGGTCGATATCTGCGATACTGGCCCGGGCATTCCTCCTGAAGCCAGGGAGAAGGTTTTTGAGCGGTTTTTCCGTCTCGAATCGAGCCGTTCTTCACCCGGCAACGGTCTCGGCCTGAGCCTGGTCGCTGCGATTGTCAAACTGCATCATGGCCAGATCGAACTCGAGGACAACCAACCCGGGCTAAAACTCACGATCAGTCTGCCACGACCGTCCTGAGCTCCGGAGTGGCAAAGAAAGCAAGCAACACCAACCCGTACCCGAAATGGAGTCCCATATGATTATCAGACCAATTCGCACCAACCTCTTGATACTCGGCCTCGTCCTGGCCTTGAGCATACCAGCCATCGCGGCCGAAGTGCCTGACTTCGTGCAGCTTGCCGAGCAGAACAAACCTTCGGTCGTCAACATCAGCACGTCCAAGACAGTCACCCAAAGGCCACTGCCCCAGTTCGGCCCGGGCAGCCCTTTCGATGACTTTTTCAATCATTTCTTCAACGGCCAACCCGGGCCGCCGCGCCACCAGGGCGCCCTCGGTTCGGGGTTCATCATTTCCCAGGACGGCTACATCCTGACCAACGACCACGTCGTCGACGGCGCCGATGAAATCAAGGTCAAGCTCAGTGACGGCCGCACTTTCCCGGCGACGGTCAAAGGCGCTGACAAAAAGCTCGACCTGGCATTGATCAAGGTCGACACCAAAGGGCAGCTGCCCACGACATCGCTCGGTGACAGCGATGAGCTCAAGGTCGGTGAATGGGTCATGGCCATCGGCAACCCCTTCGGCCTCGAGCAGACGGTCACTGCCGGGATTGTCTCGGCCAAAGGTCGAGTCATCGGCGCCGGACCCTATGATGATTTCATCCAGACCGATGCCTCGATCAACCCCGGCAACTCCGGCGGCCCCCTGTTCAATGCCGCGGGCCAGGTCGTCGGCATCAACACCGCGATTGTCGCCGGCGGGCAGGGGATCGGTTTCGCCATCCCGATCAACTCGGTCAAGGAGATTCTGGACCAGTTGCGTACCAGCGGCAAGGTGACCCGCGGCTGGCTCGGTGTGGCAGTGCAGCAAATGACGCCCGAACTGGCCAAGAGTTTCGGACTCGAGCAGGAGCGCGGGGCGCTCGTCACGGATGTCACCAAGGATTCACCAGCTGCAAAAGCGGGTCTGCAGCGCGGCGACGTCATCCTGTCGTTCAATGGCCACGAGATCAAGGATATGCGGGACCTGCCCCGCCTGGTTGCGGCAACCCCGGTCAATGAAAACGTCAAGATGCAGATCCAGCGTGATGGCAAGAACCGGGAAATACGCCTCACCATCGGTAAGATGGCCGATGAAGGTTCTGGATCGGTCACGCAAACGGCCCAGGGGAGCAGCTGGGACAAGCTTGGCCTGGTCCTCAAGGAGATCGACGGTGGGATGGCCCAGCAGTACGGGTTCGAACCCGGCGTAGGACTGCTGGTTACGGATGTCAACCAGGACGGCCCGGCGGCCGACGCCGGTGTGCATAGTGGCGATATCATACTCGAAGCGAACGGCAAGCAGACCAACGACTTGCACAGTTTCAAGGCCGCCACGTCAGAAGCATCCAAGACGGGGGTCCTGAGGCTGCTCATCAAGCGGCAGGACAGCCTGCTCTACGTCGCCCTGAAAACCAAGTGAGTCGATAGCCAGGAGTAGATAGGGAAGAGTCCCGGAGTCAATCAGCCGGGACTCTTCCAGAAACCACCATGGTTGGTGATCCACGCCCCGGTGATAACCAGCGCTGCACCCTGCAGCAGGGTGAGGGTCACTGGCTCGTCGAGCAGCAATAATCCAAAGAGCATGGCGAACAACGGGACGAAATTGATGAAGACCCCTGACTTGACCGCGCCGATCTCGTTGATCGACTGGTAGTACCAGATGAAGCCCAGCACAGTCCCGAACACCGCCAGGAAGATGATACTGGCCCAGGCTTCAAGCCCGTAACTGAAAATCCTGGTTAACACACCCTGGGCCAGGGCCGCCGGGGCGAGAAACAGGGTCCCGGCCAGGGCCGAGTAAGTCACTGCGGTCAAAGGCGACAGCCCGCGCATGGCACGCCGGCCGATGACCGAATAGAGCGCCCAGCACAGAACGCAGCCGAGCAGGGTCAGTTCACCGACACCGACACCACTGGTCATTAGAGAGAGATCGCCGTTGCTGATAACCAGCATCGCCCCGGTGACGGATATCACGATCCCCACGATACTGGCCATACGCAAGGGTTCCCCGCCGAACAGGGCCGAAAGCAGTGCAATACCCACCGGATTGAGGGCAACGATGAGACCGGCACGACCTGCCGAGACAGTCTGCAGGCCGGTAAAGAATGCGACATTGTAGCCGAACACGCCGGTCAAACCCAACAAGCCCACCGCGCCCAGCTGTTTTAAATCAAGAGGCGGGAAACGTCCTTCAATGCAACGCAGGATGAGCAGGAGGAGCATCACGGCTAAGGAGAACCGCAGGAATGCTGCGTGGAAGGGCGGCACCACACCGGCCAGAAGGCGACCGGCCACGAAAGTCCCCCCCCAGAACGCCATGGTGGCCAGTAGCTTGAGATAGGTGAGCATCGATTCTTTCCGGAAGCGGGGCGGCCAGGCTGTAGGGGGATTACGTCTCTGCAGGTAGCCGTGTATTCAGCCCTGTCGTCGATCAACTAGGAGACAAGCTTGCGCCTGTCCCCGGGCAAACATCGCTGCCGGCAGTCAAAATCAGCCGCGCCGCTGCATCAACTCGACGGCGAGTTGTTCGACCTGCGCCTTGAATGCGTCGAGCGTGCCGTTGTTGACCACGACCCTGTGCCATGCCTGGTATTCATCCAGGGAGGTCTCGCTGGCATGATTGTTCGCACCGTCGAAGCCCGGACGTTCGATCTTGACGATCAGCCCACCGTGCTCCTTGATGACGTTCAACTCGTTAATGAAGCGCACGTCATCGACGAGGACATGCAAACGGGCAAGATCGAACTGCTCGACCTTGCGCCCCCAGGCCTTGGTCCAGTAGTCCGGATCCTGGGCGCGACGGTACTCCGTTCCCCACCACTGCAGGATACGCCGCACGGTGACCGCCGTTTGCCCGGGACGATCCTGAATCTCCCGGTTCTCATCGACAAAATGCGCCCACTGAGGGCACCGGCCCAGGGCATTCTCTTCATCGACGTAAAAGACCCGCACCTTGTCATCCTGACATCCGTAAACCAGGGGCACCGACTCATCAGCGCCAATCGCCCGCAAAAAAGCCTCGACCTCGTCGCGCAGCACCATCGCCATCGGCACGATCCTGCACTCCTTATCAAGCAGAGGTGCCATATGCTTTGCTGCCGTGGTTTTTCCTGTCGCCGCCTTGCCGGCAAAACCGAGAATCATGATCCTCACTCCCCAACGTATTTAACTGCAGGTCAATTGCATGGCTGAGTGTACTTGAATCGGCCGGCGGCATCAATCACAACGGGCAGGCAGGTTATAAAAAATGCCCAGAGTGTGATTTTTGCGAGCACACCAAGGGACGCCTGCGCTGGCACTCTGCATAACTCTGAAGAATCTCCTGGCTTTGGGCGCATCGAAATGTCATGGTTGCCTTAGCGGAACGAGCCGGTATCATTATCGAAAAGGCTAATCATGAACATCCTCTACCTCCTAGACCTGATCGGGACCGCAGCGTTTGCTGCCTCCGGTGCCTGGGTTGGCGTACGCAAACACATGGACCTGTTCGGCGTGCTGGTGCTCGGTGTGGTCACCGCCGTCGGCGGCGGGACCCTGCGCGACCTGCTGCTGGGCGACATCCCGCCCTTCTCGCTTCAGGATGAAACATACATCTCCATTGCCCTCGCCGCATCACTGGTCGTCTTCGCCAACCGTAGACGCTTCGAAACATTCGAAAAGCCACTGCTCTATTTCGATGCCATCGGGCTCGGCACCTTCCTGGTGATCGGTACGACCAAGGCCCTCGAGTTTCAGATGGGACTGCTCGGTGCGGTTCTCATGGGCGTGATGACCGGCACTGCCGGCGGCGTCCTCCGCGACGTCCTCGCCAACCAGATCCCGCTGATCCTGCGGCGTGAAATCTATGCATCCGCATGCATCGCCGGCGGCGTCCTTCTGGTCGTACTCGAGCAGTCCGGTGCCGGCAGGACCGCATCAGCCCTGCTCGCCGCGGGCACGGTGATCACCGTTCGCCTGCTGGCGATCCGCTACGAATGGGGGCTGCCAAAATCGTAGGCGAAGGAACCGGGGCGGCATAGCTCTGATTGACAAAATCAAAACGGTTTACAGCATTGAGCCGATGGAAAGGAAAGACCAATGCCCTTCGTCAACATCAAGCTGACCCGCGAACAACGGCCGATTACTCCAGAGCAGAAAGCCGCGCTGATCAAGGGCGTAACCGATCTGCTGGTCGAGATCGTCAAACGCGGCCCGAAGACCACAGTGGTGGTGATCGATGAAATCGACACCGACAACTACGGCATCGGCGGCGAGACAGTCACGGTCCTCCGCGGCCGGGGGCATTGAACTTAAAGCGAGGGCCGGGACGAAAGCCCATCGGCAAATTTCTCATGATCTCGAGTTGAACTGTTGATGCCCGGGATTTAAACTGGAGCATGAACCAAGCGACAAGCCATGCACTCTCAACCCCAAGGAGCTTCAGCATGCATCCACTTTCTGGAAAAACCGCCCTGGTCACTGGCGGAACACGCGGCATAGGGGCCGCCATCGCCCGCTTTCTGGCAGCAGCCGGAGCCGATATTGCCATTACTTACAGTGCCTCAGCTGACGCTGCCGCCAAGGTGGCCAGCGAACTTCAAAAACTTGGCGTACGGGCAAAGGCCTATCAGGCTGATGCGGAGACGCCTGCAACCTTGCCGCAGGTTGTCGGTCGGGTCGTTGCAGATTTCGGCGGCATCGACATCCTGGTCAACAACGCCGGGACCTTCGCCGGCGGCATGGTCGGCGAGATCGACGCCGCCGACTATCGCCGGATCATGAACGTCAACGTCGATGCAGTCTTCAGCCTGACCCAGGCGGTCGTCAAGGTGATGCCTGATGGCGGCCGGATTATCAACATCGGAAGCGTTCTCGGGGAACGGGCCACGACCTCCGGGCTGAGTATCTACAACGCCAGCAAGTTCGCCCTCGCCGGCCTGAGCCGCAGTTGGGCCAAGGATCTTGGCCCACGCAAGATCCTGGTCAACGACGTGCAGCCGGGGCCGATCAATACCGAAATGAACCGCGAGGACGGGCCCAATGCCGACTACATGCGCAGCAATACGGCACTCGGCCGATACGGCCAACCCAACGAGGTCGCCGCACTGGTTGCTTTCCTGGCCGGACCGGAGGCATCCTACATCACCGGTGCCACAATCAATGTCGATGGCGGCTGGAACGCCTAGGAATCTGAGATCTATCCATGAACGATATGACGATCAAGCCCGGGACCATTGCCTGCAATAAAGGGCCCTGCCCTTCGCTCCGTAACCTGCTTGAACCGGTGGAGAAAGATCTGGGTGGCTTTTCAGTGCGCCGCCTGCTGCCGGCGGCCAAGTTGAAATCGGTCGGACCTTTCGTGTTCTTCGACCACCTCGGTCCGGCCTGGTTCGAGCCGGGCCGGGGGATCGATGTCCGTCCTCACCCCCATATCGGCCTGGCCACCATCACCTATCTTTTCGAGGGTGAAATCCTCCATCGCGACAGCCTCGGCAGCGTCCAGCCGATCCGACCGCAAGCTATCAACTGGATGACGGCCGGCCGTGGTATCGTTCATTCCGAGCGAACCCCTCCGGACGTTCGCGCCCAGGGGCACACCTTGCACGCGCTGCAGCTCTGGGTGGCCCTGCCAACCACAGAGGAAGAGACCGATCCGGCGTTTTACCATTACGATGCTGCCGAACTGCCTGAGAAGATCGAACACGACAGGTCCGTGCGGGTGATGATCGGCGAGGCCTTCGGCCTGACCTCTCCGGTCAGGACTTGGTCACAGACACTCTATGCCGAAGTGAACCTCCAAGCCGGTGCCACGGTCACCCTCCCTGACCACATCCAAGAGCGTGCCGTTTACCTGGTCGCTGGAGAACTGGCAGCAGCAGGGACAGATCTGCCACTGCACAACATGGCAGTTTTCGACCGCGCCCCCGGAATTGAGCTGCGTGCAAAGCAGGACGCCCGGCTAATCATCATCGGCGGACTTCCCCTGGGCAAACGCACCCTCTGGTGGAACCTGGTGGCAACCCGCAAGGAGTTGATCGAAAAAGCCAAGCGGGATTGGGCGGCCGGGCGATTCCCGAGAGTCCCCGGGGAAACCGAGTTTATTCCTCTGCCCTGAACAGCCGGGAGCTGCCCGGGGAAAAGACAGGCAGAGGGCTGAATCAACCACCACCTGCTGCGGAGGTCATGTGTCTCATTCTCAACACATACTGGTCGTCAGCTGCCTGGTGCGTAACGCCCGGAGCGACATCCTGCTGGTACGCCATGAAAGGCGCGGATGGGAGTTGCCGCAGGGTCGTGTGGAGGAGGGAGAAGACCTGCTTTCCGCCCTGCGCCGCGAAGTGCGGGAGGAAACCGGTATAACCATTATGGCGCCGCGAGCTGCCGCGGTCTGGTCGAAACTCTCCGCACCACCGGCGCTGATCCATGGGTTCGTCGCTGACTTCGCTTCCGGCACGCCCACACCGAGTGCAGAAACTCCCGAGGTGGCATGGCTCACAGAGACCGAGGCCCGTAGCCGGGTCGTGCATCCTGTCAACCGCGACCGGCTGTCAGATCTGCTTGCCTTCGAGGGACGGCTCCGCTTTTTCAGCTATACCACATCTCCCTACCTGCGATACCCGGAAAGCGCTCCGGACTAACTGTAGCGGTGCAGGGGAAGCTGCTCCGGCACGACTTTGAAGAATTAGAACTGTGCAGCCGGTCAGTTGCGCTTTATTCGCAATCCTCGCAAGCCCACAGCTCGATAGTCTGGCCCACCTTGACCTTGAGTTCGTTGCCTTCGCAGCCCATGACGAGGCCCTGTCTACGACTCTTCAGGTTCCTGACCTTACGGGAACTGCCGTGGGTGACTGCCTGACTGACGTTGATCATAGCTTCAGCATTCATGCCTTCAAAGCCTCCTCTGAAGTTGAAAATTTCCCGGTTTTTTACCAGAGAAAAGAGGTATTTTCTAGATTGATAATATTTTCATTATAAAGTTTAATGATAATTCTCACTTCTACTTTCTGCCCTATTCAAACGGCGAGTCCCGCATGTTGTCGAAGTTCACCTCCCTAAAAACATCCACACGGGTGGTTCACCGTACTGTGCGGTGTACAATAACAAACGGGATTGTGGCTTTGCCAATCTGGCGAGCAGCTGTTATGTTCTCCTGTAGAATGATCAGAAGAACCCGAAGAGACGCAGAATCATGACCCAGACTGCCACCACCCTGCAAGCGTGCAGGAATGCTCTTGTTGCCAACGGCTTCGACGCCTTCATCGCCAGGGATGCCACCCACGCCTCGGCCCTGTTCTTCGAGAAAATCCTTCCGCAGCTCAAGGTGCGAACAGTCGCCTGGGGAGATTCCATGACCATGGAGACAACGGGAATCCTCGCCGAATTGGCTCAACGCAAAGAGCTGGAAGTCATCGCCACCTTTGAACCGGGAATCGACCGGCAGGTACTTCTCGAACGCCGACGACAGGCGTTGGTTACCGACCTCTTTTTAACCGGATCCAACGCCGTGACCCTCGATGGCAAACTGGTCAACCTGGACATGATCGGCAACCGGACCGCCCCGATATCCTTCGGGCCGAAAAAAGTTGTCATCTTTGCGGGGAGGAACAAGCTCGTGCCCGACATCCATGCAGGCATGGACCGCGTGCGCACGATTGCCGCGCCACTCAATACCAGGCGGCACAAGATGCAGACCCCCTGCGTCAGCACAGGCCGCTGCCATGACTGCAACTCGCCGCAACGCATCTGCAACAGCTGGTCGCTGATCGAGAAATGTTTTCCCAAAGGGCGGATCAAAATTATTTTAATCGACCAAGACCTGGGGCTGTAAACCCTCTGCAATGATCAAAAAACCAATGGCCGCCCGGTTCTCGCCGGGCGGCCATGATTTTTTCTCTTTAAAGAGTATTTTACAGCCAGGTTATCAGGCGCATGGCCCGACCGGAACGTTGCCGACGAGAATTTCCCGGTTAAGAAGCACTTGCAGGTAATTCTTCTGGTCGATGAATTTCGTCACGACATTGCCTTCACCGAGAATAATCAGCGACTTTTCGAAATCCTTCCCCCAGTTGCTGTCGGAGAAGTCGGGTTCAAAACAGACGATTTTGCTGATCCCCGCCTGGACGACGGCCTTGGCGCACTCTATACAGGGGTACCATGGGAGGTAGATGGTGCAGTTCTTGGTCGGGACTCCCAGCAGGGCGGCATTGTAGATGGCATTACGTTCCGCGTGTGAGACCCACAGGTACTTCTCGCCCGTGGCGGCCTCGTGGCGCTCTTCGACGTCATCATTGACCCCCCGGGGAATGCCATTATAGCCGGTCGAGCGGATCTCGTTATCCGGACCGACAATCACGGCGCCGACCTTCCGGCCCCGGTCCTTGCTCCAGGTGGCGACGAATTGGGCCAGCGCCATCCAGCGGAGATCCCAGTTTGATGTCGTCATACTCTTATCCTCCTGTGCGACCAGCAGGTTCCGGTTTTCAGCCACACTTGGAATCACCGCAGTTCAGACAGGTCAGGCACCCGTCCATGATAATGACGGCCTTGGTATAACACTTGGCGCACAGCTTGGCGTCCGCCGGGAAATCGCCCTCTTCCACGCTCTGTGGCCGGCCTTTCAAGGTATCGTATTCGGCCCGCTTGGCCTGCAGCATCTCCCTTTGGGCGTCCGGCATCTGGACTTCCTCGAGCAGGCCGATCATCTTCATGTGGCGTTCGAGGGCAAAACCGATCTCAGCGACGATCGAGGGCATGAAGCGCCCGCCCGGCTTGAAGTAACCACCCTGAGGGTCGAAGACGGCTTTCATTTCCTCGACCAGGAAGGTGACATCACCGCCCTTGCGGAACACGGCCGAGATAACCCGGGTCAGTGCCACCACCCACTGGAAGTGGGCCATGTTCTTCGAATTGATGAAAATCTCAAAAGGGCGGCGGGTTTCGTGCAGAGTCCCGTGGTTGAGCACCATGTCGTTGATGGTGACATACAGAGCGTGTTCGCTCTGCGGTGTCTTGATCTTGTAGGTAGCCCCCACCAGCATCTCCGGACGCTCGACACTCTCATGCATGTCCTCGATCTGATCCCGCTCGACCTGTTCGGTCTTTTTACGCTGCTCATCGAGATTGACCACCTCGTAGGCAACAATCTTCTTGTCGATCTTCTTAATCATTTACGTCTGCTCCTTCTTACAACCTGCCGTAATAACCTTCTTTGAGGGCGTCGAACAGGTTGGCTGCGGTATGGATTTCACCATCGTACTCGATCTCTTCGTTACCCCGGGCTTCGACCACTGTGCCATCGACCAGGGCAAAGTGGTAGAACGTCTCCGCCAGGTCCTTCTCCTTGACCAGGACACCCTGGAAAGCCTCCGGGTTGTAGCGGAAAGTCGTACAACCCTTCAGCCCCTGCCGGTAGGCATACAGGTAGATATCCTGGAAATCTTCATAGGGGTAGTCGCTCGGCACATTGGCAGTTTTGGAGATCGACGAGTCGATCCATTTCTGCGCTGCCGCCTGGATGTCGACATGTTGACGGGGGGAGATGTCCTCCGAGGTGATGAAGTTCTCCGGAAGTTGCTTGTTCGGGTCGTCACTGCCCGGCATGGCCAGTGGGTTGACCAGCTCACGATAGGCCAACAGTTCATAGGAGAAGACATCGATCTTCTCCTTGCTCTTTTTACCCGGACGGATCAGATTGCGCGCATAGTGATGCGCAAAACTCGGCTCGATACCGTTGGAAGCATTATTGGCAATTGACAGCGAGATGGTGCCGGTCGGTGCGATTGAGGTGTGGTGGGTGAAGCGCGCGCCGACTTCGGCCAGTTCCGCAACCAGATCCGGAGCCTTTTGCGCCAGCTGCTGCATGTAGCGGCTGTAACGGGTATGCAGGATACGTCCGGGGACGCGCTCACCGACCCTGATGCCATCAGCCGCCATCTCCGGCCGCTTGCGCAACATCTCGGCCGTGACAGTGTATTCCTCGGCGAGGGCCGGCGCAGGACCTTTTTCGCGGGCCAGGGCCAAAGCCTGCTCCCAGCCAGCCAGTGCCATCTGCAAGGTGACTTCCTCGGTGAAGGCGATCGAGTCGGCATCGCCGTACTTCATGCCGAGGAGAGAGATCGTCGAGCCGAGGCCAAGGTAGCCCAAGCCATGGCGGCGTTTTCCGAAGATTTCACGGCGCTGCTGCTCGAGAGGCAGTCCGTTGATCTCCACGACGTTGTCAAGCATGCGGGTGAAAACGGCGACCACCTCGCGAAAACGCTCCCAGTTGAAGCGGGCCTCAGCGGTGAATGGGTTCTCGACGAAGCGGGTCAGGTTGATCGACCCGAGCAGGCAGGAGCCGTACGGGGGCAGCGGCTGCTCGCCGCAGGGGTTGGTGGCCCGGATTTCTTCACAGAACCAGTTGTTGTTCATCTCGTTGACCTTGTCGATCAGGATGAAGCCCGGCTCGGCGAAGTCGTAGGTGGAGGCCATGATCACGTTCCACAACTGCTTGGCGCGGATGGTACGGTAAATCCTGCAGGCCACCTGGCCGACATCGTTTTGCACATAATCGAGCTTGACCGGCCAGTCCTTCCAAAGGATCTGGGAGGGATCCTCCAGATCCAGACCGTCACGCTGCACTTCCTTGGCGGTCAGGGGGAAGCAGAGTGGCCACTCGGCATCCTGCTTGACCGCCTCCATGAATTCGTTGGTGATCAGCAGCGACAGGTTGAACTGGCGCAGGCGACCGTTCTCGCGCTTGACCTTGATGAATTCGAGCACATCCGGATGGGAGATGTCGAACGTCGCCATCTGGGCCCCGCGCCGGCCGCCTGCCGAGGCGACGGTTCGGCACATGCTGTCGTAAATGTCCATGAACGACAGCGGCCCCGAGGTATTCGCGCCGGCGCCGTTGACAAAGGCGTTGCGCGGCCGCAGAGTCGAGAAATCATAGCCGATCCCGCAGCCCGCCTTGAGGGTCAGCCCGGCCTCGTGCACCTTGGCGAGGATGTCGTTCATCGAGTCGCCAACCGTTGCCGAAACCGTACAGTTGATGGTCGAGGTGGCCGGCTTGTGTTCGAGGGCCCCGGCATTGGAGGTAATGCGCCCGGCCGGAATGGCCCCGTTTTCAAGCGCCCAGAGAAACCGCTCGTACCAATGGCGCTGCAGTTTCTCGCCTTCTTCAACGACCGACAGCGCCCTGGCGACCCGCTGGTAAGTTGCGTGCAGGTCAGCGTCTACGGGCTGGCCGGTTGCATCCTTGAGCCGGTACTTACTGTCCCAGATATCCCGTGACGCTTCCTGCCAGGGGATGTCCATCGTTTCAGCCGTTTTCTTGATCACATTTACTGACATCTCTTCCCTACCCTTTTGTTCACTCCGGGCCTGTCCTGCACAGGCGCAAATACACAGTATCACGGCGCAGAGCCTCCCCTTTGCCGCACATAACCACTACATATTGTAGGCTAGTAATCATAGCCTACCACATATTGGTTTGTAAACCGGAAATCTTCCTGACACGAATAAACTTGCAGAGACAAATCAAAACAACTATTTGGAGCACGTTTTCATAGAAGACGACTCAGTCAAGGGCCAGCAGTTTGTTACCATGCGCGTCGTCGAGTACGACTTAAACCTGAAATTATCAGCGGCCACTCTCGACCAGAATGCCACAGCAGCCAAGGCTGCGATTGTGACGATACCGTGATTCATGCCACACAAACACTTCATTTTTCCATGACACGCATATATACTTAACAAAATTTGTTATATTTTGACCCCGGTCATGTTCTCCAGGCAATAGAAATCGTAAGCTGTGTACAAAAATCGCGACAAAAGGAGCCAAAAAGGATGAACCTCCCAAGCGTCATCGGCGAGCAGGCCATCAATAAAGTTATCGAAGAGCATCCCTTCATCGGCGAGATCCTGGAGAAGTATGAGATCGGCTGCGTCACCTGCGGCGTCGGCATCTGCCTGGTGAAAGATGTCGTCTCGATTCACGCTCTCGGTGACGAGATTGAAACACGCATCGAACAGGAAATTAACGATTACCTCAAAACTCAAAACATCCGAGAAGGAGCAACCGTATGAGCTCACATACCTGCAGCTGCCCAGGCGCCAGCGCCCGCATAATTGATCGACAGAACAGCACATCAACCGAATCAGGCGAAAGCCGTCCTTCTGAACTTCGCCAGTGGCCGACCCAGTTGCACCTGGTACCGCCAAGCGCTCCGTACCTGAAGAATGCGCACCTGCTCATAGCCGCCGACTGTGCACCCTTTGCCTATGCCGAATTCCACAGGGACTTCATCAAGGGGCGCGTGCTGGTCAATGCCTGCCCGAAACTCGACGATACCAGCACATACGTCGACAAACTGGCGGCAATGATCAGCCAGAACGACATTCAGTCGGTCACAGTGCCGATCATGGAGGTGCCCTGCTGTCGAGGCCTGGCGATGATGGCTCAACAGGCCGTGCAAAAATCGGGAAAGGATGTCCCGCTCGAGATTGTCGTCATCGGCATCAACGGTGACAGAAAGAGCTGACATGAAGACCAACGTGACCCAGGTGATGGTTGACGAGCACCAGTTGATCCTGCGGATGATTGCCCTGGTGGAACACAATACTGCCCTGCTCGAAAAGGGCAGGTTCCGCAACTGGCAGTTTTACCTGGATGCGGTGGATTTCATCCGCAACTATGCCGATCGCTTCCACCATGCCAAGGAAGAGGACGTACTGTTCACTGCGTTGATCAAGAACGGCATGCCGGAAAAACAGTCACCGATCGAGGCCATGCATATGGAGCACGACCAGGGGCGCGCACACGTCCGCGCGTTGGAAGATGCCGCCCAGAAAGCCCTCGACGCGGAAACCGGCCAGACCGCTATCATTATCGAACACGCCAGGGGTTATGCTGCCCTGCTGCGCGGGCACATTGCCAAGGAGGACGACATCCTCTACCCACTGGCGGAACGGGTTCTTCCTGAGGAGGTTCGCGACGACATGCTGGCGGGATACCAAGTAGCCGAGGAACGAACCCCCGGGCTCGAAGACAAATATCGCAAGATGGTCGAAGGGCACGAGGAGCAGGTCAACAAATGACCGGAACCATCTGAAAGACCTAAGTCGCTTTTTCGCCACCGGCAGTCATACATAAAAGGAGAATTAAATGGGTTGTTGTTCAAATCATGGCAGCAGTGCAGGTCCTTTTGCAGAAGGCAGGGAACTGGTTGAGTTTGTTTTTCAGGCACATGGTGGGGCGTTGCGCAACCAGATGCTGCCAGGCAGCGGACTGTCGACAGCCTGCCAGGGATGCGGCGCCGGCTTCACCCTGACCACCTTCGTCGGCAAGTGCCCGGCGTGCGGCGGGCTCCATGCCGTCTCGCCGCCTCGCTGCGACGATGCAGCCAACATCCAGTTCGCCGGGCAAGGCGTACAAATTGATGAAGGATAACACTTCGGAGGGAAGCTCTTGACAGCTCTAGTCCGACCGGAACAAGGACAAGGGGCATAGAGCACAACAACTCTGTCAGTATTCTGTATTGATTTTTGGCACCTCAAAAATCCCTCGGGCCCCTGAGAATAACTTGCAGTCATACTTATCGAAAAGCCCTAAATCGGGAAGGCGCGATTAGGGCTTTTTATCTGGAATTTAGTGACACTCAAGAATGAGACCTGCTCGGGTCACTAATATGTTGAGAACACGCTTATCTTAATGCAGAATGAGCAAGTTATAATTCTACTTTATCTTTACATTCCAACGATCGTCAATAATTGCCTATGTAACGGCTGACAAGTTATCCGGCTTCTCTGAGTTGAAATATGATTAAAACTGGCTTCATCTACCTCGCAGTCATTACTGTCCTCTACACGATTGGCTTTAAAAGAGACGCCGAGAAAGGCCGCAAGAGTCTACAGGTTGCCGGCCAGACCCTCTATCGTATGGCGCCTCTTTTACTCTCAATCTTTGCTCTTATCGGCCTGTTACAGGAGTTTGCGCCGCCTGAGTTGATCTCCACCTGGCTCGGATCACAAAACCGCTTTCTCTCTCTGTTGAATGGCGGTTTGATTGGTGCCATCGCAATCGGTCCGCCCGTCGCGGCATTCCCTATAGCAGGGTCGTTGATTGATTCAGGAGCCTGGCCACCTGCAGCGGCAGCATTTATTGTTTCATGGGTTTCGGTTGGAGTGGTGACATTACCTGTTGAAGCACATGTGTTTGGCTGGCGCTTCGCACTATTGCGCAATGCCATCACGTTCATTTCGGCTCTACTGATTGGCCTGCTGATCGGGGGCGTCATATGACAATGCTAAGATGGTTCACATCTCAGTGGCTGGTCAGCATGACGTTGATACTCTACCTCTGGGCGGGCTGGGCAAGTCCAGAAAGAGCGTCGCAGGCCTTAAAAACGGGAGGGTCCATTCTGATATCAGTCATCATCTTGATCGCCGCGGTGATGGGCCTGGTAGGGCTGGTGCAAGTATGGATAAGTCGTGATGCCGTAGCCAGGTTACTTGGCGATGACAGTGGACCGAAAGCTTTGATAATCGCTGTTGTATGTGGAACGCTGTTAATCGGTCCGCCATATATTATCTTTCCGTTGCTGATGACCATTCGTCAGCAAGGAGCCCGTTGGGCAGTGGTAACTATTGTGCTCGCGGCCTATGCAGTCAAACTCCCAATGATTCCACTAGAAGTAGGGTTTCTGGGCTGGCCATTTTCTCTCGGGCGCTCTTGCCTTACCCTGTTATTTGCCATTCCAACCGGATTAATAGTCGAGAGGTTAATGTGTCACTCTGACCAATAAAAACGGCCACCCGTTTCAGGTGGCCGTTTATTGTGGATTAAAGATTCTCCCAAAAATCTCCATCAAAAATAAGCCGGTTTTCATCTCAGACGTCATAATTTTCAAGAATCAAGAAATTAATTTTCTTTTATGCAGATTTCACGCGCTTTGTCTATATTTTGCTTAGATTTGTTTAAATTGAACCTAATATCCATCATGTCGACTATTTCAATTGTCAAAATATTTCCAGAAGATATTTTACTTAAAATTTCTTCTGTTATAGAAGCCCCGAATTCCGTAACATTTGTGTAGATAATTTTTACAACAGGGCCATCATATAATATTTTATTGTCAACATATAATCTAATAAAACCTTCTTTAACTGGTATAGTCTTCAATAAATCCCCATATTCATTTCCTTCTAGAAATGAAATCCTGAAAACAGGACTACATTCGTGTTCTTTTTCGAAACTAATTACAAATAAGTTAATTATTTCCTTTCCATCTTCGAAGGTTGTTTTCCCAGATATATATGCTTTGTTTGCATCTGATTCCCAGGCATTTGCTAACCCTGAATAGTCTCTAACATACGCGAGACAAGTACTTGAAAAAAATAAAAGCATCGTTAAAACCAAAACCAATAGCTTAGCCATATGCTCCTCACACGTTTTACATCGTTTACCAATAAGAAAACCAATTACATCAAATTTGTACAAAATATACACGCAGGAGGGTCAAAAGTCCAATAGGATGAGTACCGGGGGACTGATTTACAACAGACTTGAAAAAGCCAAGGCCACCATATGGCGGGTGGTCATCAGGTGATTTACGAGCAGTCCTGATGCGCAAACCTGCAGGTCCTCTTGAGGCGCCTTGGCTATGATTCTCAGTAAACTATCAGACCATTTTTTTCCTTTAAATACCGACACAAAAAAATAGCCCCCGGTCGGCAGGTCGAGGGCGCTAGTGTTTGTAGATGATGACAAACCAAAACGGCCCGCTCATGACAAGAAACCGTTAACAGTTGTCCAATAATTCTTTGAGTCACACCGACATGCGACAAGATTTTTGGCACAGACAAACAGTCTGGACATTATGCGTCTCACGCGTCTGGCGCTAAAGTATTCAGTAGGCAGATCGTCTGTCGGGACCGTCAAAGAGGCGAGAGGCTTCACGTCTGTCCTTGACTCGAATAGGGTCCATACCAACAGTGACCCAACCACTCGATCGCCTAAACTTCAGGACATGATTCTTTTCGAGCAGGATATCGAGGACTGCAGGAGCCAGATGTTGATAAGTCCCATCTCTCGTGATCACATCTATAGGCTGCTGCCCTGGTCTTCGTAGGGCTCTGCGATCAGGCATACCGGTCTCCTCGACAGATGTCGAACCCTTTTTTGGCATCGCTTGTGTATGGAGAATCAATCCTGAACCAGTTATCCATAGCAAAATATTTTAGAAATGCCTACTCAAAATCGTCTCACTAGCCACCTCGCGTGGTTTGATCCTCTGTTTTTTGTTCCAGAGAGAAAAGCCCCCAATCCGTAGATGAGGGCTTTTGTGATTTATAGACGGCGCAACGGGAAACATCGAAAGGATTGCATCTCCGAGACATGCAATATTCTCACATGCAAAGAGATCAACAGTGCAAGCGAACAGAGCCGATACGCTCTGTTCCATTTTTTGGAAAACCGGGTGGTTGCCGGCATGATGTTGGGTCAGAGGAATCTCACAACTGCCGCGCCAGGGGGATCAGGTGCTGGTAATCTTCGTAGGTCAGGCTCGACTGCCAGTGGCCGCCGAGCATACCGGCCAGCACGCCGCCTCCAAACAGGATCACCACGATCACCACGAATACGATCCCCGGCAAGGGCTGCTTGAGAAAAGCCATCGCCAGCGCGCCTTGTTCCGGGCAGCTGCCGACACAGGTCAGGCAGCCGGTGCATTCCGGTGAATGCACGCAATGTTTATTCTGAACGTCGATCTGTGCCGGGCAGGCGCGGCTGCAGGCTCCGCAGCTGGTGCAGCACTCTGCCTTGCGTGACACCTTGAAGAGGCTGAGCATACTGAGCAGACCGAGCAGCGCTCCGTAGGGACAGAGGTAGCGACACCAGAAGTTCTTATAAATGACCGAAAGCACCGCCAGAACGGCAATCACCACCATGCTGCTGGTCGACATTTCGGTGAAGAAGTGCAGCATCTTGACATCGGCAATTGCCCAGTAGGGCGCCGCGATAAATTCCCTGAGTGCAAAAACCGGCATACCGAAGAGGATCAGCTTGACGAAAAAGAAGAGCAGTGCGTACTTGGTGAACTGCATGAAAAGATCGAGGCTGCGCCAGATGCGGAAGTTGCGCCCGAACAGGCGACCACCCAGCTTCCAGGCTCCTTCCGATAGGGTTCCAACCGGGCAGATGAAGGAGCAGAAAGATTTTTTGGTCAGCAACGCCATGGCCAGGAAGGTCAAGAACAGCACCAGGGCCGCCGGGTGCACCGGGTCGAAATGTCCGGTGAAAAGCCAGGTTTTCAGACTGACCAGCGAGCCGATCGGGAGAAAGCCCTCAACCCCAGGTGGCCGGGGATAATATCCGGTTTGGCCCAGGGTCTCGAAATGGCGCACGAACAGACCAAACTGGATGCCGAGGAAGAGACACCAGCCGAAGAACAGCCACTGGATCGTCAACCTCCAGTGGTGGGCATTCTGCCAATTGATTTTCTTGTTCATGGCCAGGGAGGATACACCGGCGGGGTCAATCGAGAAATGACTTTAATCAAATTCCAGCACAACCCCGGGCGCTCTTTACAGGAGCAGCAAAAAAACAGACCGCTGCACAGAAGGACTAAGCCGCCAGTCACAAAACCGCATACTCATTAGAAACCCGCGGATCACAGGAGAGCGCGGTTTTGCATCTTTGTAGCCCCCCGGCCCGGCCCTCAAGTCCCAGTCGATCAACCTTTGAACAGCATTTCGGCCGCCTCGTAGAGCGTTTCAGACAGGGTCGGATGGGGATGAATCGACTTGCGCAGGTCTTCGCTTACCGCCGCCATCTCCAGAGCGACCACCCCTTCGGCGATCAGTTCTCCGGCCCCGGGGCCGGCTACGGCGACCCCGAGGACGCGGTCAGTCTCCGGGTCAATGATCAGCTTGGTCATCCCGTCGTCGCGGCCGAGGGTCAGGGTGCGACCATTGCCGCGCCACGGCAGCTTGGCAGTCTTCACCTTGATATTCTGCGCACGCGCCTCGGTTTCGGTCAGGCCGCACCAGGCGATTTCCGGGTCGGTAAAAACCACGGCCGGGATAGCCCGCGGTTCGAAGACCGCTTTGCGGCCGACGGCGGCCTCGGCGGCCACGTGCGCTTCACCGTAGGCCTTGTGCGCCAACATCGGCTCGCCGGCAAGATCGCCGATGGCGAAGATGTGGGGTTCACTCGTGCGCATCTGACCGTCAACCTCGACGAAGCCCTTGCCATCCAACTTGATCGCGGTGTTCTCCAGGCCGAGCTGCTCGCTGTTGGGGCGGCGGCCGATAGCGACCAGGACCAGTTCGAAACGCTTCTGCAGCGGCTCACCCAGCTTGCCTTCCAGAGTAACCATGACGCCGTTTTTCTGTTCCTTGAGCCCCGCAACCTTGGTATTGAGCTGAATCTCGGCGAATTTCTTTTCGAGACGCCGCTTGAGCACCGAGACCAGGTCGCGATCACAACCTGGCAGCAGGCCATCGGTCATTTCGACGACCGATACCTTGCTGCCCAGGGCGGCATAAACCGAACCGAGTTCCAGGCCGATGTAGCCGCCGCCGACCACCAGCAGTGAGGACGGGATTTCGGCGATCTCCAGGGCCCCGGTAGAGTCGATGATCCGCTTGCTGTCCGCGGCGACTCCCGGCAGCATGATTGGCCGCGAACCGGTCGCCAGGATCGCCTGTTCGAAGGCCATCTCGCCGACAGCACCCGACGTGGTCGTGACCGTCAGGGTGTGGGCATCCTTGAAGCGCGCCGTGCCCCGCACATAGGTGATCTTGAATTTGCCAACCTTGCTGCCGAGGCCACCGGTCAGTTTGCCGATGACCTCGTCCTTCCAGTTGCGCACCCGTTCCAGGTCGATCTTCGGCTTGGCAAAGGTCACCCCGATCTCCGCTGATTCTTCAGTTTCGGAAACCAGCTTGGCAACGTGCAGCAGGGCTTTCGACGGTATGCAGCCGCGGTGCAGGCAGACACCGCCGGGGTTGGCTTCGGGGTCGATGAGGGTGACATCGCGGCCAAGTTCAACGGCCCTGAAGGCCGCGGCATAGCCTCCCGGACCGGCACCGATAACGACCAGTTGGGCGGTTGCAGGGATCGTATCGTGGCTGCTCACGGCATTATCCTTTCATGACCAGGTGCAGGGGGTTCTCAAGGGCCATGCAGATCCAGCGTAGGAAGCGGGCGCCATCGGCGCCGTCGATGACCCGGTGATCGTAGGTTAAAGAGAGCGGCATGACCAGTTGCGGGGCGAATTCCTGGCCATTCCATACCGGCTGCATCTTTGCGGTAGACATGCCCAGGATAGCCACCTGGGGAGCATAGACAATCGGCGTGAAAGAGGTGCCCCCGACTCCGCCCAGGTTGCTGATGGTAAAGGTCCCACCCTCCATGTCAGCAGGGCTGATCTTGCGGTCGCGAGTCTTGCCGGCAATTTCGTTGAGCTCCACGGCCAGGCGTTCGATCCCCTTGGCATCGGCATCGCGGATCACCGGGACAAGCAGGCCACCGGGGGTGTCGACGGCAACGCCGATGTGCACGTACTGTTTGAGGACCAGTTCCTTCGCCGCCAGGTCGAGGCTGCTGTTGAAGCGCGGGAACGCCCTGAGGGCCGCGGCGCAGACCTTGACCAGGATTGCGGTCATGGTCAGACGGCTTTCGTTGATCGCCCTGGTATTGAATTCCTTGCGGAAGGCTTCGATCTCGGTCACCCGGGCATGATCGTACTGGGTGACCATGGGGATGGTCGACCAGGCGTAGCTCATGTTATCGGCGGTCAGTTCGCGGACCCGGGAGAGCGGCTCGCGGCTCACCTCCCCCCAGCGACTGAAATCCGGCAACGGACGCTGGGCATGCAGGCCGGGAAACTCACCATGCACCAACGGAGCCGAACCACCGCCGGTGATACGTTGCATGGTATCTCGGACGAAACTGCGCACGTCGGTCTGGCTGATGCGGCCGCCCGGGCCGCGCCCCTGAACCTGGTAGATATCGACACCGAGATCACGGGCCAGGCGACGCACCGATGGCGCCGCAGGGGCCACCCGGTCGCCGCGTCGCACTGCGCTCAAATCAACAGCAGGCTCATCGACCTCGGCTGCGGGTGCCGAGGAAGCTGCGTCGACAGGCGGTTCCGGTACCGATTTTGCCTGGGGTTCGGCCACGGCCTGGCGGGGCGCTTCGGGTTCCGCCACCGGTTCGGGACCGGCAGCGGCAGCTCCGACCGCTTCGATCAGCATGATGACTGCGCCGATCGGCACACTCTCACCCTGTTTGACCTTGATCTCGGTGATCTTGCCGGCAAAAGGCGACGGTATAGCGATGACCGCCTTGTCGGTCTCCAACTCCAGAAGGGTCTGGTCTTCTTCGACATACGCTCCTACCGAGACAGCGATGTCGACGACGGTGCCCTCGGCCACTCCGTCCGACACTTCAGGGACTTTGATCTCGTGTGTCATGGCGTTCCTTTATCAACCGGTTGCGGGTTTACGGGTATACACCCCAAAAGCCTGATACATTCGCGACCATCGCATACTAACGCGGAAAGGTCGGGACGAAAAGAATATTATCAAGTGTTTTCAGTTCCTTACCTGACGACCTCGGTTCCTCCACGGGTTTTTCATGAGTTTTCTGCCCATCGACAGACCCCTGGTCTAATCAACATGCGGGTTGAGCTTGTCCGGATTGATCTGAAGATCGGCGATGGCCTTGGCGACAACGTCGCTGGTGACATTGGCCGTTTTCTCCAGCTGCTTGAGCGCCGCGACCACAATATACCGGGCATCGACCTCGAAGAAGTCGCGCAGATGCTCGCGGCTGTCACTGCGGCCGAAGCCGTCGGTCCCCAGACAGTGCAGCGGGCCCGGGAACCATTGCGCCACCGAGGCCGGCAACAGCTTCATGTAGTCCGAGGCGGCCACGAAAACCCCCTTTTCCTTGGCCAGCAGGCTGCTCACGTAAGGGACCCTGGTGCGCTTCTTCGGGTTCAACAGGTTCCAGCGCTCACACTCCATGGCGTCCTGATAGAGCTCCTTATAGCTGGTGACGCTCCAGACATCGGCGGCAACGCCGTAATCCCGCTCCAGGATCTCCTGGGCCCTGATCACCTCGTTGAGGATGGCGCCGCTACCGAGCAGGTGCGCCTTGGCCTTACTCTTCTTAAGGCTGGCCGGGCGGAAGCGGTACATCCCCTTGATGATCCCCTCCTTGACGTCCGCCCCTTTCGGCATGGGCGGCATCAGGTAGGTTTCGTTCATCACCGTCAGGTAGTAGATCCAGTCCTCCTGGTGGCAGTACATGCGGTTCAGACCGTCATGGATGATGACCGCCAGCTCGTAGGCAAAGGCCGGGTCGTAAGCCTTGACCTTGGTCGGGGTCATGGCCAGTACGTGGCTGTGACCGTCCTGGTGCTGTAAACCTTCCCCCGCCAGGGTGGTGCGCCCCGAGGTGGCGCCGATCAGAAAGCCCCGGGCACGGCAGTCGCAGGCCTGCCAGATCAGGTCACCGACCCGTTGGAAGCCGAACATCGAGTAGAAGGTGTAGAAGGGAATGGTCTGAACACCGTTGCTGGAATAGGCCGTCCCGGCGGCGATGAAGCTGGCCATCGAGCCGGCTTCACTCAAGCCCTCTTCGAGGATCGCACCGGTCTTCTTCTCGTTGTAGTAGAGCAGGCTGCCCTTGTCGATCGGCTCATACAGCTGCCCGGAATGGCTGTAGATGCCGGCCTGTCGGAACAGCGCCTCCATGCCGAAGGTGCGCGCTTCGTCGGGAACGATCGGCACGATCAGCTTGCCCAGTTCCGGGTCGCGCAACAGCTTGGCCAGCAGGTGCACAAAGGCCATGGTCGTCGCCAGCTCTCGGTCCCCGGAACCGGCGAAATATTCGCGGATCAGCTCCTCGGTGTGACAGGCGATCGGCTGGCTGCCATCGAAACGCTTCGGCACCGAGCCACCGAGGACCGCGCGCCTTTCCATGAGGTACTGCATCTCGGGGCTGTCCTCCGAGGGCCGGTAGAAGGGGGCTTCAGCAATTTCGTGGTCGCTGACCGGGATGTTGAAGCGGGTGCGGAACTCTTTGAGTTCGTCCTCATTGAGCTTCTTCTGCGAGTGGGTAATGTTCTTGCCCTCACCTGCCTCGCCGAGCCCGTAGCCCTTAATGGTATGGGCCAGGATCACCGTCGGCGAGCCCGTGTGCTCGACCGCAGCCTTATAGGCGGCATAGACCTTGTCCGGGTCGTGGCCGCCGCGGGTCAGGCTGCCGAGTTGTGCGTCGCTGTGATGCTCCACCAACTTGAGCAGCTCAGGGTACCTGCCGAAAAAATGTTCGCGGATTCGCGCGCCGTTGCTCAAGGTGAAATGCTGCATTTCACCGTCAAGGACTTCGTCCATGCGTTTCACCAGCAGGCCGGAATTGTCCTTCTCAAGCAGACGGTCCCAGTCATCCCCCCAGATGACCTTGATGACGTTCCAGCCGGCACCGCGGAAGGCGGCTTCCAGTTCCTGGATGATCTTGCCGTTGCCGCGTACCGGGCCATCGAGGCGCTGCAGGTTGCAGTTGATGACGAAAATCAGGTTATGCAGGTTCTCCCGCGCCGCCAGGGTGATAGCGCCGAGGGATTCCGGTTCGTCCATCTCGCCGTCACCGAGCATCGCCCAGACCTTGCGGCCGCTCCCCTTGCGCAGACCACGATCGACGAGGTAGTGGTTGAAGCGCGCCTGGTAAATCGCCGACAGGGCCGTCAACCCCATGGAGACGGTCGGGAACTCCCAGAAATCCTTCATCAGGAAAGGGTGAGGATAGGAAGAGAGCCCGCCTTCAGGAGCCAGTTCGTTGCGGAACCGCTCGAGATCCTGCTCGCTGAGACGCCCTTCGAGGAAAGCCCGGGCGTAGACCCCCGGCGCAGCATGTCCCTGGAAATAGACCATATCACCGAGGAAATCGTCCGTGCGCCCCCGCCAGAAGTGATTGAAGCCAACCTCCCAGAGCGTCGCCGCCGACGCGTACGTGGAGATATGCCCGCCAATGCCGTTGACCTCACGGTTGGCACGGACCACCATGGCCATGGCATTCCAGCGTATGATCGACTTGATGCGCCGTTCGATGTCGCGGTTGCCCGGGAAAACCGGCTGCTGGTCCCTGGGGATGGTATTGATATAAGGTGTGTTCGCAGTGAAGGGGATGCTGACACCCTGTTCCTGAGCCCTGATCTGCAATAGGCGCAGTACCTGGCGGACCCTCTCCTCCCCTTGCGTCTGCAGGACATAGTCAAGGGACTCGCGCCATTCGGCGTTTTCAATGTCCTGCAGGCGGTTGGTTGTCCTGTTGTCATCAGTCGTCATGAGTTACAACTCCTCTGTGCGTTTCAATTGCGCCAGCCAAGATCAGCGGCCGAGTGTCTTTTGAAAAAGACATACTATCAAAATGTACCTGAGATTTGTTGTTTTACCACGACTGTTGGCAGAAAAATGGCCTTCGGGGTACCTGGCTACCAAGCCCGGGACGCCAAATAAATGCTGGCAACGGGACACACCAGACCCTCTGCGTGAGGGGCTCTCAAAAGAGACTCTCTATTATTTTGATTCCCCCCTCACCATTCGCGCTGACCTGTTATGCTTAGTAGCATACTGTGCAAGGGGGAGGGTTCACTTAGACTTTTACCCGGCACGGCAAAGAGGTGGAGATATTGACATGCATCGTTTGAGAATCACTCACCTCACGGAATATCAGTTCTGCAGCACGGTCACTCTACAGCCCCACCGGCTCCTGATTCGCCCCCGGGAGGGACCGGACGTACACATTGAATCCTCGTCGCTGACGATCTCCCCTGCCCATACGGTCAAATGGCACCGGGATGCTCTCGACAACGCCGCGGCCGTGGTCGATTTTCTCGAACCTGCACAAACCCTGGCCATCACCAGTGAAGTGGTCATCCAGCACTATGTGGAGAACCCCTTCGACTTTCTCTTTGAAGACTACGCCGTCGACTTCCCCTTCCAGTATGCCCCCATGGACCGGGTCGACTTGACCCCATTTCTGAAGCCCAGTTACCCCGGCGACGAGGGTGCCATCCGCACCTGGCTCGGCCAGTTGGACTTAAGGCGGCCGGCCATGCAGACCTATGCCCTGCTCGACCTTATAAACCGGGCCATCGCCGAACGCTTCTCCTACGCCGCCCGCGAAGAACCGGGGGTTCAAACACCGGGACAGACACTGTCCCTGGCACAGGGCTCCTGTCGCGATTTTGCCGCCCTGTTCGTCGAGACCTGCCGCTTTCTGGGCCTGGCCAGCCGTTTTGTCAGCGGCTATGCGCATGCTCCGGCCATGGAGCAATGGTCCGCTACCACACATGCCTGGGCAGAGGTTTACCTCCCGGGTGCCGGTTGGAAGGGGTTCGACCCGACCAATGGCGAGGTGGCCGGGGTTCGACACATTTCCGTGGCCGTGGCGCGCCACCCTGAGGCCGTTCCCCCGGTGGCCGGCAGTTTTATTGGCCCGCCCGGAGCACCGCCTCAATTAATTGTCGATGTCAGGGTGGTTGCACTCGGTCATGAATAAGTGTCAACCGTGCTTTGCGGGCATTTCGTCGATAGCCGAAGTCTCACCCTCCAGGCAACCAGCGCGGCGGATAAAACTGGTCAATACCAGTAAAAAAGACTCATATATACTGCAGCAGGCCGCAGTGATTCTGTTATATTTGCCTGCGACAACCAACCCATGCCAAGGCTCGCTGTTCCCCGTTCAGGCAACAAAATACCTGTGGCGAGGAGGAGACAGACAAAGAAGAGCTGGAGCATAAGAATGATCCTTGCGATCCTGTCTGCCGCTGCCTTCCTGTGCGTGACGAAGGCCCTGGCTACCAGGAGAAACCTTGCCGGATCTTGTCAAGTTTGAGAGCAGGTACAGACAGGCACCTGCACGTTGAGCCATGCCATATGCCGTGAGCCAAGCCGGTCAACACGGAGGAACACCATGATCACTGCCATTGCCACCTTTCAACTGTCAAAGCCGATCACTCTCGACCAGGCACGCGACATTTTCATGAGCACCGCCCCGAAATATCAGGGCGTAACAGGTCTGATTCGCAAATACTACCTGCTCTCGCAGGATGGTGACACCGTTGGCGGGGTTTATCTCTGGAAGAGCAGAGCGGAAGCAGAGGCCCTCTATACGGAAGGCTGGCGAGCATTCGTCAAAGAAAAGTATGGGACCGAACCAACGGTCACCTATATGGAGAGCCCCGTCGTGGTCGATAACCTTACCCACGAGATCATCTCTGAATAGCTGGCGTTGACGGCAATCATTCTTGCCTTTGAATGATCTGTCTCGGCCGGGAAGTCGGCCTTGAATCGAGTATCGGGTTGGAACGTTGCGTGCCGACGCTCATAACTCGAGTCGCCGGTCCGAAGAGCACTCTCAACCAGATTCGTTGCAATGCAAATATTTATGGCCACCTGGTTTTATCCTCCAGGTGGCCATGATGATCCGGTAACTTTGCACAACAAGCTAAAAACGATACTGACTTTTCAGGTCATCAATGACCTGTTCCAGCTGTTCCTTGACCTTGATGGCGGCTTCAATCGCGACAGGATTGCTGATCAGGTCCATGATACGAGCAGGATCCTTGATCATGATTCTGCAGCGACCATTCGGGCGTTCGTAGATAATGATATTGCATGGAATCTGTAAACCGATGTCAGGGTCTGCGGCGAAAATCTCCCTGGCGAATTCCGGGTTGCAGGCACCCAGAATCACATAGCGACCGATCTTGCCCTGTAGCGAGCCGCCCACTATTTCCTGGAGGGTCAGGCGCGTATAAATCTTGAAGCCGTGCCTTGCGAGCAGTTGCTCGACCTTGACAAGAGCTTCTTCGTAGCCGATCGAAAAATTTGCTCCAAAGCCGTAATTACAGTCTGATGCCATAAATCCTCCTCTGCGTCGAATCTTAAACAGAAATCGCATTTTAGCAAAGATTTTAATTCACGCCTAGTATGACTCAAGACGCCGAGCCGCGGCCTTGTAGACGGCTCTCTCCTGTGACACATCATTGAAGATGGTTGCTCCCCGTAGAGTCCTGTACCATGCAGTTCTGGTCACTTGGTTTGGACCTTTTTGAGCCAATCAAGTCCTCATAATCCAGAAGAAGCCCTACAACCAAGCGGTGTAGCGAGTTACCTGGCAAGGAGTCCTGACAACTGGATTAAGAATGCCCCACAGAAAACTGCCGTGCCTTTAATATTTGACGGACATTCCCTGGTTTTGCACAGTTCCCCTTTATTTCGCTCTCCGGAGATCAAGTCGCCCGGTCGTGTCCAAAGCACATGACATTTAAAATAAGCTTCAGTAAATTAATTATTTCATATATTTTGATATTGACATAATTTGCGAGATGTTACATGGTTGTCACATATTTTACGGGTCAATTGGAGCCCACAGTTCAAGGAGAGATGAAATGTCTAAACAATCTACTTTTCGCCAAGGTCTGCTCAATATTGCGCGTGCTCTGTATGTTTTGGTTACTGTCGCTGTCGTCCTGCTGGCGATCTCTTCGCTGGGCATCGGAGGGCACTGACAGAAACTTGCAGGACATTCAAATGAATTGCTCAGCCACAGCCCTCCCGGACCGGGAGGGCTGTGCTGCTTACGGCCTTCACCGCTGACGATCGGCTCTCGCCTGACACCGAGAAAAGGCTTTCGAGGCGGCTTGCAGTGCAGTTGTTTTCAGGGCATGGCCTGAGCTTGTGCTGTAAACCTCCACACAAGCACCAACCGATGCACGAGGGTTTCAGACACGACTAATTCTTTACCTAGATACCATTGTCGAGTAGATTGTTCTTGTCTGACTTGGTTTGCGCCATGGGGGATAACAATGATCGATGGGCGAGCAGAAAATACTGCTACTGAGCCATGAACCGCTGTTGTCGGCACCGCTGACCGGCGGTTTTTTTGTCAATCTGCCCTATCTGGTCAATGCTGGAGCCTGACTTAAGCAATTCCCGGGTCAATCAGCCCGGTGGTCGGATCTATAACTCGAGATTTAGGATACTGATCATGAGCCTGTTTCGCCCAATACCGCACGGCCGATTTCTCTGGCTGCTGATGATCCCGTTCCTGGTGGAGTGTTTTATCCTGGCGTTCAATGTCTACGATCGTAAAGACTGGATACTGGAAAACGTGCTCGTGTTGCTGGCACTGTGCGCATTGCTGGCGACCCGGAAAAAATTTCCACTGTCACGGATTTCCTACAGCCTGATTTTCATTTTTCTCGCTGTACACGAGTTGGGCTCTCACTATACCTACGCGGAGGTGCCCTACGACCAGTGGTTCATACATTTGACCGGCAGCAGTTTCAATGAACTCGTCGGCTGGGAGCGTAATAATTTTGACCGCGTCGTGCATTTCTCCTATGGCCTGCTGATCACCTATCCGATCCGTGAGATTTACCTGCGCATCGCCAATGCCGATGGTTTCTGGGGCTATTTCCTGCCGCTGGATTTCGCCATGTCAACCTCGATGATTTACGAACTGATCGAATGGGCAGCAGCAGAAGTCTTTGGCGGCGAACTCGGGATTGCCTACCTGGGCACGCAGGGTGACGTCTGGGATGCACACAAGGACATGGGGCTCGCCAGCCTCGGCGCACTGACCGCGATGCTCCTGACTTTGGCCATCAACCGCTGTATCCAACGCGATTTTGCCCGGGAGTGGGCTGACAGCCTGAGAATCAAGCGGTCATCACCCCTTGGCGAGGATGAGATTATTCGTCTCTGGAAAGAGAAACACCAGCGCTGAGGGACAACGCCGGGCTGAGGCCCTTGTCCCATTGCACGCCAACTGCCGGGCACCGATCCAGCACGCAACCATGGCCGCACGGGAATGAACTGCCAGGCGGTAAGTTACGGGGAATGAATACTCACATCAATATAAAAATCAAACCACAGGGAATTCGAGAATAATTGTAAGAGGATTTTAAGACGCCGTATGCAATGATGTAATATTGAGATGATTTATACTGCCTCTCAGCAGGCGAAAAAACTGAGCCGGCTGTCAAAATTCGCATGAGCGTCACGTTGAGATGAACCTTCAGCGACCCTTGAAGGCAAGAAACTTTTGACGGGTCATAAAGAACACCATATAATGACTAAAATTGTACTCATTACACGGTGGGAATCCGCCTACTTATTCGGCAAGCCCTAGGATTGCGGCCATAACATAAAGAGACTCCCGGCATCCCGAAATATTCCGGTGTTGTTTGTACAGCACTCCGCTTTTGAACAACCTATCTCACAGGAGAAGATGATGGCGCCGAAGGGTAAAATCCTGATTGTGGATGACGAGCTCTTTTTCAGGAAAGTCCTGAAAGATGCCCTAGCAGGAAAACATGCCATCATCGAAGGAAAAAACGGCGACGAAGCTATCTCCCTTGCCCTGGCACACAACCCCGATCTGATCATCATGGATGTCGAGATGCCCGGCAAAAGTGGGGTTGATGCCTGCAAGGAGCTCAAGGACATGGATGAGACCGCAGCCATTCCCCTGGTCCTGCTCTCTGCACACGCAAAGAAAGACGACCTAATTCTCGGTTTGAAGGCTGGCGCCGATGATTACCTTTCTAAACCGATGAACATGAACGAAGTCATGGCCAGGGTGGATGCACATCTTCGTACGATCGATTACTATTCCGAACTGGAGTACAAAGACCTGCTTTTTCTGCTGGAACTTTCTGAAAACATCGCTGCCATTCGCAACCCCATGACGATCCTCCGTCTGATCGTCAAAAAAATGTCGGACATCGTCGATCTCACACGGTGCTCAATTATCAGTATCAACGACAAGGAAGAAGCCTACGTCAAGGCAAGCAACGACCTGAAGAGGGACACCGAGATAAAGCTGGACTTATCCAGATACCCGGAAATTCGCAAGTCCCTCGAATCGAAGCAGCCTATTATTGTCAATGACGTCAGCAACGACCCCCTGATGGATTCCGTTCGCCAATATCTGCCCGCGCATAGTTATAATTCCATCGTTGTCATCCCGATCATTAAAAATCAGAGTGTCATAGGGACCTTCTTCCTGAGGACTTCCTCTCCCCTGAAAGACGGCATCACTCTGAGAGTCCGCAAGCTGTGCCAGTTGGTGGCAAACATCTCGGCAAATGCCCTTTTAAATGCGACTCTGTTCGAATCAATGAGAACCGCGCAGGAATATCTTGAGGAGATGTCCGTCCGCGACGGCCTGACCAAGCTCTACAACCATCGCTACTTTTACGACCGGCTGGAAGAGGAATTCAGCCGCGCCAACCGTTACGGCACACCCCTTTCACTGGTTTTTTTCGACGTAGACGATTTCAAAAAGGTCAACGACAACTACGGCCACACCAAAGGCGACAAGGTGCTCGAGAAGATTGGACATTTTATGAAGAGGGTCGCCAGAGAGAGTGATATTGCCGCACGCTACGGAGGGGAAGAGTTTGCCCTGCTCCTGCCGAATACAACGGCGTCGGGAGCATTCGACGTCGGGACAAGGCTGTGCACGGTTATCCGGGAAAACCCGTTCGAAGAGCTGAATGGCGGACACATCACCATCAGCGCAGGGATCTCGACCTATGCTGGAGAGAACCTCCAATCTTATGAGCAATTGATAAGACTGGCCGACCAGGCCATGTACACGGCCAAGAACAAGGGGAAAGATCAGGTTTTACAAGCCTGACCACCTGACCCTTCCTGGTGGCTGAAGGTTTACACTCTAAAATTAAACGGGGACACTTCACTCGAAGTGTCCCCGGATCAATGGGCCTGAGCGGGATACGCGACGCCGTTCAACTGGTCACCGCCCCCTTGGATGCAGACGATACCAGCGTGGCGTATTTTGCCAGGACACCGCGGCTGTACCTCGGTTCCGGGCATTGCCACTGTGCCAGTCGTCTGTTGATCTCCTCCTGGTTGAGCTTGAGGTTCAGCTCGCCGCGCTCAAGGTCTATCTCGACGGTATCACCCTCCTTCACCACGGCAAGGACTCCTCCCGCCTGAGCTTCCGGGGCCACATGGCCGATCATGATACCATGGGTGCCGCCCGAGAAGCGGCCGTCGGTGACCAGCGCCACGTTCTTGCCCAGACCTGCCCCCATCAGGGCCGATGAGGGCGAGAGCATTTCACGCATACCGGGACCGCCGCGCGGTCCCTCGTAACGGATGACCACCACGTCGCCGGACTGAATCCTGCCGGCCAGAATCGCTTCAAGCGCCCCCTCTTCCCGATCGAAAACCCGCGCCGGCCCGGTAAAACGGGTCATCTCCTTGCCGCTGATCTTCAACACGCAGCCGTCTGTTGCCAGGTTACCGCGCAACACGCGGATATGCTGGCGAGCCGGCGCGTAGGGCTTGACCGGGCTATAAAATATATCCTGGTTATCTGGGCGCGGCGGGGCGTCGGCCAGGTTCTCGGCCAGGGTACGACCGGTCACCGTCAGACAGTCGCCGTGCAGATAGCCGGCGTCCAGCAGGGTTTTCATGACCATCGGCATGCCACCGATCCTGTGCAGGTCATTCATCACGTACTGACCGAAGGGTTTGAAGTTGCCGAGCAGCGGAACTCTTGCTGTCACCTGCTCGATATCGGAGAGAGTCAGTTCCACTGCTGCTTCATGGGCCAGGGCCAGGAGGTGCAAGACCGCGTTGGTCGAACCACCCAGGGCCCAGGCCACGGTCAGGGCGTTTTCAAACGCCTTGCGGGTCATGATGTCGCGAGCCTTGATGCCAGACTCGATCAGGGCGATGACCGCATGGGCGGCACGCATGCAATCGTCACGCTTGTCCACCGAGATCTCATTCCCTTGATCGACGGCGAGATTGGAGGACGCACCAGGCAGGCTCATACCGAGCGCTTCAATGGCCGATGCCATGGTATTGGCGGTATACATCCCGGCACAGGAGCCGGCACCGGGGCAGGCATGACACTCGATGGCATGCAGCTCTTCGGCATCGATCTTTCCCGCACAATGGGCGCCGATCGCCTCGAAGGCGCTGACAATGTTGAGAGCCTTGCCGCGATATTCGCCGGGCAGGATGCTGCCGCCATACAGAGTCAATCCAGACAGATTGTTGCGGGCGATCGGCATCAGGGCGGCCGGGATGGTCTTATCGCAGCCAGACAGGGTAATCACGGCATCGACCATGTAGCCCTCTGTCATCAGCTCGATGCTGTCAGCGATGACTTCCCGGCTGACCAGGGAGTACTTCATCGCCTCGGTGCCCATGGAGATGCCGTCGGAGACCACAGGGGTCCCGAACACGATCGCCTTGCCGCCGGCGGCCTCGATTGCCTGCTGCACGATGTCGCCAAGCGCCCGGACGTGGTCATTGCACGGCGTGCCATTGGTATGCGGTACCGCGAGGGCGATGATCGGTTTGTCGAAATCCTCGTCGGTAAAGCGCACGGCCCGAAGCATGGTCCGTGCCGCGGTGCGTTCGACCCATTTTTCAGTGCCCTTGTGACCGGTGATTTCTTCGCTGCGACGTTTCATGCCTACCTCACTTTTCCAAAGCGGTTAAACCGGTGCGGGCGATCTCGATCAGGTGTTCGGGGCCAAGATCCTTGAGAAAACCATCGAGACGGTCGGTCGGGCCTGCAATCTGGATGATGTGGATATCATGTGGCTGGTTGTCGAGAATTTCAAGCTGGTACTTCTTCTGCAGCTTCTCGAAGTGCTTGGCATCCAGCTCGAATTTGACGATGGCCACCTCGCGCCAGTAACTGTGGTCGCGATCGAGCTCCTTGGCGCGGATCACTTCGGTGAATTTCTCGATCTGCCGGATCACCTGGATCACCTTGGCCTCGTCGTCCTCGCGGAGGGTGATGGTCATGCGGCTGACTCCGGGCACCTTGGCCTTGCAGACCGTCAGGGTGTCGACATTGTACATCTTGCGCCGGATCAACATGGAAATCTTGTTCAGTGTTCCCGGTTTATCCTGCACGAAAGCCAGGATGGCCCGACGTTTCATCAGTTTCGCGGTCATGGTTCTCTTTCCGTTTCAGGTTGATAGTTGACTCTCATCGACCGGATATCCGGGTCAGTCCCCGGGACGTGACACGATCATGTCACCAAAACCGCCTCCCGAAGGGATCATCGGCAGCACGATCTCCGAGGGGTCGCAGACGAACTCGAGCATGTAGGCGCCGTCGTGGGCGATGGCGGCACGGATCGCGCCATCGACCTGGTCGAGTTCCGTGACCTTCTGGTAGGGGATGCCGTAGGCATTTGCGATCATTCCGTAATCAGGGCTCTGCATCGGCGTCCCGGCAAAGCGGCCGTCAAAGAACAGGGTCTGCCACTGGCGCACCATGCCGAGGTAGCCATTGTTGAAGATCATGATCTTGACGTCGGTCTTTTGCTCCATGACAGTTCCGAGTTCCTGGATATTCATCTGGAAGCCGCCGTCACCGCTGATCGACCAGACCCGTTCGTCGGGACGCGCCAGCTTGGCGCCGATCGCCATCGGCAGCGAGCAGCCCATGGTGCCGGCGCCACCGGAGGTGAACCAGCTGTTGCGGGTCTGGAAATTGTAGAAGCGTGCGGCGATCATCTGGTGCTGGCCGACATCCGGCACGACAATGTCCCTCCCTTCAGTGATATCCGAGAGGCGGCTGACGATGCTCTTCATCAACAGTTTGCCACCCTTGCCAACTCCCGCGGCGACCTCTGCCGCGACATCCTCTCGCACCAGCTCGCGATTGGCGGCAATTTCCTGCAGCCAGCGCCGGCGTGGCTTGAAGATCAGCTCCGGATCGCCGAGCATGACATGCAGGGTACGGTAGACATCGGCGTTGATGGCGACCGTAGTCCGGACATTCTTGTCGAGTTCGGAGGGGTCAATTTCAACATGAATCACGTCGGCATTCTTGGCGTACTCGTTGAGCTTTCCGGTCACACGGTCGTCGAAACGCATGCCAAAGCTGATGATCAGATCGGCGTTCATCACCGCGCGGTTCGCCTCGACCGTACCGTGCATGCCCATCATGCCGAGGCTCAAGGGGTGGTCGGCCGGCAATGCCGACAAACCGTGCAGAGTGAAGGCGATCGGGATATTGGTCTTTTCGGCGAACTCCTGGAGCATGGCACCGGCATTGCTGGCGATGACGCCGTGGCCGCAGAACATGACCGGCCTCTCGCTGCGGTTGATCATGCCAATCGCCCGGTGCAGAACGTCCCGTTCCGGTGAGGGGTGGTAAAAGAACCCGGGCAACTCCGGACGAAAGCTTCGCGGGTTGAAGTGATACGATTTTACCGTCTGCTGGATCTGGACATCCTTGGGGATATCGATGACCACCGGCCCTGACCGCCCGGTGGTTGCCACGTAGAAGGCTTCGTGGATCGTCTTCTCGATCTCTTCGGCAGCGAGCGGCATGTAGGTCTGCTTGCAGATCGGCATCATGACGCCGACCACATCGCTCTCCTGGAACGCGTCGGTCGCAATCACGCCGGTGGCCACCTGGCCGGTAATCGCGACGATCGGCACCGAGTCCATATGCGCGTCGGCGATGCCGGTGACCAGGTTCATCGCCCCCGGTCCGGAGGTCGACATGCAGACTCCGACCTGCGGGTTGTCAGTGGAAATCGAAGCCCGGGACAGCCCTTGGGCCATGAAGGTCGCCCCCTGCTCGTGGCGCGGCATGACAAAGGTGAAAAGCTGTTGTTTTTCCATCTCATCGAACACCGGCATGATGGCCCCGCCGGTATAACCGAAAATATATTTCACGCCTCGGGCATGGAGCGCCTTTAAAACCAGTTCTGTTCCTTGCATTGCATCCTCTTCGCCGGAAGTGATAATTGAATTCTGTCCATGCAGGCCATGGCCCCGCTCAATCGGGACCCTCAGCCGCTAAACAACCAGGGTTCATCAAGCATGCGCCGTGCTTCGAAGGTCTTGATATCAGCGACATGCTGCATGGTCAGGCTGATCTCGTCGAGGCCCTGCAACAGGCATTTTTTACGGAAGTCATCGATGGCAAAGCTGAACACCTCACCGCCAGGGGTTTTCACCTGCTGCTTTTCCAGGTCGACATCCAGGCAGTAGCCAGGGGCTGCGTCCACCTCCGCGAACAGCCTGGCCACCTCGGTACTGGAGAGCACTACCGGCAGGATACCGTTCTTGCAGCAGTTGTTAGCAAAGATATCGGCAAAACTGGGGGCGATCACGACCCGGAAACCGAAATCGAGCATCGCCCAGGGCGCATGCTCTCGGGAGGATCCGCAACCGAAATTGTCGCGTGCCAGCAAGATTTGCGCCCCCTGGTAACGTGGCTGGTTCAAGACGAAATCGGGGTTGAGTGGTCGCTGGCTGCAGTCCATGCCGATCTCACCGTGGTCAAGATAGCGCCATTCGTCAAACAGGTTGGGACCAAAGCCGGTGCGTTTGATCGACTTGAGAAACTGCTTGGGGATGATGGCATCGGTATCGACATTGGAACGATCAAAGGGCGCGACCAACCCGTTCAACTTACGAAATGCTTGCATAGCTCAAACCTCCAGCGTACGGACATCGACAAAGTGGCCGGTGATGGCCGCGGCGGCGGCCATGGCCGGGCTGACCAGGTGAGTACGCCCACCCTGCCCCTGCCGACCTTCGAAGTTGCGGTTCGATGTCGATGCGCAGCGCTCTTTAGGCGCGAGACGATCATCGTTCATACCGAGGCACATGGAACAGCCCGGCTCCCGCCACTCGAAGCCGGCCGCCTTGAAGACCTGATCGAGGCCCTCGACCTCGGCCTGCTGCTTGACCAACCCCGATCCTGGGACGACCAGCGCCCGCTTGATATTGGCGGCCAGCTTGTGTCCCTTGAGGACGGCCGCGGCAGCCCGCAGGTCCTCGATGCGGGCGTTGGTGCAGGAGCCGATAAATATCGTGTCGGGGTGAATCTCGGCGATCGGGGTGTTCGCGGCCAGCCCCATGTAAGCGAGAGCGGCCTGCATGCCCTCGCGTTTGACAGGGTCAGTTTCCAGTGCCGGGTCCGGAACCCGGCCGTCAATCGAGGTCACCATCTCCGGCGAGGTCCCCCAGGTCACCTGGGGTTGAATGGAGGCGGCATCGAGGTGCACGACACGATCGTAGCGGGCGCCGGCATCGCTGCGTAAAGTCTGCCAGTCGGCTGCCGCCTGCATCCAGAGCTCGCCGCTCGGAGCATAGGGACGGCCCTTGACGTAAGCGATCGTCTTGTCATCGACGGCCACCAGGCCGGCACGCGCGCCGGCCTCGATCGACATGTTGCAGACCGTCATACGCCCTTCCATCGACAGTGCGCGGATTGCATCGCCACCATACTCGATCACGTAGCCGGTGCCACCGGCGGTGCCGATCTTGCCGATGATCGCCAGCATGATGTCCTTGGCGGTAACGCCGGACCCGGCCTGACCGTCGACGCTGACCAGCATGTTGCGGGCCTTTTTCTGGATAATGCACTGGGTGGCCAAAACGTGTTCGACCTCCGAAGTGCCGATGCCGAAGGCCAGAGAACCCAGGGCACCATGGGTCGAGGTATGGGAGTCGCCGCAGACGATCGTCATGCCCGGCAGCGTCACGCCCTGCTCAGGACCGATAATATGGACAATCCCCTGGCGGATATCGTTCATGGCGAACTCCGTGATACCGAAATCAGAGCAGTTGGCATCGAGCGTCTCGACCTGGAGGCGCGACAGGGGGTCGGCAATCCCGGCGCTGCGATCGGTGGTGGGCACGTTGTGGTCAGGCACGGCCAGGTTGGCATCCGATCGCCAGGGGCGGCGGTTGGCCAGGCGCAGCCCTTCAAAGGCCTGGGGCGATGTCACTTCATGCACCAGGTGCCGATCGATATAGAGCAGGCAGGTGCCATCTGCGTCGCAACGCACCACATGGCGGTCCCAGAGCTTGTCATAGAGTGTCTTGTCATTCATAAGCGTCTTCCTGGAGGAGAGTATCTAGAGAGTCGTAAAATTGCCCGCGATTCAGCTGTCATTATGAGTCATGCCCATGGGATGTCAAACCGAACGGCACGGAACAACTGTCTTTTTAACTATTTGTAGCACAAAACATCACCACCAAAACAGTCATATTTAACAAAAGCCTGTACAGAAAAACACAGCAACTGCTGAGCGGCGCTTGACGGTGCGCTTTATCTTCATTTCAAAAGGGGCTTCCACCATGTGGAAACCCCTTTTGCACAACGTTTCGTGTTGCGCTAGAACTACTTTGGCTCTACCGGATAGCCTTTACTTTGCCACTCATGCCAACCACCTCTGAGCGCGTAAACCCTGGTGTATCCGAGCTTGATCAATGTCAGTGCCACACTGGCACTGGTCGCTTCGTTCATTCAGGAACAGTAGAGAACCAGCGTTCCCTCCTTCGGATAACTGCCGGCCCACTCTTCAACTGCCGCGGGGTTGACGCGCTTGGCACCGGCGATCTTTTCAGCCGACTGATTCCAGTCCCAGTCGGTGCGCACATCGAGCACCGCCAGGTCGGCATCGCCGAGCCGTGACTTGAGTTCATCGGTGGACATGCGCGGCACGCTGTCAGCACGTGCGGCAAAACCTGAGCCGAGAAGCAGGGCGACGGCCATAAGAACGGCACAGATAGCTAGAGAACCGTGACGCATACCCTTTCATTCCTTTCGCAATCAATAATGATTTGAATGCAAGAGTAACAGAGCAGGCCATTGCTGACAAGAGCAGTCCTCTTTTTTCACCCCGGTGCGGTGCGGACCCTCAACAGTTGCCGGCGCTCCATCAACTGCTGGATGTGACGTTTTTCCTCACGGCAAATCGCTTCGATGAGGGAGCCGGCCTTACCGCGAAACAGCGGCTTAACCTCCAGGAAGTAAAGCAGGGTGTTTTTTTCGAATTGCAGGGCTCGGCTGAGCAAGTCTTCCTGGCTGACAACGCCTTGCAACTCGAGAGATTGGATGATCTCCTTGATCAGCAGCTGAATGAACTTGCCGTATTCACCAAGCAACTGCTCCCCATCGACTGTTTTACCGGTATAGAGCTGGTACAGGTCGGTGTAAATCGCACAATGTTTCCGTTCCTCGACTGCAAGGTGTGCGAAAATGTCCTTAAGCTCAGGCTCGGCCGCCGCGTCCCGGGCTCTCTCATAAAAGGCCTGGCCATGCTTTTCCAGCCAGACGGCAAGGTCGAGGACTGATTCGATTGTGGTGATGCTCTGATTCGCTGGCACGGCAGATCCCTCCTGATTACGATAAATGCTTCTGGCGCAAGAGCTTCTTGTCGGTCTTGCCGACGCTGGTCTTGGCGATTTCATCAACCACCTGGATTTTGAGCATCAGGGCGTGGCGAGTCAGCCGGCCCGAGTCGACAAACCCCTTGACGAAAGCAAGCAGATCCCGTTCGCTCAGCTCCGTTTCTCCTGCCACCACCAGTGCCAGGGGGCGCTCGCCCCACTTGTCGTCGGGCAAGCCGATCACCGCCACTTCGCGCACCGCGGCATGCTGGGCCAGGATGTCCTCGACTTCGAGCGAAGAGACCCACTCGCCGGCAATTTTGATCACATCCTTGGCACGGTCGGTAATTTTCAAGTAGCCGGCATTGTCGATATTGGCGACGTCGCCGGTGTGCAGGTAGCCGCCACGCCACAGCTGTTCGGAATTGTGATGGTCCTTCAGGTAGCCCTGAGTCAGCCAGGGTGCCCGCATCACGATTTCTCCGGCGCTTTCACCATCGGCCGGGACATCTTGCATCTCCTGGTCGACCAGGCGTAGATCGACCAGAGGCATTGCCCGGCCGGTTTTACAGCGGGTATCGACCTGTGCTTCGGCCGGTTGAGCGAGCTGCTGCTCAGGGACGTGGGCCAGAGCGACCACCGGGCAGGTTTCGGACATGCCGTAGCCGGCAAAGATGTCGATGCCAAGTTTGAGTGCTGCCAGGCAGAGTGACTGGGGCATTGCGGCTCCACCGATAATCACCTTCCAGCCGCTCAGATCGACATTTTTGATGTCCGGGTGGTTGAGAAGCATGTGCAGAATAGTCGGGACGCAATGGGAGAAGGTCACCTGCTCCTGCCTGATCAGGTTGAGCAGCATCTCCGGTGTATAGCGTCCCGGGTAGACCTGCTTGATGCCGAGCACAGTGGCCACGTAAGGCAGTCCCCATGCATGTACATGGAACATCGGCGTGATCGGCATGTAGACGTCCTGCTGATGCAGGCGTCCCTGGGTCTTGGGTGTACCGATCGCCGCCAGGGCGCCTAGGGTGTGCAGCACCAGTTGACGGTGGCTGAAATAGACCCCCTTCGGCATACCGGTCGTACCCGTGGTATAGAAAGTGGTGGCACGGGTATGTTCGTCGAAGTCGGGAAAAGCGAATTCCGCGGCCGCCCCGGCGAGAAGGTGCTCATACTCGCCGACCAGCGGCAGACTCGTCACGGGCTGCGCTCCGCCGTCGCTGAGCAGGACATAGTCCTGGACGGTATCTATACGGCCCTTGATCGCCTCGAGAATTGGCAGGAAATCGCTGTGCACCAGAATGACATCGTCTTCGGCATGGTCGATGGTGTAGAGGATCTGGTCAGACGAGAGGCGCACATTGATGGTATGCAACACAGCGCCAATCATCGGCACGGCGAAGAAACATTCGAGGTAGCGGTGGCTGTCCCAGTCCATCACCGCTACCGTGTCACCGGGTTTGACGCCGAGTTCGGTGAGGACGTTGGCCAGACGGCAGATCCGTTCACGCAGGGTGCGGTAGTCGAAACGCTGTTGATCACGATAAACGATCTCCTGGTCGGGGTCGTTGACCACCGGGTAGGCGAGCAGGTTCTTGATCAGCAGCGGGTAAGTATAGGCGGAAGCGGTGCGTTCAATCAGCAGGTCGTTCACGGGCAGTCCTCCAGATAAGAGCGTTGCATCTGCCACTCAAGCAGACATTGGGGGCTATATTCTTCCCGCAAAGCACGTAAATGGCAAGACCAAATCAAGCGGCCTGCCACTTTCTCGGTGGGTTAACGAGTCGATCTGCTATTATGGAAAGAACAACCGGACAGTTGGGCGGAGAGTGGACGGATGACGGTCCAGACCACTAGAGCCCGTAGAAACGACAGCAGACGCGCATGCGCGAAGCGGCCTACCTGACCCTCTATCGAAGCGGTGAACTGGCGAAGCGCGCTGCCGCGGCCCGGCAGATGTTGAGCGACTGCGCGCTCTGCGCCAACCGCTGCCACGCTGACCGCAGGGCAGGGCGTGACCGGGCCCGTTGCCGCACCGGCAAACATGCTGTGGTCTGCAGCGCCGGACCACATCACGGTGAAGAACGTCCCCTCTCAGGCCGGCGTGGGTCGGGAACTATTTTTTTCGGCTGGTGCAACCTGGGTTGTGTCTTCTGCCAGAACTGGCAAATCAGCCACGGTGGAGAAGGTCGCGAGATGAGTGACGCACGCCTGGCGGCACAGATGCTCTTGCTACAGACCTCGGGGTGCCACAACATCAATCTGGTCTCCCCCAGCCACGTCATTCCACAGATCCTCTCTGCACTGGTAAACGCAGTCGATCAGGGGCTGGAACTGCCCCTGGTCTTCAACAGCGGCGGTTACGACGGCCCTGAGGGGCTGGCCCTCCTGGATGGCGTGATCGACATCTACATGCCCGACATGAAGTTCTCCGATTCTCAGGTTGCCAAGGCTTATCTCGGTGTCAGCGATTATGCCGAGGTGAATCGTGCGGCGGTGCGGGAGATGCATCGCCAGGTCGGCGACCTGGTGCTCGACGCTGACGGACTGGCACGGCATGGTCTGCTGGTCCGTCATTTGGTTCTCCCCGACGACCTGGCCGGCAGTGAACAGACCCTGGCGTTTCTTGCCGGTGACATCTCCTGCAACACCTACCTGAACCTGATGGACCAGTACCGCCCCTGCTACCGCTCTGCCGACTACCCCGGCCTCGACCGGGGGCCGACCCGCGCGGAGTTGGGCCAGGTCCGCGACCTGGCCAAAAGCTTTGTCCTGCGCCGGCTCGCCCCGTAAAGAATTTCCCTTCACTGCAGCGGATCCTGTGATTGACAATTCACTCTTTAAAGTGTACCTCCTGTCAGCACCATTTATTCGACATCCCGAGGAGGCCTGTCATGAAGCAACAGGATCGCAAATTCACCTACTCAATCCCCTGGAACTGCTTTCTGATCCTGGCAGGAACGTTCATCCAGGCGATCGGCTTCAAGGCCCTCGGCGAGCCTCAAGGCTTCGTCCCCGGAGGACTGTTCGGTGTCGCCACCCTGATCCACTACATGACCGGCTCCCTCAACACCGGTGTCTTCTACCTGCTGCTCAACATCCCCATGTTCATCCTCGGCTACATCTATGTCACCAAGCGTTTCCTCGCCTACAGCTCGCTCGCCATGGTTTCTCTCTCGCTGTTCTTCATGCTGATCGACTTCAGGATCGACCTGCACAACCAGCTCTACGCGGCCGTTTCCTTCGGCGCGATTATCGGTGCCGGGGCCGGCATCGTACTGCGTTCTCTCGGTTCGAACGGTGGACTCGACGTCGCCGCCGTGATCCTCAACCAGAAGTTCAACCTCGGCTTCGGCAAGTTCTTTTTCGCCTTCAACTGCCTGATTTACAGCGTCAGCTTTCTGACCCTGGACAACGACCTGGTCATTGCCTCGATGATCTCGGTCTTCATCACCGCGTTCACGGTCGATTATTGCCTGTCGCTCTTCAATCAGCGCAAACTGGCCCTGATCATCTCCGAGAAGCCCGAAGAGATCGCCGACGAAGTCATGACCTCGTTGAAGATCGGCGCCACCCTGCTCCCCGGCATTGGGGCCTACAAACGTGCCACCAAGACCATTGTGATGGTGGTTATCAACAACATTCAGCTCAAACGCCTCGAAGAGATTGTCTTCACCAGCGATCCGCAGTCGCTCTTCATTGTCGACAACACCTTCACCGTCCTGGGCTCGACCTTCTCCAGGCGCAAAACTTACTGATGTTTTAAGGAGAGTGTCGCTTAAGGCGCCACCTGCAGAACGTCATGCACAGCGTGGAGCACGGCAATACTGCCCATGGCTGTCAGGAAAACGCAGAGTACAGGGAGATGACTCGCAAAGAGGTCGAGGACGGCATGCCACCTGCCTAAAGCGGAATCAAGAGGGCCTCACAGAGCGAGGCCCTCTTGATTTGACCTGTTTAAAGACCACTGTACCGGATTCGATAGATCATGCCAGCCTTGTCATCGCTGACATACAACGCGCCATCCGGCCCGACCGCCAACCCTACCGGGCGCCCGCTGGCACGTCCGCTCTCTGCGTCCAGCCAGCCTGTGGCAAAATCTTCCAATTTACCCCGCGGCCGGCTCTCATGCAGGGGGATTCGGACCACCTTGTAGCCGGTCGGCACGCTCCGGTTCCAAGAGCCGTGGAAGGCGATGAACAGGTCGCCATGGTACTCGTCGGGAAAGCTCGTGCCGGTATAGAAGACCAGGCCGAGCGGTGCCGAGTGCGCCTGCATATTGACGACCGGCATGGCGACGTCGCGGCAGGAACCCGGGCCTCCGAAATCCGGGTCCTCGATACTGCCGTTATGGCAGCGCGGCCAGCCGTAATCCTCACCGTCGCGCAGGATATAGAGCGCTTCCGGCGGCAAATCGTCGCCGAGCAGGTCGCGGCCGTTGTTGGTTGCCCAGAGCTCTCCGCTGTCCGGGTGGATGGCCAGGCCGACGGCGTTGCGCAAGCCGCGGGCGAAGACCCTCTCGCCGGACGCATGTGGGCCGTCATAAATGACCACCGCCGCACGGCGCGGGTCGACCTCTTCACAGACGTTACAGCTTGAGCCGATCGATACCACCATGCGGCCGTCCGGAAGGAATGTCACCGTGCGCGTACTGTGGCCACCGCTGGGATAGTTGTCGATCAGCACATGGCGCTCTTCAGCCGCGCCATCGCCATCGCGGTCCCTGAGCCGGACGATACCGCTGGGAATACCCACATACCAGGCGTCGCCATGATAGACCAGGCTGTGCGGCCGGGTCAGGCTGCCGGCGAAGATCGACCGTTGGTCAGAAAATCCGTCGCCGTCGCGATCCGCCAGTGCCACGATACGGTCGGCACCGCGCTCGGCCACATAGAGGGCACCATCTGGTCCGAAGTGTATGAAACGCGGCCCTTGCAGACCTGAAGCAAAGACCTCCACTCGAAACCCCGGAGGCACCTCGACCCGGCTCGGCCCCGCCGCACTGGCGAGCGTTGCCAGACTGCTCTGGAACAGGTAGGGACGCGTAAGAAGCCAGCCCAGCAGCACGCCTATTGCGATGCCGGTCATGATGTAATGAACCATGCGCCGTTTGGTTCCACTCATGATTATTTCTCCAAGCCAAGAAACTCAGTATGTTCCATTCTAACAATTATCAATCATAGCGCCTCATCCTCAGCAGGACTTTTCACGGCCGGGGGTTGCACAACAGGAGAGTTTGCTACAATAAAGAGACGTGTTTACAGCATAGGAAGCCTCAACAAGATTGCAAATAAAGGAGAGTTTTTATGACAACCAGGGTCCAGGTAGTCTTTTACAGCATGTACGGTCACATTTACAAAATGGCCGAAGCGGTAGCGCAAGGGGCAGGCGAGGTTGACGGTGTCGAGGTGAGCACCCTGCAGGTTCCCGAACTGATGTCCGCAGAGATCCTCGAAAAGAGTGGTGCCAAGGCGGCCCGGGCCGCCTTCGCCAAGATTCCGGTCGCCACCCCGGATGATCTCGCGGCAGCAGATGCCATCATTTTCGGAACCCCCACGCGGTTCGGCAACATGTGCGCGCAGATGCGAAATTTCCTCGATCAGACCGGCGGTCTCTGGATGTCCGGTGCCCTGGTCGGCAAAATCGGCAGTGTCTTCACCTCGACAGCCACCCAGCATGGCGGCCAGGAGACCACCATCACGAGTTTCCACACTACGCTCCTGCACCACGGCATGATCATCGTCGGCGTTCCCTACGCCGAGGCCCGCCTGATGAAGATGGATGAGATAACCGGCGGGACCCCCTACGGTGCATCCACTCTCGCCGCTGGCGACGGCTCACGCCAGCCGAGTGAAAATGAGCTGGCAATCGCCCGTTTCCAGGGACGTCATGTTGCTGAACTGGCCAGAAGGCTCAGCCGCTGAGGGCCAGGCCTCGCACCCGAAGTTATTTGCAGCAGGGCCATTACCGGGGATTGCCGCAGTTCAGAACCTGGCGGGGCGCTTTTCGAGAAAAGCCCTGATCCCTTCCCGGCAGTCCGCCGTGGTAAAGCAGATGGCAAAAAGGTCCGCTTCGTAGCGCGACCCGCGGGCAAAGTCCATCTCCAGTCCGTTGTCGATCGCGTCCTTGGCGAGCCTGATCGCCGAGGCGCTCCTCGCGCAGATCTGCTGAGCCAGGGCATGTGTCTCCGCGAGCAGTTGATCCCCGGGCACCACGCGGTTGACCAATCCGATCCGGCAGGCTTCCTCGGCGCCGATCATCTCTCCGGTAAAGACCAGTTCCTTGGCCTTGCCCTTGCCAACCAGGCGCGCCAGGCGCTGGGTCCCGGCAAAACCGGGGATGATGCCGAGCTTGACTTCGGGCTGTCCGAACCTGGCCGTATCGGCGGCGATTCGCAGATCACAACCCATGGCCAGCTCACAACCGCCACCGAGGGCATAGCCGTTGATAGCGGCAATCACCGGCTTGGGAAACTCTTCGACACGGTCAATGACACGTTGGGCCAGCAGGGCGAACTCGCGGGCGCCATCGGCGTCCAGGGTCCCCAGGTGACCGATATCGCCACCGGCCGCAAACGCCTTCTCTCCGGCACCGGTGATGATCACCACGCGCACCGAGGCATCCTGCTCCAGTTCGTCAAGCACCCTTTCCAAGGCTTCGAAGGTCGCCACGGTCAGGGCATTGAGCATTTTTGGGTTATTGAACGTAATCGTCGCCAATGCGCCTTCCCTGCTCAGCAGAAGGTTTGCCTCAGCCATATGGAGCCTCCTTTTCAACTATCTGAAACATATGGGTTAATGTCGATGAAAACAAGGCCCCGGGAAGCGGCTTGTTGCACGCGGTGAGGGGGCCGGCAGGAAACATGCGATGATAGCCTCACGGAGGGTTATGGTGATTGTTGCGCCGTGCCCGCCAAAAACGGATCGCCCAGAAGGCTCCGCCGGTCAAAGCGATCCCCAGCATGATCCACACCTCGATGTGTTTCAGCCGACCGAGCAGGCTTTCCAGGGTTTGTCCAAACAGGTAACCGGCATAGCCGATGGCCATGGCCCAGATCAAGGCGCCAAGGATATTCAGCGGGACGAAGACCCTCAAGGGCACCGCTGCTGCACCAAGGGTGAATGGAATCACCGTACGCAGCCCGTAAAGAAAACGGAATCCGAGAATAATCGACACCTGGTGCCCGGCGACCAGCTTGCGCGCTTTTTCGATCCTGGGGACCCATGACGGTCGCCGTGCCAGGACCACCTGGCTGTGCTTGCGGCCGAGAAAATAAAACAGCTGGTCGCCTATCAACGTCCCCGCAAAAGCAGCACCGATCACCAGCGGCAGGTGCAGATACCCGCGATGCGCGGCAAAACCTGCAAGGATCACAACGGTTTCGCCTTCCAGAAAAGTGCCGATCAGAACGGCCAGGTAACCAAAGTGCTCGATGAATGACTCCATGGTCTATCCAGGCAGTCCTTCCATCAGCCAGGCTAGCGCGGCCGTCCTGTCATGGTAGGGGAAGTGTTTGACCTCCGCCTTGAGGAAAAGCCCGGCCACCTTGGGCAGGATGGCCAGGAAACCGCTGTCGGTGACCGCAGCGACCTTGCGGATTTTCTGATGATGCTCTTTGACAAACCGCACATGCGACAGCAGAGCGGCAAAATCGTGCCAGCCGGGGAAAGATTCCGCCTCTATCAACAAGCCGTTGAGCTCCCCCTCCTTCTCCAGGTAGGCATCGACCTCCTCAGCCAGGCGGGCAAAATCTTCAACGGCAAGTTTTCCCTGCGGCGCAACGGCCAGGATTTTCGCGGCATGGTGCCATTCTATTCCAAGCATGACCTCCTCCTTTGCTGCTCCCTTCAGTTACGCAAGTCAACGACTGCCCTCCGGAGAGGGCTGAGAATAGAATCATACCCGAACAATCGGCAGCACGCATTCAATCAATCCCGTAGCAGCAAGAAATGGTTGTCCCTGCAGAGAACTTTCGGGCAACGGAGAAACCCTCTGCGCAGGGAGAAACGCCGGGACTTTGGGGCGGTACCAGCCAGCATCAACAGGACAGTCCGCACCGCTGACAGCCAGGATGGCAGACGGAGCCTGGCCGGCCCGCCAGAGCCTGCTCGTACTCCCTGCGCAAGTGCTCACGCTGCACGCCCTGTGCGATGATGTCCCAGGGGAACGGTTCGTCGGCAGCGCGTTCACGATGCAGGAAGAACTCGGGGGCGAGACCGAGCTGTCGACAGGCGGCTTTCAATCCGAGCCCCTTGCCCAGTAGCGGCAGGACTTTGCCGACGCGCCGGTCGCCGCGGGCAAGGAATCCCTGGATTTCAGCCTGGCGGAGGGATTCGCAGCGCAACTCGACGTTCGGCAGCGGGCGCAGACGCTTTTGCAACAGACGGATTTTCTTTTCCAGTGACAAGCGCGCTTCCATCGGCGCCCACTGCAGGGGCGTCCAGGGCTTCGGCACAAATGGATTGACTGAAAGGTGGAGGCGGCCAAGGCGGCCGCGCTGCCGGCCGATCTCTTCCCAGATCTGGCGGATTTTCACGGTAAGGTCTGCAATAGCGACGACATCCGCTTCGGTTTCCGTGGGCAGTCCGATCATGTAATAGAGCTTGAGGTTCGGGATGCCGCCCTCGGCCAGCAGTTTCACGGCAGCGAGGATCTGCGCTTCGTCGATCCCCTTGTTGATGACGTCCCGCATCCGCTGGCTGCCGGCCTCCGGCGCCAGAGCCAGGGTTTTATGCCCGGCATCGGCCAAAACCTCGACCTGGGCGGCAGTAATGGCATCGATGCGCACGCTCGAGACCGACACCTCGCCACCATGCTCGAGGATGGCGCGACCGATATCGGCCAGGTCTCCATAATCGGAGACCGCCGCTGCCACCAGGCCGATTCGGCCGATATCGGTCTGTTCGTCGAGGATTTCCCGGCGCAGGTGATCGGGGGAATGTTCGCGAAACGGCCGATAAATAAACCCGGCGGCGCAGAAGCGGCAGGCCCGTGGACAACCGCGTGAGACCTCAACCAGGTGCATGCTGCCGAACTCCGTATCCGGGGTCGCAACCCAGGTACAGCTCTGGCTGTCATCAAGATTGATCTGCCACCGGCGGCTGACACGGCTCGGCAGGTTGCCATGTGGTGTCATCCCGGCGAGGGTCGCGTTATCCGCATAAGTGACGGTGTACCCGCCGGGTTGATAGACACCCGGCAGTTGCGCAAGGCCGGCCAGTAGCTGCACTCGGCTGCGCGGCTCCACAGCAAGCAAGCCCTCCAGCAGGGCGGGCAGAATGACCTCGGCTTCACCGACTGCGAACAGGTCCATGATCTCTGCGAGCGGCTCAGGATTAAGAAAGGCGCAGACCCCACCGCAGAGTATGAGGGGATGGTTTTCGCCACGCTCCTCACGCCACAACGGCAGACGGCCGATTTCGAAGAGGGTCGGCAGGTTGAGGTAATCATTTTCAAAGGAGATGGAAAAAGCGACCAGATCGAAATCGTCGAGCGGGCGTTGTGATTCAACGGACACCAGAGGAAAACCGGCACGGCGATGCTCTGCAAGGTCCTCGGGATCGGGGAGGAAAAAACGCTCACAGAGCGTATCCTCACGGCTGTTCAGCATCCGGTAGACCGTCTGGACGCCCAGGTTGCTCATCCCCTGATGATAGGTGTTCGGATAAACCAGAGCGACGCTGAGGCGCCCGCCATGGGGGGTGGAGATTCCCCCGACTTCCAAAGCAAACCGTTGCCGGTATTTTTCAATCAGCTGACGTGACATCGGTCACATATTAGGATGAAGCCGGCTCTATTACAATCACTCTCGGCGTTTATCCGACCGGCCGGCTCAGGACTTCCGCAGCAAGCGCCCCGGCGGCAGAGACTTCCCCCGGACCAACGGGATCCGGAAGCAAATTCCGGCGACCTGTTTCGCTATGAAAAAAACGGGCCGCGCAAGGCGGCCCTAAGAGGTTGAGGGAGTCACATTTCAGGCAGTTGTCGAGAAACCGAGCGCACCGTCAGAGGCCGGGCGGAGAACCGGCGCGGCTGCTCACTCGTTGACAAGCCGCAGAATTAAATTCCAGCTGTTGGCCGTCGGGACCCTGGGACCGGGTCCGTCGGAAAATGAATTGCTTTCAGTCGACGCGCTTGCGCAGGAACGTCGGGATATCGTATTCCTCGTCCTCGTTGTAGGCGCCAATGCGCATGCTGGCACGTGGTTTGTCCTGGTTCTGGTTGCGAATGAAAGCCGGGATGTCGCGGTCGATCTTGGTCGGATTCGGTGTGCTGGGCCAACCCAGCTCCTTACCGGGCCGCCGCGAAGTTTCAAAAGAACAGCCGAAACCGGTTGCGATCGCGGTCACCTGGATCTTGTCCCCCATATCCTCGTTGATCACCAGGCCGATAAAGATGTTGGCATCTTCATGGACTTTCTCGTGAATGATGTTGGCGACCGACTGGTAATCGTCCATGGTCATGCTCGAAGAACCGGTAACGTTGACCAGCACGCCCTTGGCTCCCGAGATATCGATCTCTTCGAGCAGCGGGCTGCTGATTGCCTGTTGAGCCGCATGAACGGCACGGTTCTCACCTTCGCCGATGCCGATCCCCATCATCGCCATACCGCGTTCGCTCATCGCCGCCTTGACATCGGCAAAATCGACGTTGATCATGCCGTGGGTGGTGATCAGGTCCGAGATCCCCTGCACCGCCTGGCGGAGTACGTCGTCGGCGGGTTTGAAGGCGTCGAGGATGCCCATCTTCTTGCCGGCGAGACCGCTCAAGCGGTCATTGGGGATCAGGATCAGTGAATCGACGACCTGCTTGAGTTCTTCAACACCCTGGATCGCCTTGCCCATGCGCTGCTTGCCTTCGAAGCTGAACGGCTTGGTCACCACGGCAACGGTCAGCGCACCGAGTTCCCTAGCCACTTCGGCAATCACCGGTGCGGCACCGGTCCCCGTACCGCCACCCAGACCTGCGGCGATAAAGACCATGTCAGCACCCTGCAGCATTTCCTTGAGACGGGCCCGGTCTTCCTCTGCGGCGCTGCGACCCACTTCCGGATTGGCACCGGCACCGAGCCCCTTGGTGAGCTTCGGCCCAAGCTGCACTCGCAGCCCCGCCAGGTTGGCCCGCAATGCCTGGGCATCGGTGTTGGCCACCATGAACTCTACACCATCGATATGCGCGGCAATCATCGTGTTGACTGCATTGCTGCCACCCCCGCCGACTCCGACCACTTTGATCTTGGCTACCTGGTCTACATTTTCGTCGAATTCAAACATTTTGACTCCCTCCGTCATGGTTGTGACCGACGCTTCTCCATAGCGACAGTCGTTTCGGTTAATGGCTTCAAGCCACGTTCTTGGTTTTAGAAAAATTCGCCAAACCACTCTTTCATGCGACGTGTCACGCGGTCGAACAGGTTCTCCTGACCGATCACGAAATTACGCGTCTGCATGTTGCGACTGCCGTACTTCACCAAGCCAACGCCGGTAGCGTAGATTGGCGAGTTGACAACATCGATCAGACCACCGATATCGGTCGGTTTGCCACGCCGCACCGGCAGGTCGAAAATCTGTTCCGCCAGTTCCGGCATCCCCGGCAGGATTGCCGAGCCGCCGGTCAGGACCACCCCTGATGCAATCAGGTCCTCGAAACCGCTCTTGACGATCTCGCGATTGACCAGGGTGAAAATCTCTTCAACCCGGGGCTCGAGGATTTCCGCAAGCAGCTGGCGGGACAGGATGCGTGGTTCCCGGCCGCCCACGGACGGCACCTCGATGGTTTCGTCCTTACCGACCATCGAGGACAGGCAGCACCCTGAAATTTGCTTGATCTTCTCCGCCTCGGCGGTCGGAGTTCTCAGGCCAACCGCGATATCGTTGGTCAGGTGGTTGCCGCCAAGGGAAAGGACTGAAGTGTGCTTGATGGCACCATCGACAAAGATGGCGATATCCGTAGTGCCTCCGCCGATATCCACCAGAGCCACACCGAGATCCTTTTCATCCGGGGTCAGGACCGCTTCCGAAGAAGCCAGCTGCTCCAGCACGATATCACCGACGTCGACGCCGGCCTTGTTGCAGCTCTTGATGATATTCTGCGCACTGGCGACCGCACCGGTGACGATATGCACCCGCGCCTCAAGACGCACCCCGCTCATTCCCAGCGGCTCCTTGATGCCGTCCTGGTCGTCAATGATGAACTCCTGGGGAAGGATATGGATAACTTCCCGGTCCATCGGTATGGCCAGCGCCTTGGCAGCGTCGATGACGCGGCGGACATCTTCGTTGGTCACTTCACGGTTTTTGATGGCGATCACACCCTGGGAGTTGATCCCCTTGATGTGGCCGCCGGCAATCCCGGCGAAGACCGACTTGATTTCGCATCCCGCCATGAGCTCGGCCTCCTGGAGCGCCTTGCGAATCGCATTGACCGTACTTTCGATGTTGATGACCACGCCCTTGCGCAGACCGCGCGAGGGGCTGGTGCCAATGCCGACGATATCGAGCCCTTCTGCGGTCATCGCCCCGACAATGGCGCAGATCTTGGTTGTACCGATATCAAGCCCGACGATCAGATTTTCCCGTTTGTTGTTCATGTCTCTTCCCTTCCCCTTCTGCATCGCTAACTCCTGCCGACCGTGCGTTTGGTATCCACCTTGACGATCACCCGGTCGGCCACGTTTAAGTCAATATACTTGAGAGCCAAAAGCCGCGGCTCCAGATCATCATAAATTGCCTCCAGGCGATCCAGCTTGGCGGCGAAACTCTGGGTGCCCATGCGTACCGGAACCCCACCAACCATGGTGTGCAGGATCAGTCCCTCCTGCTGGTCATAGTGGATTTCCGAAACATCCTCCAGGTTGAAGAGGGCCCGGCTGTCCAACTCATCCATGAGCTTCAGGGCCAGGTTCAGACAGTCCTGAGTCTGGTCCGGATGGTCGAGCAGGTACTGGCGGTTGATGCCGGTAATGACCGGATAATTCAGCTGATCACCCGCGTCCAGCATCTTGAACACAGCGCCTCCTTTGTCGACGTAATAGAGGTAGTCCAGGTCGATGATGGCTCTGGGTTGCCGTTCCTCGACCCGGATCACCACCTGATCCGGGAAGACGCGTTCCACATAGGCCTTGGCGATCCACGGATGCTCCTCGATCTTGCGTCCGATCATATACAGTTCAAGGTCGAACATGCTGTCGCCCAGCTTGATGTCCGAGGCTTCGAGGATGTCGCCTTCAGTCACTCGCACCTGCTGTTCCACACGGATCTGCCTGACCTCGAAATAACCTGAATCGAGCAGCACCTGGACCGTCAGCAGGGCACCGCTCGCCAGGAGGAGACCGCTGCCGCAAGCGATGCCGATTCGCAGCAGCCGATGGAAAATTTTCTTCCAGTCGCGCGGCTGTTTCTCCAACTTGCGGCGATTGGTTTTGGTCTTCTTCTGCTTTTGTGATTTCAGATCGCGCATCGCGTCATCCGCTTGACCGGCTACTTGTTCAGCCCGGCATCCCCAAGAATCTGCATCACCAGCTCGTTGAAGCTCACCCCGGCTGCGGCGGCAGCTTTGGGCAGCAGGCTGGTTTCGGTCATTCCTGGAATAGTATTGACCTCGAGACAGAAAAACTCACGATCCCGCACCATGAAGTCGACCCGGGCGGCCCCCCGGCATGAGAGTGCCCGGCATGCCGACAGGGAGACTTCCTGGAGCCGGTTGTAGAGTACCGCTTCCAGGGGCGCCGGCAGTAGATACTCGGTTTGCCCTGGCGTATACTTCGATGCATAGTCGTAAAAGCCCTTTTTGGGCACGATCTTGATGATCGGCAAAGGCTGGTCGTTCAGGACACTGACCGTGATCTCGTCGCCATTGATGAAATCCTCGATCAAAACCAGGCTGTCGTGTTGCAGCGCTTGATCAAGTCCCGCTTCGAGCTGGGCCCTGTCCTTGACAATGCTGATGCCAATCGTCGAACCCTCCCTGGCCGGCTTGACCACCAACGGGAAATGCCGGCAACTCTCGAGGAGCGCGGCACGATCTTCCCCGGCCCGGTACACGACGAATCCGGGCGTCGATATTTCGTGATAGAGTAAAATCTGCTTGGTCACCACCTTGTCCATGGCCATGCTCGAAGCCATCACCCCGCTGCCGGTATAGGGGATCTGCATCATTTCGAGCAGGCCCTGGACAGTGCCATCTTCGCCGTAGCGGCCATGCAGGCAGATGAACGCCACTTCGGCTCCGGCTGATTGCAGCTGCCCGGGCAGATCGTGACCGACATCCACACCCACAGCGTTGCAACCATTTTCAAGCAGAGCCTTGAGAACGGCCGAGCCAGTCTTCAAGGACACGTCCCGTTCGGCTGAGAGACCTCCCATCAGTACGGCAACGCGGCTTTTTTTGAAATCATTGCGATCGGTCATGGCACTCATGTCAACTCAGCATCCTCTGGATCAGTCCTTATTTTCCAAAAGTCGCAGCAACTCTTCGCCGACCTGCCAGACATTGCCGGCGCCGAGGGTAATCACGATGTCTCCAGGCTGCAGGATGGCCTGCAGGTGTTCGACGGTCGCCTCCGCAGTGCCGGTATAGCAGCACGACTTGTGACCGTGAACGCTGATACCGTTGGCCAGGCTCTCTGCCGAAACTCCGGGGCGCGGCTCTTCGCCGGCAGCATAGATATCCATCACGACGAGGTGGTCGGCCTGATAGAAAGCCGTGGTAAAGTCATCGAACAGCGCCTCGGTCCGGCTGTAGCGGTGGGGCTGGAACACAGCAACCAGGCGTCGGCTCCAACCGGAGCGGGCCGCCGCCAGGGTTGCCTTGATCTCTGCCGGGTGATGACCGTAATCGTCCACCACCATGATCTCCTGGACTTCACCCTTGACCTGGAAGCGGCGCTGAACGCCACCGAAATCCTGGAAACCTTCGGCGATCGCCGCAAAGGGCATGTCGAGCTCCATGCCAACGGCCACTGCGGCCAGAGCGTTGAGAACATTGTGCCGCCCCGGCATGCGGATATTCAGCCGGCCGAGGGCGACACCGCGATAATGCACCAGGAATCCGGTGCGATCGGCGTGGTGCTGTATGTCGGAAGCCTGAAAATCAGCCTGGCTGCTCAACCCATAAGTCACCAGTCGTTTCCTGACTTCTGGAATCATCCCCTGAAGGTTCTGGTCGTCCAGGCACAGGACCACGAGCCCGTAAAAAGGCACCTTGTTGATGAAATCGATGAAGGTCGCACGAATTTCATCCATGTCGTGATAATAATCGAGGTGGTCCGCATCGACGTTGGTCACCACCGCAATAGTCGGCGACAGCTTCAGGAAGGAGCCATCCGATTCATCGGCTTCGGCAACCAGGAATTCACCCTGCCCCAGCTTGGCGTTGGATCCGATCGAATCGAGGCGGCCGCCGATCACCACGGTCGGGTCGATGCCGCCATGGGAAAGCACGGTTGCCACCATGCTGGTGGTGGTCGTCTTGCCATGGGTGCCGGCAATAGCGACGCCGTATTTCATGCGCATCAGCTCGGCCAGCATCTCGGCCCGCGGGATAACCGGAATCTTGCGACGATGGGCTTCCAGCACTTCAGGGTTCTTCTGGTTAACTGCCGTGGAGGTGACAACCACGTCGACTTCGGCGAGATTTTCGCTGCGGTGGCCATAGGCTATCGTGCCACCGAGACCGGCCAGGCGCCGGGTGATGTCACTCTCCTTGAGATCTGATCCGGAGACCTGGTAACCGAGGTTAATCAGCACCTCGGCGATGCCGCTCATACCAATACCGCCGATGCCGACGAAATGAACTTTCTGGATTTTGCCGTACATTATATTTCCCTTCACGACACTTCTGCGAGAACCGTCCGGCATTCCTGCAGCAAACGCGCAGCGGCGCCGAATCGAGCCAACCGCTTTGCTGCTGCGGCCATGGAGATGAGACTGGACCGGTCATGGAGCAGACCACCGATCAGCTTGGCCAGGCGCTCAGGCGTCAAATCGTTTTCTTCCATCATCATTGCGGCGCCTTTGACAGCCATGGCCCGGGCATTGCCTGACTGATGTCCGGCGGCTGCGTGCGGATAGGGCACCAGAATGGAAGGACGGCCGCAGGCTGTCAGTTCGGCAAGGGTCGTTGCCCCGGCCCGACAGACGATCAGCGTTGCTCTGGCATAAGCCTGCGCCATATCCTTGATGAACGGCTGCACATCGACATGCGACCAGCCATTTGCCTTGTAACCCTCAACGGTGGCCTCATAATCGAGCGTCCCGGACTGATGCACGATGTCCAGCTCACCCTGCCACTCAGCCAAATACGGCAGAGCTGCGATGACGGCCCGGTTGATCGCCCGTGCCCCCTGGCTGCCACCGAATACCAGCAGGCATGGCCTGCCATCGGCGAGGTTCGGACAGTTCTCCATGGCCGCCCGGACCGGGTTGCCGGTCAGAACCGTCGCACTGCGATGGAAGGCGCGGTCAGCCTCACTGAATGACAGGCAGACCCTTTTCGCCCAACGGCCAAGCAGGCGATTGGCCAGACCGGGCCAGGCATTCTGTTCATGGACCAGGTAAGGGACTCCTGCCGTTTTAGCCGCCAGCAGGACGGGTACCGAGGCATAGCCGCCGACGCCAACCACGACATCCGGCTTGAACCTGCGCAAAATTTCTCTGGATTCGGCAAAGCTCTTCACGAGTTTTCCGAGGACTTTCAAACGGGCCAACCCACCGGTACCAGCCCAGCCGCTCATATCGACAGTTTCCAGAGGCCAGCCGAGTTCCGGCAGCAAGCGGGCTTCCAACCCTCTTGACGTGCCGACAAACAGGACTTCACTGTGCGGATCCTCGCTCATGAGCTGCTCGGCCAGGGCAATTGCCGGGAAAAGATGTCCGCCGGTGCCACCTCCGGCCAGCAGCAGTTTCATCGCAACTCTCCCGGCAGATGCCTTGATACGTTCAACAGAATACCGATCGACGCTAGGGTCGTCACCAGGCTGGTCCCTCCATAGGAAATGAAAGGCAGCGCCAACCCCTTGGTGGGGACCATCCCCATGACGACAGCCATATTGGCAAAGGCTTGCATGCCAATCAGCAGCGTGATCCCGAAAGCGAGAAAACTGCTGAATTCGTCGGGGGCATTGATTGCCGTACGCAGGCCGCGCAGGACCAGCAGCATGAACATAGCGGCGATCACGATCACACCGATGAAACCGAGCTCTTCGCCGACCACAGAGAAGATAAAATCGGTATGTGCCTCGGGCAGGTAAAAAAGCTTCTGTTTGCTCTCACCGAGCCCGGTACCGAAAGCACCGCCGGAACCGAAGGCGATCCAGCTCTGGATAATCTGGAACCCGGTGTTGCTCGGGTCCTCCCAGGGGTTGAGAAACGCCATGATCCGTCGCCGCCGGTAATCCACATTCATGATCATGAAGTAGAGGAATGGCAAGGCGACCAGGCCGATCCCGGCCAGGTAGCGCAGCCGTGTACCAGCCACCAGCAGCATGGCAATGGCCACGATACCGAGAGTCAAGGCACTGCCGAGGTCCGGCTGAGCCAGCAGCAGACCGAGGAACACGGCCAGAACGACCATGTACGGCAGGAAGCCGCAACGGAAGTTTTTGACCTTCTCCTGCTTGCGGGCCAGTGAATGCGCCATGAACAGCACCAGGCCGATCTTGGTGAACTCGGCCGGCTGGAAGGTCACACCGGCGATTTTGATCCAACGGGCCGCGCCACCGACTTTTTTACCGATGCCAGGGATCAGCACGGCCAACAACAGCAGGGTACAGAGCCCCAACACGGGCCAGGCGGCTTTGCGCAGAATGTCGAGGTCAATGCGCATCATCAGGGCCATCGCCGCAAACCCGACCAGGGCATAGATTCCCTGCCGCTTCAGGAAATGCAGGCTGTCTCCATAATCGCGCACAGCCATGATCGAAGACGAGGAAAAGACCATCACAACCCCGAGACAGGTCAGACAGACCGCCAGCAACAGTATGGAATTGTCGGTTCCCTGCCTAACTTCCATCGCGACAATCCCTCGGCAGCGTCAGAGCACGGAACTCTGTGGTGAAATCATTACCGCGCTCTTCGTAATTTCTGTACATATCGTAGCTGGAGCATCCTGGTGACAGCAGGACCGCCCCTCCCGCGCAGCTCATTCGAGCAGCAAGCGCGACGGCTGCATGCATGCTGTCGGCACGATGGATTTCGCACAGTCCGGCAAAGGTCATGGCCATGCGCTCCGCCGCCGCACCGATCAGGACCAGGTGGGCGACCTTCTCTCTGATCGGCTCGACCAGGCAGGTCAGGTCACCCTGTTTGTCCTTGCCTCCTGCGATCAGGACCACCGGCTTCTCCAGTCCGGCCAGGCTTTTGACAACGCTGCCGATATTGGTGCCCTTCGAGTCGTTGTACCAGCAGGCACCATGCAATTCTCCGACAAGTTCCATACGGTGAGGCAGACCTGGAAAATTTCTTGCTGCACTCCAGGCAACCTCGGCAGGACAGCCTTCAAGCAACAGCGGGATCAGGGCCGCCATGACATTTTCCTGGTTATGCCTTCCACGAAGCTGCAACTCGGCAACCGGGAAGAAGATCTCACTGTCCTGCCAACGCCAGATGATCTTGTCGTCGCACAGGCTCATACCTGCATCCAGAGCGGTTCGGCTGCTGAAGTAGACCTTGTTGGCACGGGTTGCAGCTGCGGCCTGAATGACCAGCGGGTCGTCATGATTCAGCACGGCGACATCCTCGTCCTGGAGGTTTTCGAAGATGCGCGCTTTAGCCGTAATATAGCTGTCCATGTCCGGATAACGGTCCAGATGGTCCTCGGTGACGTTGAGCAGCACAGCGTAGTGCGGTCGGAATGCATCGATCGCCTCAAGCTGAAAGGATGACAGCTCGACCGCAAACCAGTCATAATCGTTGCCGACAGCATCCACCAGAGGTGTGCCGAGATTGCCGCCGACGAAGACTTTCTGACCCCAATTCTTGAGCATTTCCCCAACCAGCGTAGTCACCGTCGATTTACCGTTGGTGCCGGTGATGCCAATCACTGTCCCGGACAGTTCGCGCCAGGCGATTTCGACCTCGCCGAGAACCGGTATCCCCTGCGCGCGACAATGCCCCAGGACCGGGATGTCCAGCGGTACCCCGGGGCTGACCACGACCAGGTCGGCGGCCGCAAAGAGTTCAGGGGTGTGACCGCCGAGATCAAGATGAACCCCTGATTCCTGGAGTTTTGCGAGCCCCTGCAGCTGGTCGGCGGCACGGTTGTCGGACAGGACAACCCTGGCTCCCTGGGCACGAAAGAATCTTGCCAGGCTGCGACCGCTAGCGCCGGCGCCTATCACCACGATCTTCATGTCCCGGTAATTACTTTTCATTTAGCGCAACTTCAACGTCGAGAGGCCGATCAAGGCCAGGATGATACTGATAATCCAGAATCGCACGATGATCTTCGGTTCCGGCCAGCCCTTCAATTCAAAGTGGTGGTGGATCGGTGCCATACGGAAGATCCGTTTGCCATAGAGGCGAAACGACGCCACCTGCACGATCACGGAGAGCGCCTCCATGACAAAGATCCCGCCGACGATCACCAGCACGATTTCCTGCTTGGTAATGACTGCTATGGTCCCTATGGCTCCGCCAAGCGAGAGGCTGCCGACATCGCCCATGAACACCTGCGCCGGGTAGGTGTTGAACCAGAGGAACCCGAGTCCTGCGCCGATCATGGCGCCGCACAGGACCGAAAGTTCGCCGGCTCCCTTGACACCGTTGATTTGCAGATAACTTGACAGAGTGGCGTGACCGGCCACATAGGCAAAGAGCAGATAAGTCCCCGCGGCGATGATCACCGGTCCGATGGCCAAGCCATCGAGACCGTCGGTCAGGTTGACAGCGTTGCTGGCACCGATGATCACCAGCATGGCGAAGGGCACGTAGAACCAGCCGAGGTCGGGATGGATTCCTTTGAAGAAGGGGAACACCAGCGTCGTCTGGAAGTCAGGATAGGTCATCAGGATCATGCCGACCCCGAAAGCCAGCAGCATCTGCCAGAACATTTTCTTGCGCGGCGACAACCCGTCGCTGTTCTTTTTTCGGACTTTCAGCAGATCATCAGCAAAGCCGATGCAGCCGTAACCAACGGTCACCAGCAGAACCAGCCAGACGTACATGTTGGTGAGATCAGCCCAGAGCAGAGTCGGCAGTACGATGGCAAAGAGGATCAGGGCGCCACCCATGGTCGGCGTGCCCTCTTTTTTGAAATGTGACTCCGGCCCTACCCGCCGGATACTCTGTCCCAGCTGCAAAGCTGAGAGCTTTTCGATCAGCCAGGGCCCGAGCAGGAAGCTGATGACCAGCGCCGTGATGGCCGCGTAAATCGTCCGGAAAGTTATGAACCGGAAGACGTAAAAGACCGAAAATTCCGTATGCAGTGGGTAGAGCAGATGATAGAGCACATCAATCTCCGTCAGTCGCCGTTTACTGCCGTTTTTCGCTTCGCCATGCGCAAAGCTGCGGTCACCTTCTCCATGCGCATGCCCCGCGAACCCTTGACCAGGACCCGGTCGCCAGCCTGCAAAACTCCCAGCAGCCGCTCTGCCAATTCTCCATGGTTGCTGGCAATGCAAATCTTCCCCGCGGGCATGCCGGAATCTTTGGCCCCCTGGGCGATCTGTTCCGCCAGCCTGCCGTAGGTAAAAAGCCGGTCGGCTCGCTTGGCGACCAGGGTGCCTATCTGGTGATGCAGCTCCGGAGCCGATGCTCCCAACTCGAGCATATCTCCCAACACCGCTATGCGCTGTCCGGCGGCACCGAGGTCATACAGGGCATTGAGGGCAGCATGCACCGACAGGGGATTGGCATTGTAGCTGTCTTCAAGCACAACAACGTCACCAGGTAATTCGATCAGCTCCATCCGGCCTGGACAGGGCTGGAAGGCGGCCAGGCCGGCGGCGATCTCTTTCAGGCCGACACCGAGCACCGTCGCAGCAGCGGCTGCGCCCAGGGCATTGGCGACATTGTGGCGGCCCGGCAACGGCAGAACGACCCGTTGTTCGGCACCTTCGATCACCAGACTGAAACTGACTGAACCGTTATGGACGGCAACCTGCTCGGCACGGATCGCGGCCTCACTGCCGGTCCCGAAAGACACTTTGCGGACGCCATTGGCGACCGGCAGAACACGAATCTCGGGATCGTCGATGTTGATCAGCGCAACACCACCTGCCGGCAGGCCGATGAACAGCTCGCCCTTGGCCCGCGCAACGCCGGCGAGCCCGTCGAAATTCTCCAGATGACCGGCACCGACATTGGTGATCAGGCCGATGTTCGGTGCAGAAATTTCAGCCAGCCGGGCAATTTCACCGCGGACACTCATCCCCATCTCGACAACCGCCCATTGGTGCTCAGGCTGTAAACCGAAGAGGGTGAGCGGCACACCAACCAGGTTATTGAAGTTGCCGCTCGTCTTGAGGCCTGGGCCAAGATCGGCGAGTATTGCGGCCAACATCTCCTTGCAGGTGGTCTTGCCGGAGGTGCCGGTTATGCCGATGACCGGACCGGCAAACTTGCGGCGCACGGCAGCCGCCAGGTCACCAAGCGCCTTGAGCGTGTTACTGACCTTGATGACCGGCACCAGCAGTCCGCCGATCGTCTCTTCGCTGAGACAGGCGGCAGCACCGCGCTGGATGGCCTGGGTCAGGTAATCGTGACCGTCAAAATTTGCACCGCGCAACGGGACGAAAAGGTCCCCAGGCTGCAAGGTTCGGCTGTCCGTGGAAATCCCCTGAAGAGCGACAGACGCGCCGTTCTGCATCAGGTGACCTCCGGTTATTTCTGCCACGGTACGCACATCCATGCGGATCATGGCCGACCTCCTGCCTGCAATGCCTTGCGCAGTTCTTCGCGATCATCGAAATGAATGCGCCCGGTGGATAGAATCTGGTAATCCTCGTGGCCTTTGCCGGCAACCAGCAGCAGGTCACCAGGACGCAACAGGCCGACAGCAAACTCAATGGCTTGACGTCGGTCCTGGATGACGACGTAACCCTTGCCGTGTCCGGCGACGGCTTCAGCCCTGCTCCATTCACGTTCGTGAACTCTGGCCAGCCCGACGCGAACGTCGTTGAGGATTTGTTCGGGGTCTTCCGTACGCGGGTTATCCGAAGTGGCGATGGCAATATCGGAGCCGCTGGCGGCAGTTTCTGCCATGATCGGTCGCTTGCTGCGATCCCGGTCGCCGCCACAGCCGAACACCGTCAGAAGACGCTTCGGGGCGAGGGCCCGCAGTGCCTCTATGGCCCGGCGCAAGGCATCGCCGGTGTGCGCATAATCGACCAGGATCACTGCTTCACGGTCATTCTCGATCTGCTCGAGGCGCCCGGGCACGCCAATTGCCTCTGCGAGCCCGTGGGTGACCGTTTGCGGCCGCAGGTCAAGGGCGACGGCGGCACCAACCGCACAGAGCAGGTTCTCGACATTGAATTCGCCGAGCAGCGGGCTGACAAGATCGATCATACCCACCGGGGTGACCAGGCGGCCGCGGATCCCGCGTAGAGAGACCTCGAGCTTTTCAGGATGAACGTCGGCCTGCGGAGAGCGCCCGCAGGTGATCGCCTCTGGGAGCATCGCGGCCAGGCGCTGCCCGTAGGAGCAATCGACGTTGATCACTGCTCGACCGTTTTCGCGCGGCAGCAGCTCTTTGAACAAATGATATTTGCTGGTGAAATAGCCTTCCATATCCTTGTGGTAATCGAGATGGTCGAGAGTCAAGTTGGTGAAGACTCCGACCTGGAAATGCACACCGTCAGCACGGTACTGGTCCAGGGCATGAGAAGAGACCTCCATCACCAGTGAGCGCGCTCCGAAGCGCCTGAAATCACTGATCTGTTTCATCAGGTCGAGTGATTCCGGAGTGGTGTGGGGCGCCTGACGCAAATTCGAGCCGAAGCGGTAATTGATCGTACCGACGACGGCAGGTGCCAGACCGGCGCGACGCAGAATCGCTTCCAGGAGATAGGTAATGGTCGTCTTGCCATTGGTCCCGGTCACCCCGACGACCGGGATGTCCTGGGTCGGATCGCCGTAGAACTCGGCCGCAGCCATCGCCATCGCCAGACGTGAATTTTCAACCAGAACTGTCGTCACCTGCTCGGAACCGGGGATCAGCTCTTCGGCAAAGATCACACCGGCGCCTCCTGCCAAGGCGCTGGGAATGAAGTTGTGCCCGTCACTGACCACCCCGCGCAGAGCGAAAAAAGCATCCCCCGGCCTGACCTGGCGCGAATCATAGTGCAAACCGGTGACTTCGGTATCCGTGCTGCCATGCACCCGTTTCACCGGACAGTTTTTAAGAAGTCCTGCAAGTTTCATAATCTTCCCACTGCTATACCAAGGTCATCAGGAGGGCGGCGCCATGCGCACCCAAACCGGGGCCCCGTAGGGGATGGCCACTCCGGGTCCGGGGGACTGTTCAATCACCCGGCCGCGCCCACGAAAACTGATATTCAACTGCCGTTCCTCCATGAGTTCGAGGACCTGGCGATAACTAAAGCCCATAAAATCAGGCATCTGCGGCCCGCTCGAAGCTTCCGATGTGGTCACTTCCTGCGCCTTGGCCCGCTCGGGGGCCGTTGCCTCGGCGAAAATCTGTTCCAGCGAAGGCAGAGCTTCGCCGGCCGGCACATCCTGATTCGGTGCGACCTTGAGATACTGCATCGCCTGGGCAGCGATCCGGGAGAACACCGGTGCTGCGAGCAACCCGCCGTAAACTCCTTTTTTCGGTTCGTCTATAGCGACCAGCATGACCAGGCGCGGCTCTTCGACCGGCAGGAAACCGACAAAGGAAGCAACCCGCTTGTCCGATGAATAGCCGCCGGTCACAGGATCCACCTTCTGGGCAGTTCCGGTTTTTCCAGCGACCCTGAACCCCGGGACCCTGCCGTTGGTTGCCGTACCGCCCTCTTCGGTGGTCATTTCCATCATCCGGCTCACAACGTGCGCGACGTCCTGGGCGATCACCTTGCGCACCATGCGCGGTTGGTTCTGCATGGTCACCTGCCCCTGGCTGTCAACGACCCGCTCGACGATGTAAGGCTCCATGAGGTACCCGCCGTTGGCAATCGCCGCCGTTGCCGCAACCAGCTGAATAGGCGTAACACTGATACCCTGCCCGAAAGAGATGGCGGCCAGGTCGACTTCGAACCATCTCTCCGGCGGCCGGACCAGGCCGATGGCTTCGCCGGGAAGGTCGATACCGGTCTGCTGGCCGAATCCGAACTCCTCGATATACCGGTGGAAGTTTTTCCTCTCCAACATCTTGCCGATCTTTGCGGAGCCGATATTCGAGCTGTACTTGATAATCTCTGCAGGCGTCAGTTTCTGATACTTTTTGTGGTCGTGGATTTCCTTGCCGCCGACCCGGTACGAACCATTTTCGCAATCGATCTTCTGGGTCGTACTGACAACCGCCTCGTTGAGCGCCGCCGCCATCAGAAAGACCTTGAACGTCGAGCCAGGTTCGAAACTGTCGCAAACCGCTCGATTCCGCCACTGGGAAGGCTTGTAGCGAAACAACGCATTCGGGTTGTATTCGGGGAAGCTGGCCATGGCCAGGACCTTGCCGGTGGAAGGCTCCAGCATCACGACTGTACCGGCCTTGGCATCGGCCTCACGCAAACCGTCGGCCAGTTCCCGTTCGGCAATGTATTGCAGGTTCTTGTCGAGCGTCAGGTAAAGATCGTGACCCCGCGTTGCCCCCTGGACCTGTGGCGTTCCGGCACCGATCCCGCGCCCCAGGGCGTCACGCTCCATCACCAGATAACCGCCGCGGCCGAGAATCATCTTGTCGTATTTGAGCTCCAACCCCTCTAACCCTTTCGGGTCGAGACCGGTGAAGCCGAGCAGGTGGGCGGCGAGATTCGAGTTGGGATAGAAACGACGAGGCTCCTTGATTGCACCGACGCCGTTCAACTTCATCGCCTTGATCTGTTCGCTCTGGGCAGGGGCGACCTGACGTTTCAGCCAGACGAAGTTGCTGTTGCCCTTCAGCTTGGCACTGATGGCCCGAGGTGTCAGGTCAAGAGCCTTGGCAAGCTTCTGGGTCGCGTCAGCCCGGTCTTCCAGTTTTCGGGGCTCGACATAAATTGAATCGACATCGACGCTGACCGCAAGCTCTTCGCCATTGCTGTCGAAGATCGTCCCGCGTTGCGGCGTCAATGGGATGACTTTCTGGTGCTGGCGTTCAGCACGCTCATCCCACTGCTTTTCCTGCATGACCTGGAGATCAAAGGCGCGCATTGCCACCAGCACAAAACCGAGGGTGAAGAGAGCCCCGATCAGGCGGATGCGAATACGGACGCCTTTCCCCAGTTCTTTCATTAATCCACCGTTATCACCTGCTCGGCAGAAGGCAGGCGCAGATTCAACTCTTTTCGTGCCACCCGTTCGATCCGTTCCGGACTGCTGAGACTGGCTGCTTCAAGGCGCAGGTTGGACGTCTCCTGTCGTAAGTCGCGCAGATTGCTTTCCAACTGCGAGATCTCGTATTCCAACCCGGTCACCTGGACACGAGACCAGACAAAGAAGAGCGATACGGCCAGCACAAGCCCAATAAAACCAAGCACCGGCACGAGGTTCGGGCGGCGCAGGGTGAAACCATTGATTTTTGGCAGAGTCCTGATGGTCGTGTCAGACATTTTCATTGTCCTCTTCTGTAAGTTTCTCCATGGCCCGCAGTACCGCGCTGCGCGCTCGCGGGTTATGTTTGACTTCGTTGTCGTCGGCCCGCACGGCCCTGCGAGTCATCACCCGTACAATCGGTTGCTGTCCGCAGGCACAGACTGCGAGCCGCGGCGGGCAGATGCAGCCGGTGGCCAAGGTCCGGAAGGCCTGTTTGACGATGCGGTCTTCCAGGGAATGGAAGCTGATCACCACCAGTCGGCCACCGACTTTCAACCTTCGCCACCCGGCATCCAGCCCTGCCTGGAGGCTATCAAGCTCGCCGTTTACATGGATTCGCAGAGCCTGAAAAACCCGGGTTGCCGGGTGGATGCGCTGGGGCACCCTGCCACCGGGAACGACGCGACTGACCAGTTCAGCCAACTGAAACGTAGTGACAATGGGCTGCCGACTCCTGGTCGACACGATCTCCCGGGCTATTTTACCCGCCCAGCGCTCCTCTCCATACTCACGAAAGATGCGCTTCAAATCATCGGCGCCGGCCTCGGCAATCACCGTAGCGGCGGAAAGGCCCTCGCTCGGATTCATGCGCATATCCAGCGGCCCCTCTTCGCGAAATGAAAAACCGCGGTCCGGGGTGTCAAGCTGGTGAGAGGAAACCCCCAGGTCGAGCAGGATACCGTCGAGACGGCCAATACCGAGCTGATCGAGATGGACCGCCATGTCAGCGAAATTGCCCTGCCGGAGGATCGCCCGCCCGCCGAAAGCCACCAGGCCGGCCTGTGCGGCGGCAAGAGCCGCCGCATCGCGATCAAGACCAACCAGGATGCCATCCGGCGCGGACGCTTCAAGAATCAGGCGGGCATGGCCGCCTCCCCCCAGTGTCCCGTCCAGGTAAATGCCGCCGCGTTGTGGCTCAAGGTAGTGCAGGACCTCGTTCGCCATCACCGGCACATGCCTGAACGCATCAGTAGTCAAAGATCTAAAGTCCCAGGTCGAACCGCTTCTGCCGGTCATCAGCCAGGCGCTGTTCGGCTTCGGCGATCATTTCGAGATAACGTGACTTGTTCCAGATCTGAATCTTTTTGGCCCCACCGACGATAACGACGTCACGCACGCCATCCGTATCGAGCTGACAATATTCACGGAGAGATTGTGGCAACTGGATACGGCCCTGCTTGTCGAACGAACAGTGCGTTGCCGGGGTTACCGTTGTGAAATAGAGGTCTTCCCGAAACTGGTCGTTGGGGAGTAGTGCGAATTTTTCGAGGAAGCGATCCCATTCGGAGACGGGATAGGCGACGATACCGCAACGGTCTTGAGTGACAACCAGAATTTCATCCGCAAACAACTCTTTCAGTTGCTCGCGGAACCTGGCCGGAATACTTGCCCGCCCCTTTGCATCAATTGAATTGTAATAGACGCCCTGGAATGCCATTTGGCCCTCTTTGGCCTTAAATTACACGTTTCACCACCTTCTGGGCAAATATAGTCGGAGGGTTGATAGCTGTCAAGAAATATTTCAATTTTTTAAGGGGTTAGGCCATCTCGAGATGGTAACGGTCGAGCTTCTGTTACGGCTGTTTTAAGAGTGGCCTGACCATGCCACGAGAGCCGACAAAATACAAAGTATTATTTTTCAGGCAGATAGGGAAGAAAGCTGAGGGATCGCCTTAAACTTGGCAGATGACAACTGGAACGACAGCGGCGGCATCCTTTCGATAAACAGGCAGCGCAACCTTTGATGCAGGATTTATTTTCGCTCTGTTAGCGTTCTGTTTGGTTTTTTCCGAACAGAGGAAAGCCGTGAGCACAGGAGCCTCATTCTGTCTGTTTCACTTTGCAGCATCTATAAAGCACGAAAGCCCCCGGTTTCGGACTTAGGAGCTTTTCTTATTTGTCAGGGCTTCTCACACCCGGCCCTCTGATCAGCGCACCGACTGCCAAAAAATCTTCCGGCCAGGGTGCCAATACGGCACACTCCGGCCGGAAGATTTGGCGATGATTCCGCTTTCA
>JAHEDT010000098.1 GCA_024641085.1 Geobacteraceae bacterium | reverse complement strand
CCAGGTGATAAAGCGGAGCCTTCTCCATGGTGTATTCGCCGGTTTCGGGATCACGACGGGAAACGGTCAGCACATGCCAGTTCTCGTCGTCCAGCTTCATTGCATCACCGCGGTAGTAGTAACCCGGCCAGCGGGTTTCCTTGCGGAACAGCGTGTGCTGCAGGACCGACTCGGAGGTGAGAACCCGATGCTTCAGTTCCCATGCACGCAACAGTTCATGGATATTCTCGGCGCCGATCTTGTCGAGGTCCTCTTCCATCGTCTTCAGTTTCTTCAGGCCGATGTGCAACAGCTTGTCGTTGGTCACGTAATTGACCGTGGCACCGCCACCGTACTCGTCCATCAGCTTCTGCAGGCGATCCAGGCCCTGCCGCGGGTTGATGTAGTTCGGGTTGACGTCGCCGGCAACGATTTCATTGCGGAAGACCTTGTAATGTTCCAGCGGCTTGTAGATCTCGGCCCTGCGGCGATCGATCTGCTCCTGCGAGACGCGAATACCCTCAGCCTTGCCGTCGTCGATGTACTTGCAGGCAGCTTTTGCAGCCAGGCGGCCCTCGGTAAACGAACCCGAGGAAAACGCATGGGGTGTGCCGCCGACGGCGTCGCCCGCGCCGAACAGGCCCTCGACCGTGGTCATGCGGTTGTAGCCCCAGAAATATTCGGGCGGAGACACGTCTTCCGGGCCGGAGCACCAGGCGCCGCTGCCGGTCGCATGCGAACCCATGACGTAGGGCTCGGAGGTCGTCAGTTCCGGGTTTTCGTACTTCGGATTGACATCCGTTGCCGCCCACAATACGGCCTGGCCAACGGTCATGCCGAGGAAGTTGTGCCAGCCGATCTCCTCGAGATGAGGATCCTGGAAGGCTTCCATGGTCACCATGTGGATGGGTCCGCGCCCCGCATTGACCTCGTTGATCAGCGCATGGTTACGCAGACAGGTCGGGATCGGGCGGTGCGTCAAATGCGAAGCTTCCGGATCCAGGTACTCCTTGCCCACCATTTTCTGCAGTTCGGGGAACCACTTCGACTCGTACTCTTCGCCGTACGCGTTCTGGGTGTATGTCTTCAGGTGCAGGAAGTACGCGCCAACCGGGCCGTAGCCGTCCTTGAATCGAGCCAGCACGATCCGGTTTTCCATCTGGGTCATTTTCGCGCCGGCCTGGATCAGCAGCCCATAGGCCGAGCCCGACGACCAGGGGGCGTACCAGACGCGGCCCGCACCTTCACCGACCGAGCGCGGGCGGAAGATGTTGGAGGCGCCACCGGCGCCGACGATAACGGTCTTGGCTTTGAATACGTGGTAGTTGCCGGTACGCACGTTGAAGCCGACGGCGCCGGCGACACGGTTCTCCTTGGCGTCGTCCATCAGCAGGTGCGTGACGCAGATGCGGTTGAAGACCTTGTCCGCCGACTTTTTCGCCGCTTCGGCGACGATCGGCTTGTAGGATTCGCCGTGGATCATGATCTGCCAGCGGCCCTCACGCTGGTAAGTGCCGGTCTTGGGATCCCGCATGATCGGCAGACCCCATTCCTCGAACTGGTGCACCGTCGAATCGACGTGACGCGCCATGTCGAACAGGAGGTCTTCGCGCACCATGCCCATCAGGTCGATTCGCGCATAGCGAACGTGGTCTTCCGGGTTGTTCTCGCCGAAGCGGGTTCCCATGTAGCAGTTGATCGCGTACAGACCCTGCGCCACGGCGCCGGAACGGTCTATGTTCGCTTTTTCAGCGATGACGATCTTCTTGTCCTGACCCCAGTAGCGCGCTTCGAAAGCAGCGCCGGTACCGCCGAGGCCGGCACCCGCGACCAGGATGTCGATGTTGTCTTCTACGATCGTTTTGTAGGCCATTAGTAGTACACCCCTGATTTCATCTTGAGCCCAGCGGATTCCAGGGTATGAATGCCACCTTCATCCATGCGGATATACTTCGGCTCGTTGAACAGTAACTGGCTGTCCCGCGCTTCCTGGGTGGGCGCAGTCTCGTCCTTCAGTTGCGGGATGCCCGTGCCCCAGGGTTTGGTCGTGATCGGCGCCAACAGATTCAGGTCGGTTTCACCGTTGCGGGACTTGATACGCCAGGCGATGACACCCTTTTCCTCGTCACGCTGGACTCGCACCGAGTGTCCCAGCGGGGCGAAGTCCGCGTAGCCGCGAACGTCAATGGCGTCCATGGGGCAGGCTTTGACACAGGAGTAACACTCCCAGCACATGTTGGGTTCGATGTTGTAGGCGCGCCGCAGGGTCGGATCGATGTGCATGATGTCTGAAGGGCAGATATCAACGCAGTGTCCACAGCCGTCACAACGGGTCATGTATACGAAAGTAGGCATATTTAATCTTCTCTCAAAAAAATTTGATCTTTGAAACGGCTCAGTAATGGTTCGGCGCTTCGCGCTTGATGCCCAGGCCCATGTTGGGTGGGTTTTTGCCCAGGTATTCCGGAATATCCGGATACTTTTGATGTACCGCAGGATCCGACAAATCGGGTATTTCCGGCAGATTCTCCATTGAACCATCGGCCTTGGTCACCCGTTTCTGGAAAGCCGCGGCCGGTTTAAAGAACATGTGCGCGAACTTGGACCAGAACACCGTGCCGAACAGCACCGTGGCGGCGGCGATGAACAGGGCAAACAAGAAAATTCCCTCGAACACGGACCAGAGCAGCGCCAACGTGGTGGTGGCGAGCAGCGCCAGGATGAACAGATCGGCTCTCACCACCCGGTACCACGGGTTGCCCTCTGCAGCGACATCGACGCGGATGACGAACCAGAACCAGTAACCGCCCACGCACACCATCAACGCGCCGAGGTGCCAAAGGAGCGGCCAGGCTGCTGCGTTGGCCGAGTCGGCATAGCCGAAGATCATCACGGCCGTGCTTACGACAAACAGGATGAAGCCGTACATCGTGAGCAGATGAGCGACCCTGCGCTTCTGGTTGCAGAATTCAGCCGAGGTCAGCACGTCGACCGCCACCGTCTTGACAGCGATGCCGACCTTCTCGCCACCCGAAACCTCCCGGCTGGACATTTTCTTCTGCTTTTCCGAATTCTCGAAGAAGTACTGCGCGCTCTTCTTGTGGATCGTATCCAGAATCGTCCCGCCGGCGACCAGAATGACCATTGCGATGACGTAAATCTGCATCGCAAGGGGAGATATGAGCCCCGAAAGCTCCAGGAAAGGATTGGTGGTGAACATGAAATCCGGTCTCCTCAGGGTTTCGTCATCGAACGGTTGATTTTCTACCTATTGGAACAATGACATTCGCTGCACATTCAGCTTAACATTATAATATTCTAATGAAGCAGTATCTCAATGCTTTATCGAGGAAACAACTGTTTGTGCGAAAAGGTTCCACCTTGAGCTGCCTCTAGGCGTTCTCCGCAAACCGAATCTTGCGTATCTTCGAGAGGTTTGCAGATTTCTTTGCCTGCCAGAGATCATAGTTGTCCTGCATGGCCAGCCAGCTTTCCGGAGATCGGCCAAGTGCCTTTGACAGGCGCAGCGCCATCTCGGGGCTCACAGCACTACGCTCGGCAACGACACGCGCCAGGGTGGAGGCAGCGACGCCCAAATTCTCAGCCAACGACCTGATACTCAAATCAAACGGCTCAATATATGTTTCCCGGATAAACTCGCCCGGGTGTGGCGGATTATGCATAGCCATCAATGATAGTCCTCGTAGTCCAACACATAGGCGTTGCCGTCTCTAAACTCGAACGTAAGCCTCCAATTCCCGCTGACCCAGATCGACCACCGGTTCTTCGCCCCTGCGGGGCTCAGTTATGTCGGCCGGCTGCGCCGGCCTCGGAGTCAACCTGCGATACTAATTGGGAAGCGGATTTCGCCGATTGTCAGGCAGCAGATTCAACGTCGACGTCCCAGCCCGGAAACAGCAGCACAGCGGGGTGACACTTTAACGCCCTCGCCAGTGTCTTGGCTCTCTCCACGCCCAGACTGACGCGGTCGTTTTCGATCGCGGAGATTGTCGACTGCGGAATTCCGCTGATGTCAGCCAGTTCATTCTGGCTCAACTCCTGGAGCTCGCGGAGGATTCGCACAGATTCGCCAACGGAAACTTCGACGTGGCGCTTTGCCGGGGTGAACTCCTTCATTGTTACTTCCTCCGATAATCGTGTGCTGTCAGGTCAATGACCATGACAAGCAATCGTTTGCTCTCGACCTTGTATATGACTCGATACTGGTCTCCCAGGCGCGAAGAGCGATGCCCCTTCCATTCACCGCGAAGCGGCTCATCGTTGAAACCCCGGATCAGGCGCAACCCTTCCGGTCCGGACAAGTGCACGATGTCTTTCCACTTTTCGTATCGCTTCAGCACCTGTTTCGGCATCTTTCGAACGCCGCGCAAGACATTGCGATGCTCGACTATTTGCCACATATCATAAATAGTATATAACTAATTTAGTATGTCAATGCACATAACGTCACGATATGCGGACTTTCGCGCTCTGGCGTGAGGCTAGAACTGAGCATACTCAGAAAGCCCGCTGGAAGAAGATGTTGATCGACTGACGTATTTTCGTGCCAGTCAGTATTTCCAGACCAGCAAGTTGACCACGGCGCGCTGAACCACTGTAAGTTGCTGCATGAGTTGTGGAATGTACTTCAGCAGTTCGTTGATGATTTCCCCGGCGAGTCGGTCCGCGTGTTCGACGTTTTCCCCGCGCTTCTGCAACCAGCCGAGGTAGTTCAGGCTGCAGAGCATCAGGAATGCGGGCACGGCCTCTTCGTCTTCCCTGCTGAACGCCCGCTCACTGCGATAGCCCTCCAGGTAGGCAGCGACGATATCGTCGAAGAAAGGTTGTTTGATCTGCGGCAATAGCGCCGTTCCCATCTCGTACAGGTGCCAGCCATAGCCGCTATCGTCAAAGTCGATCAGCGTCAGCTTGTCCTTACCGACGATAATGTTGTCGGGCAGGAAGTCGGCGTGAATCAACCCGTAG
>JAHEDT010000018.1 GCA_024641085.1 Geobacteraceae bacterium | reverse complement strand
CGATAACGGGGACCCATGAAGCCATTGAAGCAGCACGCAAGCAACTTAGCTAAGGGCTGACAAAAAGAAAAGCCTCCCGTTGCCAGGTGGCTATCATTTTGCGGGTTGTCCTATTTATATTCTTATATTGCTTCGTGGCACTCATCACGGCCAAAAGGTGAAATTCTCGCTGTCCCTGATCCAAAAGAAAATAGCCACTTTTAATTTATCCAAGTGGCCATAAATAAGCTTCAGCGCTTGGCAATAATCCAAACCGCATGCACTATTCCAGGGATGTAGCCGAATAGAGTCAGCAGGATGTTTAGCCAAAAGGCCCCGCCAATCCCCACCTGAAGGAAAACTCCCAACGGGGGTAAAAGTATCGCAATCAGAATACGTAAAAAATCCATTCATGCCTCCGTATGTTACGGGTCTGAACGTAACAAATTATGTGAATAATTTCAGCGTTTTCAGCTATGTTTTTATTCTAAAATGTTACTCTAATTTACCCGCAGTGACTAGCCAGAACATATATAGAACAAACCTGCTGCCCCTGCAATCTAAGAAATACCCCGGTCCGGAGATCAAGGGCTTTAGTGTTTTATGGATGGTGACCTTTGGGAATTTAGAGAAACGACCCCTTGACCCTTGCCCCAAGCGCAGCAACCAACGGATTGGCACTTAGCCCATGGGCGATCACACTCAATAAGATGGTACACACTACTGTTATGGAAATCGTGCCACCTCCTGACAGATGCTCATTGAGTACAATCACACCGAAGACGATACTGGCCAGCCCCCTCGGTCCAAACCACCCCATGAAGAGTTTTTCATCGGTGCGCAGATTCATACCTGAAAGCGCCAGGAACACTGGCAGCATGCGGACAATCGTGAGGCTGAGCAAAGCATAAATGACGACTTGCCAACTCAAAGACCCGAGCGATTGGCCGACCACCGCCGCACCGAACACCACCCAGGTAATCAATGCAAGCGTATCACCCGTGCCTTCGGCAGCGAGAAGGAGCTTAAATTTATGTTGCTTTTCAAGCCCGCCGAACAACAAGCCACCGACGAAACAGGCGATAAAGCCGCTACCACCGAGCCATTGTGCCACAGCAAAACAGGTTACCGCCAATGCGGGGACCGGTAGCTGTTGCCAGGAGTTGGTGACCCAGCCAAGGTTTGCGCAGCGACCAAGAATACGAACCCCTAAGAAGGTCAACCCGGCACCAATGGCCGCGCCAATGCCGATCGCCTCGCCCACCAACCTCAGGGCCAACATCGAGGAACTACCCTCACCAGATGTGTTTGTGGTGAAGGCCAGGAAGATGAAGAGAATAGGCACACAGATGCCGTCATTCAGGCCGCTCTCCACGTTCAACCCCTCGCGGATATTTGACGGAACAGCCTCATTGGTCACCACAGCTTTACCAAGAGCAGCATCGGTGGGCGCCAGCATCGTCGCGATAATGGCGATCTCAAGAAGGCCCAGTCCGTCAAAAACCAGAACGCCGGCAAGGAAGCCGAGCAGGATGGTCAGTGGTAAACCGATCAGCAGCAGTTTTTGCGGGATGCGAAAAGAATGCTTAAGCTCACTCAGATTGGCATTGGCTGCGTCCGTGAACAAAACCAACGCCAAGGTCAACTCGGCAAGGGTACTAAGCCCCTCAGCATCGACATTTAAATTCAGAAAACCAAATCCCAAGGGGCCAAAAACCAGGCCGAAGGCCGTGAACACAATGGCACCATTAAATACTGTGCGATCCAGCCGTCCACTGATCACGCTGTAAAGAAAAATAAAGACAGCCAGAATTGCAAGATTTACATACATGAGAGAAAGATTAGCATAAAACCAATCTAAAAGAAGCTTAGGTAGTGACACTACTTTGTGAAAACAGATTGGTTAATCGAAGTCTTGTCAAGTTATAGGAATCGAAGAGTACGGTCGAAAAATCGACTGTCTCAAATATTGTCTCATTAAATTTTATGGCCTAAGCCGTCAGAGTTTTTCTCTGTCTCAAAAAATCCTGCAATATGAGAAAAGGCCCCTCCATAGCGGAAGGGCCTTTTCATGTTTACAGATGGTAAGAGTTAGGTGCTGAAGCTAGGGAGCACTTACTTCCCAGGGGAGCTAAACGTAGGCTTTAGCTTCGTCGCAGAGTCGATTTCTTCAGGCGTAAGCAACACAGTCGTTTTGATTTTGACCGTTCCAGTGGAGGCGACAGTCAGTGCCATTGCGGTGACAGAGGCATTGTCCGGGAAATCGCCGATGGCGTATAGATCAGTGTCACCGAAGGCAAAGTAAAATGCTTCGAGAGAGCCACCTACCGATTTGACTAAGTTTTCCACGACCGCACGTCGCTTAGACCCCCCATCTTTGAGCAACCCTTTTATTCCTTCACCAACATAGTTAGCCTGAATAAGGTATTTAGCCATGATTTGTTCTCCTTATCACGTAGTAAAATTGTTTTGTCGAATTCGCCTGATCCGATGCACTTGTAATCTTTGAGCCTTAATTATACTCGGGTATACGACTAGGTCAAAAGTGATGGATCTATAATTTTGTATCATTGTAAATGACTCGGCAATACGATAGAAATCCCCTGTCAGCAGATAGGGATTTTTCGCGTCTGATATTTGCTGCAATCTAAGGAAAAGCCCCCGGTCCGAAGATTGAGGGCTTTAGTGTTTTATGGATGGCAGGTTATAGCCCAGTCATTTTTTCGAGAGCTTCAGGGTAACGAGCTCCTTCAACCACGATCTTATCTGCAGCGTTCTCGATCTCACGCAGGTCATTGGCAGTGAGTTCGATGGATAGCGCACCGATGTTCTCAACCAGTCGGCTCATCTTGGTCGTCCCCGGAATAGGCACAATCCACGGTTTTTGGGCCAACAGCCAGGCCAACGCGACCTGAGCCGGTGTAGCATTCTTATTAGCGGAAAGAGATGAGAGGAGCTCGACCAGCTCCTGATTCGCCTTCAGTGCTTCTGGAGTGAAGCGTGGTAGTTTGCTTCTGAAGTCGTCGCTGTCGAAGGTCGCATTGGAATCGATCTTGCCTGTCAGGAACCCTCTGCCAAGTGGGCTGTAGGGGACCAGGCCAATACCGAGTTCTTCCAGGATCGGGAGGATCTCGTCTTCAGGCGTACGGCACCAAAGGGAATATTCGCTCTGCAATGCAGCCACCGGCTGTACAGCGTGAGCACGGTGAATGGTCTGCATACCGGCCTCGGAAAGACCGAAATGTTTGACCTTCCCTTGCTGGATCAATTCCTTAACGGCCCCTGCTACCTCTTCGATTGGCACATCCGGATCAACACGGTGTTGGTAAAACAGGTCGATCACGTCGGTTTTGAGTCGTTTAAGCGATGCCTCGGCAACTTCTTTGATATGCTCCGGCCGGCTGTTTAATGCAGACTCACCTTTTTTGGGATTCCTGGGGTCAATGTGGGTATTGAATCCAAACTTTGTGGCAATCACAACCTTGTCTCGCACCGGAGACAGAGCCTCTCCAACCAGCTCCTCGTTGATGAACGGGCCATAGATTTCTGCCGTATCGAAAAAGGTGACACCGCGCTCTACAGCGGTGCGTAGCAGTGCGATCATCTCCTGCTTGTCCTTGGGAGGGCCGTAGGCAAAACTCATTCCCATACAGCCCAGACCTAGGGCAGAAACTTCCAAGCCGCTTTTGCCTATTATACGTTTTTGCATACCCCGTCTCCTTCGCTCTGTTTTAAAATTTTACCTTGTTATGCTTATATTGCATTGAGTAGTGCATAGAACGGCGGACTAATTGTGGATTACAATTAAGTTAAAGGGATTATGAGAAATTCTTACTGCCCCTGATAAATTGTAAATGGCCACCCGTGCAAATCCAGGTGGCCATCATTTTGCGGTTCGTTTTATTTATACCCCTATATTGCTTCGAAGTGATCATCCTGACCTAAATACAAGATTCTTGCTGTCCCTGCAATGCAATGCCATCCCCCGACCCGAAGGGCTGTAAAGCATTTTGTGTAAATGGTTTTTTGGGTTTCAGAAGCCTCATTTTTTCTCTTCGGCCAGTTGCTTGGCGCGTACCTCCCCCTGGCGGGCAAACATCCAGGCCGGATATTCGATCGGCAGAGCGCTGACCTCATCGAGGGTCGCCAGTTCGTCGGCCGAGAGTTCAATATTGACCGCCGCCAGATTATCGTCCAACTGATCGGGTCGTTTGGCGCCGATGATGATGGTGGTCACCTGGGGTTGGTGCAACAGCCAGGCCAGGGCAATCTGCGCCACCGAGCAACTCCGCGCATCAGCGATCTTGCGCATGGCGTCGATCACCGGATAGGCCCGTTCGAGATCCACCGGCGGAAAATCGAAATTGACCCGCCGACTTCCATCTTCACCGCTGCGGTCCCGGCCATATTTGCCGCTGAGCAGACCACCCGCCAGCGGGCTCCAGACCATCAGCCCGACCCCTTCACTCTTGAGCATGGGGATTATCTCGCGTTCCAGCTCGCGACCGGCAATCGTGTAGTAGGCCTGCAAGGAGGCAACGCGCGAGAAGCCGAGGCGATCGGCGACCCCCAGCCCTTTCATAATCTGCCAGGCTGACCAGTTGGAGACTCCGACGTAACGCACCAGACCTTGAGCAACGAGCGTTTCCAGCGCGCGGACAGTTTCTTCCATCGGCGTCGCGGGATCAAAGCCGTGAATCTGGTAGAGATCGATATGATCGATCTGCAGGCGTTTGAGGCTGGCCTTGACCCCATCGAGGATGTGCGCTCGCGATGCGCCGCGGCCGTTAGGCCCCGCCCCCGTCTCACCAAAAACCTTGGTCGCGATCACCACCTCTTCGCGTTTGACCTTGAGGTTTTTCAAGGCCTGACCGGTGATGGTTTCCGAGACACCACTTGCGTAAACATCGGCGGTATCGATGAAGTTGATACCTGCTTCGAGAGAGCGAGCGATCAGCTGCTCAGATTCCTGCTGTTGCAAATTACCAATTTTCCCCCAGATTCCTCCTCCGCCGCCAAAAGTCATCGTGCCCAAGCAAAGTTCTGAGACAAACAGTCCGGTTTTGCCAAGTCTGTTGTAACGCATAAGATCTCCTGGATTTGAATGTTTTCTGTAACGTTAAATCTATCACAAAATTATAAGAATGTTTTTTTGAGGGGATCTGAACGGGTTGGGCAGAGGAAGGGCATCAGGAGCTTCGTCATCCTTATGATGAGCAGCCGGGAAATGCCGATTTTGCCAAGAATGGCCTGAATGGACCCGGCATCGGGACGGGTGTTGGATGCTTTCTGGTAGTTTTTGATCCCGTCACCTTCCCTCTCAGGCAGACTATTTAAAAGGACAGCCTACAGACCGGGATCTATAATTTTAACCTGTCTGGATACGGGGTGAGACTAAAGAAATGAGTAAAATATTAGTTTGATAAATTAAAGGGGAGAGGTGAAACAAGGGTCACGCCAAAATATTGTCCTGAAAGTTCTACTCCTGAATTTCAGATTTCAAAACAGGCCGGCAGAGAGCGTATCTTAATTATAACTGTATTGGAAAAGGCGATCGCTGCCACGTTTTTTCGGCCAGTGCAATAATGACCTCGTAACTGGCCGGCAGCCCTGCAGCGCACCGAAACGTCGCCTCGTAATGCTTCGTCATCAACTGCATCACCCGGCGGGACGCCAATCCACGTGGTCGATCCGCAGAAGCGTTGCTGGCGCCGATCCGTTTAAGCTGGCGTAAGAGGTCGGGTACATCCAGATGGTATTCCACTTCCATCGTGCTGGACAGGTCGCTACAGGAGAGCCCGGCGGTCGCAAGCGCCACCGAAACCTCGTCGAGCGTCGGAAAGCTCTGGACGTGTGATGACCGGTGCCGACCGCTCAGGGCAATCGCCTGGCGATGGGCCGCGCGCAGTTCACGCAGAGTCTGCTGGCCAAAGAGGGCAAATACGAAGAAACCGCCGGGCCTGAGGACCCTGGCAACTTCGGTAAACGCCGCGGGCAGGCAATCAACCCATTGGTAGACTGAACTTGAAAAAACGCCTGCAAAGGCACTGTCGACAAAAGGCAGGTGGCTGGCATCAGCGTCACAGGAAGAAACTGCTGGCAACCTTTTTACGGCCTCCCGGGTCATGCCATGGGCGATATCCATCACAACCAGTTGCCGTCTCGGTTCAGCCTTGAGCAACTCCGCGGCAAGGGCGCCGGTCCCGGTTCCCACGTCCAGAACCAAACCGGCTCCCGGATCCAGATCCGCTATGCGACAGCCAAGCAAATCGACCACCCGTCTCTGCACCGAGGCATACCGGTCATAGCTGTCGGCATGGCATGAGAAATTGTCGCGCATCTGCAAGCGGTCTATTGCTTTATTCGGCGCCATCAGCAAAACTCCCGGATCTGAGCGGCGGCCGTCATCGGCTGGCTCAGGAAAGGCCCGTGAGCGATCCCGGCAAAGCTGATAAAATTCCCCCTGGGCAGCATCTCGGCCAGATATTGCCCGGCAGCAACCGGAGCGATCCGGTCCTGGTCACCGTGGAGGATCAGGGCCGGCTGCTGAATTGCAGCAAGACTGGCCCGTTGATCCTGGGTGGCCAGCACGTCGAGCAAACCGCGCGCGGCGACCTGCTCGGGCAAAGAGCTCCGCTTGACGGCAAAGCGCCGGATCGTCAACAGTCGCTCGCTGTCAATCTGTTCACCGGCAAATGACAGGGCGAAAAAATCGGCCAGGGTTGTCTCGAAGCGCCGCTCCAGGTTTCTCGACAGGGCACGGACCTGGGCCAATGGCAAACCGAAATCCCAGTCGTCACCGAGGGTGAAACGCGGCGTGGTACTGACCAGGACCAGGCGGTCAACCGGGAGCACTTGCTGACGGGCAATCTCCAGGGACAGCATGCCACCCAGCGACCAGCCGACCAGTCCGAACGGCCCATGAACAACCTCCGCAAGCCAGCTCATCAGAATGTCAGAAATGCCGGCCAGGTTATTCCGCGCGGCAGGAGAAGACCGGCCGTGCCCGGGAAGGTCGGGCACCAGAAGGCGGAAACCAGTTGCGAGCAACTCGACCACTTCACGGAAGACTGCCGCAGACATGGCCCAGCCATGCAAGAGCACGAGCGGCTTGCCGCGTCCGGCCTCGTACCAGGTCAGTACACGCCCGTCCGGCAGGTTGAAACGATTTTCCTTCATGGGGAAAACTCACGATAAACTGCGATAATTTGTGCGGCGGCGCGGGCCAGGTCGTCCGCGTCATGGCTGGCCATGACCGTGGCACGCAGGCGACAGCGGCCAGGGCTCACGGTGGGAGGACGGATACCCTGCAGGAAGATGCCGTCTTCGAGCAGTCTGGCGGTCATCTGCATGGTCGGCGCCGGCTCACGGGACAAGACCGGGATGATCTGGGTGGTGCTGCCCAGCAAGTCCATGCCGCCAGCCGTAAGGGCTCCGGCCAGCTGCAGGCGGTTCTGCTCCAGCCTTTCGCGCATCTGCCGGCCCTCTTCGCTGTCGACCAGATCAATTGCCGCCATGGCGGCGGCCGGCACCCCCGGTGGCAGGCTGGTGGAAAAGATGAACGAGCGGCTGTGATTGATCAGCATATCGATCACGACCCGATCCGCGGCAAGATAGGCTCCGGCACAGCCGAGGGCTTTGCCGAGAGTTCCCATGTGCAGGTCAATACGCTCGAGGCAATCGCAATATTCGCCCGTACCCCGGCCCCTAGACCCCAACACCCCGGTGCCGTGGGCATCGTCAACCATCAACAGGGCATCATACGTTTCCTTCAGGTCACAGAGCTCGGCCAGCGGTGCCAGGTCGCCATCCATGCTGAAAATGCCATCGGTGACAATCAGCCAGCGCCCCTTGCGGTTGGCCGTTTCGCGTTCCATCAGTTCGGCAAGGGCGGTCATATCGCAGTGCGGGTAGACAAGAGTCCGCGCCCGGGCCAGTCGACAACCGTCGATGATCGAAGCATGGTTGAGTTCATCGGAGAAAATCAAATCGTCCGGACCGAGCAACCCCTGGAGGACCCCGGTATTGGCAGCGTAGCCCGAGTTGAAGAGGATGGCCGCCGGTGTTCCCTTGAACTCGGCAATGCGCTCCTCAAGGGCGGCGTGAGGCGGCATGGTCCCCGAGATCAAGCGGCTGGCTCCGGCACCGACGCCAAACTCCCTGGTCGCGGCCACCATTCTCTCAACCAACGCGGGGTGGTTGGCAATACTGAGATAGTTGTTGGAACAAAGCAGCAGGACTTCATGGCCGTTGACCAGAACTTTAGGGCCCTGACCACCATCAACGACGCGCAGCGAGCGTAGCATGCCGTCTTGCGAGAGACGTAGCAGTTCAAGGTGCCAGTTATTCATCAGCAGCAATCCACTTCACGGGTGGCGATATCGCCCCTGCTGCATTGAACAGGACCGCCTGGCACTCCAGGTAGTCGACCAGCGCTGTCAATGAGGCCATCTTCGTATCAACAAAGAAGACCCGCCCACCGCGCCAATCACCATCCGGTTTCAGAGCCGTGATCCTCTGATAACCGGACCGCGGATCTGCGACATAGCCGGTCGAGTAAGCAGGGTCGTCCGACCAGCAGAGTTCCGCAACCATTCCCGGAGCCTGCAGCACTTTGCCCGCCAGCACCAGAGCTTCCAGGACCCGCGGGTGGGCCAGGCCGGCCGCGGCCAGTGTCCGCTCCAACTGGGGACGCAATTCTGCCGACAAGTCCATCCTGGAGGCCCTGACACCGCGGGCCGGATCACTCTCGAGGCGCTCACCGGTCGCGGCGTCCACGATCATGGCCCCGCGCATGACGCGGCCGCCCGGGCCGGCCCCCTCGGCGAGTGCGTTCACAGCCTGCCTGGCGACATCGACCGGAACGCCGGCCCGCACCAGCAGACAGCTGGCGGCTTGGCGCCCCTCGCGCCAGGTGTCGACCTGGTACGTGGAAATATCGGGGAGTCGAGCGTTGCAAAGCCTGGCCGGATCAATCCACTCGAGGCTGCAATGCACTTCGGTGGCCGGGCCACCGGCACAAAGCATGGCACGTTGCGTCAGAGCCGCCGCCACCTCGCTTGCAGCGGCCGCCGGGACGATCCGTTCAGCACCGGTCAGGTGTTGCCCGTGGGACGAAGCTCGCATACGCACAGAATAGAGAGATGGGTCCATGGGCGAAGAAATTATCATTGCCACCATGGCTTGTCAACCTTGCAAGAAGCCAGGTTAACAACTCTCTCTATCCGGTTCTCGTTTTTGAAAACCCCGGTCTCCACAAATAGCCGGGGATTGCCCGTGAATTGGAGACTCGTCCCAGCGGTCGCGGGATATTCTGGATGGCAAAGCTCTGGAGATCCGGCATATCAGGCTGCCAGAGTGGCTCAACAAGCGGCCATTATCAAGACCCGGGACCCTTCAGGATATGGAACGTGAGTGGTTCTCGGCAGCCCACGAGCAGACCGGCTCCAACATGCCGGCAACCGCCAAGACATAGGGAATGTCGCGAATGACACTCGACCGGAAGGTTAAGCAATACAAGATTGGCCGGGCAGCGGGCCGCACACTGGTCAGACAGTGCACCGACCTCGACACAACCTTGAGAAAAGCGCTTGATGTGAATGATGAGGGGCGGTCAAGGTTGCGACGCCATAAACAGGCAGCCAGGCTTTTGCAAGGCTTTTGTCATACCGGTCTGAACGGCCTGAAAAGTCGTCGGCGCAGCGGGTTTCTGCACTGCACTCGCAAATTTTATGTGAATGCAAGCGTTTCGACGACCAGGATAGTGCTGGCTGACAACTTTATTGACCGCCACGACTGAATACAGCCCGGGATTCCGGGTCTCCCCTCACCGGCCGGACTGTTCCATTGGCAAGCGACCCTCAGCCATCGCCTGCTTGACCGTTTTGACGATCGCCGCAGCATCCAGGCCGTAACGGGCCCGCAATTCCTGCTGACTGCCTTGCTCGATGAACTTGTCCGGCAGGCCGATGCGCCTGACGGGCACGTTCACCCCTGCCTCACTGAGCAGTTCGAGGACGGCTGAGCCGAAGCCGCCCTGCAGAGCATTCTCTTCTGCGGTGACAACGAAACCGGTTCTTACCGCCTCGGCAACCAGCAGATCATGATCGAGCGGTTTGAGGAAAACCGGGTCGACGACCGTGAAGTCCAGGCCCTCCCCGGCCAGGGACTCAGCCGCAGCCAGAGCTTCAGAAACCAGAACGCCAACCGCGAAGATGACACCGTCCTTGCCGTTACGCAAGACTTCGCCCCGGCCGATCGTGATCGGACACGGCGACTGCGGCTCCACCCCGGTCCCGGAACCGCGGGGATAACGGTAGGCGAACGGCCCATCGTAGCCCAGGGCTGTCACGACAGCGTGGCGCAGATAGTTTTCATCACGAGGAACCATGAAAACCATGTTGGGGATGTGCCGTAGATAGGACAGGTCGAAGGCACCGTGGTGGGTCGGTCCATCGGCACCGACCAGTCCGCCACGGTCGAGGGCGAAAGAGACCGGCAGGTTCTGCAGGCAGACGTCGTGCAGCACACTGTCGTAAGCGCGCTGCAGGAAGGTGGAATAAATCGCCAGGACCGGCCTGAGGCCCTGGGTCGCCATGCCCGCGGCAAAGGTGACGGCGTGCTGCTCGGCAATCCCAACATCGAAAAAGCGCTTCGGGAACCGTTCGGCAAAGGTCCGCAGCCCGGTTCCTTCCGGCATGGCCGCCGTGATCGCCACGATGCGATCGTCCAGCTCGGCGGCTTCGACCAGGGTGCTGCCGAACACGGATGTATAGCTGGGGGCATTGCTGCTGCCCTTCTTGACTTCGCCGGTGACCGGATCAAACGGGCCGACCCCGTGATAGAGCGGCGGGTTGTTTTCGGCAGGGGGGTAGCCCTTCCCCTTCTTGGTGACCACATGCATCAGGACCGGCCCGTCCATGTTGGTGATGTTCTCCAGGGTCTGGATCAGTTCGTCGAGCTTATGACCGTTGATCGGGCCGACATAATCGAAATCGAAAGCTTCGAAAAGCATGCCGGGCGTCAGAAAGCCCTTCACCGCTTCCTCGGCTTTTTTCGCCAGGCGGCGGAGATCCTTGCCTATTTTAGGGACACTGTCGAGAAAATGTTCTGTTTCCCGCTTCAAGCGCACAAAAAAATCCGAGGTCAGCTGACGGCTGAAAAAGGACGAGAGCGCACCGACGTTTGGTGAAATCGACATCTCGTTGTCGTTGAGGATCACGAGCAGGTTCTTTTTCAGGTGTCCCGCCTGGTTGAGCCCCTCGAAGGCCAGGCCGGCAGTCAGGGAGCCATCGCCGATGACAGCCACGACCCTGCCGTTGCCCCCCATCGCATCGCGTGCGGTCGCCATGCCGAGTGCCGCAGAGATCGACGTACTGGCGTGACCCACATTGAAGCAGTCATGAGGGCTCTCTTCGCGCTTGGGGAAGCCGCTCAGGCCATCCAGCTGCCGCAAACTGTGAAAGCGGTCGTAGCGGCCGGTCAGCAGCTTGTGGGCGTAGGCCTGGTGGCCGACATCCCAGACAATCTTATCGTTGGGAGTAGTGAACACCCGGTGCAGCGCGATGGTCAATTCAATGACCCCGAGAGAACTGCCCAGGTGCCCGCCGGTCTGCGCCACGGTTTTGACAATAACGTCCCGAAGCTCCTCGGCAAGCTGCGGCAGGTCCCCTTCGGGAAGGCCTTTCAGTGCAGCAACCGGATTTGCCTGCTTTAGTATTTCGGTCATGACTACCACATATATTGTTTCAAGAGTTGCGATCAACGATGTAGCGGGCCAGCCTCTGCAGGGGTTCTGCAGCAGCTCCCAGTGGAGTTAGCGCATCAACGGCTAGGTCACAAAGCTCCTTGGCACGTTGACGTGCCTCGGCAAGGCCGAGCAGGGCCGGATAAGTCGCCTTGCCGCGGGCCTGGTCGCTGCCGACATTCTTGCCAAGTTCAGCCTGATCGCCAACGACGTCAAGGATATCATCTGCGATCTGAAAAGCCAATCCGGCCGCCCCCCCGAAGCGGCTCAAGGCGGCAAACTGTTGTTCATCCCCTCCGCCGAGCAGGGCCCCGACCTGAACCGAGGCCAGGATCAAACCGCCGGTTTTGTGAGTATGGATATATTCCAGGGTCGGGAAATCAATCTCAAGACCCTCCGATTCCATATCAACCACCTGGCCGCCGACCATCCCCTGGGATCCGGAGTAGCGGGCAACCAGTTCGATGACCCTCAGGACCGTCGCCGGCGGGGTCGACTGGTTGGCTTCGGCATCCGCCAGCAAACGAAAGGCCTCCGTCAGCAGGGCGTCGCCGGCCAGGATGGCAACCGCCTCACCGTAGACCTTGTGATTGGTGGGCCGACCACGACGGACATCATCGTCGTCCATAGCCGGCAGATCATCATGAATCAGGGAATACGTATGGATCATCTCCATGGCACAAGCTGCGTGCAGGACCTGATCGGCAGAACCGCCAACCGCTTCGCTGGCAGCAATCATCAGGATCGGCCGCAAGCGCTTGCCGCCGGCAAAAACCGAATAACGCATGGCCTCGTGCAGGGCATGAGGGAGATGGTTTTCACCCGGCAGCCAGCGGTCCAGGGCCTTGTCTACCAGCGTGGACCGATCGCGCAGATAATCTTTGAGTACCATAAAGCCTGTCAGTCCTGATTCTGGTCCTGGCCAAAAGGCTCGGCAACAAGCGAGCCGTCAACTTTTTTCATCAACGTTTCAATGCGGGTTTCCACTGCCTGCAGTTTCTTGCGGCAGAGGTTGGCACTCTGCACGCCGGCCTCAAAACAGTCCAGCGCCTCGTCAAGAGGCATATGGCCCTTTTCCAAACGGGCAACCGCTTCTTCCAGATTCTTCAGCGCTTTTTCGAATGTCATCTTTTCGGCCATGCGCAGGTCCTTTCAGCTGTAAAACACCACGCTCGCAGTGTTGTGTCAAGCATCTTTATTCCTTGAGAATCGCCAGCAAGGCAAGGGGGTCAACCCGCTCTCCCAGGAGTTTGACGGTGAGGTGCAAATGGGCACCGGTCGAGCGTCCGGTACTGCCGACCTTGCCAAGCACTTCGCCTTTGCGCACGTCATGGCCCTTGCCCACCAGAACCCTGGAGAGGTGTGCATACAGGGAGAACAGTCCCTCACCATGATCAACGACGACAGTGTTCCCCGTATAAAACATGTCCGAGACCAGGACCACTCGGCCATGGCTGATGGCGTGGACCGGGGTTCCCGCGGACCCGCGAAAGTCGGTGCCGCTATGCGGCGCCTTGGCTTGGCCGTTCATGATCCTGCGTTTGCCGAAGACACTGCTGACCGGGCCATCGACCGGCCTTTCGAAAGTCGTCCAGAGCCGGGGAGATCGCCCGGCGAAGGTTTCATTGAGCAGGGAGCCCTCACGGTTGATGCGTGCGAGATCCTCCGCTGACGGGCTCACCATGCGCTCCGGCAGGGTCAAGGACTCTTCAGGGCGAGTCTTGTGGGCAACCTGCAGCATCAGTTCCCTGAACGTGGTCTGCCCCTGGCTGGTAACCAGGGCGGCCAGCAGCGGATAGTCGCCGGCAGCGGTATCGAGGGCGACCGGCAGCAAAGCGACCGCACCCGTCGGATCGGGATAGAGGTAGATGACCTCGTCACGGTAACGGACCACCCCGAAAGAAAGAGGCTCACCCTGCCAGCGCAGCACGGCCACTTCGCCGTTATAAACCTGCGGCGAAGCAAGACTGAATTCACCAGACCAGGCAGGCCATGCCCAGCCCATAACAACTGCAATGAACAGCCACAAACGCATCAAAACTCAACATCCTCCACGCGTGTGCGCGCCTGACCACGCGCAAAACGCAGCCAGAGCTGATCCCCCGGTTTGAGGTCTGCCGTGGACACCAGGCCGGAACAGCCCGGTTCATGACTGGCGATTACGTAACCCCGGTCAAGCTGCAAAAGCGGAGACAGGGCATCCAGGCGGCCAGCTGCCATCCCCAGGCTATCAGCGTATTGGCGCATCAAGGCACGCATCGCCAGGCCAAGGCGCTGTTCGAGATCGACAATCGCATCTGGCAGCTCGGCAAAATCACGCGCAGCAAGTTTGAGCCGGCCTTCCAGACCGGCAACCCGCTCGGCAACCAACCCGATCAACTGGTCGACACGGGACTGCAGCCGAATGATAAGATGGTCGAGGTGGGCCTCAATCTCCTGGCGGTTCTTGACAACCAGTTCGGCCGCAGCGCTCGGGGTCGGCGCACGCAAGTCAGCAACGAAGTCGGCGATGGTAAAATCGGTCTCGTGGCCGACGGCCGAGATCACCGGAATCTCCGAGCGGGCAATGGCCCGGGCGACGATCTCCTCGTTGAAGGCCCACAGGTCCTCCAGTGAGCCGCCGCCGCGACCGACAATCAGGACGTCCAGGCCACCGTATCGATTCAGATCGTCGATCGCTGCGGCAATCTCTCCGGCGGCCCCCTCGCCCTGCACTTTGACCGGCCTCAGCAACAGGTGGACTTCCGGTGCCCGTCGCTGGAGGACGTTGAGCAGATCATGAATCGCCGCGCCGGTCGCCGAGGTGACGATACCGACCGCCTGCGGTGAGACCGGCAGAGGGCGTTTGCGCTCGGCCGCAAAAAGACCCTCGGCAGCCAGCTTCGCCTTGAGAGCTTCGAACGCCGCTTGCAGCTGCCCCTGCCCACCTTGCGCAATGTGGTCTACGACCAGTTGCATCTCGCCGCGCGCGGCATAAACTGTCACTGACCCTGAACAGACCACCTGCAGGCCATCCCGCGGCCTGGTCTCCACCAGACGATTGCGGCTACGGAACATGACGCTGCGCAGCTGAGCACCACTGTCCTTGAGAGTAAAATACCAGTGGCCCGAGGCCGGAGCAGAAAAATTGGAGATCTCACCCTCCACCGTCACGGCCACAAAATTGGTCTCCACGACCTCCTGGAGCAAGGCCACCAGGTCGCTGACCGTTAATTTGCGGAGCCCGTCAGTCATGCGCCAGGCATCCCGTATCTTGTGGTTTTTATTTGACTTTTCATTCACTTCCCCCTATATATAGCGGAATTGAATTTACGAGGCAACTTAATGGCAACACCGTACATTGTCACAATCTCGAGTGAAAAGGGCGGCGTCGGCAAGACCACCCTGGCCACCAACCTGGCCATCTACCTCAAGGCCCTTCACGAGGACCTGGATGTCACCCTGTTGAGTTTCGACAACCACTTCTCCGTCGACCAGATGTTCAGCATCAGCCGGCAGCCAGTGCGAGGCGATGTCAGCAGCCTCTTCACCGGCACCAACCCCGATGAGCTGATCGAAATCGGCGAATACGGTGTACAATTCATTCCTTCAAGTAATCAGCTGCACATTCTGCGGCGCGACCTTGAGGACCCAAGCCTTCTGATCAGGGCCCTGGCCAAATCCAGCCTCGGCGGAATCGTAATTATCGATACACGACCGGACCTGGATATTTTCACCCAGAACGCGCTCTTTGCCGCTGACCGGGTTATTGTACCGGTTAAAGACGCCCCGTCCATGGACAACTGCCGGCATATTTACGATTTCTTCGATTCGCATGGCCTGTCACGCCGGCCGTTGCGGATTCTCCCCTGCCTGGTGGATGGCCGCATCCACTTCGATGGCCCGTTCCGTGATCCGTATCAGTTGCTGAAAGCCTATGCCATCAACCGCGGCTATCGTTGCATGGAGGGCTATATTGCCAAAAGCCCGAAGGTTGAGTCGCTCAACACCAACCCCGAAGGGAAGATCTTCCCGGTGCTGACGCACGGCCGTCACACTGAGGTGCATGTCCAGATGACCCACGTGGCACGCCAAGTCTACCTCCACTCCATTGATATCGATCAGCGGCGTCTGGACGAGTATTGCACGGACATGGCCCACGCCGAGCACGAGCACCAGGGCGCTTACGAAAAACGGCGCAGCAATCTTCAAGCCGGTTGCCTGGTGTGCGGACAACCTCTGGTGGGCAAAGAGGTGATCGGTCCGGCCGGCTACTTTGCCCAGAGCTCGGACTTCAGGATTTCCGGATACCTCGAAGATGAATGCTTCAACAGCCTGGTCTTTCGCTATTTTTACGGCGCAAAACGTACTATCGAGGCGCACGACCCGATCTGGGACCTGTTTCGTGAATCAGCTCAACGTTCCTATTTCGTGTTGCAGCGGGCCCCGCACACCCGAAACTTCTATCAGCAGAAGCTGTCCTTCTACCGCTTTGACGACAATGGGCTGGAAGTCTCTCACAAGACCATTGAATTGCAGGAGTTTGAGAAGCGCCTGCTCACCAAGGAGCGCTCCGACCTGTTCCCCCTGCTTGAGCGGACCCTCTTCGACAAGGAGGGGCGCCTTGGCGATGCCTTCCTGTTGCTGCGCAAGGTCGGCTCAGACTTGCCTGAAGAGATCCTCTACGATCAGAATTTCTCCAACTTCGCAGCCGTCATGGCCAAAGTCAGTACTCAGCTCCCCTGATTTAAAGCCAGTTTCTGCAGCAGCTGGGAAACCGGCACAAGGGTGACGCCACGCGCCGTCAAACCTGGCAGTTCCCTTTTCAGGGCATCCAGGGTCTCCGGGTAAGGGTGGCAGATCCCGATCGCCATGCCCTGGCGGCGAGCCTTGCCCTCAAGGCGCCGAATCTCGCGGGCAATTGCATCGACCTCGGCGACATTGTCGAGGAAGACATCCCGGTTCATCGTCGGCACGCCAAACCGGGAGGCCACTTCTGTCACCCTGGAATGACCCGTGGTCCGGCTGTCGATAAAAAACAGGCCTTTTTCCCTCAAGCTCTCCATCACCGGTGCCAAGGCCCTGGCATCTTCTGTGAATCGCGACCCCATATGATTATTGGTGCCGGCAACATACGGAATCCTGGCAAGCAACTGGTCGAAGTTATGCCGGATCTCTGCATCGCTGTTCTTGACAAATAAGGCATCCGGCCCCGGGTTTACCGCAGGGTATCCCTGAGGCTCCATCGGCACGTGCAACATGACTTCACGGCCCGCGGCATGCGCTATTTCGGCAACCTGCACGGCCTGGGGCTCATCGGGGAGAATGGCAAAAGTAACCAGTTGCGACAGGGAGGCCAGCACCCTGGCGGTCGATGTGCTCCTGCCGAGGTCATCCATGATGATCGCCAGCAATGGTCCGGCAGGTATGGCCGGGGCCGGGGGGATAAACAGAATAATGATTTTCGTCAGCCGCGACTTTTCAACAGTCAGCGAGTTGGCCGGCCGCAGCCGCACGTCGTAATCGCCCGGGATCTGCCGCACCCGGCCCTGGAAACCGGCAATCAGCTCTGCAGAAGGAAACGTACCGGCAACCGTGTAGCGGGCAGGTTCATGCTCGAGGTCACGCTGAATACTGCTGCCATCCGTATTGAGACCGGCCAGAAATGCCTCGACTTCCCCATGGACTTTTTGGGTGTAATCGAGCTGCGGCTTGACGACCGGCGGGGGGACAAGGGGGGGGTGCGGTCGTTCTTCCATGCGGGCAAACCAAACCAGGCCGGCGACAAACAATCCGGCAACACCCATAACTATGAGCAGGATTCTGTTTTTCAGAAAAAAATCAGGGCGCCGCTTTTTCGTGCGGCGCCGCTTGGTTGGTTTTGTCATCGGCAACTCTTTTCAGAATACCAACGGCCAGAGGGGGTCAAGCGGCCTTGATCCCCTGAAAGATCCTCCAGCCTTTAAGCAGGTCAAGTGCGCGCATCAACTGGAAATCCTTGCGGACCTCTTCGTCGACGTGGCCGGCGTCTTTCTTTGTGGAATTCTCGCCCTTGCCTTCCGTATCGAAATGGTTCTTCAAATCCTTTTCGCGGAAATGGTCGATATCCTGCACTTCCTTGATTTCGCTCTGCAGCACCTCGATGTCGGGAACGATGCCGCGGGCCTGAATCGAAGTACCGTTCGGGGTATAATATTTGGCCGTGGTCAGGCGCAACCCGGAATCATCGCTGAGCGGGATGATCGTCTGAACTGACCCCTTGCCGAAGCTCTGCACCCCCATGATCACGGCGCGGCCGTGGTCCTGCAGGGCACCGGCAACAATCTCCGAGGCACTGGCACTACCGCCATTGATCAGAACGACCATCGGGTAATCGGGTTCGGTCCCGCTGCGTTTGGCGGAAAACTTCATTTGCGCGTCAGCCTCACGCCCCTTGGTGTAAACAATCAGCCCTTCCGACAGGAATTGGTCGGCGATATCGACCGCCTGATCAAGCAACCCTCCGGGGTTGTTACGTAAATCGAGGACCAACCCCTGCAGGCTTCCGCCGTTGTCTTCACGAAGCTTGTCCAAAGCCTTGGCGAGATCTTCACTGGAGCGCTCCTGGAACTGGACCAGGCGCACGTAACCGAAACCCTGGTCGAGCGTTTTTGATTTCACACTCTGCACCTTGATGACTTCCCTCTCCAGGATAAATGCCTGAGGTTTTTCGAAACTCGAGCGCATGATGGTGATGGTGATCTTGGTCCCCGGCGCCCCGCGCATCAACTGCACCGCCTCCATGATTTCCATGTCCTTGGTGTATTGATCTTCGATTTTCAGGATCTGATCCCCGGCCTGGAGTCCGGCCCGCGAGGCCGGAGTGTCTTCGATCGGTGCGACAATCGTCAGGAGGTTGTCCCGCAGAGAAATTTCAATGCCGAGTCCACCGAACTCGCCGCGGGTATCAACTTTCATCTCCTTGTAGATTTCGGGCGACATGAAACTGGAGTGGGGGTCGAGCGAGGCCAGCATGCCTTCGATCGCTCCGTAGACCAGGTCCTTGACCGGCACTTCTTCCACATAGCTGCGCTTGACGATGGTCAGGACGTCGGTGAAGAGCTGCAGTTCCTGGTAATCGCTGGCCGCACCAGCCTTGGGCACCTCACTCCGGCCGAAGGAGACCAGGCCAACCAGCAGGACCAGGGCCAGGGTAAGCAGCAACATGGACAACTTGTTTTTGAACATACAGCCTCCAGAATCTCAGCGCGGCTTTAACCAGTCGGCAGGGTTGAGGGGTTTGCCGCCCTGGCGAATCTCGAAATAAACAGCGTCCCGACCTTCATACCCGGAATAGGCAATCACTTCCTCCGCAGCGGCGGAATCGCCCACCTGCTTGGTAAAGCGCGCCATATGGGCGTAAAGGGTGTAAAACTTGCTGCCATGGTCAACGATCATCAGCTTGCCGTAGCCGCGCAGGCTGTTGGCAAAAATCACCTTGCCGGGCGCAGCTGCATGCACGGGGGTTCCAGCCTCGGCTTCGATGTCGAAACCGTGGCTCTCAATGAGCGTACCGAGGTCTCCATGACGGCTGGTGCCGAAACCGACCCGGAGTTTACCTGGCACTGGCCACGCCAGGCGCCCCTTGTGAGCCACCAGGCCACCCAGGGGTTCAGTATAGGGTTGGGATTGTTCCGTTTCAAGTTTTTTGACCAGTTCATTGAGACGAGCCGCCTTGGCACGTAATTCCTTAAGCATCCCTTCAAGAAGTTCGGTGCTCTGCGTCACATCGGCAAGGAGAACCTTTTTACTCCTGTGGGCCCTTTGGAGCGTCGCCTGTTCATTGCGACGGCGCTTGACCACAGCAGCCTGCTGGTTGCGCAAACCTTCCAGTTCGCTTACTGCAGCTTGATGCTCCAGGGACTGCTGTCGGTACAAACCAAGCAAGTCGCGATCATGCCGGACCATTCTCGACAGAAATGCATATTTTTCAGCGATATCCCTGGGGCTCTCAGCTTCGGACAGCAAAGCCTTGATCAGTCCGACCTCACCGGTTTTGTAGAGCACCACCAGACGGCTGCGGATCTGCTGCTCTGTCAGTCGGCGTTGCTCCTCCAGTGCTTGCAGAGCCAGGCGCTGCTTTTCCAGCCGCGCCGTGATCTCGGCAAGTTGCTGGCTGCTCTTTCCAGCCAGGCGCTCGATACGGCGGGTCTCGGCGTTCAGACGCTCAAGCTCTTCCGCCAGGGTCCCGCTTTCCGTTTGCTTGCTGCGCAAACCTTTGAGGGTCTCTTCGATCTGCTGTTCAATCCGGTCAAGCCTTTGTCGGCTCGCATCCAGTTCATCACCCGCCGCAGCGGCAGGCATGGGGGCAACCAGGCCGGCCAGCAGCAGCCAGACCAGGAGCATTCCAAACGTGCCCGGCAGATGTTTCATGACGCTCCAAAGCGGACAAACTTGCGCAGCGCAAAGAGACTGCCCAAAAGACCGATCAGGCCACCGCCGACCACCAGCATGCCCTGCCAGATCGGCGGCAGAAAATGAATTGTGTCGATCCCGGTAATCAGCAGCAAACTGCCGAGGCTTTTCTGCAGAATCACCTGGAAGACCAGGAAGCTCAGGCCAAGTGCCGTCAGCCCGCCCATAAAGCCCTGGAGAGCACCCTCCACGAGGTATGGCAGCTTGATAAAGAGCGAGGTGCCGCCAACCATGGTCATGGCTTCCAGTTCGTCCTGGCGCGCGTAAAGAGTCAGCTTGATCGTATTGGCAACAATCACCAGGGCGGCAAACACCAGAAAACCGCCAAGCGCCGAGCCTGAGACTCTCAGCAGAAGCAGGAAGGCCTCGAGCTTTTCCAGCCAGCCCTGGCCATATTGCAGGTCACCGAAGCGATGGTCCTTGCGGAGACGATCAACAACAGTTGCCAGCGCGGATTCGTTGCGCCAGTCTTCCTGAAGGGTGATTTCCAGAGAAGCCGGCAGAATATCCGGGCCAAGCCCTTCGACCAGGTCGGAATCGTCGCCAAGACGCTTGCGGAAGCGCTCAAAAGCGGCCTGACGAGAAACGAAGGTCACTGTTGCAACTTCCGGGTACCCTTCGATGTGCTTGACCCAGCCATCGATGGTTTTTTCATCCGGGACGTCGTCAAGGTAGGCGACCACGGCCAGGTTCTCTCCCCACGACTTCGTCAACTGCTGGACATTGAGGACGGCGATCGCAAAGAACGCGAGCAGCGCCAGGGCAACCGCAACCGTTCCGATGGACGCCAGGCTCAATACGGGGCTTTGCCGCATGTTGCGCAGGGCACGCTTCAAAAAATAACCGGCTCGCAAGATCATCAGAAGTGTCCAGTCGTCCCAGGCTGTCCTCTGAAGAGAGGCAGGTCATCAGTGGCAAGACTGCCGGCCTCAAGAGACACCACGCGCCGCGGGAACTGGTGGATCAGGCTGCGGTCATGGGTGGCCATGACGATCGTCGTGCCCCGTGCATTGGCGATTTTGAAAAGCTCCATGATATCCAGGGTCACTTCCGGATCGAGGTTGCCGGTCGGCTCATCCGCCAGCAGGATCAGTGGATCGACGACCAGGGCGCGGGCCACGGCCACACGCTGCTGTTCACCGCCGGACAATTGCAGGGGATGGTGGTTGAGGCGATGCTCGAGGCCGACACTCTTGAGGGTATGATAGACCTTCTTGCTGATTTCAAAACGCTTACGCCCCTGGATTTCGAGCGGAAAAGCGACGTTTTCATAGACAGTCCGCCGGGTCAGCAGCTTGAAATCCTGAAAGATGATGCCCAGGTTACGGCGCAGGTAGGGAATGCGGGAAGGCCCGAAACGGGTAATGTTTCTGCCGTTGACCAGGATCTGGCCCCGAGTCGGCCGTTCCGCGCAGTACAGCAGTTTGAGCAGCGTCGACTTGCCGGCTCCGGAAGGCCCGGTCAGGTAAACGAACTCACCCTTGTCGATGTTGAGGGTGATGTCGTTCAGGGCGTTCTGGTCACGCTGGTAGGCCTTGCAGACATTAAAAAGCTGAATCATGTTCCTGCGTCTTTGGGCAAAAAGCAGATAGAAGCGTTCGTTGTTTTGTTGGCAGAGGTTATTGAACCTGTGCTGACCGGGTTGATTCTGCGGTGATTGAAAGTGCCCTTACTGTACACCGGGGAAGCGCTGTTGTTTGTCTTGCATGCACTTGCCTGAAGTTTACCAGCCCCGGCAGGGGACAGTCCAGTCGGACCCGTTCGCCCGTCATGACTATGGAGAGAGCTGTACGGGCAACCGTCTCAAACTCTTCCTCGCGAGTCATCGACCATCGACAGCATCACGTTGCTGGAACAGGGTGACATCAGCAATGAGATGTAACACATTACCCTCGAAAATTGAATGAAAAACCTGACCAACACCCGGCAGCAAGCAAACGAGGCGACCCCCTTTGACGGGAATCGCCTCGAATGAATCTGGCGGGGCTGACGGGACTTGAACCCGCGACCTCCGGCGTGACAGGCCGGCGTTGTAACCGACTCTACTACAGCCCCAAGCACGTTGTAAATTGGTGGGCGAAACAGGGCTCGAACCTGTGACCCTCGGCTTGTAAGGCCGATGCTCTCCCAGCTGAGCTATTCGCCCGAATTGTAATGGCGGGGCTGACGGGACTTGAACCCGCGACCTCCGGCGTGACAGGCCGGCGTTGTAACCGACTCTACTACAGCCCCGCAACAGATAGAAAATAGGAAACGTCGCGCAAGGGGAAACCCTCTCATACGTTTCCTATTTTCCACTACGTCTACAGCCGCGCGGAATTTTCCTGCGACTGTGTTTGATACTTTAAAGATTAGTTGATGGCGTCTTTCAAAGCCTTGCCGGCCTTGAACTTGGGCACCTTGGCAGCGGGGATGTTGATCTTGGCGCCGGTCTGGGGATTCTGCCCCTGACGTGCGGCACGCTCGCCAACACTGAAAGTGCCAAAACCAACCAAAGAGACCTTCTCGCTGGCCTTGAGAGCATCGGCAACAGCATCAGTAAATGCTTTCAGTGCCTTCTCTGCATCAGCCTTGCTAAGTCCCGCCTTCTCCGCAATTGAATTCACAAGATCGGCTTTTGTCACAACATACCTCCACACGTAAAATAATGATTAAGCCCTGCTGAAAACGGATTTCTTTATATCAGACCGGTCAAAAATGAGTCAAGTAATAATTGGCCGAAACGGTCAATGGTGCACCGATTTTTCCGGCTCCCGGGCATAATCCGCGTTGTCGGTGGACACCGGCACCGGGAAACTGCCAAGGATGGCTTCATCGAGAACCTCGTCCATATGTGCCACCGGGATAATCTGCAAGGATCTCCTGATCGTCATGGGGACTTCCTCGAGGTTCTTCTCGTTCTCCTTGGGGATCAGGACCCGATGAATACCGGCCCGTTTGGCCGCCAGTAATTTCTCCTTGAGACCACCGATCGCCAGCACCCGACCACGCAGGGTGATTTCACCGGTCATCGCCAGGTCCTGATAAACGGCCAGCCCGGTCAGAGCCGACGCCAGGGCGGTCGCCATGGTAATCCCTGCAGAGGGGCCGTCTTTGGGGATTGCACCCTCGGGCACATGGATATGAATCTCGATGCGGTTATAAAATTCTTTTTCCAGCCCCAGTTCCAGCCATCGGGATCGCACATAGCTGAGAGCGGCCTGTGCAGATTCACGCATGACCTCACCGAGTTTACCGGTAACCGTCAGCTTGCCCTGGCCGGGTAAAATAGTGACTTCGACGTTCAGCAGTTCTCCGCCGACTTCGGTCCAGGCCAGTCCGTTGACCAGGCCGATCCTGTGTTCCTCTTCGCGAACTCCGAAAGTGAACCGCGGCACCCCCAGGTATTTCCGGATCTGTTGGGCGCCGACCTGAAAACGCTTACCTGACTGACCGGCTTTGACAACATCGCGCGCGATCTTACGCAAGACATTGGCAATCTCGCGTTCCAGGCTGCGCACCCCCGCTTCCCGGGTGTAACGACGGATAATCTCGAGCAGGGCGGCTGAAGAAAACTTGACCTGCGCTGCCTTGAGTCCGTGCGTCTGCAGCTGTTTGGGCAGCAGGTAGCGCTCGGCGATATGCACCTTCTCTTCTTCGGTATAGCCTTCGATGCGGATCACTTCCATGCGGTCCCGCAGCGGGCCGGGAATCGCCGGCAGGGTATTGGCCGTGGCGATGAACATCACGGACGAGAGATCATAGTCGACATCGAGGAAATGGTCGCCGAAGGTATTGTTCTGCTCAGGATCGAGAACCTCGAGCAGGGCCGACGACGGATCTCCTCGGAAATCGGTGCTCATCTTGTCGACTTCATCGAGCAAAAAGACCGGGTTGCGCATGCCGACCTTGCGCAGGCCCTGGATGACCTTTCCGGGCATGGCGCCGATGTAGGTGCGGCGATGCCCGCGGATTTCCGCTTCGTCACGAACGCCACCAAGCGAGACGCGGATGAACTTGCGCCCCATGGCCCGGGCGACAGACCGGCCAAGCGAGGTCTTGCCGACCCCGGGCGGACCGACCAGGCAGAGGATCGGGCCCTTGATTTTTTTTACCAGGGCCTGAACCGCAAGATATTCGAGGATGCGCTCCTTGACCTTCTCGAGCCCGTAATGGTCCTCTTCGAGGATCTCCTCCGCCCGGTCCAGGTCGATCTGGTCCTTGGTGCCTTTTTTCCAGGGGAGCGACACCAGCCAGTCGATATAGTTGCGCACCACAGTGGCTTCGGCCGACATCGGCGACATCATCTTGAGCTTGCGCAATTCTGCGGTCGCCTTCTCAGTCGCTTCCTTGGACATGCGCGCCTTCTCGATCTTTTCCTCGAGTTCACGCAGTTCCTGTTTGAACTCGTCCTTTTCACCGAGCTCTTTCTGGATAGCGCGCATCTGCTCATTGAGATAATACTCTTTCTGGCTGCGCTCCATCTGGCTCTTGACGCGGTTGCGGATCTTCTTCTCGATCTGCAGGATTTCGACCTCGCGTTCCATAAGAGCCAGCAGTTTCTCGAGGCGCAGCAGGGAATTCATCTCTTCGAGAATGTCCTGCTTGTCGGCAATCGGTACGGTGAGGTGGGCGACGATCGTATCCGCAAAGCGCCCAGGCTCTTCAATGCCGGCAATCGACGTGACCATCTCCGCAGGAATTTTCTTGCTGAGGTTGGCGTAGGACTCGAAGGTGTTGTTGACGCTGCGCATCAAGGCTTCCTGCTCAGGAGAATCACTCTCCTGATCAGGCAACTGCTGCAAAGAGGCAAAAATACACTCATCGGTGTAGTCCAGATCGAGCAACCGGGCCCTGACCTTGCCTTCGATGAGGACCTTGACGGTACCATCCGGCAATTTCAACATCTGCACAACCTGACCGAGGGTGCCCATGTCGTACATGTCTTCCGTGAGAGGATCGTCGGTCTTGGGGTCCTTCTGAGTGACGAGGAGCACGTTTTTGTCGTGTTCCATGGCCCACTCCAGGGCGTGGATCGACCGTGGCCGTCCGACAAAGAGAGGCGTCACCATGTGGGGGAAAATCACGATATCCCGCAGGGGCAGGACCGGAAAGGTTGCAGGATGCGCGGTTTCAGGCAGCAAGTCTTCTGGGAGTTCTGTCATATCAATAAATTCCAGTTGAATGCTCGCCCGACAGGAACTCTATCAGGCCGATTCGGCACACTCGTAGATGATGATCGGCTGGGTGCCCTTGAAGATCACATCTTCGTTGATCACCACTTCTCTGACGCGATCTTGCGAGGGGATATCATACATGACATCCAGCATGGCGTTTTCAAGGATCGAACGGAGCCCGCGCGCACCCGTTTTACGCTTCAGGGCTTCCTTGGCAACCGCAACCATGGCACCATCGGTGAACTTGAGGCCGACGTTCTCCATGTCGAAGAGCTTCTGGTACTGCTTGATCAGCGCGTTTTTCGGCTCGCACAGAATCCTGACCAGTGCGGCCTCGTCCAGTTCGTCAAGTGTCGCCACGATCGGCAGGCGGCCTATGAACTCGGGAATCAGGCCATACTTGAGCAGGTCGCCGGGTTCAACCTGGCAGAGGACCTCGCCGATCTGCTGATCCTTCCTCTTGACGGGCTCGGCACCGAAGCCGAGCGTCTTGGATCCGACCCGCTGACCGATAACCGTTTCCAGGCCGGCAAAGGCGCCACCGCAGATAAAGAGGATATTGGTGGTATCGACCTTGAGAAATTCCTGCTGCGGGTGTTTGCGCCCGCCCTTCGGCGGCACGCTGGCAGTCGTCCCTTCGATGATCTTGAGCAGGGCCTGCTGCACCCCCTCACCGGAGACATCACGGGTAATTGAGGGCGAATCCGATTTGCGGGCGATCTTGTCGACCTCGTCGATATAGATGATCCCCTTCTGCGCCTTTTCCAGGTCGTAATCTGCGGCCTGGAGAAGATTCAGGATAATATTCTCGACATCCTCACCGACATAGCCGGCTTCGGTCAGGTTGGTCGCGTCAGCGATCGCGAAGGGCACGTCGAGGACTCTGGCCAGGGTCTGGGCCAGCAGGGTCTTGCCGCTGCCGGTGGGGCCGAGCAGCAGGATGTTGCTCTTCTGGATTTCGACGTCGCCGGCCTTTTCCGATGCTTCGACCCGCTTGTAATGATTGTAGACGGCGACGGCGAGGACCTTCTTGGCCCGCTCCTGGCCGATCACAAAGTCGTCGAGAACATCCTTGATTTCGACCGGTTTCGGCAGCTTGCCGCCGCCCAGGGGCACTTCGTCGAGCTGCGCCTCTTCGGCAATGATATCCTTGCACAGTTCGATGCACTCGTCGCAGATATAAACTGCCGGACCTGCAATCAGCTTTTTCACTTCCTCCTGCGCTTTACCGCAGAACGAACAGGTCAATTGATCACCGTGGCCACTTTTTTGCGTCACTGCCTCACCTCTTGGAAACTCAGTTCTTCCTGGTCACTATGTTGTCGATGATACCATATTCTTTGGCAGCTTCGCTACCCATGAAGAAATCACGCTCCGTATCGGACGACAACTTGCCCAATTCCTTGCCGGTATGCTTGGCCATGATCTGGTTCAGCGTATCCTTCAGGCGCAGAATCTCCTGGGCGTGGATACCGATGTCCGTGGCCTGGCCCTGGAAGCCGCCGAGCGGTTGATGGATCATGATGCGCGAGTGCGGCAGGGCATAACGCTTGCCGGCCGTTCCGGAGGCCAGCAGCAGGGCGCCCATGCTGGCCGCCTGGCCGACACAGATGGTCGACACCGGCGCCTTGAGATACTGCATGGTATCGTAGATCGCCAGCCCGGCCGTAACGACACCGCCCGGCGAGTTGATGTAGAGATGGATATCCTTTTCGGAATCCTCCGATTCAAGGAACAGCATCTGGGCAATAACCAGGTTTGCCACATGGTCGTCGATGCCGCCGCCGAGAAAGATGATCCGGTCTTTGAGCAGCCGCGAATAGATGTCGTAGGCACGCTCGCCACGGCCGGTCTGCTCCACAACCATCGGAATCAGGTTCATGCATCCTCCTTCTCAGCCTGCTTGCCAGCCTGCTTTTTCGGTTTTTTGGGAGCGACCTCTTTGACCTTGGCCTTCTCCAGCAGGAAGCTGACCACCTTCTCTTCAGCAATCTGCGCCAGCAGCCCGCTGCGGGCTTCGGCCCCGGCATAGTACTTCTTTACCATATCGACAGGAGCGTTGGCCATAGCGGCGATCTCTTCCAGCTTAGCATCGATTTCAGACTCTTCGGCGACAATCTGCTCCTGGCGCCCGACCGCCTCAAGAATCAAGGTGCCGCTGATCTGTTCAATCGCCTTGTCCCGGTAGTTCTCACGGAAATTGTCCGACGTGATGCCCAGCATGTCCGGCGACATGCCCTGCGACTGCAAGCGGTTGCTGATGTTCTCATACATATAATCGAGCTGTTTGGCGATCATCGCCTCGGGGACTTCGAGCGGGTTGCGTTCTATCAGGGTGCTGACCAGTTTCTCGCGCAGATCATTGTCAACCCGGTTGGTTTCCTGGGTTTCATAACTCTTCTGCAGCTGTTCCTTGAGCTCGGCAAGCGATTCGGCCCCAAAATCCTTGGCAAACTCGTCGTCGAGCTCAGGAGCGACTTTTTCCTTGATCTCCTTGAGAACCACCTTGAAGACCACCGGCTTGCCAGCCAACTCCGCCTGGCCATAGTCCTCCGGGAAGGAGACGGCGACGTCCTTGGCGTCCTCACGCTGCATACCGATGACCTGGTCTTCGAAACCGGGGATAAAAGATCCGGAACCAAGTTCGAGCAGGTAGTCCTCGCCTTTGCCGCCGGCGAAAGCGTCGTCGCCAATAAAGCCTTCGAAATCGATCACCACCGAATCGCCCTGGCGGGCTTTTTTACGCTTGCTGACCTCGAGTTGCGCCCGGGAGGTCCGCATCTCTTCGAGACGATCGTCCACGGCCTTGGGATCGGCAACAAACTTTTCCTTCTCGAGCGATACCCCGGTGTAGTCCTTGGCCGTCACGTCCGGCTTGATCTCGACTTCGGCCTCGTAGGTAAAAGCCTCCCCTTTGTTCACGCCGCTGCTGTCAATGATACTCGGTTCACCCACCGCCGGGATGTCATGATCCTGCAACGCCTTGAAATAGGTGTCGTTGATCAGGCGACCCAGCACTTCCTGCTCCATCTGGGCGCCGTAGTATTTTTCCAGCACCGCAACCGGCACCTTGCCGGCACGAAAGCCCTTGATCTTGGCCGTTTTGCCGATCTTTTTAAGCGCCCGGCTGATCTCCTTGTCAACCATCTCCGGGGCAACTTCGAAAATCAACTTTTTCTTGATACTGCTGACATCTTCAACCTTGACATTCATGCGCTGTTTCCTCGCTTCCTCTACCGGTGCGCGCAGGCAGGTCGCGGCAACCGGCAATATGTTCACTTATGGAATTTCGTCAACCACGACAAACTGGTGCGGGTGAAGGGACTCGAACCCCCACGCCTTGCGGCACTAGATCCTAAGTCTAGCGTGTCTACCAGTTCCACCACACCCGCAATACACTTCCTTGAGTTCATCCAGAGACAATTAAGGCCTGGCTTTTCCCGGGGTAACCGCCACATTCAGAGGGGTTGACGGGGAAAAGGCAGGCCCGGAATTAGTAATGGGGTGAGTGACGGGGATTGAACCCGCGACAACTGGAGCCACAATCCAGTGCTCTACCAACTGAGCTACACCCACCACAAAAAGATGCAAATTTTAGCCATGGCCGGGGACATTGTCAACGGGAAACTGCACCCCCCGATTGCCAGAGAAAAGTGGCGCGCCAGGAAGGACTCGAACCCTCGACCCACGGCTTAGAAGGCCGTTGCTCTGTCCAGCTGAGCTACTGGCGCGAGTGGTCGGGGAGACAGGATTCGAACCTGCGACATCCAGTTCCCAAAACTGGCGCGCTACCAGACTGCGCCACTCCCCGAAGGGCGATTTTCTAGCATGCTGTGATCAATAATGCAAGTCTAAACTCACATAACATGATTAATGGCTGCAATAAAAGTCATCCCGGCGAAATCCGGCATTCTCTCAGCTGTCTTCCAGCTGGAAACGAACCGGAATGCGCACCTGGCTGGCCGTCGGCTGCCCGGCCCGCCTGGCCGGAGTAAACCGCCACTGCCGCACCGTACGGCTGGCGGCCCGGTCGAGAATAGTGTGGCCGCACGACTGCTCAACACGCAGGTCCTCCACCATACCTTCCATGGACACGTCAACCCGCAGCCAGACCACCCCTTGCCAGTGCCTCTGCCTGGCCAGAAAGGGGTATTCCGGCAAGGGGTTGCTGCTGTAGTTGGGAATCGCTTCAGTCAGCTCCCGTGCCCCGGCGACTCCGCTATCACTGATCGTGCCAGGCCCCGTTTCTGGCAGAACCGCCCGCTCTAGCGAGGGGGAGCCGGCAGCCGCCTGTGGCATGACCGACAGGCTGGTTGAGGCGACGTCCTGCGGTGCCATGCAGACCATCTGCGCCGTCGAGGGCTCGTCTGGCCATTCTGCCTGCGCAACCTCAGGCAATGCTTTTTTTTGCGATATCTGCTTGGCAGGAATTGTCGCGGGCACTGTCGCCGGCAACGGTTTCGCAATCTTTGGCTTAACGCGGGGCGGCTTGTTTTTTGGAGGTTGTGGCGGCGGGAGTGCCGGCTGCGGCGCAATCGCAGGCTGGACGCTTTGTGCCGGCACAGGTGGAGATGGCTCCGCGAACGGCAACAAGGAGACAACCAGCGGGGCCGGCGACAAACCGGACTCGTCAGCACCGTCCATCCAGTCATAAAAAACCAGGCCGCCATGCATGCCGGTTGACAAGAGCAGGAACAGGGACAGTCTCAGATAAGGGTGCAAACTCTTTATTATCATGTACACAGCGACCTGCTCAATGGAGCCTAGGTGTTCTCAACAAGGGACAGAATAAACTGCGCATCGCATGGTTAAGGGTTTTTAGGTTGACACTTTTTTCATTTTATTTCAAGAATACAGCGTTTTATTTGCGATCTAATGACAATCTGAACAGGGCGTCAATCTCTTCCATGCCTGCTTACAGACCCTTCATAGCCCATGCCACCCTGCTCCTTGCGATGCTGGCCACGCCTGCGTATGCCGCAGACTCAGGCCCCCTTGAGGGGGCGGGAACGGCCCGGGAGAGTCAGGCCGGAGCAGACACATCTCAAAAAGTTCCCACCTTGCAGCAGGTCACGGTGGTCGGTCAGGCGGAAGATCTGCTGACCGGCAGTTCGCAGCTGCCGGGCGAGACGCTCCAACAGCTCCCCAAGAAAAACAGCAGCCTCACGGAGACCATCACCGTCCTGCCCCGGGTACAGATCGGCGAAGGGCAACGCACCTCAGAGAATGGCGGCGAGATTCTGCCGCCACTGATTTCCATCTCGGGCGGACGGGCCTACGAAAACAACTACACGATCGATGGAGTCAATGTTAACAGCATCCTCGACCCGCTGACCGGCAACAACAATGCCGAGAGCGCCAGAGATGTCCCTAGTCACCCGCAGCGCAGCTTCATACACCAGGACCTGATCGACAAAGTCACCGTCTATGACAGCAACATCCCCGTCAAGTTCGGGGGCTTTGTGGGCGGCGTCATTGATGCGGAAACGCGACCGCCGCAGCGTCAGCTTGGCGGTCAGGCGAGCTTTCGGACCACGCAGGATTCATGGACGCAGTTCCACATTGATTCTGAACGCAAGGATGACTTTTACCATTCCACTGATCAGGGTCTGCAGCCACGATTCAACAAATACGATGCCGGGTTTGAGCTTGACCTGCCTCTCAATGAGGAGATGGGGGTGCTTGCCGCATACAAAAGGATTCGCTCGGACCTGGAGATCTACAATATCGATGATTGGCAAACCAACCATAAAACCCTCGAGAACTTCTTCCTGAAATATGTCTGGCTGCCTGCAACACCCTATACCGTTGAGTTGACCGCCAGCTACACCCCGTCCGAGGAAGAATTTTTTATCGACAAAACCAAAAACAGCGACATTACGATAGACCGCGGTGGCTACAGCTTCAGTGGCAAACTGACTCGCGACCTCGAGCTTGGCGTCCTCGAATTCTCTTCTGCCTACCTGACCAATGACAATTCGCGCAAGGCCGGGAGCAGCCATTACTTCTGGCCGGCAGAAACCCCTTCCAAAAACTGGGGTGAGCTGTACGACCTGCCCTTCAGTGCCGAAGGCGGCTACGGGGACATCGACAGCCAGGAGGAGAGTCTCCAGTTCAAACTCGACCTGCTGTCCAGGCCCTTGCCCGTCGAGCTGCTCACCAACACCATCAATGCCGGACTGGCCATCGATCACGACAGGGGCACTTACGATCGCAAACAGACCAACTACGAGCACGCCCTGAACCGGGCGGTCATGGACGACACGGTCAGTTGTGCGGCAGGGGATCCCTCGTGCATCGACAATGAGGCCTACTTCAGGGAAAGGCGGGTCTATCATGCCGAAGATGAATCAGCGACCATCAACAGCTATGCGGCCTACCTGGACGATCTGATCGACATCGGGCCGTTCAGCTTCAGGCCCGGAGTCCGCCTGACCTATGATGACTACATGAAAAACACCGACCTGGCCTATCGTTTTGCCGCCAGCTGGGATCTCCTGCAAAATGGCCGCACGGTTTTGATCGGCGGCTATAACCGGTACTACGGACGGCCTTTATTGACCTATTCGCTGCGTGAAGCCAGGACCCCTTACCAGATAGAAACCCGTACCAAGCAAACGGATGGCTCGAATGCGTTGACGGATTGGGAGCCTGACCGGGACGAGACGCTCCTGGGCTATAAATATTCAAAACTCGACACCCCGTACTCCGATGAATGGAATGTCGGCATCGCACAGCGTTTTTTCGAAGGCACCCTGAAAATCAACTACCTGGAACGTGACAATCAGGATCAATTCGCCAAGGAGCTGTATACGGCAACCGTCGACGGTGGAACGCAACGGGGCTGGGAACTCAATAACAACGGTTCGAGCGAATACAAAAGCGTCAAGGTCTCCTGGGAACGGCAATGGCGGGACCATTACCTGAACATCAACTACACCTACAGCAAGCAGGACTCAAGCAATGAGTCTTATGATGACGTCTTTGATGAAGGGGATCTGGAGGAAGACGTCTGGTACAACGGTGACCTCGTCAAGAGCAGCGACCTGCCCCGAGTCGACTATAATCGCAAGCATCTGCTGAACATCATCTATACCGGCAGGCTGCCCTGGAATTTCACCTTCACCAACGTCACCCGGTACCTCGGCGAATACGAGGCCTGGGAACGCTTGACCACTGCCGAGAAAACCGCCCAGGGCATTCCCACCAATCTGACGGCATATGATGACGTGACCCGTCCGGACTACTGGATTTTCGACTGGCGGCTCGATTGGCAGCAGACCATGTACCTGGAACAGAACGTCGTCCTTTCCCTGGAGATAAACAACGTCTTTGACCGGACCCCGCCGTCCGGAGATTCAGACACCACCTATGAACTCGGCCGCCAGGTCTGGCTCGGCATGACCTACAACTTCTAGCTTGCAGGCTACGGAGCCCCGACCCGGACCTTTTCTGCGCCGCCATTTTCATAGATGTAGACGTATTCCCCTCTATCAGAGCTGGCCACATCGGCCCGCAACTCATTACGACTGACCATCTCCAGGTTCTGCAGGCGCTGCGGCCGAGGCAGCCGCAGCGTGCCCCCGGGGAAATTGCTCACGAAAAGATGATCTCCCGCCACGGCAATCTGTTCAACACGCACCGGTGTCGGCCAGGAGCCAATCGGCAGGGCATGTTTGCGATCCCTGACATCGATCATGAACACACCTTCGCTTTTATCAGCGACCAGCAGCAGGTCGTCTTGGAGGGCCATTTGTACTGCATAGCCCGGGGTATCGATAATTTGCTGCAATTGAGGATCGTTCGGGTTGCTCAGATCGATAATAAGCACCCCTCCCGACCACTCCGAAACGAAGGCGCGCTGGCCGTCTACCAGGATGTCCTGGGTCACAGTGGTCATTAGAAGATGCGGAGCCGGATCCAGGCTGGCGATCAGTTGCGGCTGACGTGCATCCTTGACGTCCACCACCAGAACTCCGCGTTCGAGTGTGCCGACCAAGAGGAACCCGGAATCGAGCTTTGCCAGATTCTTGCATTGCCCGGGCAACGGCAGTTCGCTTACGAGGTGCAGCCCCTCAGACGTGCTTCCGGAAAATATTTTCAATCCTCGCCGATTGATGACGTACAGGAGGTTCTCCCGGTACAGTGCCGCAAAGGCACCTTCCTCCACCAGCAACGCCCCGGCCCGTCGCACCTGACCATTTTCACGTGCGAAGAGGACGACCTGATTCTCATCAGCGACGGCCAGAAAATGGTCCGCAGGATGATGGCCGGCGGGTGCTGTTTCGCCAAGGTCGACCAGTCCCTGATTGCGGTAACCGTACAGGCGCCCCTGCCAGGCGTACAGCTGATAGAAATTTTCGCTGACCAATGCCTTGGGCGCCAGCAGGGCATCTTCTCCATGCTCGATCTCATCCAGATCAAACACCTGCAGTCCAGCCAGAGTGGCCGCCCAGATTTTCGTCGACTGCAGGGTCATTGCCAGAAAAGTCGTAGGAATTTTGAGCTCTGCCGAGATCACCGGCCTGGCAGGCTGCCGGACATCGATCAGCACCACGCCACCGGCGACCAGGCTGATGGCAATGGTCTTGCGACCAGGGACTCGCGCAATCCGGAATGGGCTTCCGGGCAAAGGCAGTTCCGCCCGTTCAACCAGTTTCGGCCAGGCGGCCAGGTTGTAAAGATAGGTTGCGCCATCGCGGCAAGCCACGGCCAGGACCTCTTCGGTCAGCGCGACCCCCCGGATATCCGTGTTTAACGCGAGTCTCCCGACCTCGACCGGCAGCCCACTGGCAGAAAGATTGAACAGCGTCACCCCCCCCTCGAGGCTGCCGACGACCAGTCGTTTCCCCTCCATGGCCATGCTCCAAGGCGATTTCAGTTCGACCAGTGTCTCAAGAGCGGGCTTCTCGGCAGCCAGATCGATCCTGCCAAGCCCCCGGTACATGTCCGCGTAATAGACCGTATCCCGGTCTGCGACCATACTGGTCACCAGGCCCGGCAAAGGGTAGCTTGCGATACGTTTCATATCCTCCGGGTGTTGTAAATCGATCAGGGCCATGCCGGCGTGACGCTTCATCATCACCAGCGCCCGACGACCGATAATTTTGATCATTCTGACATCGTCGGGTAAATCAATTGAGCCCAGCAACTCCGGCGCCTCTCCCTCGTGGAGTCTGATGCTGACCAGCTTATTGCCATAGCACGAGACCAGGGCGAGCTGCTCGTGGACATCGACAGCCTTGATAGTGGCATCATCCAAAAGGTGCCAGAGCAAGGCCTTTTGATTGACGAGATTTTTTGCCAGAACCCCCTTGAGGCCGGAATGGAAATGTTCGCCATTGACTGAGATAGTGGGCTGGCCCGATTGCATCAGGCCAGAAGCGCTTTCCAGGACGAATGGCGGCCGATCATGTTGCAGTTCAGTGACCAGCAAGGCGACCAGAAGCAGGAGGGCCGCAACATAGAGCAGCAGATATTTATATGATTTAATTGCCATCGCCAGCCACTCGTACGGCTTGATTGAGGGGGAGAGCAGAAAAATGAAGGAATCCCGGGACGTTATAAACCCCTTGGGGATCGAACAGATTCAACCGATAGAGCGGCTGCAAGGCGTCCATCGGCGCAGCCCGGACCCGTTCGAGATACACGTCATCGCCAGGCTCCAGGAGGCGCGGGGCGGGGAATATCGACCATCCCGCACCGGGGACCAAACCGGCCCAGGAACTGGGTGGGGCAACGACGAGACGGGTAACTCCGGGAAATGATATCTCCCCGAGATTCTGCAATGAGCGGCTCTCCCTGATATCGATGACAGAGACTTTTTGTGCCGTTGCAGCCAGGCAAAGTTGATTGATCACAGCGATCGTACTGATCGGGCTGGGCAGGCCGAGCAGACCGGTCACTTGAAACTGGCCCGCAACGACCCGACCATCCAGCAGCCCGGCCGGTCCTGCCGCAGCAATGACCCTGTTGTCTCCTGATGCCGCCAGCTGCCGGACATCGAGCAGGGAGGCCAGGTGACGTGGCAATGTCCAGCCTGGATTGGCCGCAGGGTGATCCGGGGAGGCCAGCGCAAAGGTCAAAATACCGTCTTTGCCGGCAGCGACGCACAAAGTCTCTCCGACCACCAGGCCATCCCAGGAAGTCTTGCCCGGGATTTCGAACTGCCCGGCCAGAACAAGCCGGTTGTGCGTGTTCAAGGCAAGGGTCGTGACCTTCGGTTGACCGCCGACATAGAGTCGGTCCTGACTGGCAGCCAGCCATCTTTGGCCGGCCTGCAGCTTGATTCGACCCTGCAATTGCGGGACAGGCTCCCGGCCCCCGCGGAAATATCTGACCAGACCATTCTCTTGCAGAACCACGACCCCGCCCCGCCAGGCGACAGTGTCGACAATATGTGCGGCACCGGCGAGGTTGAAAACAGCGGCGACGCCTTTCGGCAATGGCCCCGGGTGATCACCCAGGAGAGCGAAGCCGGAGCCATTTTGCAGGGGAAACAGTGGCCCGGCAACCCCTGCCGTGCCCTTGTCGCGAAAAACCCGGGGGGGCAGTGGCGGAAAATTGAAAGCCTGCAGGTAGCCTTGCGGAGTAAAATAATACGTGTAATCGCCAACCCCGATCAAATAGGCTGGATAATTCGCCCCTGCAGCGACTCTCGAGACCACGGGATGGACCGGATCTTCCAGATCAAGGACATACATGGTGCGACGGCCGCCCATGACAAATGCCGTCTTGTCATGTTGAACGAACTGCCTGACGGCATCGGGGAACGCAAGGGAGGCGACCACCACAGGCTGAAGCGGGTCACTGAAATCGCAGACATGGACCCCGGCACGTGAATCCGGGACCAGCAGATACTCCCCGAACTTGAGGAACCCTCGACTGAGAAGGCCACTTGAGACCCTGCCTAGGGGGGCAACCTGGTAGTCACGGCTCAGCGCATAAAGTTCGATGAACTTTGTCTCGCCCTGCTCCGTTGACCAGCTGGACACGACCAACCGCTCGGCATTGAGGTAGAAGGAGGTCACTTGATTGGGAAGGCTGATGCGGGCCAATTGACGGGGGTTGTCGGGATTCTTCAGGTCAGCTACGACGATGATGCTATGCAGGGCCTCCGGTTGACTGAGCAGCAGGTAGGCCAGGTCCCCGCGCATCTCCATATGTCTGACCGTGCCGAATGGCAGGGTGCCGGTCACCTTCGGCTCGCGCCCATTCCGGCAATCGATGATCAGCACCTTGCCCTCGCTGTTCAAAAAAATGAGGTTGCTGCCACGGCGGTAGACCTGTTGGGGAGAACCGGAGAGGAACAGCTCGGCGGCGGCGTCCCGGGAATATTCATCCATGAACGCAACAGCCTGCAGTCCCTCAAAACCATCGGCATCCGTCGTTTCGTTCCCCCGCCAGCCGGCACTCAGTAGGGCCTCCCATATTTCAGGCAGCCCGGGCAGGCGACCATCATCCGGTCCCAACGGCAGGAGGACTCCTGAGACGTCACCGGCCCCCTGTTCGGCAAGCAGGCGCTGGAGACTCACCTGCTCCCGGGAGCCTGGAGGGGAAGTATCCGCAGGCAGAAGAAGCTGGTTGTCTTTCGACTCGTTCAGCAGGCTGAAAAAAACCACGACCACCAAGGCGTAAAGTGAGGTGACAGACAACCAAAAAAGAATTTTTCGGTGATAATGATTCATGTCAGGAGGTTATCAGGCAGAATCAGCTGCCTTCTGCGGCATGGCACTGGCACAAAGCCACCGCGCAAGCACGGTTCTCAGCTCGGACTGACGGAACGGTTTGCTGAGAAAGTCATTCATGCCGACGGAGAGACAGTGCTGCTCGTCTTCCGCGAGGGCATAAGCCGTCAAGGCGACGATCGGGGTTGAAAGTCCTCGGGTTCGCAAGTGAGACGTGGTCTCGAAACCGTCGAGTAGCGGCATCTGGCAGTCCATGAAGATCAGGTCGACACGTTGCTCAGCGAGAAAATCGATTGCGGCCTGGCCATTTTCGACGATGATCAACTCTATCCCCAGCTGTTCCATGAGGATGGAGATCAGCTGCTGGGTTGTTGGGTTGTCCTCGACCAGAAGCACGCGTCGGCCGCGGTAGGCTGCAGTTGGTCCATCACCCTTCGCAGCAGCCATTGCCACAGGTTCATTGGGCACGGCGTCCGACACGAGCGATGCGGGTGATTCCGACTGGCCGGCCAGGAGCATCGGCAATTGAACGGTAAAGGCGCTGCCCCTGCCGGGGCTGCTGGAGACGCTGATCTCTCCACCCATCATGCGCACCAGCTCCCTGGTGATCGACAGGCCCAGTCCAGCCCCCTGGAACTTGTTGGCCCTGCTGCTGTTTCCCTGATCAAAAGAGTCGAAAATCCGTGCACGGGCGTCTTCCGGAATGCCGATCCCGGTATCCTGAACGACCATGACCAGATCACAGGTGTCCAACAGAACATGGTTCTTGGCCGTGAGTGAGATGGTGACCTTCCCCTGCTCGGTAAACTTGACCGCATTGCCGACCAGATTCAAAAGGACCTGCCGGACCCGGACGGGGTCGCTCATCACCAGCGGCAGCCCCGCCACGGTATCGAGGGCCAGGACAATCCCCTTGGCCTGCGCGGTGATCTCCATCAGGCAAATCACTTCCTCGGTAAGCTGCGCAATATCAACCGGCACGGAATCGAGCACCAGCCGCCCAGCTTCGATCTTCGAGAAATCCAGCACATCGTTGAGAATGGCGAGCAGGGCTTCTCCCGATCGGTAAATGGTTTCGACCAGGTGTCGGTCCTGCTCGGCAAACGGTTTCTGCCGCAGCAGATCGGCCATGCCCAGGACACCGATCATCGGGGTACGAATCTCGTGACTCATGTTTGCCAGGAATCGCGACTTGGCGATGGTCGCCTGCTCGGCTTTTTCTTTCTCCGCCTCGAGGGCGCGGGTGCGGGCCTGGACTTCACGTTCGAGATCCCTGCGGTGGCTCTCCAGCAGCTGATCACGCTCTTTCAAGGCGCGCATCATTTCATCAAAACCGTGGAACAGCAGTTTGAACTCGTCCTCGGTGTCCTTGGGCTCAAAGCCCACCAGGCGCTTTTCTCGGGCAATCTGTCCCATCTGCGCGGCGAGCTGTTCGACCGGGCGTGAAATGTGGCGATGCAGGCGTTCACTCAGCAGGTAGGTTGCCACGGTCGCCGGCCCCATGACCAGCAGCCAACCAAGGGCAAGGGCTAATTGCTGCCTGCGCATGTCGAGAAGTTCCGCGCTCAGGTAGAGGTAGCCGATATGATTTCCCTCGTATGCGACCGGCAAGAAATGCGCGACAAGGTCGCCCTCGCGCCAACTTTGTTCCTTGCCGGCCTGCAATCCCTCGGCGATCTGGCTGGCCTCGATTTTGAAGTATTGGAGCTCCTCCGCTGTATCGACGCGGGCATGGCTGGTTTGGGAACGGATGTAATGAACGACCGACTGGCCATTTGGCAGAAGCAGGTGGGAGGAAATCACGTCCTTGCGGACAGCCAGGGACCGCAAAACGGTTTCGGCGCCGGGATAGTCCTTGATCTGCATAGCAAAACGCGTGTTTGCCGACATCAGTCTGGCCAGGGAACTGATATCATCGTCGGCGACATCGCGAATCCGTTTCAGTTCGAACACGGCGAACTGGACAGAGGTCAGCAGCAGAACGAACACGCTGACCATGAAAATGATCAGCGTCATTTTCTGCTGTACGGAATATGACTTGCGAAGCGGCATGAACCTCACGACCCCCAACAACCGGCGTACCAAATGACAAAGTCGTGAGATTTTAACAGTTTGGAATTCTCATGAAAAGAAAAACCGAGACAACAGTCCGAAAAGTAATCGGGCTGTAGAGTTTATCAAGACATCCGCTCTACGGCTCACCTGATCACTCGAGTTTTCACGGAAACCTTGGCGTATTCCTCAAAGCGTAAGATCGACAACCACCCGACCGTTGACCCGCCCCGCCAAAAGGTCCTCTGCACAGTGCGGAACCTGTTCCAGGGGAATGACCTTGAAAATTTGTTCCAGAAGATCGACAGGAAGTTCTTTGGCCAATCGCGCCCACGCTACTTTGCGCAGATCGACCGGACAGGTGGTTACTTCGACGCCAACCAGCTTGATCGCCCGGAGAATAAAAGGCATGACGGTCGTGTGCAGTTCGCTGCCACCGGTCAAACCGGTTGCGACAACGGTGCCGCCATATTGCACCTCGGCCAGCAGGCAGGCCAGGACAGCGCCACCGACGGTGTCGATCGCGCCTGCCCAGCGCTGCTTTTCCAAAGGGCGAGTCGACCGTTCAAATGCGGCCCGATTGATAATCTCTGTAGCGCCGAGTCGGTACAGGTAGTCGTCGTTAGCTCTTGTCCCGGTCACTGCAGCGACAGAGTAGCCCAGTTCGGCGAGCAGGGCGACCGCAACACCTCCGACTCCGCCACTGGCACCGGTCACCAGAATCGTACCCTGGCCCGGGGCCACGCCCTGCTCTTCCAACGCCATGACACACAGCATGGCGGTGAGACCCGCAGAACCGATGGCCATGGCTTGCAATCCGTTCAGCCCTTCAGGCAGAGGAATGAGCCAATCGGCTTTCAGCCTCGCCAGTTGGGTATAACCTCCCCAGTGCCGCTCCCCCACACCCCAGCCGGTCAGCAAAACCTGCTCACCGGGATGAAAGCCTGGAGCGTCTGAGGACAGGACCTCACCGCACAAATCGACCCCGGGGATCATTGGGTATCGGCTCACGATCTTCCCCCTGCCAAGGACCGCCAGACAGTCCTTGTAATTGAGACTGGAGTATGTCACCGCGACCAGGACTTCGCCCTCGGGCAGATCATCAACGGAGAGCCGACTGATCTGAGGCTCGACCTTGCCATTTTTCTCAGTCAGGAGCAGAGCTTTGAATCTTTTCGTCATTGCGGTGCCTCATCACGGCTGCGTCGCCACTCCTGGGCCTGGGCGTATTGTTCGCACAAGTAATTCATTTGCTCGGACATCGCCGCTTCGGCAACGTCAACGTTTCCGACTTTGATCGATTCATAGATACGTTCATGCTGGGCGATAATCTTTTCACGCTTCCTGAACCGAAAAATAACCAGGTTGGTCGCCGGCTGCAATGCCTCAATCACGGCGAACATCACAAACTGCAGGACCGGGTTCCCGGTCGCATCAACCAATGCCCTGTGGAAACGGACGTCCGAGGCACAGAAGTCCTCATCGGTTGTGGCCGGATTTTTTTGCCGTTCAATTTCTGCCGCCATGGCCAGCAGATGCCCTTGCTCGCGGCGCTCAGCGGCAAGGCGGCAACAAGTCAGCTCCAACTCACGGCGTGCTTCGGCAATTTCAGACAGGCTGAATTCACCCATGCTGACCATGAGCATCGCGGCTTCGGTGAGCGATGAACGCAGGTCCTCCTGGCTGGGCCGATTGACGAATGTGCCGCCGGTCGGGCCACGGCGGCTGCGGATGAGATTCTGGGCCGCAAGCCGCTTGAGTGCCTCGCGGATAGTCGGACGGGACACATTGAATTTTCCGGCCAAGACCTCTTCGGTCGGAAGCTGGTCGTCAACCTTGAGACTGCCATCCAAGATGGAGCTGCGAATCTTTTCCGCTATCTGTTTGGCAAGGCTTTCTGCCACAAGCGGTTGAAAATCAATAGCCATTTTTCCGAGTCTCCCTGGCCACTCAGGGCACAAGTGGTAATATTATTTTTGCCAGGAATGAACTGCCCCGCGGCAAGCCATGGGGTATCCAGAATTCAGTATCCAGACGTCAGAAAAAACTCGCGGAGCCACCTGGCTGTCGGGACTGATTCCGGATTCTGGATCCCCTCAATAAGGCAAGAACCAAGCGGCAATCAATCCATGGCCCAGCAAGTTGCGGGGGCTGAGCCCTCGCATCGATTCAAGATACCTCATTTACACGGTTATGGAAAGATTTATATATTTGTTTTACAAATATATAAATTCTGTTATGCTGGCAAAAACTCACAAACGATGAACGGGACCCATTGGATAACCGCTGATATTCGGGAAGAAAAAACTATCTGGAAAGGATGAAGCAATGAAAGCACTGGTCTACAAATCGTACGCGCCCGACGATAATTTTGGAGATATCCTGACTGTAGAGGACGTCCCGAACCCTGTCCCCAAGCCGAATGAAGTTCTCATTCAGGTGAAGGCCTCGGCACTGAACTATAACGATGTCTGGGGCATGCGCGGCAACCCGATTCCGGTTGAGCTCCCGCATACCTCGGGCTCCGATGCCGCTGGAGATGTCCTTGCTGTCGGCAGTGAAGTGACCAGTATCAAGGTTGGCGACCGGGTCGCCGTGCACGCCAACGTGTCCTGCCGGGTTTGCGAGGCCTGCACCAGCGGACGCGAATACGACTGCCCCAAGCGTTCGGTCTGGGGCTTTCAGACGACCCCCGGCAGCCACGCCGAGCAGGTCTGCCTGCCGGAAATCAACGTGGTGAAGATTCCCGACACGGTCAGCTACGAGCAAGCCGCTGCCGCGGCCATGAACCTGCTCACGGCCTGGCACATGCTCGTTGGCAGGGCACAGATCAAGCCCGGGCAAGTCGTTCTGATCATGGGGGGCCGTTCAGGTGTCGGCCACCTGGGGATCCAGATCGCCAAGCTCTACAACTGTACCGTCATCGCCACAGCCAGCCCGGAGAATGCCAACATGTGCAAGGACCTGGGCGCAGACTATGTGGTCAATCACCGGGACGAGAACTGGGTCAAGGACGTCCGGGGGATTTGCAAGGAAATCGCCAAGCAGAAAGGTGGTGCTCCGGGCATCGATGTATCCTTTGACCATGTCGGCGAAACCCATTTCAACGCCCAGCTGACCCTGTTGAAATTCGGCGGCACCCTGGTCTCTTGCGGCGCCACCACCGGTTATGACGCCAAGATTGACCTGCGCCACGTCTTCTTCAAAGGGACGAACATCCTCGGCTCCACCCAGGGAACCAAGGCTGAGCTTGAGCAGGGCTTTTACTGGATGGGCCAAGGCAAGATCAAGTCCGCCATCGGTGCCGAGTACAGATTCGATCAGGCGGCAGCGGCCTACAAGCAATTTCTGTCTGGGAAAGGTCTCTTTGGCAAGATCATCATAAAACCATAAAACATTCGGGGGAACGGTCGTTCCACACAACATGATGAGCAATGAACTGCCCGGCCGCAACGTTCCGGGCCGTTTATCCCCTGATCCTGCAACGGGCCTGTCCCTGTAAACGATGCAAAGACCAGCCTCGCTGTGAAGCGGGGCTGTTTATTTTTAAGTGAAGCTACCAATCGCAAGTGAGTACGCTACACTTAATCATCATAATGACACCCCGAAACGGAGACCCCGATGACTATCCAACTCCCCCTGCCGGGCACGCGCCTCGGCAGTTTTCTTGCGCAGGACAACCGGCCGATTCCGGAGCTCAACCTGACCGCCGTCACCCTGCAGCATCAACCGACCGGCGCCCGCCTCCTGCATCTGGCCTGCGACGACCCGAACAACGTCTTTGCCGTCGGCTTCCGCACCCCGCCGCCCGATTCGACCGGGGTTGCCCACATCCTGGAACACACCGTGCTCTGCGGCTCGCAGAGGTACCCGGTGCGCGATCCGTTTTTCGCCATGCTTAAACGCAGTCTCAACACGTTCATGAATGCCATGACGGCCTCGGACTGGACGCTCTACCCTGTCGCCAGCATGAACCGCAAGGATTTCTACAACCTGATGGGGATCTATCTCGACGCCACCTTCTTTCCGCTTTTGCGTGAGCAGGATTTTCTCCAGGAGGGGCACCGGCTCGATTTTGCCGACCCGAACGACCCGGCCAGCCTGATGATCAAGGGCGTTGTGTTCAACGAGATGAAAGGCGCCATGGCCGACCCGTCATCGTTATTGGGGCGCCGCCTCAACGCCGCGCTCTACCCGACCACCTGTTACAGTCAGAACTCCGGCGGTGAACCGCTGGACATTCCCGACTTGACCTGGGAGCAGCTGCGGGCCTTCCACAAGAGCTACTATCATCCGAGCAACAGCTGGATTTTCACCTACGGCAATCTCCCTGTCGAAGGGCATCTAGAGCAGATCGAACGACTGGCCCTGAGCCGCTTCGATCGGCAGGAGGTCGCCAGCGCGATCCCCCTGGAGCGCCGCCTGACGGCACCGGTCCACAGCGCGGAGACCTTCCCCGTCGGCCCGGACGATCAACTGCACCAACGCAGCATGGTGCAGATGGCCTGGCTGACCTGCCCGATCGAAGACACCTTCGAGCGGGCCGCCACCGGTATTCTGTCCAACCTGCTGCTGGGCAACCCCTCGGCCCCTCTCTACCAGGCGCTGATCGAATCGGGGCTGGGCCGCAACCTCGCTCCCGGCACCGGCTACCACGACGACTACCGCGACACCTTCCTGGCCGCCGGCCTGCAGGGGACCGATCCGGACAAGCTGCCGGCGATCGAAGCTCTGATTCTCGACACTCTCGAGCGGTTGTCCAGTGAGGGGTTCCCGCAGGAAAGGATTGCGGCCGCTCTTCATCAGTATGAGTTCGCCAATCGCGAAGTGACCGGGGACCAGTACCCTTACGGTCTCGGTCTGATGATGCGACTGTTCGGCTCCTGGCTGCATGCCGACGACCCCTTCAGTACCTTGATGATCGACAGCAACCTCGAGCGCCTGAGGAATGCCACGTCCGACCCGGCCTTTTTCCCGCACCTGATCCGCAGGCACCTGCTCGACAACCCACACCGGGTGACCCTTTTACTGCGTCCCGATCCCGAGCACAGCCAGCGGGCAGATCAGGCCTTTGCCGACCACCTGCAAAAGATCAGGCAGACCCTTGACGATACGGCCATCACCGCGATCAAAGCGAAAGCAGTCGAACTGCAGCGCAGTCAGGAAGCTCCCGAGGACATGAGTTGCCTGCCGATCCTGGAGCTGGACGACATCGAAGCCACAGAGCCGGTCACGCCATTTCGCCGCGAGGCGGCCGGCGGGGGGGAAATTTACTGGTTCACCCAGCCGACCAACGGCATCACCTACCTCAACCTGCAATTCGACATCGGCGGCCTCAATGACACCCTGCGAACGTACCTGCCGATTTTCTGCGCGTTGTTACCGCAGGTCGGCGCCGCAGGCCACGACTACCTGGCGATGTCGCGCCGGATTACGGCAGCCACTGGCGGCATCCGCCTCGGCACCAACCTGTTGGAAAACCCCCTTGACCTCGACCGCATGTGCCCGGTCATCGAGCTCAAGGGAAAAGCGCTGGATCGCAACCAGAAGGCTCTCTGCGAGATCCTGGCCGACATGCTGACGGCACCGGACTTTGCCGATCTCGGCCGGCTGAAGACCGTCATCGGCCAGATTCGCACTTCGATGGAGAATTCAATCCCCGGGGCCGGGCATTCCTTCGCTGCACGCGCCGCTGCGGCGGCCCTGACCCCCACCGCGGCCTTGCGGGAGGAATGGAGCGGCATGACCCAGGTCCGGGTTATCCAGCACGCCAGCGAACTCGACGACCGGGGACTGGCCGAGCTGGCAGAAAGCCTCCGGGCGATCGCCGGAGGACTGCTGACGGCCGCGCGAGCCAGCCTGGCCGTCACCGCGGAAGAGCCCGCTCTGCAGAGCATGGCCACCCCTCTGGCCGGCCTGCTGTCGGCGCTCCCGAACACGTCCGGTGCCACAGAGAACGCGCCCGCACCGTTCTCGAGCCGGGCCGGTGCCATCGGCTGGCACTACAATGTTCCAGTCGCCTACGTCACGCGCGTGTTCCGCACGGTCCCCTATCAGCACCCCGATGCGCCGGCCCTGATGGTCCTGGCCAAGCTGCTGCGTGCCGACTTCCTGCATCGCGAGATTCGCGAGAAGGGCGGTGCTTACGGCGGCATGGCCGGGTACAATGCCGACGGCGGCCTGTTCTCGATGCTCTCCTATCGTGACCCCCACCTGGAGCGGACCCTGGATGTCTATCGTCAGGCCGTCGACTGGGCCTGCCGGGCAGAATTCAGTGACGAAATGGTCAAGCAGTCGATATTGACAGCCTTTGCCGAACTCGACCGCCCCCTCTCACCGGGAGGCCGCGGCTACCGGGAGTTCCTCCATCAGCAGCAGGGGGTCACCCACGAGATGCTCCAGGCTTTCCGCAACGGCATTCTCGGCACAGACCAGAAGCAGCTGGGGCATGTGGCCCGCACGTATCTGGAGCAGGGCTTTGCGGCCAGTTCGGTAGGGATTCTGGCTGGAGATGAGATGTTCAGCAAGGCGCAGCAGCCTCTCGCGCAGATGAACATGCAGAGCGAGCGCTTGGGCAGCCGGTAGTTGTCAAACGCGGGGACACAAAGGAAAGCAGCAGGCGCACATAGTCGCCAGATGCGGTAAGATTGTGGGTCTTGCAGCACTTTTCTTTGCGTCTTTGCGTTCATTTCATGTATTGATTATGATCGCACACGAACCAATCCCGAAAAGCACAGCATGCACGAGCCCGACATGACCATGAAACCTCTCAAGAATCAGTTCGCCAGCGACAATTACGCCGGGGTCTGCCCTGAAGCATGGCAGTCCCTGCAGCAAGCCGACCACGGCTACGCGACCAGTTACGGGGACGACCCATGGACAGCCAAAGCCTGTGACGCCCTGCGCGATTTTTTCGAAACGGATTGCGAGGTCTTCTTCGTCTTCAACGGCACGGCCGCGAACTCCCTGGCCCTGGCATCGCTCTGTCAGTCGTACCATAGCGTCATCTGCCATGAGACAGCGCACATCGAAACCGACGAATGCGGCGCCAGCGAATTCTTCTCCAACGGCACCAAGCTGCTGACGGTCGGCGGTGCCGGCGGCAAGGTCGCCCTGGCCGAAGTTGAGCATACCGTCACAAAGCGCAGCGACATCCACTACCCGAAACCGCGGGTGCTGTCGATCACGCAAACCACCGAACTGGGGACCCTCTACACCCCTGACGAGCTGATTGCCATCCACGGCCTGACCAAACGACTCAGGCTCAAACTGCATATGGATGGAGCCCGCTTCGCCAATGCCATCGCGGCACTCAAGATTCACCCCAAGGAGCTGACCTGGCGGGCCGGAGTTGACGTCCTGACCTTCGGCGGCACCAAGTGCGGCATGCCGATGGGCGAGGCAGTGGTCTTCTTCGACAAGACCCTGGCCGGCGAATTTGACTATCGCTGCAAACAGGCCGGGCAACTGGCCTCGAAGATGAGATACCTTTCGGCGCCGTGGTTCGGCCTGATCAAAGACGGCGCGATGCTCCGGCATGCCGGCCACGCCAACGCGTGCGCCAGCCAACTGGCCGCACAACTCGCGACCATTCCGCAGGTCAGACTGGTCCATCCCACGGAAGCCAATGCCGTCTTCGCCCAGTTGCCGGAGGCGTGCATCAACAGGCTGCGCGCCAGGGGCTGGGTCTTCTATACCTTCATCGGTTCCGGGCATTGTCGATTCATGTGTTCCTGGGCCACCGCCGAGGCTGACATTGCGGCGCTGGCGAGCGACATAAGGGACATTATGCAGGCCCTTTAGCATGGCACCTGTCACCTGCTAGCCTTGAATGTCAAGGCTTCTCCATGACGGCTTTCCCGAGACGGTCCCTTCATGAACGATCAACAGAACCAGCACCCCTTCGCAGCCTTGACGCCCGGGACCATCATGGACGCCGTCGAGAGTTGCGGGTTTATCTGCGACTGCCGCACCTTCCCCCTCAACAGCTACGAAAACCGGGTCTACCAGGTCGGCATCGAGAGCGGCGCGCCGTTGATCGCCAAGTTCTATCGACCGGGGCGCTGGAGCGATTCGCAAATCCTCGAGGAGCACCAGTTCTGCTTCGAACTGGAAGAGCACGAACTGCCGGTCGTCTCGCCGATCATCAACGACCAGAACAACAGCCTGTTCAGCTACGGTGAGTTTCGCTTTGCCCTCTACCCGCGCCAGGGCGGGCACGCCCCGGAATTCGACAACCTCGACAACCTGCTGATCATGGGGAGAACCCTGGGCCGCATGCATGCCATTGCCGCGACCCGCGACTTTGTCCACCGGCCGCGGCTCGACAGCACCAGTTTCGGTCATGCCTCCGTCGCCCTGATCAGCGAGAAGTTCATGATTCCCGAGTACCAGGCCAATTACGACGCCCTCACCCACGACCTGCTGCAGGCGATCGACGAACGGCTTGCCGATGCCGGCGATACGCCTTTGATCCGCACCCATGGCGACTGTCACGCCGGCAACATATTGTGGACAGGGAAAACTCTCCTCTTTGTAGATTTTGATGATTCTCGTATGGCCCCAGCTATCCAAGATATATGGATGATGTTATCGGGGGATAGGCCACGCCAGATGGCACAAATTGCTGAGATTGTAGAGGGCTATAATGAGTTCTACGATTTCAGACCACGGGAACTGCGTCTGATTGAAGCGCTGCGTAGCCTTCGCATACTGCACTATTGTGCCTGGCTGGCCAGACGCTGGGACGATCCAGCCTTCCCTCACCATTTCCCCTGGTTCAACACCGTGCGTTACTGGGGAGAACATATCCTGCAGCTGCGCGAGCAGATTGCAGCCCTGCAGGAGCCACCATTAGAGCTGAGCTGACGCCCGGGACCGGGACCCAAGGCCAGCCCTAAACAAGCGCCGCCGGCAACCTCAAAGGGTTGCCGGCGGCGCTTGCAGCTCGCCACAGATAAGTTGCAGCAAAAAGCTTTTACACACTTCGCAGAGTGTGCCGCGGCGCTAAGCCTGGCGGATGATTTCGACCAGCAGTTCGGTCACATGCGCCATGTCGGCTACCGCGACCGACTCGTCATGGGTATGAACACCTTGCATGCCGGTGGCGAGGATAATCATTTCGATCCCGTGGGCATTGAAGATATTGGCATCGCTGCCGCCGCCGCCCAGGCGCACCACGATCTTCTGGCCGACCGCAGCGGCGGCACTCCTGGCCAGTTGCACGACCGGGGCCTCTTCGGCAACAGCCATCCTCGCAAAATCTGCCTTGACCTCTACGCTGACCACGGGGCGCACCAGCTTGCCGCCGATCTCCCGGGCCATAGCGTCGGCCGCCTCCTCAAAGCAGGCCAGCATGTGTTCCGTCTGCGCCTGCAGTTTGTGCGGGTCATGGCTGCGGGCCTCGCCCTGCAGGGTCACTTTCTGCGGCACGATATTGGTCGCCACCCCACCCTCGATACGGCCGATATTGGCAGTGGTTTCGTGGTCGATGCGGCCCAACTGCATGCGGGCAATGGCCAAGGCCGCCGTCTGGATAGCCGACATTCCCAGCTCGGGAGCCAGGCCGGCATGCGCGGCAAGGCCGGTAATCTCCACTTTCATGCGGTTCGCACCGGGTGCCTTGAGGACCATCTGCTCAACACCCTCTGTGTCCAGAGCGAAGCCCCGGCGCGCCTTGAGCAGTCCGTAGTCAAGGTGCTTGGCCCCGACCAGGCCGATCTCTTCGGCGATCGAGACCACGACCTCGATCGGGCCGTGCACAATGCCCTGCTCGCCAACCACCTCCAGAGCTTCGAGCAGTTCGGCAATCCCGGCCTTGTCATCGGCGCCGAGGACCGTGTCGCCCGCGCTGTAAAACACCCCGTCCCGCAAAACCGGTTCGACCTGGCCGCCCGGAGCCACCGTGTCCATGTGCACTGAAAAGAGCAGCGGCTCGGTTCCCTTGCCGGTGCCGGGAAAATACGCGACCAGGTTGCCGACCTCGCCACCGGTGCTGGCAGCCGCCTGGTCGAAGCAGACCTCACCACCGAGAGCCTGCAAACGCTCTTCCAGGTGACGGGCGATCTGGCCCTCTTTTAATGGGGGACTGTTGATGGCGGCCAGACGGGCAAAGCCATCGCTGAGACGCTGCCGGTTGATCATGCAAAAACTCCTTTATGTTGAAGGTATCAAGCCAAGGGCGCCGGGAATCCGGCACCGTCCAGGCCCGTTGCCAGACAGTACTGGTAATCAGCTTACCACCACATCGCCGGGCAAGCAAAACCGAATCAGCTCTCCGGCCGCACACTGCGGGTCATGGGTCTTCTCAGCGCGATAAACGTGACGGAGGCAGGATAAAAACAATCCCTGGACGCCCACAGATTCCTAGACAAATCGCTGGTCACCCTGCTAGTATGGATAAATTTTGTTTATCGGGTAGTTATCGCTCTTACCCCGACAGGAAGTGACCCTTGGATTTCGATTTTCACCCCCCCAAAAACTCTACGGCCAAACCCGGCCGATCCATACCCGGCCTGCGCATCTGGCTGCTTCTGTGCCTGCTCGTCCTGCTGCTGGTGCCCCTCTTTCTGCGTCCGACGGTCACCACGACCGAGGCGCACACGGCCGCACCGGCGGCGCCCCCACCACCGCCACCCGTCCCTGAAATCCGGAAAGAGATTATCAATGGGACCATTGCCCAGGGCGACACGGCAACCGGCCTGCTGGGACAGTTCTTCTCTGCGGCAGAACTCCATGAATTGAGCCAGCAGTGCAAACAGGTCTTTCCCCTCTCCAAGCTCAGTGCAGGCCAACCCTACCGGCTCTGCCTGAGCGACGACCAGTTCGAACGTTTTGAATATGATATCGACCGGGATGAACAGCTGATTATCTCCCGAGAGGCTGACAACTTCGCCATCGAAAAGGTGCCGATCCCATACACCACGGAGGTCGTACGCGTCCGGGGCACGATCGAAAGCAGCCTTTTTGAAGCGGTCACCGCGACCGGCGAAAGCGATATCCTGGCCATGAACCTGGCCGATATTTTTGCCTGGGATATCGACTTCATCCTCGACATTCGCCAGGGAGACTCCTTTCAGGCCCTGGTGGAGAAACGTTTCCGGGAAGGGCAGCCGGCGGGTTACGGTCGGATCCTGGCCGCTGATTTCACCAACCAGGGCGCCACGTTTCAGGCCTTCCTTTACCAGGACGGCGACCGGCGTGCCGACTATTACGATGCCAGCGGCCAGAGCCTGCGCAAAGCCTTTCTCAAAGCACCACTCTCCTTTTCACGCATCTCTTCAGGTTTCACCATGCGCCGTTTCCACCCGATCACCAAGACCTGGAAGGCGCATCCGGCCATCGATTACGCCGCGCCTCCCGGGACCCCGATCAAAAGCGTCGGCGATGGCGTCATCATCAGGAAAGGCTACACGCGCGGCAATGGCAACTTCGTCAAGATCCGCCACAACAGCAGCTACGAAACCATGTACCTGCACATGAAGGGTTTTGCCAGGGGCATCGGCCAGGGTAAGCGGGTTGCCCAGGGGCAGGTGATCGGTTACGTCGGCAGCACCGGTCTCGCCACCGGGCCGCACCTCTGCTTCCGGATGTTCAAAAACGGCGCCCCGGCGAACCCGAGCCGCGTCAAGGCCCCTGCGGCCCAACCGGTTTCCAAAACCAACCTCGCTGATTTCAACATCCAGGCAGAGAACCTCATGGCCCGGCTGAACGATCCGCCGGGCGTCCAGACGGCCAGCACAGAATCGTCAGACAGCCCATCTTCGAATTAATCACCTCAAGGGACGCGCACCATGAAAATCAGACTAGGCGAACTGCTGATCAAGAAAGATATGCTGACCAAGGCGCAGCTCGAAGAGGCGTTGCAGGCCCAGGTCATTTTCGGTGGCAAGCTCGGCACCATACTCATCGAAATGGGCCTGATCAGCGAGGGGGCCCTGGCCGAGAACCTGGCCCAACTCCTCTCGATCCCCTGTGCGCAACCGGGTCAGATGCAGGACATCTCTGCCGATGTCATCAAAATCATCAGTCCCGAACTGGCAGAAAAGCACAAAGTCATACCGGTTGCGGTCAACGGCAAGAAGCTGACCCTGGCCATGGCCGACCCTCACAACCTGAAATCGATCGACGAGATCTCGTTTCGTACCGGCTATATCGTCAAACCGGTCCTGGCCCTGGAAGTGCGGCTGGTCTTTGCCCTGGAAGAGTACTACGGCATCAAGCGCACCATGCGCTATATCGCCCCGCCCAGGCAGGTCCGCGAAGAGCTGAACCAGGTGCACATCTTCGACACACCGGAAGGACCGGTCGCGGCACCCGAAACCGATGAAGAGCTTGGCATGCCCGGTTCGGAATGGATTTACCAGAAGCCCGAAGACACCACGGAACCGGTTGTCGAGGCGATCGAAGAATTAACCGATCAGGACCTGATCGAGGACGTGGGCCAGGAAGGGATCACCCTGGCGAGCACCGTTCAGGCCCTGGTCAAGGCGACCGACCGCGACGATGTCGCCGATGCCGTGATCGCCTACCTCGGCGCACATTACGCCCGGGCGGCTCTCTTCATGGTGGTTGCCGGCCAGGTCACCGGCTGGCGCTCGGCCAAGGACGGTCGGCCGATCCCGGGATTCGACCAGTTTCAGCTGCCGCTCTCCGAACCGTCCATTTTGAAGACCGCGGTGGAGAGCAAAAGCCTGTTCCTCGGCCCGGTGCCGCAGAGTGACACCAACCTGGCCCTGACCGCGGTTCTCGGCAAGCCGGCACCCAAAACCGCCCTGCTTATCCCCATGAGCATGCTCGGGCGCGTGGTCGGCCTGATCTACGTCGACGACCCGGCGAAAGATCTCCCCGAGGCCGTGGTGGACGTGCAGCAACTCGCCAGCAAGGCCTTGATGGCCTTCGAACTCCTCATCCTGCACAACAAAATCCTCAGGTTGTGAATTACCTGGTTCACCTCTACCTGGCCGGTCCGGACCCCGAGCTGCAGCTCGGCGGCCTGATGGGGGACTTCGTCAAGGGACCTATTCCGGACAGCTACCCCGAGCAACTGGTCCGCGGCCTGCAGCTGCACCGCCGGATCGACAGTCTGGCCCAGAACAGCCCGCATACCCGGCAGAGCCGCCAGAGACTCCACCCGAAATTCGGCCACGGCCGCGGCATTATCGTCGACATCTTTTACGACCACTTTCTCGCCACGGCCTGGTCAGACTTTTCACCGGTGCCGCTGGAAGACTATGCCGCAGCGGTGTACCGCCTGCTGCAGGACAACCACGGCCAGCTGCCGGCCAGCCTCCAACGCATCACCCCCCACATGATTGCACACAACTGGCTGCTCTCCTACCAGCACCGCGCAGTGGTCGGCAGAGCGCTGCAGCGGATCGCCCAGCGCCTGAGCCGACCCCTGCCCCTCGCCGAAGGGGTCGACGACCTGGCCATCCACGAAGCATCCCTGCGCCAGGATTTCGCAGGCTTCATGTCCGAAGCCGCAGATTTTGTTAAACAACAGTTTGATATTACGGTAGAGGGGTCAGGTCTACACATTTCACAAAAAAAGCTTTTTTTGCAAAAAATGTGAAATGTGTAGACCTGACCCCTAGTGCTGGAGGTTCTCCAGGGATTTGCCGAGGGTCCGCAGATGACGACGCTCCTCGTCGGCCATGACTTCGAACAGCCGCTGGCTGTCGGGATCGGTGCTGTGGCGCTGCAGGTAGAGATAGTGATCGTAGGCGTTGAGTTCGAGGGCCATGGCGAAATCGAGAATCCTGGCCGTGGTGCTTTGCGCCGCCCAGGCGAGCGCCTCGCTGAGGCGCGTTCCCCCCTCCATCAGCTCCTGTTCAGCTGGTGGCGTTTCCGGGAAAACCGGGTCGGCCGGCCGGCCGGCCAGCGCCTCCCAGAGCGCTTGCAGGGTGGCCTTGTGGTGGCTCTCCGCGGCCGCCAGTTCGGCAAACAGCGCGGAGACTTGAGGATCGTCTATGGTATCCGCCATTTCCTCGTAGAACTGGCGGGTGGTCTCTTCGACCCGCCAGGCCAGCACGGCCTGTTCCTGAGCGCTGCCGGCATCAGCCAGGTGGGCGGAGAACTGCCCGGGCAGACCGGTCGCCGCGCCGTAAAGCCAGCTGTGCATCCCCCCCTGAAGCACATGTACGTCACGAAAACCGGCCTTGATGAGCAGCTGGGCCGCGGCGCGGCTGAGCGAACCAAGGGAGCAGTAGACGATGGTGGTTTTGGCCGCATCGATATCAGCCAGCCGCTGCGGCAGCTCTTCCGCAGGCATCCAGAGGGCGCCGGGCAGATGTTCTGCGCTGTACTCGGGCAGCTGGCGGACATCGATCAGCTGGTAGTCTTCGGGGTGGTGCTGCTGAAAATATTCGCGCAACGTGGCCACGGACCATTCCGCGGTATTCCCAAGCAAATCGCCATAACCCATGAGTAAACCCTCCCGGCCTTTGTTCTTTACACTCTCATCCCGTTCAGCCAATGGCTGGCATCATTAAATCATACAATCCCGTTCGGGGAAATCATTGTCCGGCTGGTAACGGCCTTATGTGGCCATGATCCACCAGAGCTCTTGGCGAGGACAATCCCAGTCAGTATTCACCGAAAGGTTCTCCGAGAAAAGTTAAGCATGTACAATCGGCCACTCCGTCTCGTAACCGGGCGGGAAAAAGGTCTCGCGGGTGCGGTTGAAGTAGCCGTACTGCAGTTTCGGGAAACGCGCCTTGTGCCACTTGAGCATCTCCAGCATGCCGACGCCCTGCCCGGTCACCCCCAGAGCGGTCAGGTAGAGGACCGGGTCGAGGCTCAGGTTGCGCATCTGGATCATGTCGACGCCGACCTCCTCGACCAGGCCGGCCAGCGCCTCGATCTCGTCGGGCCGGTCGCTGACCCCGGGGAACACCAGGTAGTTGAGCATGGTATAGAGACCGGCCCGTTTGGCCCGGCGCAGCGATTCGACGACATCGGCAAAGCGGTAGCCGCGCGGCCGGTAGTAGGCATTGTAGAACGGTTCGCGGGCTGAGTTGAGCGACACACGGATCGACTCGACCCCGGCGGCCGCCAGCCGGTCGACGGCATCGGGCAGCGAGGCGTTGCTGTTGAAGTTGATGGTGCCGCGCGCGGTCGCCCGGCGCATCTCGCGAACCGCCGCGCAGATGACCTCGGCCTGGAGAATCGGATCGCCCTCGCAGCCCTGGCCGAAGGAAACGATCGCGTTCTGCGCCTCCTTGAGGTGCGGCACCGCCACGGCGCACAGCTCCTCGACGGTCGGCACGAACGTCAGGCGCTCCTGGCTGGCCGGGCAGCAGTCCGATTCCTGCAGGGAGATGCAGCCGACGCAGCGCGAGTTGCAGGTCGGCGACGTTGGCAGGGGCGCTTCCCAGCGCCGGAAAAACAGGTTTTTCGCGGCAAAGCAGTGGTAATCGAGGGCACAGCGCGCGAGCTGGTCGAGCAGGCGGTTGTCGGGGTTGGCTTTCAGCGCCTTCCTGACCAGGGGATCGAGCTTGCGGTCATCGAAGTGATCGGGCTGCCACTGGCTGTTGCGATCGACCTGGACCGCCGCCACGTAGAAGCGCTCCTCCTCCACGCACCAGCCGACCGCCGTGTACGACCAGAGCGGCAGAGTCATGCCCTTGCGCTGGTAGTCGGCGGCCGGCAGCAGCGTGCGGGTATAGCCGGGGGTCAGGAAAGCGGAGACCGCCTGGATCGCCCCGCCGCCCCACTTCTTGGGCAGGCGATCGGTGGTCAGCTGTTGGCCGCTGCGCCGGTCGTAACCGACCGGCGGGGTCTGCGGAATGGTGAACAGCCGGCTGCCCTCGGGCATCGGAATCATTTCCGCCGCCAGCGGCGCGACCACCTGCGTGCCGTTCATGCCCGCCATCAGCAGGTCGGGGTGTTCGAACACCTCGCCCTGAACGTCGGCGACCACCGCCAGTATGGTTTTGCCTTGTGCCACCAATTGCCCCCGATTTTGATCCCTGCGCAAACAGCGACAGCCCCTGGACAAGGACTGCTCACAAAGCCTACCACAGCCATGGCCTGGAAACAATTTCTGGTTAGTGCAGGCGGGCCTTGGACAGGGGGAAATCTGTGTGCAAATTAACTCCGCCACGGCCAGCCGGTGAGGAGCCGGAAGTCAGAATCCAGAATCCGGAAATCAGTAGACTGAAAAACTCGAGGGCCCACCTGACGGCAGGGACTGATGCTGCGCCATGCGCGGAAAAGTGCCGCGCGCCACGAAAATCAGGCTATAATGCCTTATGCAACCCTGACGAGAAGAGCCGATGTCGATCACCAGCCGATTGAAAAACCGCCTGATTGCCAAGCTGATCACCCGTTACCCGGGGCTGGCCCAACGCTTCATCACCGCCTACGAGCCCTGGGAGTCGGGGGAGGCGATCCCGTGGACGCCGCCGCGCAAGCCGCTGAGCGAATGCACGCTGGCCCTGGTCACCACCTCGGGCGTCCACCATCGCGGCCAGCCGTCCTTCGACATGCAGGACAGCGAGGGCGATCCGAGTTTCCGGGCCATCGACGGGGCGACCATCGGCGAGGACTACCGGATCACCCATGACTACTACGACCACAGCGACGCCGAGAAGGACCTCAACATTATCTTCCCCCTCGACCGGCTGCGGGAACTGCAGCAGGAGGGCGTGATCGGCCACCTGGCCGACACCCACTACTCCTTCATGGGGCACATCGACGGCCGGCACATCGCCACCCTGATCGGCCAGACGGCCAGGCAGGTCGCGGACCGGCTCCGCCGGGACGGCGTCGACCTGGTCCTGCTGACCCCGGCCTGAGGCATCTGCAATCAGTCCGTGGGACTGATCCAGAGAGAGATCGAGAAAGCCGGCATCCCCACCGTCGGGGTGACGATCATCCGCGAGTACACCGAAAAGGTCCAGCCGCCGCGCAGCGTCTTCATCAAGTGGCCCTTCGGCCA
>JAHEDT010000050.1 GCA_024641085.1 Geobacteraceae bacterium | reverse complement strand
AGGGCAACAGATTGGCCATCTGTTGCCCTGTTCCTGACAAAATTCATCAAAGACTCGAACCACCTTTGAAATGAACCAGTCGCATTTATTGAATTTTCCGGCTGCAAATTTTCGTCAAATTCAAAAAGCCCACACGCCCTAAAGATTCGCAGGGTTTGTCAATAACCTGAAAGGGGGCTTGTAGCTCCCTTTTCCGTTCCTGCAGACATCGCTCAATACCGCAGCGTCCTCAGCCCGCATCCCGGGCACGAATGATCAGGTGCGTTCATGAACTCTGCCTGGCCTCGTAATGTTCACAGAGGGTGCCGAGGTAGCGTGAGCCGAGTTGTTCGCTGGCCAGGGCTTTTTTGACCGGTGGCAGTTTCAGAATCACACCGAGCATCGCCGCCAGGGCGCGATGACTCCAGAGCACCTGGTTGTCGAAGATCAGGTTCTGCAATTTACCCCGTTCGATCGCCATCATGACGACCTTGTGGGTTGAATTGACCGGCGTGATGACACGGCTGGCGCGCGGCTGCATGGTCAAGGCACCGATCCTGCAGTTGCGGGCACAAACGCCGCAGCCAAGACAGAGCGCCTCGTCGATGTGCGCCCGCTTGCGTCCGGAACCGTCACGCCCCTCGGGTTCGAGGGACATGATCTTGGCCGGGCAGGTGGCCAGGCAGCGGCCGCAGCCGCTGCAGTTGTCCTCAACCCGGGCAATGAAGTTGCTGGTGTGGACCGGGTGTTCGTGACCGAAGCGCTGGGCGGCGAGCATCGCCTCGCAGCAGCAGGGGCAGCAATTACAAATGAAGTTGACCCCGTTCTGGACGTTTTCACCGAACTGGGCCAGGTTCTGCTCCCAGGCCTTGTGCAGCAATTCCTTGCATTCGCTGCGATCGACGCGCCGGGCATAATCGTTGCGGATCAGCGATGCGGCAACGGTGTTGAAGGTCATGCAGATATCCATCTCGGCGTTGCAGGCCTTGCCCTGGTGTTGACGCTTGTGACGACAGTAGCAGAGTCCGATGCCAATGTCCGTAGCGGTCTCGATGACCTCAGTCGCCCTTTCGTAGTCGAGCACGTGCAGGGCATGCTCGCCGCTGAGCACACCCTCCTGGACGAAGACCCGGCCCAGCTGGGTTGTGCCGGTCAGGAACAGGTCCCGGATAAAATCCTCTTCGACGGTAATATACTGTTCGTACAGTTCGCTCAGCAGTTTCTGGTCGATATCGCCTCTGGTCCTCATCAGGGCAAACTCGAAGAAGCCTGCCATCGGCGGTGGCAGCACGTATTCAGTTGTGCCGTTGACCTTAAAATCGACCAGGAGAGCCCGGCCAGCCAGACGCTGCAGCCTGGTTTCAGTCTCAACGAGGGGCAATCGCCAGTTCTTTGCAGCCTGCTCGGCGGTAAACGGCTTGAGCGGCAGCCCGGCCACCAATTCGGCTTCTTCCGTGGTAAAAAGCAGGGCAAGGATACGATAGAGGATTTCCGAGGGCGGGGCGCCCTGGGAGAAGAGATTCAGGCGTTCTGTGAGCTTTTTGTAGCTGCTGCGAGGCGTGTGGTGGGCCATCGGAACCTCCGCGGAAAAGAAGAGGTCAAGCTGACATTACGGCGTCGCGGGAGGTTTCCTTGACGCGATACATCGCCTGATCAGCCAGGCGAATCAGCTTATCCTTGGAATCGGCGTCATCGGGGTAAGTGGCGATTCCGAAGCTGGCGGTCATCTTGAAGGAGACATCATTGTCATCGCGGAAATCGTAGGCCCGGAAAAGTTCACAGAGCTTGGTCGCCAGGGTCATGGCGCCGCTTTTCCCGGTGTTGGGGAGGACGATGACGAACTCGTCGCCGCCGTATCGGGCTGATTTGCAGATTTTGCGCACGTTGTCCTTGATCAGCTTGCCGACCTCGGTAAGGGTGCGGCTGCCCACCAGGTGTCCACAGGTATCGTTGATTTTTTTGAAGAAATCAATGTCGATGAAGATCAGCGACAGCTTGCCGCCGAACCGGCGTACTCGCTCGATCTCTTCTTCGATCAAGATATGCAGGTAGCGTCCGTTGTACAGGCCGGTCAGGTCGTCGGTGATGACCAACTCGTTGATGCGCATGAAGTTGCGGGCGTTTTCGATGGCAATCGCCGCGTAATCGGCGATGGTCAGCAGGATCTGCAGGTCGGCTTGCTTGAAGACCCTCTCATTGGGACCGTTGACCAGCTCGATCACCCCGAGGACATGTTCCTTGCTGCGCACCGGCACGCACAGAACCGACTGGGTAATGAACGACGAAGCCTTGTCGAACTGGTCTGAGAAACGCCGGTCCTCGCTGACATCGGAGATGACCAGAGCTTCGCCGTGTTCGGCGACCCAGCCGGCGACCCCTTCGCCGGCAGCGACCTTGACACCCTTGAGCTTCTCGGCCGCCGGCGAAACCGCGATTTCGTAGGTCAGCTCGCCGGTCTGCTCGTCACGCAGCAGCAGGGACCAGGCCTGGGTCTTGAGCAGACGACTGACCTGGTCCATGATCAGGGTGAGGACGTTTTCGAGGTCAAGGGTCGAGGTCAGGGCCTTGCCGATCTCGATGAGAACTTCAAGCTCCCGGTTACGTCTCTCCAAAGTTTTCAGCAGGTGGGCGTCGGTCGACAAAACATTCCCCCGAAATCGCGAACAAAGCTGAACGACAGTGCTCATAATTAACGCTCACACGTTAACATATTTATCACAGCGGGTCACTAATTTCCAACTCTTGAGCTTCACTCTCCTGTTTCTTTTGACATCCTGATTAAAGTCACCTCGCCCCGGTCGCCGATGCCCACTTCTTCCACAACTCCGCGTAAGGGATGGTTCGGAAATCAAGGCTCAACCGCTCTCGGGCCCCGCCGGCCTGAAAGCCCTGCTCCAGTACGGCGGCCTCGATCGCCGGCATGTGCATCGCGCCCCAGGGAATGATGACGGTATTGTAGCGCTTGAGGCTGCGCACCATGCTGTCGATCACTATTGCGTTGCGCTTGTCGAGGATATCACCCATGACCCCGGCAATCCGTTCCGGGGTCATATGCTCTTTTACCCAGGCGTTGTATTCCGTAAGGGCCTCGGTCAGCGGCTTGTCGCTGAACAGGGTACTGCCGAGCGCGTTGAGAAACTCAATGGTTTGCGGATCGAAGTTGTTGAGATCGATATCGGCCCGGGCGATGTCCGGCCGGCCCGAGTTACCGGCGTTTTGCGGCAATTGATCGAGATCGTTCAGATCGATCAGGCGGCCGTCGAGCTGCATCGTCTCCTGGGAGGCCAGACCGATGACCTGGGCCAGCTTGCTGTAGTTGAACGGGTTTTCGAGCCGCCGATCGCGGTCGGTGACCCCCTCGGTGAGGATGATCGTGCTGCCGCTCGACATCGAGCCGGCCAGGTCCTCGTAGTAATCCTCCTTGCCGATGTGCATCATCCCTGCCAGTCGCACGAGTTTGGCACCCCGCTGATAGCTGCGCTCGGTCATGTAGATGCCCACCGGACTGAGCCGCAAGAACCCTGCGGTCTGCGCTCCGAAATAGTAGTCCGCCACGGCCAAGCCAGTAAAAACCAGGGCCAGAGGAAGCAGCAGCAGGTTGGCGGAGGTAAAGATCAGTGTGTTGCGCCAGCCGAACAGCGGCCCCCGGAACAACTCCGTGCCCAGCAGGACCCGCCCGCCGAGGCTGCGCACCGTCAGAACGACCATCCCTCCGATCAGCACCTGGCCGGTGGCGGCCACCAGGCCGAGCGCTTCGCGCTCGAAGACGCCTGAGAGCGGCCACATCGACAGGGCGCACCAGGAGATATACAGGGCCATAGGCAGGAACACCCGTTTGGGCAGCCGCCGGTCGATCCCCAGGCAGGCGTAGAGCACCAGGGAGAGAACCATCACGGCAGAGGAGATCGCATAGCGTCCGCCGGATAGCAAGGGCGCCGGAGCAGAGCTGGCAATGAGAAGTTCATCGATCAGGGAGAGACCGGCGTCGGCCAGGAACAGCATGATATAGAGGTTGGCAAAGCGGCGCATGGGAGATTCTTGCATAGATTACCGGCGGCTGTCACCTGTCACATCAGGGCTTGGGGGACGGGAGCCACAGACCTGCAGAGGGCGTTATTCAGCACTCCGGGACCCGCATTCCTGCTTCTTTAAAACTCGGCCTGCTCTCGTCGCCCACCGGACTGGCGCACAGGTCCCTGCACCGGGCCGACCTGGACCAGGAGCAGGAATCAGAACATTTGCCAAAGGCTCGATATGCATCTAGGATAGGAGATCATGGCCCTCTGTCCGAGGCAAGGCAGGCGTTCGCCCGATCAAAACCGTTCGTGCTATAGGCGGAGATTGGAAACCTCATGAATAAGACCGAAAGCTTCCCTGCATCCATCTTGTACATTTCTCATGGAGGGGGCCCGCTGCCATTGCTGGGTGACGAGGGCCACGAGGAAATGGTGGCCAATTTAAAGCATATCGCAGCTCTGCTTGCCAGGCCTGCAGCGATTATCGTCATCAGCGCCCATTGGGAGGCCCGACAGGCAACGATCACCGCTGGGACAAATCCAGCGCTGATCTACGATTATTACGGATTTCCAAAACAATCCTACCAGATTCAATACCCCGCGCCGGGGGAGCCTGCCCTGGCGCGCAAGGTCTTCGCGCTCTTGAATGACCATGGGATCGATGCAGAACTCGACGAACAGAGAGGTTTTGATCACGGGCTGTTCGTACCCCTGAAAATAATGTACCCGGAGGCTGACATACCATGCATTCAATTATCCCTGGTCGGCAGCCTGGACCCGGTGGCGCACATCAAGCTTGGCGAGGCCCTCGCCGGCCTGGACAAAGAAGATGTTCTGGTGATCGGCTCGGGGTTTTCATTCCATAACCTGCAAGCCTTTTTTGCCCCGGTGACGGCCGCTTCTCAGGCCATGAATGAATCCTTTGAACGCTGGCTGATCGACACTTGCTCAAGTCCTGCACTTGACGAAAGGGCCCGGGCAGAGCGGTTGGCCACTTGGGAAGAGGCCCCTTCGGCACGATACTGCCATCCGCGGGAAGAACATCTCTTGCCGCTACATGTCTGTTACGGGATGGCGCGGCGTGCCTGCAGAATGGTTTTTGAGCTCAACATCCTGGGCCGCAAGGCAAGCGCGTATCTTTGGTGAACCCTTGATGGCATGCAACGCGCTCAGGCATGGCAAGGCCGGGCTCGCCAAGCTGCATCGGGGGACAGGGCTGATTATCTTAATGATTAAAGAGCATCAAGGGCCTGTTTCAAAGGTATTAAAACTGGTATTGTGTCCCCGGAAGATATCAACATAATCAGGGGACTCACGAACGAGTGTCCGTGTCCATGGCAGGGAGACAGATGAGCGCCTATCTCGTGGGTCACATCACAGTCAGGGATGACCAGCTTTGGCAGGCCTACGTGGCAGGTGTGCAGAAGTCGCTTGCGCCCTTTGCCTGCAAGCTTCTCTTCAGGGGCCGGCGGGCCTCGGTCCTCGCCGGAAGGCACCCGCACGACCTCGTGGTGGTGATCGAGTTTCAGGACCAAGCCACCCTGGAGACCTGGTATGCATCGGAAACGTACCAGTCGCTGATCCCGCTGAGAGACCAGGCGGCCGAGGTGGTCCTCATATCCTATCAGGCCTAGCATTCTGATTGCGCGAGTCGAAAAGAAGTCCGCGAAACCAAGCAACTTGAGCGGAAACAAGAGACAACGTGATGCGGGCACGGACTTCCAATAAAAGGACAGGGCATGCTTGAAACTTATCGAGGCGTTGTCTACCCAAGCCAGCTGGATCATATGGGCCACATGAATGTGCAGTGGTACACGGCCAAGTTCGACGAAGGAACGTGGCAGTTGTTTTCTGCCGTTGGGATCACCGCGGATTACATTCGCCGCAACCACAGGGGGATGGCGGCGCTCGAACAGGTCACCAGGTACAAAGCGGAAGTCATGGCCGGCGACCTGCTGGTGGTCAGATCGAGGATTCTCGAAGTCAAGGACAAGACCCTCAGGTTTATTCACACCATGTACAATGTTGAAACCGGCGGAGAAGTCGCCACCTCCGAACTGGTGGCCGCACACCTTGACAGAATGCAGCGAAAGGCCTGCACTTTTCCCGAAGAGATCAAGAAAAACTGCCTGGCCCTGGCGGAGAGAGCCGAGTCATAATGACCCTCGGGACGCTCTGTCTTGAGTGCCCCCGGTTCCGGGAAATTTGCCTTGGATTCACAGGAGGAAATAGAATGATCAACGTCATTGCATCGATTCGCGTCAAGGAAGGCCGAAGGGCTGAATTCCTCGATATTTTCAAAGCCAATATTGCCAATGTCCTGCAGGAAAAGGGCTGCCTCGAATATGTGCCGACGATTGACGTGCCAACAGGACTGTCCCCCCAGGCATTGAATGAGCACGTCGTGACAATTATCGAAAAGTGGCAGAGTTTGGAGGATTTGCGGGCGCACTTGGCCGCACCGCACATGCTTGCCTACAGAACAGCAGTGAAAGATATCGTTGCCGATGTGTCGCTTAAGGTATTGGCAGCAGCGGAATAAGCGCTGGCGCGACCTGCGTTTTTTCTTCTTTCCGGGCCGCCTGCACACAACGGGCGGTGGAATAATCATCAAGCTTGAGGCCTCGATGCAGAACTTCAAAAGTGCAACGGCCTGTATCTTCATATTAGCTGGCGGATTTGGCCTGGCAACAGCGGGTTTATCCCTGCTCAACCCACTGAGGGCCGCACGCCACGAACCAGGCGACCCGTTTGGCACGACCGTGCCCTTCGAAGACGCCATACTGCTCATCTGTTTCTATGTTTTTCTCATCATCACGGGCACCTGGCTGGCAATCTCCGTAAGGCGCAAACGCGAGGACCGTTAACATCAGACAAGGCTGGCCCTCACCAGGATTCAGACCACTCAAGTTTGCCATGACCGAAAAGTTGTTCTGGGAAACCCCTTACCTGACCTGCCTTGAGACAGTTGTCGCATCTGTCGATGACCAATGGATCACCTTGCGGGAAACGATCTTTTATGCCTTCTCCGGAGGGCAGGAGAGCGATCATGGGTCGATCGGCGGCCACCATGTGCTGGAGGCGCGCAAGGCCGGGCTCAACATAGAGTACCTGTTGCCCTCAGGACACGGCTTGGGCCCCGGCGATCAGGTGCATGTGGCGATCGACTGGGCGCGTCGCTACAGCTTGATGCGACTCCATTTTGCCGCGGAACTCGTCCTCGAACTGGTTTATCGTGAGCTGGGCAAAGTTGAGAAAATCGGCGCACACATCGCCCCCGGCAAGGCGCGCATCGATTTCCACTGGGCGGACAACATCGCGATGCTGTTTCCCAAGCTGACGGTCCGGGCCCAGGCGCTCATCGATCAGGACATAGCCATCGTCAGTGCATATGCGGACGAGCGCCGTCAGCTGCGCTACTGGGAGGTGCCTGGTTTTGGCCGCGTCCCCTGCGGCGGCACCCATCTGAAACGCACGGGGGAGGTCGGCACCCTGACCCTCAAGCGCAAGAACATCGGGCGGGGGAAAGAGCGCATCGAAGTTTACGCGCGGGCAGGCACTTAAGCCAGGGCCCATCCCCCCTTCTGTCCTGCATTGCATGCTGCTCACCGCAAACGATGGTCATGCCAGGCGGGCACAACCAAACAGGGGCCTGGATCGACAGGTCATCACAGGGAAGGAGAATTGTATGCACTACCTGCTCTTTTACGATGTCGCCCCTGATTATCTGGAACGCCGGGGTCAGTACCGTGCCGAGCACCTGTCAGTCGCCTGGAAGGCGTGTGCCCGCGGAGAACTTGTGGTCGGCGGAGCGCTGGGCGACCCTGCCGATGGCGCGGTCCTGCTCTTCCAGGGTGAGTCGCCTGAGTCTGCCGAGCGCTTCGCGGCGGCCGATCCCTATGTCAGGCACGGCGTCGTGACACGTTGGCGCGTGCGACGCTGGGATACGGTGGTCGGAGACATGGCAACAACGCCGGTCAGGGTCACGCCGTAACCCGGCAAGGGACACTTTGAACAAAAACAGCGCCGGGGCAAACCCCGGGATAGTTATCGCCTACACGAGCTGCGCTCTGGTCGCCTTTGCCGGCAACTCGGTGCTCTGTCGACTGGCGCTCGGCAGCGCCGCGATCGATGCGGCCAGCTTCACCGGTCTCCGCCTGGTGTCCGGCACGCTGGTCCTGGCCCTGTTCATGGCCTGCTCACCCCGTAGAAGCAGAGCGGCGGCACGGGGCAGCTGGATTTCCGCCGCAGCCCTGTTTGCCTATGCGGCGGTCTTCTCCTTCGCCTACCTCACGCTGAGCACCGCCACCGGGGCCCTCATCCTGTTCGGCGCGGTCCAGCTGACCATGCTGCTGGCTGCACACCTCGGCGGCGAACCGCTTAGACGAAACGAGCTGATAGGTGCCGGGCTTGCATTCGCGGGACTGTGCTACCTGGTTTCACCTGGAGTGACGGCACCTTCCCTGCCGGGGGCCCTGCTCATGGCAGGGGCCGGGATCGCCTGGGGGATCTATTCCCTGCGCGGGCGCAGCTCTCTCGATCCGCTGGCTGAAACAACCCGCAACTTTGCTTTGACGCTGCCATGCGTCGCACTGCTCGGCCTCTGCTTTTTCAACGACAGTCACATCTCTTTGCTGGGGGGCCTGCTGGCGCTCCTTTCGGGAGGACTGGCTTCCGGGGTCGGTTACGCGCTCTGGTATGCGGCACTGCCGGGGATGACCGCGACCAGGGCCTCGATCGTCCAGCTGGCGGTGCCATTGCTGGCGGCCCTGGCCGGGACGATATTCCTGGCCGAAGGACTCACCGCGCGCCTGGTCTTTGCCGCAGGAGCTATCCTGGGCGGCATTGCCTTGGCGGTAAAACAACAACGCGGCGGGTGAATCCAAGCCGCAGGCTTGCTCTTAAGCACGCCCTGCAACACATGGTTCCTCGCACATCCTGGCGCTGCACGTTGCGAACAGGATGTGGAGACCGGGACCCTCTGGCCGGCCTTTTATGGCGCAACAAACGCCGTGGACAAGGGCGCCAGGAGTCTGTTGTAATAAGCTGAGGTACTAAATTTGTGAAATGTGTAGACCTGACCCCTAATGCGCGTTATTTACGAGGATAACCACCTGCTGGTGGTCAACAAGCCGCCCGGGCAGCTGGTGCAGGGCGATCAGACCGGGCGCGGGACCCTGCTTGAGGAGGCCAGGAGCTGGCTGAAAGAGAAGTACGCCAAGCCTGGAAAGGTTTTCCTGGGACTGGTGCACCGCCTCGACCGTACGGCTTCCGGGGTCGTAGTCCTGGCGCGCACCTCCAAGGCGGCCGCGCGGCTTTCCGAGGAGATCCGCAGCCACCGGCCGCGCAAGCTCTACTGGGCACAGGTCGCCGGAGAGGTGCCGCCCGAGGGACGCTGGGACGACCGGATCGAGCGTGATGAATTCTCCGCCCGGATAGTTGCCGCCCCGGCCGGCAAGGAGGCTCGCCTGAGCTACCGAAGGTTAGCCTTTGACCGCGGCATCAGCCTGGTGGAGATCGCCCTGGAGACAGGGCGGCATCATCAGATCCGCGTACAATTCGCCCATCGCGGATTCCCGATTCTTGGCGATCGTCGCTACGGGTCGCAGCGTTTCTTTGCCGACGATGCCATCGCCCTGCATGCCCGCGCCATGATTATTCGCCACCCGACTTTGGGGGAGGAGATGCATTTCGTTGCCGAACCGCCAGCGGCGTGGCAAAATGGAACTTAACTGCCATGCCCGCGTTATCCGATAAGACAATGCCACTCTGGGGGGTGGTGCGCCTGGACGACAACGGCAACCGTTTCGAGGTGGCCAAGAGATCTTTCGCAGTGCGCCGCCGACCGGCTGATTGACGATTGCGAGCGTAAAGGCCATAAACAGACCTACTGCAAGGAGGTACAACCATGCAAATGCCGAAACGACTGACGATCCTGATGCTGCTGGCGGCCCTGAGTCTGCCGGTTAGCGGCTGCTCGCTTTCGACGGGCCGCCCATTCCCGGTACAGAAGGTCAGGCAGATCGAGCTCAACAAGACCACCAAGGAAGAGATCCGGCAGATGTTCGGCGAGCCCTGGCGGACCGGGCTCGATGACGGCAAGCGCACCTGGACTTACGGTGAATACAGCACTACTTACACCCGCGACCTGAAGATCCTGTTCGACGACCGCAACGTGGTCAAATCGTACAGCTTCAGCTCTTCCGTCCCAGAGGACAATAACCTGTAGTCTTTGGCAGCACCAGGCGCTGCCTTGCAAATTTCACAACTCACTGTTAACGGACCATTATGGAAATCACCGCTCTCACCACCTACCTGATCGCCATCACCCTGCTGACCATCACGCCCGGGGTCGACACCATGCTGGTCATCCGCAACACCGCCCGCGGCGGCTGGCGTGACGGAGCGCTCAGCAGCCTCGGCATCTGCTCGGGCCTGTTCGTGCACGCGGTCATCTCGGCGGTGGGAATCTCGGTGATCCTGCTGCAGGCGGCCTGGGCCTTCAGTGCCCTGAAGCTGGCCGGCGCCGGCTACCTGGTCTGGCTGGGGGTTAGCAGCTGGCGCAAGGTGCTCAGGCGGGAGCGGTTCGCGATCGCCAACGGGGTGCCGACCGGCGGGGGTGCGCTGCGCATCCGGAGATCGCTGCGCGAGGGTTTCCTCTCCAATGTACTCAACCCGAAAACCGCGGTATTCTACATGGCGTTCCTGCCGCAGTTCATCAACCCGGCCCATTCGGCGCTGATTCAGTCGCTGCTGCTCGCCGGGATGCATTTCATCATCGCCATGATCTGGCAGTGCCTGCTCGCCCTGATGGTCAAACAGTTCAAACGCTGGCTGCAGCGGCCCAGGGTCAGCCAGCTGTTCGACGGCATCACCGGAACCGTGATGATCGCCCTCGGCCTGAGCGTGGCCATGGAGCGTTGAAGCAGTTCAGCTTTGGGGCCGGAAACACCCCGCGATTCCGGCTGCGTAGCTGAGGGGCGTCAGCCCGAAAGCCTTGGCCCATTCTCCTGGATCGCAGACATTGCCTTCGATGAGCATTTTCAGCTGATCCTCGGTGATCGGAAACTGCTCAAAGCCCTGCAACAACCTGACCATCGGCTTGATCATGAAGAGGGGCTGGTGGATCTTGGTCACTTGCCCCTTGCCCATCGCCCGCGCGGTCAGGTCGAGGATCTCATCGTAACTGTAGCTCTCCCCGCCCCCGAGCTGGTAGGTGGCGCCGATCGTCTCGCTCTTGCCTAGCGCCTTGACAAAGCTGGCGGCGACTTGCTCCACGGCCACCGGCTGCATGCGATACTTGCCGTCACCGAGCACCGGTACCACCGGGAGCTTGCGAATCATGTCGGCCAGCATCCTGACGAACTCGCTTCCCGGGCCGAAGATCAGCGAGGGGCGTAGAATCGTCCACTCCAGGTTGCTGCCACGCACCAGCTCTTCAGCCTGCCACTTGGTGCGGTGATAGCCGGTCGTTCCCTGGACCCGGGTGCCATTGGCGCTCATGTGCAGGAAGCGGGTCACCCCCTGCTCCGCAGCGGCCGCCAGCATATTCCTGGTGGCTTCGACATGCAGCTTCTCGAACGTGACGCCACGACCGGGAAACTCACGGATAATACCGACCAGGTGGATCACCGCGTCGCAGCCGGCCAGGGCCCCGGCCAGGCTGGCCGCATCGGTGACATCCCCGGGGTGAACCTCGGCGTTCTCCAGAACCGCCAGTTTGTTGACCGAATCCTCGCGCACCAGGGCCCGGGGGACATGTCCGGCCGCTACCAACTGCCGCATGACCTCCTTGCCAACAAAACCGGTGCCGCCGGTCACAAAGACTTTTACTTTTTTACCTTTATTTGCCATCACACCTCGCCTTTATCCCTTGATGACGGCCATTGGTTTCAAACGCGCCACCGCATGACCGATTCCCGCCTGCTGGACCACTTCGACGACATCGGCGACATCCTTGTAAGCCTCGGGCATCTCCTCGGCCACCGTGGCCCGGCCGGCAGCCCGCACCAGGGTTCCGGACGCCGCCAGTTCACCAATGAGGTCGTGGCCGCGGGCAGCTTTTTTCGCGGCATGCCGTGACATGACTCGCCCGGCGCCGTGACAGGTAGAACCGAAGGTCTCGTCATAAGCCCCTGCGGTCCCGGTCAGCACGTAGGAATAACGCCCCATGTCCCCGGGAATCAGGACCGGCTGGCCGATCTCTCGATAGGCCGCCGGGATTTCAGCATGCCCGGGCGGAAAGGCCCGGGTTGCGCCTTTGCGATGTACGCACAGGCGTCGCTGTCGACCGTTGACCCTATGATCTTCCCACTTGGCGATATTGTGGCAGACGTCGTAGATGACCCCCAGCCGCAGGTCAGAAGGGCCCTTGCTGAGGACCCGTTCGAACGTTTCGCGGACCCATCCGGTGATCATCTGGCGATTGGCGAAAGCGAAATTGGCCGCGCACGCCATCGCGGCCAGGTAACTGCGCGCCTCGTCGCTCTGCAACGGGGCGCAGCACAGTTGACGGTCGGGGAGGGTAATTCCGTACTTGCGCGCGGCCCTGAGCATAATCTTGAGGTAGTCGTCGCAGACCTGGTAGCCAAACCCGCGGCTACCGGTGTGGATGCTGACCGTGACCTGGCCGGGATGAAGACCGAGCACGGCGGCCGCTTCAGCGTCGTAAATGACCTCGACCTGCTGGATTTCGAGAAAATGGTTGCCGGAGCCGAGCGTGCCCAACTGGGCCCGGCCCCGCTCGAAGGCCCTCTCCGAGACCATTTCCGGATCGGCGCCGGCAATCGTGCCGTGCCCCTCGATGCGCTCAAGATCCGCGGTGTCGCCGAACCCCTGCTGCACGGCCCAGGCCGCCCCCCTGACCAGCACGCACGCCTCTTCCTGGATCGAGAGCTTGAAATCACGCCGGCTGGAACCGACTCCGGAAGGGACGTTGTGGAACAGTGCATCAGCCAGGCGGCCGATTTGGGGACGGATCGCCTCAGCCTCCAGGTTGCTGCGCAGCAGCCGAACACCGCAGTTGATATCGTAGCCGACTCCGCCAGGCGAAACCACCCCTTCGTCGGCGTCGAAGGCCGCCACCCCACCGATCGGGAAACCGTACCCCCAGTGGATGTCAGGCATCGCCATGGACGGCCCGACGATGCCAGGCAGCGTCGCCACATTGCAGACCTGTTCGAGCGCCTGTTCGCGCTGCAGGTCCTTCATCATCTTTGCCGAAGCGAAAACCAACCCCTCGGTGCGCATGGCCCCTGTGCGCGGGATCCGCCATCGGCACGGGTCGATCTGTTGGACTTTAACAGTCATGGGCAACTTTCAGAGATCGACGTATACCCGAGCATACCAGCCGCCGGGGATCTCGTCGAGGCAGGCCTGATGATAGGTGACGGACTTGACCTCACGTTCCATGCTGTGCCGCTCGGGGTCGAAGGGCTCCCCGGAAACGGTGGCGAGCAATTCACCGTCGTTAATGGATTGGATGCGCAGTGCCGCCGGGACCATGTGGCCTTGTTCACTCCAGTAGACAACTTCGTTCAGACAGCTTACCAGCAATTCCACCGGATCCTCGGCCCGCACCTCGATTTTTGTCGTGACCCGAGACGCAACCGGGCTGCGACCGAAGATCAGCACCGCCAGTCCCCGCACCATCTCTTCGACAACCTCTTCGCGACTGGCGGCACGGGCTTCTATGCCCATATCCGCCGTATGTTCAATCAGCCGGAATCCGTCAGCAGGCGTCACAGCCAGCGTTCCCAGTTGACCCGGCAGACTCTCGGAGAGCCGCTCCAGGCCACCTGCAGGTCGCCATTGTGAGCACGGTTCAGCGTCCGTCCGAGATGTTCGGCCAACTTCCGCTCCGTGGTCTCGATCACCAGGCTCTCTCCAGTCGTCTCCATGTGCATGATGCGGGCAACCGGATTCTTGGCCATGACCCGTTCGGCCTCCTTGTGGAGGATATTGCGGATCTCCGCTTCATGGCGCCACAGGTAGTCGCCACGCAGGGTGACGATCCCTTCCGGGTAATGCTCGGCGATCTTCAGACAGGCCGGGCAGGTCACCCACTGGACAGCCGGGTCATGCTCCATTTCAGCTGCTGCGTTGGGCTCAAGCTGCCAGCGTTTGTGACGATAAACCGCATGACACCCCTGGCAGAGGGCTGGCTCCTTCATGCCTCTTTCAGAGAGGTAGGGATCATCACTGGTGCGTGTGCGGCCGCGCTTGTCGCTGATGCCGAATTTTTCGACTCTGCTTTGCATGGTTACACCTCCCTCATCGCTGTTGCACCTGTTTTTATTATAGCAGCCAGAAACCGCTGTGAAGCCCGCAAAGAAACTTTACGTGAACTCTGGCATCCTGAGTATCCCAAAGTCGTATTTAATCGACGGGCAGCTCTGGCAGATGGCGGCTTGTATCAAATCACGCTCGGTTTGAGCTGACCGCCCACGACTGCAGATGCACAAAGGGCCGGATTTCTCCGGCCCTTTGTCGCGCTCATGTCATCTGCGGCTATTCGTTCCACCCTTCCGGGTGGACATCGCCGATCTGCTCCCAACGCTCGGGCGAACGCCACAAACTGGAGATGATCAGCTCGCGCATGCGCAACAGTTCCTTGGGGAGCTTGTCGAACATCTTGAGGAACAGCTCCTCGTGGGAGAGAACCTCGGCCTGCCAGGCTTCGCGGTCAACGGAGGTCAGGGCATTGAACTGTTCGCGCGTGACCGGTAGGCCCTCCCAGTCCATATCCTCGTAGCGCGGCATCCATCCCAGGGGGCTTTCGACGGCGCCGGTGCGTCCCTGAATCCGATCGATGATCCATTTGAGAACCCGCATGTTCTCACCGTAGCCCGGCCAGAGGAACTTGCCTTGCTCATCTTTGAGGAACCAGTTGACGCTGAAAATACGGGGCGGTTTGGGCACCGAGCGCCCGACCTGCAGCCAGTGGCCGAAGTAGTCGGCCATGTGGTAACCACAGAAGGGCAGCATGGCGAAAGGATCGCGACGCACGTTGCCGGTTGCGCCAACCGCGGCGGCGGTGGTTTCCGAGCCGAGCGTGGCCGCAAGGTAGACTCCGAAATTCCAGTTGAACGCCTGGTAGACCAGCGGGATGGTATCCTTGCGTCGACCACCGAAAATCATGGCACTCAGCGGCACCCCTTTAGGGTTTTCCCAGCCCGGATCAATCGAAGGGCACTGGCTGGCCGGAGAAGTGAAGCGCGCATTGGGATGGGCCGCAGGCCGACCGCAGCCGGGCGTCCAGGCATTGCCCTGCCAATCGGTGAGCTTGGCGGGCGGCTCGTCGCTCATTCCCTCCCACCAGACATCGCCATCCTCGGTCAGCGCCACGTTGGTAAAAATGGTATTGGCGGCGCAGGAGGCCATGGCATTCGGGTTGGTCATGACAGAAGTGCCCGGTGCCACACCGAAATAGCCATACTCGGGATTGATGGCATAAAGCCGGCCGTCGGCACCAGGCTTGATCCAGGCGATGTCATCGCCGATGGTGGTCACTTGCCACCCTTGGTCGGAGAACCCCTGAGGTGGAATCAGCATGGCGAAGTTGGTCTTGCCACAGGCGCTCGGGAAGGCAGCGCCCACATAGGACTTCTCTCCCTGTGGCGACTCGACACCAAGGATCAGCATATGCTCGGCCAGCCAGCCCTCGTCATAGCCGATCTTGGAGGCGATGCGCAGTGCCAGGCACTTCTTGCCAAGCAGGGCGTTGCCACCATAGCCGCTACCGAAAGACCAGATCGAACGCTCCTCGGGGAAGTGGACGATGTATTTCTCCTTGTTGCAGGGCCAGGGGACGTCCTGTTCACCCTCCTGCAACGGAGCACCAATCGAATGCAGGCACGGGATGAAGTCGCCGTCGCCGAGGATGTCCAGCACAGCCTTGCCCATACGGGTCATGATGCGCATATTGACCACGACGTAGGGAGAGTCAGAAATCTCGACCCCGATCTTAGCGATCGGTGAACCGAGCGGACCCATGCTGAAAGGGATGACGTACATGGTCCGTCCCTTCATGCAGCCCTTGAAGAGCTTCTTGAGCTGTTCCTTCATCTGCTTCGGCGGCATCCAGTTATTGGTCGGGCCGGCGTCGTTCTTGGAAATGCTGCAGATGAAGGTGCGGTCTTCCACGCGGGCCACGTCGATCGGGTCGGACCAGGCCAGATAGCTGTTCGGCCGCTTCTCCTGGTTGAGCTTGAGGAATGTCCCCGACTGGACCAGCAGAGCGCACATCTCGTCGTATTCCTTCTGTGAGCCATCACACCAGTGAATCTTCTCCGGCTCGCACAGCGAGGCAACTTGTTCGACCCATTTCAGTAATTTGTCATTCTTGGGTATTTCGAAACTCATTTTCGTGTCTCCCAACGGATAAGTGACTGTCGTCGAACCCTAAATCAGCCTGGTCGGTCGTCAGTGACCACACCCTACAGGCGTGCGCAAGATTCGTTCCAGCGGTTGCAAACTCCCCGTTCAAATGAAGAGTTTTTCTTAAAATTAAAATCGACTATACAACACTATTTTAGCCGTTCTCAAAGGGAAATTACAATCTTCACGCTCTTTTTCGGTGGGGCGCAGGGGATGGGTCCCTTTTTTCTTTTTTATCCTCGCTAAATTTGCTATAACCTTGTTCCAAAAATTGGCCGGCAGACAAACTCTCGCCGAACAGACATTTCCAGAAAGCACAAAGGGGTAAAGATTATGTCGATCAAAGGCGTCCTGAACGCTCGAGAGCTCGGCCTGAAGAGCGTCGGGACCATTTACCGCAACCTCGGCTACGATGAACTGTTCGAGCAGGAAACCCGCCATGCCGAGGGCACCGTCGCAGCCAACGGCACCATGATGGTGGATACTGGAAAGTTTACCGGCCGCTCGCCCAAAGACAAGTATTTTGTCCACCAGAAACCTTCTTTCGAAAATATTGCCTGGGGCAAGATCAACAAGGCCATGGCTCCCGAGGTCTTCGACGAGCTGTACGCCGAGGTCATCGACTACCTCTCCGGCAAGGACCTTTATGTCACGGATGGATTCTGTGGCGCCAACGAAAAGACCCGTAAACCGGTCCGGTTCATCACCGAACTCGCGTGGCAGTCACATTTCGTCAAGAACATGTTCATCCGGCCCAAGGAAGATGAACTTGCAGGCTTCTCACCCCAGTTCACCGTCTACAATGCCTGCAAGCTGGCCAACAGTAAATGGGAGGAGCACGGCCTCAACTCTGAGGTGTTCGTAGCGTTCAACATCGAGAAAAAAGCGGCCATTATCGGTGGCACCTGGTACGGCGGCGAGATGAAGAAGGGCATCTTTACCATGATGAACTACTGGCTGCCGTCGCAGGGGATCCTCTCCATGCACTGCTCGGCCAATGTCGGGACCAAGGGTGATGTCGCCCTGTTCTTCGGCCTGTCCGGCACCGGCAAGACCACCCTCTCCACCGACCCCAGGCGCAAATTGATCGGCGACGATGAGCATGGCTGGGATGACGACGGCGTCTTCAACTTCGAAGGCGGTTGCTACGCCAAATGCATCAACTTAAGTGCTGAGAACGAGCCGGAGATCTACAACGCCATCCAGCGCAACGCCCTGCTCGAGAACGTGGTTGCCGACGACGATGGTGTCATCGATTACGACAGCGACGCCAAAACTGAGAACACACGGGTTTCCTACCCGATTGATCATATTGCCAACCACGATTCCAGCCTTAAGGGCAGTCACCCGAAGAACATCATCTTCCTGACCTGCGATGCATTCGGCATCCTGCCGCCGGTCTCCAAGCTGACCAGGGAGCAGGCGATGTACTACTTCCTTTCCGGATACACCGCCAAGGTCGCAGGCACCGAGCGCGGCGTCACCGAACCACAGGCGACCTTCTCCTCCTGCTTCGGCGAAGCGTTCCTGCCGCTGCACCCGACGGCATACGCCAAACTACTCGGCGAGAAGATGGCCAAGCATGATGTCAATGCCTATCTGGTCAACACGGGCTGGGTGGGCGGTGGATATGGCGTCGGCAAACGCATGAGCATCAAGGCCACCCGGGCCTGTATCAACGCCATTCTCGACGGCAGCATCAACGATGTCGAGTTTGACCAGACCCGCTGGTTCCGTCTCGACATCCCCAGGAGCCTGAACGGTGTCGACTCACAACTGCTGAACCCGCGCAATTCGTGGGCCGACAAGCAGGCTTTCGACAACACCGCCAACCGGCTCGCCGGGATGTTCATCGAAAATTTCAAGAAGTACACTACAAACAGTGACGATTTCGATTACACCCAGGCCGGTCCGCGGGTCTGATTTGAAGCCGGTTGTTCGGTTGCAGAAAGGGCGCTCCGTCGGGCGCTCTCAGACTGCTGAAAAAGCTCACCGTTGTTTTAATGCTCAATATTCAGTGAAGGCTCGAAACACCTTTGCAACGGAATACTTGAGTCCATTCGATTCTCAGGCTTTAAGGTTCATCAAATTCTAACGGCCGAAATCCGACTCAAACCGGGCAGCGTTGATCAGTAAAACAGGGCAACAGATGGCCAATCTGTTGCCCTGTTTTATTCGGTGATGCTCGTTAAGGTTGACCTGACCTTCCCAAAACAGCTTTCGACTCCACCTGCGGCTGCGGTGCC
>JAHEDT010000017.1 GCA_024641085.1 Geobacteraceae bacterium | reverse complement strand
GGCCCACCAGGCGGATTTCGGCCACTTCGTGCCCAAAGTGGCCGAAATCGACCACTTTGTCAGACAAACGGGGCTGTTCAGCCCGCTCCGGCCTGCAACCGGTCCTTCAATAAAATGGCTTTATACGTTCCACGACCTGTCAGACCGTCCGGCGGCCATCTTCGTCCAACGAAGCGGTTTGAAATCATTGAATCTTTTCCTGAAGGTATCGGTTTCCAGGCCCTTTGAGTGAGGCAGCTGTGCCCGGCGCCCCCGCTCGCTGCCGGCCCCGCCGCCCTGGTTTCCGGCCTCAGGCGTGATCAGCGGCGAAAAATAAATCGCCTCCTCGCCGATCCTGCAACCCCCCGACTTTCCGGAAAATACCTGTCTAAAGTCAGGATTTTTCAAAATCATGTTTTAAATCCGCTAAACATATGGTATTTAATTTGCTTATGCTTGGTATGGGTGGCAGCGGGCAGGCAGTTCTGCCGTCATTCGGACTGGAGCTTCATGTTTTCTCAGGTCGGCAGACCGAAAACCCCTGACATGTTGCCGTGGTGGCAACCACTTGATGCAAACCCTCACTAGCTGTCTCACTAAGCTTTACAGAAGAGCTAGCTGACTGACTTCGAGTTTATATCTCGTGCGAGGCGGCCGGAACAGACCCATCAAATCGCGCCGTTCGAACCAATTGAGCTGTAAAAGTTGTTTTGTTTTCAGGGTGAGAACAAAACCAAATTCCACAAGATGAAAGGGAGACTGCACAAATGAAAAAATTGTTTTTCCACATGAGTATTTTGGCCACAACTGTTTTCTTTTTAACCTTTTCCGCCGGAATGGCATTCTCATCTGAAGGATGCGACCCTGGTGAACGCGTCACAAAGTTCAGTCATGTAACGGGTGGCACCACCCATCCGAAGGTCGTTGCCGCCAACAATTTTGCCGCCAGGGTCAACAAGGAGATGGACGGCGTGATGTGTGTTGAGGTTTATCCCAACTCCACCCTGTTCGGCGACAGCAAGGAACTTGAAGCCCTGCTGACCGGCAACGTCCAGTTCCTGGCCCCGTCCCTGTCAAAATTCGGTTCCTATACCCCGAAATTCGGCGTGTTCGATCTGCCGTTTATTTTCAAGGATATGGATGCCGCCATCCGATTCACCAATGGTGCGGCAGGAAAAGGGCTGCTCAACGAAATGAATGATGTCGGTTTCGTCGGTATGGGCTACTGGATGTCCGGTATGAAGTATTTCTCCGCCAACAAACCGTTGCTCGTTCCGAGTGACGCCAACGGCCTGAAATTCCGCGTCCAGACTTCCGATGTCGCCAAGGCGATGATTGCAGCCATGGGCGCTTCGCCGCAGCCGATGGCCTTTGCCGAGGTCTACGGCGCCCTGCAGACCGGTGTTGTCGATGGTCAGGAGAACACTTGGTCCAACATCTACACCAAGAAATTCTTCGAGGTGCAGGATTCCACCACTGAGACAAGCCATCAGCTGCTGGCCTACCTGTTCATGACCTCCAGCGATTTCCTCAACAGCCTCAAGCCGGAAGTCCGGGACCAGCTCATGAAGATCGCCGACGAAGTGACCCAACAGGCCAACGAAGAAGTCAAGGCGGCAGAAGCCAAGAACCGTCAGAACATCCTTGATGCCGGCGGCAAGATCAACGTCCTGACTCCGGAACAGCGGCAGAAGTGGGTTGATGCCATGAAGCCGGTGTGGAAGCAGTTTGAAGGAGAGATCGGCGCTGACCTGATTAACACGGCAGCCGGCTCATAAATTGTAATATCAGGATGCCAAACAGGGCCGGCATAAATTGTGTCGGCCCTCTTTTTAAGCGCTTTTCTCACGACCGAAGGAGGCCAAGCGATGGTGTACTGGCCACATCTCTATCTGTTGGTTTTCGTCCTGATAATCTGGGGCTTGGAAAAACTCTTCCCCCGTTTTATGGAGCGGGCGGAAGAAAATCTGCTTGTTCTTATCTTGACGGCAATCATGCTGGTTTCCTTTGGCCAGGTCATAGCCAGATACGGCTTTAATACTGGTTGGAGCGCTGCGCTGGAATTTAACATGGTGGCCTTCAGCTGGCTGATTCTGCTGGGCATGGGCTATGGCATTAAAATCGGGTTGCATCTCGGGGTCGATATCCTGCTCAACGCCGTACCGAATAAGGTCTCCAAGATTCTGAGCCTGGTCGGTGCGCTGGCCGCCATGTTCTACGGTTTGATCCTGATCGACTCCGTCTGGCTGGGCTGGCTGGGTTTGGGGTTGAATGCCAAGGGGGGAGCAATCGCCTACTGGCTGAAGATGTACAAAGTCCACATCGGCGCGGAAGAGCTGCGCTATCCAGAATACCTCCAGCAGGTCTTCGGTATGCAGCCCCGCGTCCATCGCTGGGTGCTGCTGCTGGTGCTGCCGGTTGGTCTGGCAATGCTGGCGTTCCGCTCCCTGCAGGCCTTCTGGGATATCCTGACGAATAAACGGGCGATGCTGATCAGTGGTCATGAAGCCGAAGAGTTGGTCGCTGAGCATAAAGACGCACTCAAAGACTGAGGAACAGAGAGGACACTATGGAATCGGTAATCTTATTTGCTCTGGTACTCGGTCTGCTGGCGATCGGTATTCCTGTCGGCATTTCGCTGGGCTTGTCGTCGATCTTGTTCATCACCTTCTTTTCCCCCGATTCACTCACTTCGGTGGCGATTTCGCTGTTCGGAGCAGGAGAACATTATACGCTTCTGGCCATTCCATTCTTCATTTTGGCCTCCTGTTTCATGTCTACGGGCGGGGTCGCTAAACGGCTGATCCGCTTTGCCATCGCCAGTGTCGGCCATTTTCAGGGTGGCCTGGCTATTGCCTCGGTCATGTCGTGCATGATGTTTGCCGCCCTGTCAGGCTCATCTCCGGCCACGGTGGTCGCCATCGGCACCATCGCCATCGCCGGCATGCGTCAGGTAGGCTACTCCAAGGAATTTGCCGCCGGCATTATTGCCAATGCGGGGACACTCGGCATCCTTATCCCGCCATCCATCGTTATGGTCGTCTACGCTGCTGCGACCGATGTATCGGTCGGGCGGATGTTTCTCGCCGGTGTGATACCCGGCTTTCTCGCAGGTGGCATGCTGATGCTGACCATCTATATCGTTGCCAAGATTAAAAACCTGCCGTCTGAGAACTGGCAGGGATTCGGCGCGGTTTTTGATGGCGCCAAAGAGGCCAGCTGGGGCTTGTTCCTCATCGCCATCATTATGGGTGGTATCTACGGCGGGGTGTTCACACCCACCGAAGCTGCTGTCGTCGCTGCGGTTTATTCGATCTTTGTGGCCCTTTACATCTATCGGGACATGGGCCCCCTGAAAGAGACCCCCTGGGTTTTCCAGGACGATTCCGCGGAAGGCAAAATCGGCTTCAACGGCACGGCCTATGCGGCGTCGTTCTTTATTTTCTGGATGATGCTCGCCTTTTTTGCCACCGCCAATTCGGAAGCCATCGGGGCCTCCGAGCGCAACCTCGCCGGCCTGGTGATTGCTGTCGTGATGGCAGTTGCTTATATCTCGACTCAGTCGAAAAAAGCTGGGTTTTCAATCAGCGCCTGCTTCGCGGGCGGCATGAAAATCTGGGGCAGGAATTTGTCGCTGCTGATACGCAAATTTTTCCCGGCCCTGTTTGGCGGCGATACCCGTCGGACATTTTTGGATGGAACCAAAACCACCATTATGCTGATGTTCATCATCGCCAACGCCCTGCTGTTTGCCCATACCCTCTCGGCAGAGCGGATTCCGCAGATGGTAACCGAATGGATGATGGGGGTTGGCTTCAATTGGTTCACTTTCCTCATCGCCGTCAACATCCTGCTGCTTATCGGCGGCCAGTTCATGGAACCTTCCGGTCTGTTGATCATCGTCGCCCCGGTGGTTTTCCCCATCGCCATGGAGCTGGGGGTCGACCCGATTCACCTCGGTATCATCATGGTCGTCAATATGGAGATTGGCATGATTACCCCGCCCATCGGCCTCAACCTCTTTGTCACTTCGGGCATTACGGGGATGAGTCTGGCTCGGGTGGTACGGGCGGCCATGCCGTTTGTGCTGGTTTTAATGCTCTTTTTGATTTTAGTCACATACATACCATGGCTCTCAACCTCCTTGCCTTACGCCATTATGGGGCCGGAGATCATAACGAAATAACCAGCATGGCTGCCGGCATCAGGGAGGAGTCTGATAAAGCAGAAACTCAGACCATTTAAAGTCATGACTTCGCCGGATGGGGTTGTAAACATCCCGTCATCGATATCATAAACTCATTGGGTGGTCGTAACCGTGCCTTCCAGCCTGCGGATCAGGGAGTGTCATGTGCAAGTCTCTGCTGCTTGCGATCAAATGATTTGGATCAGGTCTGTCCCAGAAAATTTTCCTGCTCTTAATCACCTATATCCCGCAGATATCCCTGTGGCAGCCGAATTACATCGACCACCTCTAGGGGTATTGAGCCTCTGTCCCGGTGTCGCGCAGGGTTACCCTGCTCCGCGCGGCACCAGCCAGCACGCTCCAACTTGCAGTAGCCTATTGACAGGACCCCGAGTCGGATGCTGGCCGCCGGGTTCCCTACCAGGAGGAGAGCCATGCTGCCCAACTACCGGAACATCCTGTACGCGACCGACCTGACACCAAATTCACAATACGCATTCAAGCACGCAGTCCTGCTGGCCAGGACCTCTCAGGCAAAAATCCACTTGCTGCACGTCGTCCCTGAAATCGATGCCGGATTTCGTACCTATGTCTCCTCGGTCATGGGTCAGGGGGTGCTGGAATCTTTCGAAGCAAAGCACGAGGAGGAGGCGCGCAAAGACCTGACGGCCAGGCTGGAGCAGTTCACTCACGACGAACTGGCCGACCGCCCCGAGGACCTGAAAAACATTGCCGGGATCGAGGTCGTCCATGGACACGCAGTGACCCAGATACTTGAGGCCGCGGATCGCCATCAAGCCGAGGTGATCGTGCTCGGTTCGCACGGCAAGGGTGCGATCGCGCACAGCTTCCTCGGCAGCGTGGCGGAGAAAGTTTTACGCCGCTCGAAAAGGCCGGTCTTTGTTATCCCCATTCCGGACTGAAGAATCCCAAAACCAATCATTCTCCACGGGCCGTCTCACGCGGCCCGTTTTCATACCCCCCTCCTCCCCGGCAAAGCCCTCCTCAGGACGTGCGTGATTCCTCGCCTTCAGCCTGGCACCATCGGCTAAAGGCTCGAGGTAGCCAGGGCATTAACTCTTGCAAAAACAGAGCATTGTGTTTAAATCTAAATCTATTATTCTTAATGTTCACTTAGGGGCTTTCGTTGGGAAACGGTCAATATACCTTGATTACTGGTGCAACCGAATGCACCGAGAGGAACAACCAAAGGAGGAAAAGCCATGAAGAAGACCACTCGTTTCCTGTCTCTGCTCAGCGCTTTCGCCCTGGTCGCCGCCTTCGCCATGCCCGGCACCGTTCTGGCAGAGAAAACCCGCCTTGGCTTCGGTGGAGGGCCGGAAGGCGGAACCTTCCAGTACTTCTCCAACGGCATTGCTTCCCGTCTTTCCAAGATGCTCAAGAATGTCGAAGTCTCCAACATGGCTTCGGCCGGTTCCGTCGAAAACCTGCGTCGCGTCAACTCCGGTGAAATCGATTTCGGCATCTCCTATTCCGGCGACACCTACCTGGCGCGCAACGGCCGCCTGACCAACGACACCAACAAGTATCCCAACGTATATGCCATGGCCTTCCTCTACGGCGCGCCGGCCCACCTGGTCGTACTAGAGGGCAGTGGCATCAACCAGGTCGCCGATCTCGTTGGCAAGCGCGTTGCGGTCGGCGGTGCCGGCTCCGGTGCGGCAGCCTCCGCCCAGCGTTATTTCACCGCTCTTGGCTTATGGGACAAGATGAATATTGAATTCATCGGCTACAGCAAGGCGGCCGCGGCGATCGGAGACAAACTGATCGATGCCATGTGGGTGTTTGCCGGCTACCCCAACAGTTCGGTGATCCAGGCGGCCGCCAGCAACAAGATCAAGATTCTCTCCACCTGGGACGCAGGTGACAAGGGTGGGGCCTTCAAACAGTACCCGTTCTATGCCCCGCTCACCATCCCGGCCGGGACTTACAGCGGCGTTAATTACGATGTCCAGTCGTTCCAGGACTCCGCCCTGTGGGTCGCCGGCAAGGACGTTGCTCCCGAACATGTCTACAACGCACTGGCCAACATCTATACTAAGCAAGGCCTCTCCTACATGGTCAAGGTCAAGAGCACCGCAAAATCCATGTCGGTGAAAAGCGCCCTGACCGGCATCGTGACACCGGTTCACCCCGGCGCCCAGAAATTCTGGAAAGAACAGGGGCTCTCGCTGACCCCGGCTCAGATGGGAGAATAAGTCCGCACCATTGTCAGGTTATTTCAGAAGCGGGGCCTTGCGGCCCCGCTTCTCTGCACTTCAGCAGCTGTGATCAAATGGACGACACGTCCCACACTCCAAGGCAGACAGGTAGTCCGTATGACCCAAGACGCCCAGGAAGAACTCCAGAGCCTCTCTTTCGAGGAGCAGGAAAAACTTAAAAAATTGATCGAGAAGGACGCCAAGTCCTACCGTTCACCGTTCGGGTTTTTCAAGTGGTTGGTCGCAATGCTCGGGGCCTGCATGGTGGTGTTCTATTTCTACACCGCCGGCCTGGCCGCCGTGGCGACCCAGTATCATCGCGGAGTCTATGTTTTTGTCACCTACGTGCTGGTCTTCCTGCTCTACCCTGCCGGCAAGTCCCGGATACGGGTACCGCTTTCGCTGATCATCGGCGGTATCTTCTCCTGCACCATGGCAGGACTCATCTTCTTTGAATCGACCGACGCATTTCACGCTGCACTGACGGGGGGAAACAAGGGGTTGATCAGTGCCATCCTGCTGGTGGGAGGCATCATCGGCGTCGCGGCAGTTTCGATCGACAACGTCATGATGAGAAAATGGCCGGAAAACCCGACCCTTTCCGATCTCCTCTACGCCCTGGCATCCGCCGCGGTCGTTTATTACTGGATTCACGAATTCGAGGTCCTGAATTACCGGGCGGGAGCCGAAACCAACCTCGACGCCATGGTCAGCATCGTCGGCGTCATTCTCTCCCTTGAAGTCTGTCGCCGGGTCCTCGGCTGGTCAATGACCTTTATCGGCGTCGCCATGTTTCTGTACGGCCATCTCGGACCGCTCTTCCCGGACATCATTGCCCATCGCGGTTTCGGCATCGAACGCCTCTGTACCGCCCTGTACCTGACCACCAACGGAGTTTTCGGGGTCATGGCCAATGTGCTGGCGACCTACGTCATCCTGTTTATCTTCTTCGGAGCCTTCCTGCACAAGTCAGGGGCCGGCAAGTTCTTCATCGACTTCCCCCTGGCCCTGGCCGGTCGCAGCACCGGAGGTCCGGCCAAGGTCGCCGTGATCGCCTCGGCCTTCTTCGGTTCGGTTTCGGGCAGCGCTATCGCCAACACCGTATCCACCGGAGCCTTCACCATCCCGCTCATGAAGCGGGCGGGGTTCAAACCCCACGTCGCAGGAGCCATCGAGCCTGCCGCGTCAATCGGCGGCATGTTCCTGCCGCCGGTCATGGGTGCCGGCGGGTTCCTGATGGCCGAGTTGACCGAGACTTCGTACGCCTACATCATGATGATCGCCGTGTTTCCGGCCCTGCTCTACTTCTTCTCAGTGTTCTGCATGATTCATTTCGAGGCCAAAAAGCTGGGTCTGAAAGGGATCGACGACGAGGAGTTTCCGCACTGGAAGGAGGTCCTGAAAAAACAGTGGTACTTTGCCCTGCCGCTGGCGGTCATCACCGTCCTGATGATCATGGGCAGATCCCCCGGGTTTGCCGCTTTCTGGGCCACGCTGTCCTGCATCGGAGTCAGCTGGATCAAGAAGGAAACCCGCATGGGACCCAGGGAAATCTGGGAGGCCATCCTGACCGGGGCCAACAACACCCTGATCATTGGCGCGACCCTCGGGGTGATCGGTATCATCGTCGGCACCATCTCGCTGACCGGGATCGGCCTGAAGTTTTCCGACATTATCATTTCTCTGGCCAGCGGCAACCTGCTCGCGGCCATTTTCCTCGTCGCCCTGGCGTCACTGGTGCTCGGCATGGGGGTCCCGGTGACCGCAGCCTACCTGATTACCGCCGTGCTGGCGGTTCCGCCGCTCATGGAAATGGGCGTACCGATCCTCTGTGCCCACATGATCGTCTACTGGTTCAGCCAGGACTCGAACATTACCCCGCCGGTCTGCGTGGCAGCCTATGCCGGAGCCGCGATTGCCGGATCGGACCCCTGGAAAACCGGTTGGACCAGTTTCAAATTTGCCAAGCTGCTCTATGTCTGCCCTCTGCTCTTTGCGTTCACCCCGGCCATCCTGTTTCAGCCGCACACGGCAAATGTCATGGTGCCGGAGCTTGATGACGATATCCCCTTTGCCACGGTTCTCTCTGTTGATATCAAGGAAGGGCAGCATTTTACCAAAGGCGACGTGGTCGCCAAAATCATGGTCGGCGACGAGATTACCGACATCCAGGCGGACAGGAATGGTGATGTCAGCGAAGTCAAATCCCTGGCCGGCGGCATGGTCTACCCCGGAGAAACGATCATCGAAGCGTCCGACCCGGCCACCGGCCTTCAAACAGCCTCGTCCTTCTTCTCGGCGGTCCTCGGCACCATCGCTTTTTCGGCCACCACCATGTTCTTCTGGTTCCGGCGAACCACCTTTCTCGAGTGGCTGATTCTTGCCGTCGGCACCTGCTTCCTCTACTGGCCGACCTTGTTGACGGACGCCGTCGGCATCGCCCTGGTCGGCCTGGTTATTTCCATGCAGATTGCAAAGAACAAGAAGGAGCATGGCACAATGATCGCCCCGGTCGCATAAAGGGGCCGGCGCGACCTACCCGTGACCTGGTGATCATGGACGCAGGCCACCGGGTCGGGTGTGAGCAATGAGAGTGGCAATATCGACGGCTTGGGGTGGCAGCCTTGCCGGAATTTACAGGCTTCAGACAAGTTAGTAAAAACCACCCCGTAACGAATGAACTGGCCTGCGGCAAGCCGCGGGGTATCCAGAATTCAGAATCCGGTAGACAGAGGACGTTCACGGCCCTGACTGTCTGTCGGGACTGATTCCGGATTCTGGGTACTGGATTCCCTCAATCAGGTGCAAACCAAGCGGCAATCAGGGCATGGCGCAGCAAGCTGCGGGGAATCAACCCTCTCGTCGGTCACACATAAAAAAAGGCGGAGCCGGGCGGCTCCGCCTTTTGGTTGATTATCTTGTGTACCTTGCGGCCTTATTGCGGCAACAGCCCGCGCCGGCGCATTTCGGTGCGCACTTCCTCACGCCGGTCTTTCATCGCCAGGAGATCACTGCTGCCGCCTCCCCCGCCCAGCCATTGATCTGCATGGACACCGAAACCCGTGTTCCCGCTCCAGGTGCCGACGCCGAAACCGACACTGACGTCGCCGCTGCCGGACCGGCTGGAGCTGACCAACTGGTCAGTCAACTCCTGTTCATAAACCACCAGCTGCGCATCAGTCATCCTGAGGTAGTCCTGTCCCAGCAGAAATGACGCCTCCTCGTTTGCTGCCGGGAGACAGCCAGCCAGGCTGAATAAAAGTACGGCCAACAGAACCAGCCCTTTGCGATCAAGCGCCTCATTCATCGGTCAATTCAGTTCCATGCGGTACACACCCCGAAAAAAGTCGGAAGTCATCCAGCGCATCAGGCTTCGTCAAAGCAGGTCCCGGCAATCAGGGTCACCGGCGCTTCTAGGTAACTTTTCAGAGAATCCAGGAACTCGGCGGCATCGGCTCCATCGAGTATCCTGTGGTCAACAGAGAGCGTCAGGCGCACCATTGGCGCGACGACCAGTTCTTCGTGTTCGTCGACCACCACTTCCCCCTTGACCGTGCCAACGGCCAGGACCGCTGCCTGGGGCGGCGTAATGATGGCAGCAAAGGACTCCACACCGAGCATCCCCATGTTGGTGACCGTGAAGGTTCCACCCTCCTGATCGTCATCAGTCAGCTGCCCGAGATGCGCCTTCTCCGCGACCGCGTTGCACGCCTGACTGAGCTGTTTCAATGACAGCCCCTCGACCTGCTTGATGACCGGATAGTACAGCCCGCTTTCTGTGGCAACGGCCATGGCCAGGTTGAGCTCATGCTGTTCAACCGCTTCACCGTCAACCCAGTGGCTGTTGACCCAGGGGTGCTCCTTGAGCGCAGCGGCTGTTGCGGCCATGATGAAATCGTTGATCGTGACACCGAGATCCTTGCGAAAGCGGATGATGTCGGTCATGTCGACAGCAACGGTCACAAAAAAGTGTGGTTTATGCTGCCAGCTGTCAACCATTTTGCGCTCGACCAGGCGCCGGATACGCACGGCCTTCGGGTCACCAGCGCCACTATTCGCCAGGGGATGGGAGGGCTTCTCTCTTTCAGGCACGTCAGGAATCCTTTCAAAGCTTTACGTATTGCAGGGAACCGCCCGGCTGACCCGCTCGGTCAGTCAAGCAGGTGTGCGTCGCCAAGGCCGGGATTTCAGTATGATTGAAACGATTGGCAATTGTAAAGGAGGAAGCTTTGAATTCCGGCCACCGCCCTGCCTCGTGGGTTCCGTTTGTAACCAACCGCCAGCGACACAAATCCCGGGGGCCAGGCCTGTGGAACGGGCAGGACGAATCAACGGCAGAAGAAGATCCTGTTCGCGTCCTGTGATGAAAATGTGTCTCAAATATTTCCAGAACTTCCAAGAACGAATGGCTTGCAGACATTCATATAAGAAAATTCCTGCCAAAGACATTAGGCTGAGACTTTTTTGTCTCGGCTATCGTGACGTGATATTTAAGAAATCCAGATCATAATGGGTTTCCAGAAATAAATATCGCCCCTGATAAAAATGTTAATCAGGGGCGATACACCAAGTTTCTTTTGATGATATTACTGGTAAGAAACCTTGAAGACTACACCCTCCGTCGTTTTCGGGTCGAACAGCCCTTTTCCTGCTGCCTGCTTTACCCAATCCTTGCGCAGCCCATTGAGAAACAGCAACTTCTCTTCAACAAGTTTGTCATAGGGCAGGCCGATGACGGCCTGGGCTTTTTCCTTACTGGAAAAATCCGGGACAAGGTAATCAGCAGCTTTGTATTTTGCCAGGATCAATCGTAACTTGATACGGGCCTCCTGCGCCTTGTTGATTGCGCTCCCCAACACCCTCAGGGTCTCCTCTGGAGCGTGGAAGAATGAACCATGGGCCGCAATGGAAAAATCCCAGCGCCACTGGCCGTGCCTGATATCCTGAAGGGCCGGGCCCATCTCTGCCTCATTCGCCCCCAGTTCCCAGGCTTTGGCTGCTTCCAGATGGGCCTGGGCCAAGATGCTCATAGCCGTACGAGACAGTTCGTTCTTCCGATCCAGTTTTCGCTGGACAATCGACTTGAACTCTTTTTCACTCTTGCCGTGACAGTTAAGGCAAGTGTTTTGAATGTCTTCTAAAGGACTGCGGACATTGTGCGAAGAGTACTTGACGCCGCCTTCACGGACATATGGCATGTGGCAATCGGCGCAAGCCAGGCCATTCTGGCCATGAATGCCAGTAATAAACGTCTCATACCCGGGGTGCTGCGCCTTGAGCATCGGAGCTTTACTCAACTGGTGGGTCCAGTCGGCGAAATCGATCTGATCGTAATAAGATTCCATTGCTTCAGCAGAAAACCCGTTGCCCCAGGGAAAGGTGACCACAGCAGCCGTCTTTTTTACCCCGTTCGGGTCAGTCCACTCGGTCTTTTTGAAGTAGTACTCGGCATGGCACTGTGCACAGACCAGGCTGCGCATTTCCTGATGACTGGCAGCAGCGTACTTGAGACTTCCTTCGCTATCGAGCGCCCGCTTCAGATAATCCCTGGTCACTGTCAGCTTCATGGTCTGGTTGTCGTGGCAGTCAGCACAACCTATCGGGTTGACAATTTCATTGCCTAAACGAGCCCACTTGCCAGTGAAATAGTCGAGTTCACCCTTCTGGTCGATCAATCGAGGCACATCTGGCGACTTGCAGGTCCAGCAGGCTGTCGGCATAGGCCCGCTCTTCTCGTCCACAGGCGCTCCGGTCCGCAAGGAATTGATGTTGTCTTCGAGGGCGTAGGCATGCCCCCTCGGTGCATTGTAATCCTTTGAAAAGCCGTAACCGGCCCATATAACGACTAAAGCCGGTTCTTTCTTCAGGACGTCAGTGATCTGGTCGCTTTTCTTCGTTTCCCGGTAACTGTCGTATTCACGCGGAAAGTTTTTCCCCCATTCAGCGCTGCGTGATTCAAACTTGGCAATCTTCGGCACGGCATTGATCGCTTCCTGTGCGGCAAGATTTTGATTGATAGAGATGCCCAGCAGAAACAGAGGAATCATGAAAACGACTGAAACAATGATCAGGGTGGTCGACTTTTTCATCGGGTTTCTCCATGCAAGGGAATCTAAAGATCTTTGACGCCGAGATTGAAGTCAGCAGCTGTCAAGGCATTCAGAGTGCCGTGAGGAACAGACCGATGACAGTCCCAGCAAAATCGGTCCTTTTCACGATTGGCGTTGTAGAGTGCTTGATTCGCCATGATTTGCGATACCATCTCGGCATGACATTTAACACAGTTGGCTTGAATGCGGCCTTCGGCATCATCGGTGATCATCAGGTTGTTGCCGTAGTCGCCAAGGGTCATGGCCACCGAATGATTGAATCCGTCACGCGCCTTGGCAAGCCATTTATTGACAAATGAATCACTTGGCAGATGACAATCTGCACAACCGGCGAATTCACGGTGGGAACTATGCTGCCATGTTGCGTAATGCGTATTCATTGTGTGGCAGTTTACGCAGACTTTTGGATCACTTGAGAGATACGAAACAATTTTGGACTGCTTGGCAACATAGGCGAACAATCCTATTGCCGCTATTATGGAACAGAAGGCGACGACATTCATGACTTTGAATTTTTTCATAACGTCTTACCAAGTTGGCGGCGCAACGACCTCTATGCAGACAATATTAGGTCTTTATAATTAGTATTTATGAAGACTACCTTCGCTAGATTGGTAGTCAAGGCCCCAGCGATTTTTTTTGACGTGGTTGAGTTGACTGGCAAATATGAATGGAGCCACGCTTTTTAGTAATTGAGTATGACTTTTTATCCCTCATACCGGATTGGTTTGGGATGCCCGGATAGACAGGTTTGCATCATGCTTACCTTGCCTGGCAAACAGGATTTGGGCTGAAACGGGAGACCTACAGCTCCTTATTTTTAGCAACCATTGACGACGGCAGCAGTCTCTGAAACGCTCTGGCAATACCGGCCGCCATGTGATTCATTCGGGGGGCACTTCAAAAGATGTCAAGCAACAAGATCGTTGTTTGACATGGTTATGGGCATGATGTAGAAGAGACGAATGGGAGACGTTGGGGCGGGTCGTCGACAGGGGACAAGCTTAAGGTTCCACCGGTGCGGGCCGGTCGCAGACATCCCCCCTTATAAATTGATGCGACAACAGAGGGTCGTTCTCTATGACAAAGACTGCTGGCTTTGACAACGAAAAGTATCTCCAAGAACAACACGAAAAGATCCTGGAGCGCGTTCAGAAGTTTGATAACAAGCTTTACCTGGAGTTCGGTGGAAAGATCATGTTCGATTACCACGCTGCCAGGGTCCTGCCCGGGTTCTCCCCCAATGTCAAGATGAGGCTGCTGCAAAAGCTTAAGGCGAACGCCGATATCATCTTGTGTATCTATGCAGGTGACATCGAACGTCGGAAAATGAGGGCAGACTTCGGGATCACCTATGACGTTGATGTCATGAGACAGATCGATGACCTGCGCAGTTGGGGGATCGATGTCACTGCTGTGGTTATCACTCGCTTTGAAGACCAGCCAGCGGTCAACATATTCAGGAACAAACTGGAACGACGCAATATCAAGGTCTACACTCACCGTTACACCAAGGGGTATCCTACGGACGTCGATATGATCGTCAGCGATGCAGGGTACGGTGCCAACGAGTACATTAAAACAACAAATCCCCTGGTTATTGTCACCGGTCCCGGTCCGGGCAGCGGCAAACTCGCGACCTGCCTGTCTCAGATGTATCATGAGCACAAACAGGGCATAAACTCAGGGTACGCAAAATTCGAAACCTTTCCCATCTGGAGTATTCCGCTGAAACATCCGGTGAATGTGGCCTATGAATCGGCAACGGCTGACATAGGGGATTTTAACCTGATCGACCCTTATCACCTCGAGGAATACAATCAACCCGCCATAAATTATAATCGCGATGTTGAGGTCTTCCCGGTCCTCAAACGCATCTTGAAGAAGATCATGGGGCACGAGGTCTATAACTCTCCGACTGACATGGGTGTCAACATGGCTGGCTTCGGGATTGTCGATGACGACCTGGTCAGCGAAGCTGCCAAACAGGAGATTATCCGCAGGTTCTTCCGTTATCGTTGTGAGTATGCTCTGGGCTATGTCGATATGGCAACCGTCCAGAGGGCGGAGTTGATCATGAAGGAACTCGACTTGAAACCCGAAGATCGCAGGATAGTCGAGTCGGCCAGGGGATGTATTGAGAATGGCGCAAAGGAGGGCAAGGGGAATGACGGAATCTACTGCGGGGCGGCGATTGAGCTTCATGACGGAACGATTGTCACTGGCAAAAATTCTCCATTGATGCATGCCGCCTCCAGCCTGGTGCTTAACGCCATCAAAACCCTTGCCGGGATTCCGGACGATATTCATTTGCTGGCACCCGGGATCATTGCATCGATAGCTGGTTTGAAAAAGGATATTCTCAATAGCAAGGCCATCAGTCTTGATCTTGAAGAGACCTTAATAGCATTGAGTGTCAGCACAACAACCAACCCGACAAGTCAGATGGCCATGACCAAGTTGAAGCAATTGAAAAACTGCGAGGTGCACCTGACCCATATCCCGACACCTGGTGATGAAACGGGCTTACGGAGGCTTGGCGTCAACCTGACCAGCGATCCGAACTTCCCGTCGCGAGCGCTGTACGTAACCTAGTTATGCATCCCGGTGAATCTTCTGAATGCTGCCTGGCAGGGGTCACGGGACCTGTTGTGCGTTTCCGGGTAAAGTTCGGCGGCCATTCATCCTTCAGCCTTCATGTGTCGCGCGGCAACCTGGCACCGAAGGGAGATCTAGCCGTCAATCCATCGCCGGATTTGTCTCATTGCCGAAGGTCCTGACATGGGGAAGTATTCAGGCTCCTGTCTCTAGACCGGGCTTTGGTGATTTAAAGAGTGTGAGCTTCAACACCCGCAACGATATCACCGGGGCCGCCGTTTTTTGGGATACGAACGAATCCGCATAGAACGATGAGATCCAAAAAGAAAAGCCCGGAACATGAGTTCCGGGCTTTTGTAACTGGTATGTGTCCTCTACTCAGCCGAGGAAGACGTTATGATTACGGGCACGGTTGGCCAGAATTGTCGGATCGATCACTTCGCCACACGAGCAACACTTCCATGCATCAAAAGCACGAACAAAATCATAATATTTCTCAGCGTACATGCGGCCTTTACACTTGGGGCATCTCATTGTGCTACCTCCTTACTGACATAATCACCATATGTTGTGATGTGCTTGCTACCTGTCAGGAGTTATTACACAAGATATGCCAAGTCTTCATTAATCCTGCGCCGCCAGCATCACCCCCTCGTCCAATTCAATCTTTGTACAACAAAATCAGATATTTACTGATCTCAGAAAAGCGGCCGCCATTGACCCAGCCGCTTTTTCCCGATTCCCGGAACCCTGTTCAGGGCATCAAGTCGGCCAAAATCGCCATTTTTTTGACGGTCCATTTCGATCCGTTGCGCCAGTTCAGGCCCGATACCGGGCAAGGCGGTCCAATCGGCGCAATTCATACGGTCAGGGTGCAGGGGGATGCCCATGGCGATCCGCTGGCTCGCGGTCATCCACCCGCGGTGGAGTAATTCAATTTCGCGATCTTTTTTGACGATCCTGAGACTTTCACCATCAGACAGAGGTCTGGACCACGCCGAGTCAGCAGTAAAATTGTCGGCGCTCCACGCCTCCGTCAATTTTATGACGTCGCGGGGGGTTAAACCGTCATTAAATTGATACACTCCTGAAGTCAAGCCCCCCCCGGACAGCTCGATATGCATAAATTTTCGCTCTTCAAGTGAAAAAACCGGGAGATCTTCCGTCGTGGAAGCCTCCCGGCCCAAAAGCATACCCAGAAAGATCAGCACCGCCAGGACCCCGAGTGTGGGTGGCGGCAAGAAGAGTTTACCGCGCATGATCGCGCATCAGCTTGTATTGCACTGCGTCAACCAGGGCATGATAGGACGCGTCGATGATGTTGTCACTCACACCAACCGTCCCCCAGCGGCCGGTCTTGTCTCCGGACTCGATCAGAACCCGGGTCACCGAAGCCGTCCCCTTGCCTGCCGGCAGCACGCGGACCTTGTAGTCATAAAGCTTCATCTCTTTCAACTGGGGATAAAACTGTTCGAGAGCCTTGCGCAAGGCATGATCCAGCGCATTGACCGGGCCATTGCCTTCGGCGGCCGTATGTTCAATGTGGCCGCCAACCTTGATCTGGATGGTCGCCTCGGAGGTCGGCATGTCATCTTCATGCCGTTTGGTATCGATGACGCGGAAGCCAATGACCGAGAAGAAATTACGCAGTTCACCAAGGGCCCGTCGCATGAGCAGTTCAAAGGAGGCTTCCGCACCTTCGAATTGGAAACCCTGATTCTCGAGAGTCTTGATCTCCTCGAGGATTTCCAGGGTAACGGGGTCTTTGCTGTCCAGGTTGATATTGAACTGCTCGGCCTTGACCAGGATATTGGACCGCCCGGACAGATCAGAAACCAGCACCCGGGTGAGGTTGCCGACTTTTTCCGGTCGAATATGCTCATAGGTCTCGGGATGACGCTGGATGGCCGACACGTGGACCCCGCCCTTGTGAGCAAACGCCGAATTCCCGACATAGGCCTGGTGCTTGTTGGGTACCAGATTGGCGAGTTCATAGATGTAGCGTGACGCAACCCGCAGGTCACGAAGTTGTTCATCGGACACGCATTCGCGTGCCATTTTCAGTTTGAGGGCAGGGATGATCGAGCACAGGTTGGCATTGCCGCAACGCTCGCCGAAGCCGTTGATCGTACCCTGGACGTGCACAGCCCCCTGCTCGACGGCCACCAGGGTGTTGGCCACGGCACATTCACTGTCATTATGGGCATGAATGCCAAGAGGCGTCTTGATGCTTTTTTTGACCTTCTTGATGATTCCCGCGACCTCGTAGGGCAAGGTGCCGCCATTGGTATCGCAGAGCACGATACAGTCGACACCGGCCTTCTGTGCCGCCTCGAGGGTCTGGATGGCATATTCTGGATCCGCCTTGAAGCCATCGAAGAAATGTTCGGCGTCGTAAATGACCTCCGGGACATTGTCCTTCAGGTAGGCCAGCGAATCATAAATCAGCTCGCAGTTTTCTTGCAGGCTGATACGCAACGCCTCGCGCACGTGGAAATCCCAGGTTTTGCCGAAAATCGTGACCGTATCCGGATCGGCCTGGACCAGGGTCTGGATATTGTTATCTTTAGCCGGAGTCGTCTTGGCACGGCGTGTCGAACCAAACGCAGCGATTTTGGCATGATTAAGCGTGACCTTCTTGACGTCCTTGAAAAAGGCGATGTCCTTTGGATTGGAACCGGGCCAGCCACCCTCGATGTAATCTATGCCAAGGGCATCAAGCTTCTGGGCAATGCGGATCTTGTCAGCGACCAGGAAGGACACATCCTCGGCCTGCGTTCCATCACGCAAGGTCGTATCGTACAGGTAAACTCTGCTCATCACACTCTCCCGATTACATAGTTCAGGAGGCAACCCCTCACTTCTCCTGGGCAACCTGCTGCTTGTCCAGACCGAAGGCCTCATGCAGAACACGCACGGCCAGTTCGGTGTACTTGTCGTCGATCACACAGGAGACCTTGATCTCGCTGGTGGAAATCATCTGGATATTGACGCCCTCGGCAGAAAGCGTTTCGAACATCTTGCTGGCAATCCCCGAATGCGAGCGCATACCAACGCCGACAATCGAAATCTTGGCGATCGACTGGTTGCTTTGAACACCGGCAGCGCCGATCTTGGCCGCCGTCTCTTCGACGATCTTGAGGGCCTTTTTAAAGTCGGCCCGGGGCACCGTGAAGGTCATATCGGTCAGCCCTTCATGGGAGATATTCTGGATGATCATATCGACCATGATGTTCGCCGCGGACAGCGGCGTGAAAAGCTGCGCAGCGATCCCAGGCTTGTCGGGGACGCGCATCACGGAGATTTTTGCTTCATCCTTGTTGTAAGTGACTCCTGAAACCAGGACCGTTTCCATATCTGCATCCTCCTTCATCACCAGGGTCCCTGGATTGTCATTTAGGCTGGAACGTACGTGAACCACGACGTTGTATTTTTTGGCAAATTCGACGGACCGGAGTTGCAGCACCTTGGAACCGAGCGATGCCATCTCCAGCATTTCATCGTAGGAGACCTTTTCCATCTTGGAGGCCTCGGGGACAATCCGCGGGTCCGTGGTATAGACACCGTCAACATCGGTCAGGATTTCACAGACGTCCGCTTTCAAGGCGGCGGCTACGGCGACCGCCGACGTATCGGAACCGCCACGGCCCAGGGTGGTGATATTGTTGTCATGATCAATACCCTGGAACCCGGCCACGACGACGATCGTGCCATTATGCAGGTCTTCGCGGATGTTGGAATCCTGAATCTCCTCGATACGCGCTTTCGAAAAGGCGTTGTCCGTGTAGATGGGGATCTGCCAGCCGAGATAGCTCTTGGCCTTGTAGCCCATCGACTGCAGGGCCATCGACAGCAGCGCAATCGAGACCTGCTCCCCGGCGGCGACCAGGACATCGTACTCGCGTTCACTCGGGAACTCGCACATCGCCTCGGCCAGGGCAACCAGTTTGTTCGTCTCCCCGGCCATCGCCGAGACGACCACAACCATGTCATTGCCTTCGTCGTAAGTCCGTGCAACCCGACGGGCGACATTCTGTATCTTCTCGATGGTCCCTACCGAGGTACCGCCATACTTTTGAACCACGAGTGCCATCTGTGGTTGATCCTTCCTGGTGAACCTTCTGCAAGGCGCACCACTTAATTGAGATATGCCCCTTAAGGAGTCAAGTGCCTTTAATAACAGTATTCCTGCCGGCCGTCAAAGGTTTTCACGGGATTTTGTGCGGGAGGGTCCTTGTGATGCCGTCCACCGCACATCGAGCTGTTCGAGGAGGGCACGGCCACGATTGTCACGTGCTTCAAAACGGAACCTGCGCTGCTGTCCGGCCAGGGGGTCGATACAAACCGTGATCGAGGCGGCCAGCCCATCCGTCATGCGGTCAGCCCATTCGACCAGGGTCAACCCGTCACCTTCGGCAAACTCATCGTAACCGAGGTCCGTCAGGTCATCGACCCGCGAGAGACGATACAGGTCGAAGTGATAAAAGGGGACGCGCCCCTGGTGAATATGCATCAAACTGTAGCTCGGGCTGGTGACCGGCGACCCTGATGGGACTCCGAGGCCGCGGGCAACGCCCTGGGCGAAACAGGTTTTCCCTGCCCCCAGGTCACCACTCAGGAGCACAACCAGTCCGGCTTCGGCGAGCCCCCCGAACAGCTCTCCCAGACAGCGCGTCTCCTCCGGGCTCCCGGTTTGCGTTTGCCAGCTGATCAAGCTTATTCACCCATGCTGCGGATGATGTCGAGGCGGGCAACGACACCGACCATCCTTCCCCCGTCAAGGACCGGCACGAGATGGGCCTTGTTGTCGACCATCAGGCTGGCGACTGAGGAGACCGGGGTGTCCGGTGAACAGGTGACCACATCCTGGGAGCAGATCTCACCGACTCTGCGGGCCGTGACCTTGCGTACTTCCTCGATGAATTTCTTAGGGCTCTCCAGGTAAAGGACCCAGTCAAACAGAGAAATCACGGTGGGGATATGCAGGGGTTTATCCTGTTCCACGAGGTCCGTCTGGCTGACAATGCCGACCAGGCCACCGTCGTCATCCACCACCGGCATGGCGTTGACATTGTGGTCGATAAACAGTTTCGCCAGGGTCTTGATCTCGGTATCCCGATGGACTGTATGGATTTGCGTCGTCATGATATCGCCAGCTGTGCGCATTTATACCTCCCTCACCAAAGCCCGCCTCGCGGCAGGCAGTTCGTACATAACGTCAGTGGCCAGCAAGCCGGCGTCGCCGAACGAACTCAGCAGGCGGTCCGCGGCCAGGCCATGCAGGTAAACGCCTAGGGTTGCCGCATCGTGCGCGGCGAGACCCTGGGCCAGCAAGCTGCCGATCAACCCGGTCAGCACATCCCCCATGCCACCGCTGGCCAGGCCCGGGTGGCCGCTGTGGTTGACATTGACCCGCCCATCAGGGGACGCCGTCAGGGTCCGGGCGCCCTTGAGCACCAGCACCACGCGGTGACGTACCGCAAAGTCGCGCGCAACATGAAAACGATCGGCCTGGATTTCGTCCGTTGACAACCCCGTCAGGCGGGACATTTCACCGGGATGAGGAGTCAGCACTATCGGCCGGTCAACATGGCCTTCGAGGATCTGCATATGGCCGCATAGAGCGTTCAAGCCATCGGCATCCACCACGACCGGCAGGGAGGTCTCCTGCACCAGCCGGCGGATCAGGACGCCGGTCTCATCTCCGAGCCCCAACCCCGGGCCCACGGCCAGAGCCTGTTTGCCCACGGCCAGGGCCAGCAGAGCATCGAGGGCCTGCAGGCAGAGCTCACCATTGGACTCCGCCAGAGGGGCGGTCATGACTTCAGTGAGACAGGAGGCGATGGTCGGTTGGACGCTTTGCGGGCAGGCCAACGTGACCAGCCCGGCCCCACCCCGCAAGCCAGACTCGGCAGCCATGACCGCGGCACCGCATTTCCCGGTCGAACCGGCCACGACCAGCAGGTGGCCGAAAATCCCCTTATGTCCGTCGCGGCAGCGCACCGGCAACAGACGGCGGCCCTCGTCAGCATCGATCAACCGGTGTTCAGCCGGGACCTCCCCTGCGACTGCGGTCGGAATGCCGATATCAACGGTGACCAGTTCACCGACCATGCCCGCCCCCGGATAACTGGCCTGGCCGACCTTGGCAAAAGCAAACGAAACAGTCAATGCGGCCCTGACGGCAGCACCGAAAATCCGTCCGGTCGAGGCATCGACACCGGAGGGGATATCGACGGCAACCACCGGCCGGGCCTGTTGATTGAGCCACGTGATGGCCTGCAGATAAAGCCCCTCAACCGGCTTGGCGAGCCCGGTACCGAAGAGGGCGTCGACCAGCACCGTGAAATCACCGGCCGTCGCAAGCAGTCTCCCCAGAGTGTCAGCATCGCTGGCGCAGGCGACCTCGCCGCCGCACATCTCCAGTGCACCTAGGTTCACCGCGGCATCACCCGTGATGGCCGTACGCTCTGCCAGGATCAGAGTCTGTACCGCCCAGCCTTTGTTCATCAGGTGCCTTGCCACCACGTACCCGTCGCCGCCGTTATTACCTTTCCCGGACAGGATCAGCGCCCGGGGTGAACGCTCCGCGGCGAATCGCCGCATGATTTCTTCTGCAACTCCCCGCCCGGCATTCTCCATCAGCACCGTTCCGGGGATACCGATCCCTTCGATGGTCCGGCGGTCAACCGCCTGCATTTGCTCAGCCGTAAGAATTTTCATAGGCGTTCCAGGATCACGGTGGCTACGGCATAGTCGCCGTCGTGGCTATAGGACAAGTGTACCACTTCAACCTGCCTCGCGGAGACAATCTCGGCGGCACGCCCGGAAAGCTGCAGATCAGGACGGCCCAGTTCATCGGGGACAACCTCCATGTCATGCCAGCTGAGGCCCTCCCGCAAGCCCAGGCCCAAGGCTTTGAGAAATGCTTCCTTGGCCGCAAAGCGAGCTGCCAGGTGGGGGGCTGGATCCTTCTTCGCGAAAGCGTATGCACATTCGCCATGGGTAAAAAGCCGCCCCAGCAGGGCGGCTTTATTATTTGTGACAAAGGTCCGAAAACGCTCGACCCGCGCCAGATCGGTTCCGAGGCCGACAATCGGCATTTTCAGCTCCCGTGGACCAGCGCAGCCATGTCCCGAACGGCCCGGTCAAGACCGACCAGAACAGCACGCGCAAGGATACTGTGACCGATGTTATATTCTTCAATACCTCCGAGCGCGAGCAACGGCCGGATGTTCTGATAGTTGAGGCCGTGCCCGGCGTTCACGCCCAGGCCGAGCCTTTTGCCGGACTTGACGGCTTCTTCAATCTTTGCCAGCTCAACGTCCCGTGATTTCCCCCTGGCATTGCAATAGGTCCCGGTGTGAATCTCGATATAATCGGCCTTGACCCTTGCACAGGCCTTCAGCTGCGCCAGGTCAGGGTCGACAAAGAGGCTCACCGTGATGCCGGCCTGGTGCAGAAGTTCGATCTGTCGGTCCAGCTTCTGGGCATGCTTGACGACATCGAGTCCGCCCTCGGTCGTCAATTCCTGGCGCTTTTCGGGAACCAGGGTCACGTAATCCGGAACCACCTTCATGGCAATGGCCACCATGTCATCGGTAGCGGCCATTTCCAGGTTTAGATGGGTCTGGACCGTGCGCCGCAGGAGCATGACATCACGATCCTGGATGTGCCTGCGGTCTTCGCGCAGATGGACGGTGATGCCATCAGCACCGGCCAGTTCGGCCATTGCCGCGGCGGTCACCGGATCCGGCTCACTGCTGCCCCGCGCCTGGCGGAGAGTTGCAACGTGGTCGACATTGACGCCCAACTTGGCCATGGTTACTCTCCTGTCGTCCCTTCGCCGATCAAGCTTGTCACGAGCCGGGCAATGTTGTTGGCCATACCGGTAATCTCACCCTGGTCCCGTCCTTCGAGCATGATTCTCAACAGCGGCTCGGTGCCCGAATAACGGATCAGCACCCGGCCGGCATCGCCGAGGCGATCCTCGACCTCGGCAATCATCTCGGCCACCTCGGGGAGGTCCTCGATCCTGCGTCGTTCGCGCACCCGCACATTCACCAGGACCTGAGGGAGTGCGGTCATCACCGAGGCGAGTTCTGAGAGAGGCTTGCCGGTTTTCTGCAGAATGGCCAGGACCTGCAGCGCCGAGATAATGCCGTCACCAGTCGAGTTGTGTTCGAGGAAGACCATGTGCCCAGACTGTTCACCGCCAAACCCGTAGCCGCCGCGGCGCATTTCTTCTACCACGTAGCGATCGCCGACATCGGTTTTGACCACCCGGCCGCCGGCCTTGCGCAGGGCGATATCGAGGCCCATGTTCGACATCACCGTCGCGACCAGGGTGCGCTGCGGCAGGGCATCACGCTTGAGCATCTCGATCCCGCAGATGGCCATGATATGGTCGCCATCAACCTCGCGGCCGCGCTCGTCGACAAAGATGCAGCGATCGGCATCACCGTCAAGGGCAATACCGAGGTCGGCACCATGCTCGTGAACCGCCGCGGCAATCACTTCGGGATGCGTGGAACCGCAGCCGGCATTGATATTGGTCCCGTTCGGCTTGATACCGTAAGCAAACACCTCGGCGCCCAACTCCTCGAGAACGGCCGGGGCGACACGGTAGGCGGCGCCGTGGGCACAGTCGAGGACGATCCTGAGACCGGTCAGATCGAGCTCTTTCGGGAAGGTGTTCTTGACGAACACGATGTAGCGCCCGATGGCGTCGTCAACCCGGGAGGCCTTGCCGACGGCGTCGGCCGTCGGCCGCAGGGAATCGATGCGGTCCGAAAAGATCAGGTCCTCGATCTGCAGTTCCACCTCATCGGGCAGCTTGAAGCCGTCGCGGGCAAAAAACTTGATGCCGTTGTCCTGGTAGGGGTTATGGGAAGCAGAGATTACCACGCCAGCATCCGCGCGCATCGACGCCGTCAGGAAGGCAATGCCAGGCGTGGGCAAAGGACCCACCAGCAGGACATCGACACCCATGGAACAGATTCCGGCCGCCAGGGCGTTTTCGATCATGTAGCCGGAGAGGCGGGTATCCTTACCGATCACGATCCGGCTGCGCCGGTCATCATGCTTGAAGACATAGGCCGCGGCGCGGCCCAGCTGCATGGCCACTTCCGTTGTCATCGGGTGCATGTTGGCGATGCCGCGCACTCCGTCAGTACCAAAGAGTCGCTTGGTCATTGTTGGGTCTTTTTCCCCTCTGCATTGATTTCTGCTGCTGCCGGCACCGCCGGTTCTGGCGGTCGTGGCGCAACATAGTTCGGGTCAGGTTGCAACACGACCTGGACTTCGACGGTTTTCGTATCCTTCAGATCGGTATAGTTGCCGATATAACTGATCGCGACAGTCTGGGAGAAGCTCTCCTGAACGTGGGTCAGGTCGATCCCTTCGGTCACAACCTCGGAAACCAGCTTGAGTTCGCTCTCGGCCCCGCTGACCGTCACCTTGGCAGGCGTTGCCTTGGACGACTTGACGATGAAGCCGGGGGCCGGCTCACCGGTCAGGATGACACGGACCGGGACCTGCCGCTCGCGCACACGTTCCAGCTTGACATCGACATAGGACGGCGAAATCCGGGTAATTTTCAGACCACTCGGCAGGTTGAGACTTTCCTCGAGCCGTCTGAACGAGGTCAACCCGGGCGAGAGGCCCTTGAGATCAACCGCCAGCCGGATGTCGCCGGGATTGAGGTTCATCTGCATGGCGCGCGGGCCGCTGATCCTGATCGCCACGGAAGTCGGAATTTCATTGGCGATCATCAGACCTTGCGGCAGGTTTTGATATTCCAGCGCTACGATATGGTTGACTTCCATGCGGCTTTCGCCCATGACAAAGAACCAGAGCACCACGGCAAAGGCCAGAGAGATAAATTTGAGCAGCCAGTTTTCGAAAATCTTTTCGATCATGTTCAGCTCTTCTTGCCACGCAAGCGGCGCGGTTCAAGCAGGCGGTTGAGAACTTTTTTCAGTGTGGCCACTTCGAGATCGCGGGTGATCTTGCCGCCGATGACCACGGAGACCCGGCCGGTCTCTTCGGACACCACGATCACGACGGCATCGACCAGCTCGGTCAGGCCGATTGCCGCACGGTGACGCGTGCCATAGCGCGGGCTGATGTCAGGATTCTGGGTCAACGGCAGGAAGCATCCGGCCCGGGTCACCCGGCCGCGCTGGATGATGACTGCGCCGTCGTGAATAGGAGAAGAATGATGAAAAACTGCCTGGATCAGGTCGCTGGAGGGCTTAGCATCCAGCTCGACGCCGACTTCGAGGAAGTCGTTGAGGCCGGTTTCCCGCTCGATCACAATCAGGGCGCCCAGGTTCTTCTGTGAGAGGGCGGAGCAGCCTTTGCACAGCTCGTCGATCACACGGGTCTCTTCTCGAAAAGAGAGGTCGGCGAAGAAAGGGTTTCGTCCAACATGGATCAGGGCCCGGCGAATATCATGCTGGAAAAGCACGACGATCACCAGGATGATCGAGGACAGGAAATTGTTGAGAATCCAGTTGAGGGTATAGAGTCCGCCAATCTGGGAGGCGACGTAGATAATCAGAATGACAGCCAGGCCGACCAGCATCTGTACGGCCCGGGTCCCCTTGATGAGCAGCAGGATCCGGTAAATGACGAAGGCGACCAGCAGGATGTCGAGCAGATCCAGAAACCACCGGAAATTTGTCAGCATCTCGAGCATCCAGCATATCCCCTGCACGTTGAAGAGTCAGGTCAGTCGGTCGGCCATTCAGCCCCCAGGCAGATCGCCTGGGCCATCAGTGCGGCCTGGCGGGCGGCAGCGACATCATGAACGCGGAAGAGCCGGGCGCCCCCGGCGTAGCCGAGGGCAATCGTAGCCAGGGTCCCGGCAAGCCGTTCAGCCGGATCGTCCTGGGCCAGGACCCTGCCGATGAAACTCTTGCGCGAGGTGCCGAGCATAATCGGTCGGCCCAACCCGGTCAGGTCGGCGGTCCGGCGCAAAAGTTCCAGGTTGCCGGCGAGATCCTTGCCAAAACCTATGCCCGGATCGACAGCTATCTTGTCACGGGCAACACCGGCGGTCTCGGCGACCTCCATGCTCCTGCGCAGTTCAGCAATCACGTCCGTGACGACGTCAGCATAGCGGGTATTGCGCTGCATCACATCCGGTCGGCCGCTGGTGTGCATGACAAACAGCCCGGCACCTGAATCAGCGACGATCCCCGCCATCTGCGGGTCAAATCTCAAGCCACTGATGTCATTGACGAAATCTGCCCCTGCTGCGACGGCTTCCCGGGCAACGACACCCTTCGTAGTATCAATCGAGAGGGGCAGATCGAGTTCCCGGCGGAGCGTTTCGATCACCGGCATCACCCGATCCAACTCCTCCTGCTCCGAGACATAGGCGGCTCCCGGCCGCGTACTTTCACCGCCGACATCGATCAGGTCGGCCCCATCGGCAGCCATCCGCAGGCCCTGTTCGAGAGCTTGCTCCACGTCACAGAAACGGCCGCCATCAGAGAAAGAATCCGGGGTCACATTGAGGATGCCTACGACATGCGGCCGGTCGAGGGCCAGCAGACAGCTGCGGCCCGCGAGGATCAGGCCTCCGGACCCATGGCAACTGATCAGGCCGGGCATCAGGCCTCTTCGATACAGGGGCCTTCACCGGGGGCGACAGCCTTCTCAAGCACCTTCGACTCCTCTTGTGCGGCGGTTTCGGTATCCTCAGTGCTGAAAATCATCGCTCGGATTTCGCTGCCATCCATATTCTCACGTTCGAGCAAGGCTTCGGAGACGGTGATCAGGTCGTCCCGGTGCTGGGAAAGAATGTCGCGGGTACGCGCATAGCTTTCTTCAACAATCCGCCGGATTTCCTCATCAATGACGATCGCGGTCGATTCACTGTAATTCTTGATATGACCGTAGTCACGGCCGAGGAACACTTCGCCTTCTTTTTCGCCAAACGCCAGTGGCCCGAGACGATCGCTCATCCCCCATTCACACACCATCTTGCGGGCGATGGCCGTTGCCCTCTCCAGGTCGTTCGAGGCGCCGCTGGTGACACTGTCGAAGATCAGTTCCTCGGCCACCCGGCCGCCCAGGAGGGTGCATATTTTGACATTCAGACCGGCCTTGGTTTCATTGTATTTCTCCTCTGCCGGCAGGTACATGGTCACGCCCATGGCCCGGCCCCGCGGGATAATCGAAACCTTGTGGACCGGATCGGCACCGGGGATGAACATCGCCACCAGGGCATGGCCCGCCTCGTGATAGGCGGTCACCTTCTTTTCTTCCTCGGTAATCACCATGGAGCGCCGTTCCGCGCCCATCATGACCTTGTCCTTGGCGCTGTCGAGATCCTGCCGGTTGACTTCGTTCTTGTTGGAACGCGCCGCCAGCAGGGCCGCTTCATTGACCAGGTTTTCCAGGTCGGCACCCGAGAACCCGGGAGTGCCCTTGGCAACCACCTCGAGGTCGACATCCTTGCCCAGGGGCACCTTGCGGGCGTGCACCTGGAGAATTTTGAGCCGGCCGCGCACATCGGGACGCGGCACGACCACCTGGCGGTCGAAGCGCCCTGGACGCAGCAGCGCCGGGTCAAGGACATCCGGGCGGTTAGTGGCGGCAATCAGGATGACCCCCTCGTTCGACTCGAAGCCATCCATCTCGACCAGCAATTGATTGAGGGTCTGCTCCCGCTCGTCGTGACCGCCGCCCATGCCGGCACCACGGTGGCGGCCGACAGCGTCGATCTCATCGATAAAGATGATGCAGGGGGCATTCTTCTTTCCCTGCACGAACAGATCACGCACGCGGCTGGCACCGACGCCGACGAACATTTCGACGAAATCGGAACCCGATATGGAGAAAAACGGTACTCCGGCCTCACCGGCAATGGCCCTGGCGAGGAGGGTTTTCCCGGTCCCCGGTGAACCGACCAGGAGCACGCCCTTCGGGATGCGACCGCCGAGTCGCGAGAACTTTTTCGGGTCCTTCAGGAAGGAGACAACTTCTTCCAGCTCATCCTTGGCCTCGTCGATCCCGGCCACATCGTTGAAGGTGATCTTGGTCTGGGACTCGTTGAGCAACTTGGCCCGACTCTTGCCGAAGCTCATCGCCTTGCCGCCGCCGGACTGCATCTGACGCATGAAGAAGATCCAGACGGCAATCAGCAGCAGGATCGGCCCCCATGAAACCAGGATCGACATCCAGAAGCTGTTGCTCTCGTCGGGCTTGGCGTCGATTGCGACCCCTTTCTCACGCAGCAGGCGGATCAGGTCCGGATCGTCCGGGGCATAGGTCTTGAAGCTCGAGCCGTCAGCATATTTCCCTTCGATGTTGCGACCCTGGATCGTAACGTCGAGAATCGTCCCTTCGTCAAGAGCGGCCAAAAACGTCGTGTAAGGCACCGGTTTGAGTTCACGACCCTGCTGGGTCATCATATTGAACAGCATGATCATCACCAGCGAGATGACCAACCAGAGTGCCAGATTTTTATAAAACTGATTCACATGACCCCCTAATACTGAAAACACCAGAAAAATACGGTGTTTGGCGTTAAAAATGCATTGAAAACCTTACCATATCGGCCTTGCTATCACAAGCCGATTATGACTCTCTATTAAGCTTCGACAACGATTCGCAGCACGAGCTCTCCGGTCTTGGGACGACGCCCTGCCGCGCGCCGCAAGCCCACGACCCAGAGGGTTTCATCGCCCTTGAGGAGCAGCAGAGCCGCTTGTCGATCCTCCCGGTTCAGCTTGAGGTCGACGAACAGGTCCTGCAGTTTTTTTGTGCCGGTCATGCCCGACGGGCGAAGTCGATCCCCGGGCCGCCAGCTCCGCAACTGCAACGGGAAGGGAACGGACGCCGCGGAAAATTCAACCGCGCCGGCGCTCTCTCCCAGGGCCTGCCCTATGAGCACAAGCTTCAGAACTCGGCCATCAGGCAGGCGGTAAGTGCCGGGTCCGTCCAGCAGCAACTCGAAGGGGACAGCGTCTTCAGGCTTTTCCTTACAGAACAGGAGCCGGTCGTAGCGGCGGGCGACCCACGCCCCGGGCAAGTCGAGCGCCCCCTGGGGCGGCCCTGCGCTGACCAATTTGAGGACATCGGCGACATGGCCTGCCGTCAAGCCGCGCAGATCGCCCCGGACCTGCTGGAGAGCGGCCCTGACCATCCGTCCAGCCAGAGCCGGCGCCAACGCGAGCAATTCTTGGCAGTCCAGGGTAAAGGCCTCACCCCGCCACCGGCCACAGCGAGCCAGCTCTGCAGTAACCAGGCTGGACCAGAACGCATTGTCTTGTTGCAGTTGATCACAGAGGCCGGCGAGTTGGCAACCGATGTTCGGGTTGAACGTTTCCAGCAGCGGCAAGAGATCATGGCGGATACGATTGCGCGTGAAAGCCGTGTTTCGATTGCTTGCATCCTCTCGCCAGGCGGCCTGGCTCTGCTCAAGGTAAAGCAGGAGTTCAGCGCGGCGAAACGGCAGCAGAGGTCGGACAAAGGGCAGGTTGACCATGCGCATGCCTGCCAAACCGGACACTCCGCTGCCACGCAGCAAGCGCATCAGGAAGGTCTCGGCCTGGTCGTCGGCATGATGACCGAGAGCGATCAGCGTGCATGCGCGGGCTTGTGCTGTCGACACAAGGAAATCCCGGCGCTCCTCCCTGGCGACCTCTTCGAGGTTGGCCTTGCGCTGCCTGGTGATTTCTGCCACATCTCGACGTTCCAGAGCCAGGGGGATTCCCAGCCCGGCACAGAGCTGCATGACGAAGCGGGCATCCTCACCGCTTGACGCACGCAGGGCATGGTCGAGATGAGCGGCTTCCAGGTGCAATTCCAGACGTGCGGCAACATGGTGCAGCAGCATCAGCAGGGCAACGGAGTCGGCACCTCCTGAGACCGCGACGAGCACGTGGCTGCCTGGCGGAATGGCTCCGGATTGCACCAGCGACGTATGAAACCGTTCCGGCATGAACATGGGCAGGGTCCAAAAACGCAGAACCCCCTTCCGATGCTGGAAGGGGGTTCTGTCAGTGTGGTGGCGGTGCAGAGATTCGAACTCCGGACACTGCGGATATGAGCCGCATGCTCTAACCAACTGAGCTACACCGCCGAAAACCAGCCGGCCGCCGAATGAGGCGGCCGTTTATATATTTTGGTAGCGGGGGCAGGATTTGAACCTGCGACCTTCGGGTTATGAGCCCGACGAGCTACCTGACTGCTCCACCCCGCATCAGGGATTTTGGAATTTACCCGTACCCCTTGAGTATGTCAAGTAAAATTTACCGGTTCAACGCTGCCTGACCAGCGCGGACATGCGTTCTTTCTCGCGCAGCAGACCGGCGACCTGGTCGGCACTCTCCCGGCTTGGATAGGGCCCGGCCAAAACCCGGTGCCAGACACCTTTTGCACCGAGGTCCACTTTCTCTACTGAGGTCTTGAGCTTGTAGCTTTTGAGCCGCTGGACCAACTTGTCGGCATCCGCGCCGGTACGGAAAGATGCGATCTGTACCACGAAGGCACCGCTGGCTGAAGCCGCCGGCAAGGCAGCCGGCTTCGATGAAATTGCTGGGGGTGCCGCAGCGGGCTTGGCGGGCTCACTCGATTTTGTTTCGCTCGCGGGTTTCCGCTCCTCTGGGGGCAGGTTGATGCCGCTGCCAAGAGGGGCCTGGTTACCCTTGGGGAGGTTGTCGTAAAAAGTCAGCTGGTCCTGTTTGTCCGGAGAAGCATCAGTCGGTGGCGGTGGCGGTGGCGCTACGACCTGGGTCACTACGGGAAGTTTAAGTTTTTCACTGTCCGCAGCCAGATCGGCCCCCGCCCGACTCCGCTGGCCGAACATGACGCCGAGAGCAAAGCTGACGCCGGCGACGGCGAGTATCAGGATGATAATCAGGACGATTTGCTTGCGCTCAACACGTCGCTGCGTGCGAGTTACGACCGGTTGCACCATCATACTTTTCCCCCGCAGTGGGTGTTCACATGCGCTCAGGGGCATCAACCCCGAGCAGGCTCAATGCGTTGGCCAGGACGATGCGGACGCCGTTGACCAGGTAGAGCCGCGCCTGTGTGGTGATTGCATCTTCGACCAGGACCCGCTGCCGATTGTAGTAGCTGTGGAACTGTGCGGCCAAATCCTGGATGTAATAGACGATCCGGTGCGGTTCGCAGTTCTGAGCGGCAATCACAACCGCATCCGGGTAACGCGCCAGCAGCTTGGCCAGAGCAAGCTCCTCGGCCAGAACCAGCCCCGAGAGATCGACCCGCCCGCGCACAGGCAATGGAACCCCCTGCTCTGCGGCGTTGCGATTGATGCTGCAGACTCGAGCATGAGCATACTGCACGTAATAGACCGGGTTGTCGCTGCTCTGGCGCTTGGCCAGTTCCAGGTCGAAATCAAGTTGACTGTCGGAGCGACGCATGAGGAAATAGAAGCGGCAGGCATCGCGGCCGACCTCGTCAACCACTTCACGCAGAGTAATGAAGTTGCCGGATCGTTTACCCATGGTGTAGGGCTGACCGTCGCGCAGCAGGTTGACCATCTGGATCAGTAAAACGTCAAGATCCTCGGGGGGATGGCCCAGCCCCGCCACGACCGCCTTCATACGCGGCACGTAGCCGTGATGATCAGCCCCCCAGACATCGATCACCCGATCGAAGCCGCGGTCGAATTTCTCCATGTGATAGGCGACGTCCGAGGCAAAGTAAGTCGGGCTGCCATCCGACTTGATCAGGACCCGGTCCTTATCGTCTCCGTAGTCGGTGGTGCGCAACCAGAGCGCTCCATCCTGCTCGAAGGAAAGCCCCTTTTCGGCCAGCTTGGCGAGTTCGATCTCGACCATGTTCCGATCATACAGGCTCTGTTCACTGAACCAGTTGTCGAATTTGATGCCAAAGGCTGCGAGGTCGGTGGCAATCCAGGTCAGTACTTTGCTTACGCCGAAGGCCGCACAACGCTTGATCGCCTCCTGCTCTGCCAGTCCGGCAACGGCAGGACCCTCCTCACGCAACTGTGCCGCCAGGTCGCGGATATACCCGCCCTGGTAGCCGTCCTCGGGGAATTCCAGTGTCTCACCAGCCAGTTCGCGCAGACGCATCCAGATGGAGCGCCCGAGAGTCGCCACCTGGTTTCCAGCGTCGTTGACATAGTACTCACGCTGTACGTCGAAGCCCGCCGCCTGCAGAATCTCAGCAACAGCGTCGCCGACTGCAGCCCCCCGGCCATGGCCGATATGCAGAGGCCCGGTGGGATTGGCACTGACAAATTCCACCTGCACCTTGCGTCCACGGCCGAAATCAGCGAGGCCGTACTTCTCCTGCTTTTCGGCAATCTCATCAAGCACTTCGTACCAGCAAGCCGGTGTCAAAGTGAAATTAATAAATCCCGGCCCGGCGACCTCCACGTTGCTCAGGAAATCGCAGCTGCCAAGGGCGGCAACCAGTGCTTCGGCGATTTGGCGGGGAGCTTTCTTCTCGGCACGGGCCATGGTCATGGCCAGGTTGGAGGCAAAGTCTCCATGTTCGGGATTGCCCGGCACTTCGATCTGGATGTCGGGGACAACTCCCGAACGCAGGGAGTTATTATCAAAACAGGCCTGCAGAGCGCTGCCGATCTGCTGCCTCAGACGATCCTTCATGATGTAATCAACCTTCCTCTACCGCAGAGGGGTCCAGTCCTTTAGCGGATCTGCGCAGGGTCACATCTTCCGTGTAATCAGGACAGTGCAGCGTCCCCCCCCCCTCCATGGAGAACCTTTTGGCACAATTTGCTCGCCATGCACAGTTCAGGCAAAGTTTTCGTCTGTCTTCAGTCATCTCTGCAGCCCGTAAGGTCAAAAAGTGGTTTATGTTAGCGCTGCCCATTGAGAGTGTCAAGCTCTGCAAGGGGGGGGCCTGCGATCGAATTTTTATGTTGAGATCGCTCCTAGGCAGGCGAAGCAAAGGCCCACCCCGCCGATGCGGAATGGGCCTGCATTGGGATCAGATCGATACAGGATTACTTTCTGCCGGAGAACTGGAAAACCAGCTCGTCATCACGCACCATGCCCAATTCAGTACGTGCCAACCGCTCTATGTAGCGGCGATCGTTGCGCAAGGCCGCTATTTCAACGCGCAACGTTTCGTTCTGAGCGTCGGACTCGGCAATTTTCTCAACCAGGACGGTCTTCTGGCCGGACAGTTTCAACATGTGCAAAATCCCCCGGTCGCCAAACAGGGCAAAGCCCAGGAGCAGCGCAACCAGCGCCAGCGGCCAGAGATTGAATCGCCCCCCATCAGGGCGTGAAGCTTGGGTTGGGCTTCCCGCCATAAAACCCTCTACTGAGATCACCAGCCAACCGGGAAAGAACTCTTCAACGTCGGGATTGTTTCATCAAATCACATTGGAAATCAAGGTTTTTCGCAAACATATTCAGCGCGGCGATGGACCAGACAGAAAAAAATCACTCGGCAACGGCCTGCCGCAATTGGAAAAGGCCTGCCGAATGGCAGGCCTTTTGCGAGGATTTAATCAACGGTCAGTTGATTTTTGAACTTGGCCAATTTAGCCTGGCCGACCCCTTTAACTTCGGCCAACTGGTCGACCGTACGGAACGGACCGTGCTCGGTACGATACTGTAAGATGCGCGCGGACAGAGCCGGGCCCACTCCTGGCAGAGCCTGCAACTGCTCGGCTGTTGCCTGGTTGAGATGAACGGTTTCGACAGCTTGGTTCGCGGCGGGGCTTTCTACCGCAAAAACGGACGCCGGCGCCAGGCCGAACGTAGAGAGGACAACAAACAGGACCATCATCAATAGACAGTGTTTCATGACATTTCCCTCCTTAACAATAAATGATCAAAGAACCCGATGCGGGCATAACATCCTGCAACCCCTCCTGAATGACACCTCCCTCCCGGATCAGTATCGCCGCCCAACCAGACTCCCCATGAGCCCCATCGGTATGGTTGGCAAGATGGTTTGAAATTATCAGATTTAGCGGTTTTGTCAACCACCCAGGCGTCGGTTGATGACCATCCCTACAAGCCGCTGCTGAAGCCCTGGTTAAAACCCAGGCCAGCCAGAGCGAAAGTCAGCAGGACTTCCTGGTCATCGCTGCCGTTATCGCGATAGCGGTTACGGTATGTCAGGAACAGGCTCCAGCATTTTGAGCGGTACTCAAGACCGACCACCTTCTCGAGTTCACGGCTCTCACGGACATCATAGCGTTCTTCAAACTTTGCATAGACCGGTTTGAGTACGGAAGTCTCCAATTGGAGATTGATATAGTCCGTGGCCGTTTCCGAAAAATTCTGATCGATGTAAGCATAGTCGATGCGGAGAGCGTTCCCCACATCATCCCTGACCGACGAGCCGACGGTCAGGGAGTTAAAGCGGAGGTTTCCATACACGGGAATGCGGCCGTCCGCATCGAGGGAAATTTTTGCAGTCGGCCGCATACCCAGTTGAACGCGCACATCCGAGAAAGGCTGATTGTCGCCGGAGCGGTTGTTCCTCGCCTCGTCGATATCGTATGTCTGGGAAAGCCGCACATTGAAGATCTCGCGGTAGGCTCGCGCTCCATCGGCAAGGGTGCTTCTGGCAGTCAGGCGATTGACCACCGCGTAGTTGACATTATTCTGACGCAGTTGGCGATCATAGAGATCGAACAGCGGCAGATCGTCCTGGAATTCATCGGGCACGTAGGTATAGGTCACCTGCGGTTCGACACTGTGCTGGATACGATCAATTCCCCATCGCTCGACGTCAATGTCCTTGATCAGTCTTGTGGCAAGCCCCAGAGACAATTCGGGGACTGACTGCTCGTTATCTTCGGCATCAGTATTGTAGAGCCGCTCATGAAGCGCGACTTGCGGGACCACTTCCAACCAGGAACCCGGCGTAAACACAGCGGCCAGCGACGGCTTCAAGTAAAGCCGCTCGCCATCCTCGCCCTGATCACGCGTAAAACGTGTCGCGTAACTTTCCAGGCCGAGATAAAAGGGCGTCTCGCCAAGGCGGTAGCGGGCCAGCCCGAGCCCTAATTCTGGGAGCCGCTGCAGGGTCGTATCGTTATCGTTTTCCAGATCTTTAATGTAGCGCACATGGCCAACCAGGTTCAGCTTCTGCCAGTTGCGCTGCAGCATCAGCGTCGAGACGGTCTTGTCACGGTTATACTCCTCGGCGTTCTTGCCGAACTCATCGAAGAAGAGCTGGTCATCGACATATTCGACATCGGAGTTCATGCGCCAGCCCCCGGGCAAGTTGCCACGGTGCGTCCATTCCAGGTAATAGAGGTTGGGCGTCCCATTGACCCCCGTGACGTGATAATAGAGGGCCTTGCCATTATTCTGGTCGGCCAGGGCATAGCGGTATTCCAGCCCCTTGCCAAGACCGATGTCGGAGTACTCGTCGAGGTAGAGCGTTGCATCCATGCTGCGATCAATGACCTGGTACCAGGCCAAAGAGGCCATGAGCCCCTTGTTGTTCGAATAACCGAAAGAGGGCGCCAGGAGTCCGGACTCCCGCTCCGTCTTCACCGGGAACATCAGGTATGGCGTATACAAGACCGGGACATCCCTGACATGGAACCAGACATTCCTGGCCCGTGCGTAGCCGCCCAGTGTGACATCAACCTCACTGGCAGAGAATTTCCAGTCAGGGATGTCGCCGTCACAGGTCGTGAAGCTGCCCTTCCTGGCGAAGTACTCCGCCTGGCCATGCTTCTCGATCTGGTCGCCGGCAAGGTGAAAGTTGCCCTGGCGAATGAAGACCCGGCCATCGTGTACTTGACCCTGGCCGGTCGCCAGATTGTACTGCAGTCGTTCACCGGTGACTTCAGTGCCGGCGTCATCGAGTCGGACATCGCCCTGTGCTGCAGCATCCTGGGTAAGGGCCTGCCAGAGCACTTCCTGTGCCTGCAGTTGAACCCCGTCCTGGCTGAGGACGACATTGCCGTGTGCCTCGTAGCTGTCTTCTTCGGGATTGTAAGAGAGGGTATCGGAGGTCAGGGATATGGGTGCGTCCCGCCCGCCCTTGGAGGCCCGGGGAACAGGAGCATCTTCTGCAACGCCAGAGGACGGACTTGCGCTTACGGCCGTTTCGGCGCCAAGCGCAGGCTCACTCAGCAGTCCGAGGAGAAGGCATCCTGCAATTGAAAGGATAGCGCCCAAAGATAAACTTCGCATCACCCTGCCCGTCATGAAAATCAAAGAGAATCCAGTGCTTCAGGCGCTGCGGGAGAGCCCCTCCCTGAAGATCTTCCGCAGTTCCGCAACCAGATAAAGAGAACCGCACACGACCACCGTGGCTTGATGCCCGGCATTTTCAAGCGCCGCCGCGAAGCCGCCGTCAGCAGTGGCATATTCAAGCGCCGGCAAGCCATGCTCCTCGGCCCAGCCAACGATCTGGGCGGTCGGTACGGATGTTTCGCAGGAAACCGGTACAGCATATACCGCAGAGGCAAATTTTACCAGTGGCATCAGGACTTCAGCAGGCACACGGCGGCCGCTCATACCGGCCACCAGGTGGATACCGCACAGATGCTGCTCGGCAAGGTAGTCAGCCAGGCAATTGATGCCAGCCTGATTATGCGACACGTCGAACAGGACCTGGCGTGCATGGCCCTGCCATTCCAGGCGTCCTGGCCAGGCGACCTCCCTGCAGGCGGCACGAATGGCATCATCCGGTATTTCGACACCCTGCGCACGCAGTTGCAGTGCACCGGCAATCGCCTGCGCCAGGTTGTCAAGCTGATACTTGCCGGGCAGGGCGCAACAGAGCCCCTCGATCTGCACGCGTCCTGACTCGAAAAGCAGGTTCTCGTGATCACCCCGCCAGTAATAATCCCGTTCGGCAAGCTGGACCGCTGCGCCCCTGCCGGCAGCGGCAGCCAGGAGGACCTCGGCGACGTCAGGCGTCTGTTTGCCCACGACCACCGGGACGCCGCATTTGATAATGCCGGCCTTCTCAGCGGCGATCTGCACCAGGGTTTCGCCCAGATGTTCCTGGTGATCGAAGCTGACCGGTGTGATCAGGCATAACTGCGGCTCGACGATATTGGTCGCGTCAAGACGTCCGCCCAAGCCGGTCTCTATGACGGCAATATCGACCTGGCGGGTCTTGAAAGCCAGGAGCGCCATCGCCGTGGTTGCTTCAAAAAAGGTCATGGGGATATCCCCGGCCGCCGCGCGAATGGCGGCTGCCAGAGAAGCCACATCTTGACGGTCGATCGGCACGCCATCGATCTGGATGCGCTCTGTGAAGCAATGCAGGTGCGGTGAGGTGTATAGTCCTACCCGCAAGCCTGACTGCCTGAGAATTTCAGAGAGTGTGATACTGACGGAGCCCTTGCCGTTGGTCCCGGCGACGTGGATGCAGGGCAAGGCCCCCCGAAGAAGTGGCAAACGGGCAGCGAGCGTCCGCATATTGTCCAGGCCGAGTTTGACGCCGAAGCGTTGCAGGCCGTACAGGTAGTCCAGGCTTGATTGAAAATCCACCGGCTGGCGTCCTGTGAGGTTGAGCGTTCGAGGCACTAGGAAGCAGTTGCCTGCCGGGTAAAGATACTCAAGACCTGCGACAGTTTACCCTTCATTTCCTGGCGGGAAACGATCATGTCGACCATACCGTGTTCGAGGAGATATTCCGAACGCTGGAAGCCTTCCGGGAGTTTCTGGCGGATGGTCTGTTCGATCACCCGGGGGCCGGCAAAACCGATCAATGCTTTCGGTTCGGCGATATTGAGATCGCCAAGCATGGCAAAGCTGGCAGTCACGCCACCGGTGGTGGGATCGGTGAGGACCGAAATGAAGGGGATTCCGGCCTTTTTAAGCTTGGCGAGCGCTGCGCTGCTCTTGGCCATCTGCATCAGCGACATGATGCTTTCCTGCATGCGTGCACCTCCGGAGGACGAGAACACCAGAACCGGTGCCCGTTTGTCCAGTCCCAGTTCAATCGCCCTGGTCACCTTCTCTCCGACCACCGACCCCATGCTGCCGCCGAGGAAACTGAAATCGAACACGGCGACAACCACCTCTTGGCCATTCATCAGCCCTGAGCCGGTGATGATGGCATCGCCCCCGCCACTCTTCTTGACCGCCGCCTTGATCCGCTCGCTGTATTTCTTCGAGTCCTTGAACTTCAGGAAATCGATTGAGGTCATCTGGGCATCGGTTTCGACAAAGGTACCGTCGTCAATAACGAGTGCGATCCGCTCCCGGGCACTGATCCGAAAGTGGTAATCGCATTTGGGACAGACATTGAGGTTACGTTCGATCTCCTTGGAGTAGATGATCTCCTCGCAATTCTTGCATTTTGTCCAGAGCCCTTCGGGCATCTGCACTTTCTTAGTCGATCCCTGTGCTATGGGCGCTTTAGATTTTTTAAACCAGGCCATGTTTTACCTCGCTGTTCCGACGGTTCCGGGCTTGAGAAACGAGCCGCTTACCGTTCAATATCCGCCAGGGTTGCTGGCAGACGACCAGTTCTGCATTGATTCGTCAAAATACTGGGCAGCCTATGGAACATTTTGACCGCTGCTGCCGGTTTGTCCAGCCTGACAGGCTCTCCCGGCCGTCGACAGCCGCGGTTCGGGCCCCGATCGCGGCAGAGTGTCCTCAAATCGCCGCCTTCAGCTGGCGAACGAAGCCGCGGACTTCATCAAGCAGCCCCGGTGAACCGCTGAACTCGGCAATCAATTTGACCAGGGCACTGCCGACCACAACCGCGTCGGCAATCCTGGCGACGGCCCTGGCATCGTCCGGCGTCGAGACTCCGAATCCGACTGCCACGGGAACCGGGCTCTGCTCTTTCAGGTCATGCACCGCGGCAGCAATCGCCCCGGCATCGACCTGCTTGCTGCCGGTCACCCCGGTCATCGACACATAGTACAGGAAGCCTTCCCCGGCGCTGGCAAGCCTGGCGCTGCGGGCCGCATCCGAGGTCGGCGCCAGGAGCGTTATCAGGTCGATACCGGCCGCCCTGAGCCAGGGATGCAGTTCCTCGGCTTCTTCGGGGGGCAGGTCGACCAGCAGCAGTCCGTCGACCCCGGCGCTGGCCGCATCGCGGGCGAATGCCTCGAGGCCGTAGCAGAAGACCGGATTATAATACCCCATCAGGAGGATCGGCACATTGCTGTGCTGGCGGATCCTGGCGACCATATCGAGTACGCCGCGCAGTGTCGTACCGGATTCGAGGGCCCTTTCCGAGGCAAGCTGGATGGTCGGGCCGTCGGCCATCGGGTCAGAAAAAGGGAAGCCCAGTTCTATCAGGTCGACGCCGCTTTCGATCAGGGCGTGAACGATCTGCTCACTGGTTGCCAGGTTCGGGTCTCCCGCAGTAATGAAGGTGACGAGAGCTTTTTTGCCACGCTCTTTAAGAGCGTTCAATGTGGCGCTGATGTTCGACATGAATATGACTTCCCGAAAATGTTAATTTTATCGGAACAAACCAAAGGATATCAACCGTTTTCTCCTGACACCAGCGCACGGGCCTGGCCAAGCAGGTTAATAAACATCTGGCTGTTCATTCGTCCGGTCTGAACGTTGTAACGGCTGGTATGGTAGCAGCCGACCATCCAGAGACCGTTGGACAGCTGAACGCTGCGGCCATGACCGAAAGGGATATCCGACAGGCGCCTGACCAGCCCCTGGGCCTGAAAGAGCCGCAACAGGCTGCTATGCGCACCGTGGCCGAGGGCAATAATCACGCGCAGGGACGGCAGCGCCTGCAGCTCACTGGCCAGATACGGTCGACAGGAGGCAAATTCCTCGGTACTCGGGCGATTCTCCGGCGGCAGACATTTGACCGCATTGGTGATGTAGAGGTCCTGCAGCTGCAGCCCGTCATCGGCGGACAGGGCCTCCGCCTGATTGGAAAATCCCTGCTGATGAAGCAGCGGGTACATGAAGTCTCCGGCACCGTCGCCGGTGAAGGGCCGACCAGTGCGATTGGCACCGTGAGCGCCAGGCGCAAGCCCCACCAGGCAGATGCGCGCTCGCAGGTCGCCGAAGCCGTTGACCGGTGCATTATGGTAGTCCGCGCGCAGACGCCCCTTACCAGGGGGCAGTTGCTCCATAAAGGCCGTCAGCCTGATACATTTTCGGCAACGGTGGAGTCCTTCCAGTTGAAGACTGGTCACAGCCGGGTCCCTTCTAGCTCCGTGGCCTGCCGGACGGGCGTCGACGTCTGGGTGGCCGGGATTTTCCTCCGCCACTTCTTTTCTCGGGCACCGGCGCTGGCGACTTCTTGTGCGGTATGCCACGTTTGTAATCGTGGCAGAGGTCTTCCTCATGGGGAACGGTGCTCGGAATCTTCTGGCCGATATATTCTTCGATGTCGGGCAGGAAATAGGCAAGGTCCTCGTCGGCAAAGCTGATCGACTTGCCGCCCGCCCCGGCCCGGGCCGTTCTGCCGATGCGATGCACGTAATCCTCGGCATCCTGCGGCAGGTCATAATTGACCACGTGCGTCACAGCATCGATATGCAGGCCGCGCGATGCGACGTCCGTGGCCACCAGGAAGTTGATCTTGCCGGCCTTGAACTCCTCGAGGATACGCAAGCGCTTTTTCTGGGGGATATCCCCGGACAGGACCGCCACCTTGAAGTCATTCTGCTGGAGGCGACCGGAGAGGTGCTCCCCTTCCCGCTTGGTATTCACAAAGACCAGAACCCTGACTTCCCCGGGTTCCTTCTTGAGCAACCCGAGCAGCAGGGGGAACTTCTCCCGCCGCGCCACGTGGTAGACAATCTGCTCGACCCGCTCCGCTGTCACCTGTTCAGGCTCGATCCGCACTTTTGCGGCAAGATTCATGAACTCGTAGGCCAGTTCCATGACCCGTTGCGAGAGAGTCGCCGAGAAGAGCATGGTCTGGCGTTTTTCAAAGGGCGGCAGTTTGCGCAGGATGTAACGCAAATCACTGATGAAACCCATATCGAACATCCGGTCGGCTTCGTCGATGACCAGTGCCTCGACATGTTTCAGGCTGAAGACGTTCTGTTTGGCATAATCGATCAGGCGACCAGGGGTGGCGACGATGACGTCGACGCCTTCCTGCAAAGCACGTCGCTGTTTTTCATAGTCGACTCCACCGAAGATCGGCTGTACCTTGAACGGACAGGAGGCCCCCAGGCCACTGGCATCGGCACAGATCTGCACCACCAGTTCCCGGGTCGGGGCCAGAACCAGAGCACGTGGGCCGGATTTTGACAGTGGGGCGTTTCTCAGCAGGCGGGTAAAGAGGGCGATCAGAAACGCCGCTGTTTTACCGGTGCCGGTCTGAGCCTGGGCCGCAACATCACGGCCCTGCAGTGCCAGAGGGATGGATTCTTCCTGAACAGGTGTCAGGTCAACGAAGCCGACCTTGGCAATGCCGCGCATGACTTCCGGGGGGAGATCGAGATCAGTAAATTTCATAATCCATGGCGCGTATGCCGGTCACAGGAGGAAAAGAGCCCATCCCCTTTTCGTCCCGCTGCTCGCGTTGCGCGTTCCTGAGTTTAAAGTTCGAAGCCCATTGCATCGGCTACGGTGTGAATGTCCTTGTCGCCGCGACCGGAAAGGCAGACCAGGATGACGTCCTCCCTGGTCAGTACCGGCGCCAGGCGGGTAAGGTGAGCAATGGCGTGGGCACTTTCCAGGGCCGGAATGATGCCTTCCATTTCCGTCAACATCCTGAAAGCGGCCAGGGCTTCATCATCGGTGACCGATACGTACTCGGCCCTGCCAAGGTCTTTGAGGTAGGCGTGCTCAGGCCCGACCCCCGGGTAGTCGAGACCGGCTGAAATCGAATGGGCATGCTGGATCTGGCCATCGTCATTCTGCAGCAGATAGGTCTTATTGCCATGCAGAACGCCGACCCGACCAGCCGAGATACTCGCCGCGTGCTTGCCGGTTGCCACGCCAAGCCCGGCCGCCTCGACGCCGATCAAGCGCACCGCGGCGTCGTCGACGAAGGGGTAAAACAAGCCCATGGCGTTTGAGCCGCCGCCGATACAGGCCACGGCGACATCGGGCAGGCGCCCTTCCGCCTCGAGGATCTGCGCCTTGGCTTCATGGCCGATAACCGACTGGAAATCTCGCACCATCTGCGGATACGGATGCGGGCCAGCCACCGTGCCGATCACGTAGAAGGTGTCGCGCACATGAGTCACCCAGTAGCGCAGGGCCTCATTCATGGCGTCCTTGAGCGTCGCTGTGCCACTGGTCACTTCGTGCACACGGGCACCAAGCAATTTCATGCGGAAAACGTTCAGAGACTGGCGCCGAATGTCCTCCTTACCCATGAAAACATCACATTCCAGGCCGAACAGGGCAGCGACTGTGGCGGTTGCGACCCCGTGCTGCCCCGCCCCGGTTTCGGCGATGACCTTGCTTTTGCCCATGCGGCGGGCGAGCAGAACCTGGCCGACCGTGTTGTTGACCTTGTGGGCCCCGGTATGATTTAAATCTTCGCGTTTCAGGTATATCTTGGCGCCGCCCAAGTGTTCGGAAATTCTCCGGGCGTAATACAGCGGGCTCGGGCGGCCGACATAATTCTTGAGGTAGGCATCGAACTCGGACTGGAATGAAGGATCCGCCTGGCATTGGCGATATCCTTCTTCGAGTTCCAGCAGGGCCGGCATGAGGGTTTCCGCGACATAACGCCCGCCGAACTGGCCGAAATGTCCACGGAAATCAGGTTGTTGGTAATTCACTTAAACGGCCTCCTTGGCCAAACGGATAAACCGGGCCACTTTTTCCGGATCCTTTTTCCCGGGTTGGGTCTCTACACCGCTGGAGACATCCACTCCATAGGGGCGCACCAGGCGTACAGCCTCGGCGACATTCTCCGGATTCAACCCGCCGGCCAGAATGACCCGGTGTCGCGCCGCGATAAGCGCAGCACGCTGCCAGTCGCAACGATGACCGGTGCCACCGAACTGCTGCGGGACGTAAGCGTCAAGCAACAGGGCAGCGACGCTGAAGGTGGCAAAGACGTCGTCCCCCATCTGGTCATGCAGGCGCAAGGCCTTGATGACGCGACAGGGCGGGTAACTGCACTGCTCCGGCCCCTCGTCTCCATGCAATTGTACCGTATCCAGTCCGCAGTGTGCCACCACCTCACGGATGCGAGCCGGCGATTCATTGACGAACAGCCCGACCGTGGTCACCAGGGGCGGCAAGTCCGCAATGATCCGCCGGGCCTGCTCGGGCTCTATGAACCGTGGACTGCCGGGATAGAAAACCAAGCCAAGGGCATCCGCACCGCATGCCGAGGCATGGTGTGCATCTTCCAGATTCGTGATGCCGCAGATCTTAACCCGCGTCACACTGCCGCCTGCCATTAATCAGCCAACCTTGGGCAGGTGCGAAAGCGATTCCGCGATGGCCGCTTCCGGGTATTCGTAGTCCTGCAACTCTTTGTTGAAGTAGGCATCGTATGCCGCCATATCAACATGTCCGTGCCCGGACAGGTTGAACAGAATAACTTTCTCCTTGCCCTCTTCCTTGGCCAGCAGCGCCTCGTCGATGGCACCACGAATGGCATGGGACGACTCGGGGGCCGGGATGATCGACTCGGTGCGGGCAAACAACACAGCCGCCTCGAAGCAGGCGATCTGCGGGACGGCCCTGGTTTCGACCACCCCTTCATGTACCAGTTGCGAGACCAGTGGTGCGGCGCCATGGTAGCGCAGCCCGCCGGCATGAATCCCCGGCGGCATGAAATCATGGCCGAGGGTGTACATGCGGGCTATCGGCGCCATCTTGGCGGTATCGCCGTAATCAAAAGCGTAAACACCCTTGGTCAAGGTCGGGCAGCTGGCCGGCTCCACCGCCTGGATGCGAACATTCTTGCCGTTCGCCTTGTCGGAGACGAAGGGGAAGGCAATGCCGGCGAAATTGGAGCCGCCGCCGTGGCAGCCGATCACGACATCGGGGTAGTCACCGGCAATCTTGAGCTGCTCCTTGGCTTCGAGACCGATAACCGTCTGGTGCAGGCAGACATGATTCAGAACGCTGCCAAGGGAGTAGCGGGTGTCTTCGTGGGTTGCCGCATCTTCGACCGCCTCGCTGATGGCAATCCCCAGAGAACCCTGGTTATCAGGGTCCTTGGCGAGAATCGCGCGGCCTGAATTGGTCTGGGAAGAAGGGGAAGGAAAGACCTCCGCACCCCACAACTGCATCATGCTTTTGCGGTAAGGCTTCTGTCCGTAAGAGACCTTGACCATGTAAACCGTACATTCCAGGCCAAAGAGCTGGCAGGCAAGGGCGATGGACGAGCCCCATTGTCCGGCACCGGTTTCCGATGCAATCCGCTTGGTCCCGGCAATCTTGTTGTAGTAGGCCTGGGGCACCGCGGTATTTGGCTTGTGTGAACCGGCCGGGGACACCCCTTCGTACTTGTAGTAAATCTTCGCCGGAGTGCCAAGAGCTTTTTCCAGCCGGTGCGCCCGGAACAGCGGTGACGGTCTCCACAGCTTGTAGATTTCCAGTACTTCCTGCGGGATATCGATCCAGCGCTGCGGAGAGACCTCCTGTTCAATGAGCCCCATCGGGAAGAGCGGCAGGAGATCGTCCGGGGTCACCGGCTGCAGGGTGCCCGGATGAATGACCGGGGCCATTTGCCCTGGCATATCGGGAATGATGTTGTACCACTGCTTGGGAAGCTGGTCTTCGTTGAGAAGTATTTTAGTCTGCATGATACATCTCCTTGATGTTCGTTCGATTGGATATAACAACGTGCATTCAGTTCGTCTCGCCCTGCAGTTCACGCAGTTTGGCACCGATGTCATCTTCGCGCATCAGCGATTCGCCGACCAGGAACCCCCTGGCCCCGGCCCGCTGCAGACGCAGAACGTCACTGCGCGAGGCGATGCCGCTCTCGGCCACGACGAAATGGCCACGGGGAATCAATGGCAGCAGGCGTTCCGTCGTCGCCAGGTCGGTGGCGAAGGTCTGCAGGTTACGATTGTTGATACCGATCAGTTCACAGCCGGTGGCGAGTGCCATCTCGAGTTCGCCCTCGTCGTGCACTTCCAGCAGCACGTCGAGATGCAGTGCGGCGGCCAGAGCATTGTACTCTGCCAGCTGCCCGGCATCAAGCATGGCGGCAATCAGCAGCACGGCGTCGGCGCCGGCAACCCGCGCTTCGTAGATCTGGTAGGGATCACAGATAAAATCCTTGCGCAGCAAAGGCAAACTGACGACTTCACGGATCTTGCCAAGGTATTGCAGGTGCCCCATGAAAAAATGTTCGTCGGTCAGGACCGACAGGCAGGCCGCACCGTTCTCCTGGTAGGTTTCGGCTATGGCGAGGGGATCGAAGTCGGCGCGAATCACGCCCTTGCTGGGCGACCCCTTCTTGACCTCGGCGATCACCGCCGTCCAGCCCGAATCGGCTGTCGCGCGCAGGGCTCTTAAAAAACCCCTGGGCTGGTCTTCGAGTTCATCGATGCCCTTCTGCAGTGAAGCAAGAGAGCGTCGGCTCTTGGCCCGGGCAACTTCCCAGCGTTTATGTTCGGCAATCTTATCGAGAATCATTGTTATTGACCGGTTCAATGCCAAAGGCAAGCAGCAGATCAGGCATTCGTCATGGCAATCAGGGCGTCGAGCTTGGCCATGGCCAGGCCATCATCGATCGCGGCCAGGCCACGTCCGAGCCCGGTTTCGACATCTCTGGCGACGCCGGCGGCAACCAGTGCGTAGGCAGCGTTCAGCAGGACAACGTCCCGTTTCGGGCCGGGCTGCCCTGCCAGCACATCCCTGACAATCGCGGCATTGGCAACGGCATCTCCACCCTGGAGGTCGGCGAGGGCACAACGCCGCAGACCGAAATCTTCCGGTTCAATCGTCGAGAGAGTCACGGCTCCATCGCTGATTTCGCCGATGCGCGTTGGACCAGTCAGGGTCACCTCGTCCATGCCATCCAGGCCGTGCACGACAAAACCACGCCGGCAGCCGAGTTTCACCAGGACCCTGGCCATGATGTCGACCAGGTTCTCGGCATAGACGCCAAGTACCTGCCGATCGGCTCCGGCAGGGTTGGTCAATGGGCCGAGGATATTAAAGATCGTTCGGATACCGATTTCCCGGCGAGGACCGATCGCGTGCTTCATGGCACCGTGCATGGCCGGGGCAAAGAGGAAGCCGATGCCAATGTCGTTGATGCACGATTCGACCTGCTGCGGAATCACATTGAGATTGACGCCCAGAGCTTCGAGAACGTCGGCACTGCCGCATGCCGATGAAATACTGCGATTGCCATGCTTGGCCACCTTGACGCCACAGGCGGAGACCACGAATGCAACCGTGGTGGAGATATTGAAACTCTTGGTGCCGCTGCCCCCTGTGCCGCAGGTATCCAGGATCGTTTCCCGATCCAGGTTGATCTCTTCACGATCGATATCGAGCGCCTTGCCGACCCGGATCGGGGTCGCACGATCACGCATGACCCGGGCGGCACCGGCAATCTCTTCGATGGTTTCACCCTTCATGCGCAGAGCGGTAATAAAGGCGCCAACCTGGGCCGGGGTCGCCTCACCGCCCATAATCTGGTTCATGACATCGATCATCTCGATCTCGGACAGATTTTGCAGCATGACAACTTTGCCGATAGATTCCTTGATCATGGCGACTCCTGGTTGTGGAAAAACAGCAGAGAGAACAGATGGGAAAGAGGAGACGAAAGGGAGGTAAGGCCGCGTGCCATCTGTCCGTGCCCCTCGCCAGGGCATTTCCCGTCTCTCTCCCGTCTCTTATATCGATACTCTGTATACAACCTGCCGGTTCCCCCGAGGGTCCTCAGGCACTTTTCTGCTGTGTCATTTGCAAAAAATTCCGCAGCAGGTCCATGCCGGTGACCGTCAAAATCGATTCGGGATGGAACTGAACGCCCCAGACCGGGAGCTGCCGATGGCGCATCCCCATGATCTCACCTTCTGCGGTCCACGCCGTCACCTCGAGGCACTCAGGCAAAGACGCTCTCTCGACCAGCAGGGAGTGATAACGGGTGGCATCGAACGGATCCGGCAACCCGGCAAAGAGTTCGTGGCCATCATGGTAAATCGGGCTGGTCTTGCCGTGCATCAAACGCTCGGCACGCACGATTTTGCCGCCGTAAGCCTGGCCGATCGCCTGGTGTCCGAGACAGACCCCGAGGATCGGCAGCTGACCGGCAAAATGCCTGATGGCCGCAACCGATATGCCGGCCTCGTTGGGCGTGCATGGCCCCGGCGAGACCACCAGCCGCTCCGGATCAAGCGCTTCGATTTCGGCCAGGGTAATCTTGTCGTTTCGGTAAACGACCACCTCTTCACCCAGCTCGCGCAGGTATTGCACCAGGTTGTAAGTGAACGAATCGTAGTTGTCGATCATCAACAGCATGTCAGTCCAACCCCCGGCGCGCCATTTCGATGGCCAGCTTGACGCCCCTAGCCTTGTTGATGGTCTCATCATATTCGGACGCCGGATCAGAATCGGCGACAATACCGGCGCCGGCCTGCAGATGAATGCGATCCCGGTGTGCCACCAGGGTCCTGATGGCTATGGCGAGGTCCATGTTGCCACCGAAAGAGATATAGCCGACGGCCCCGCCATAAATTTCCCGGCGCACCGGTTCGAGCTCTTCGATAATTTCCATGGCACGGATTTTCGGTGCCCCGCTCAGGGTCCCGGCGGGAAATGTCGCGGCAAAAACATCCAGGGCGTCATAATTGGGCAGGAGCCGGCCACTGACGTTGGAAACGATGTGCATGACATGGGAGTAACGCTCGATCACCATCAGTTCATCGACCTGAACGGAACCCGTGGCACAGACCCTGCCAAGGTCGTTGCGGCCAAGATCGACCAGCATGATATGTTCCGCCCGCTCTTTCGGGTCGGCGAGCAGTTCCTGTTCAAAACGCTGATCCTCTTCGAAGGTCGATCCGCGCGGCCGGGTCCCGGCAATCGGCCGGACCTCGACATGGTCGCCCTCCTTGCGCACCAGGACTTCCGGAGAAGCGCCTATGACTCGGGTCTCGTTGAACTGCAGATAGAACATGTAGGGCGACGGGTTGATGGTTCGCAGGGCACGGTAGATATCAAACGGTTCGGCATCGAGATCACCGGAGAAGCGCTGCGAAAGAACCACCTGGATGACGTCGCCGGAACGCACGTAACCCTTGCAGCGATCGACTGCGGTTTCAAAATCCGGGCGGCTGAAATTGGATTGCAACTCTTTGTCTGCAACGGGTCCGGACCGTTCAGAACGCCCTGGCAATGGCTTGCGCAAAAGGCCAATCATGTCGTCAATACGCTGCACGGCCTGGTCGTATGAATCCCCAGGGTCGACGCCGTCGCGCAAATGCACGTTGCTGAGGACCTTGATCTTCTGCTGCATGTTATCGAAGATCAGCAGCGTCTCGGTAATCAAAAACCAGCTGTCGTAGGCGCCGATCTCAGCATCGTTGAGGTCGGGAAGGTCCTCAATGTGGCGGACCATATCATAGCCGAGGTAGCCGACGGCGCCACCGAAGAAGCGCGGCAAATCGGGCAGGGACACCGGCTGATAAGGGGAGAGGAAGATCTTCAGCTCGGCCAGAGGATTGAGTGTGTCGCCGGATACCACCGGGTGACCGTTTTCGAGGATCTCGAAATAATTGCCGCGGCACCGGAACGCTCTTCCGGAACCCACACCAAGAAATGAATAGCGGGCCCACTTTTCACCACCGGCAATACTTTCCAGCAGAAATGCGCTTTTCCGGTCATCGATCTTGCAGAAGGCCGAAACCGGGGTCTCCATGTCTGCAAGTATTTCGCGATAGACGGGAATCAGATTGCCGTGGCGGGCCAGTTTTAAAAACTCGTGACGAGATGGGGAATACATGCCGTTTCCTTAAGAGATTAACCCGGCAAAATTAGCATGAAGCCTCTTAAATGGCAAGGGAACCGGGTGGGCTCTGGCCAATAAACCGTTGACCTGAAACCGCTGGCTTGATAAGCATGTTTGCGGCGGCGGCGTGACGGCAGGAGCGTTCGTGGCCCCTTCATCTGAACCTAAGGAGAATTCATGATCCGCGCAGCGAAACAGGACACCGTCAAGGTCCACTACACCGGCCGGCTGGATGACGGCACCATCTTCGACCAGTCACCCGAAGACCGCCCTCTGCACTTCATCATCGGTCGCCAGGAAGTGATTGCCGGCTTTGACGAGGCCGTGACAGGCATGTACCAGGGTGAAAGCAAAACCGTCACAATCCCATGTGAACAAGCTTACGGGAAGAGCCAACCGGAACTGCTCGAGCAGATCGAGCGGAGCCTGGTCGGCGATGACGTGGAGCTGCAAATCGGCGGGCAGCTCGAAATCACCAATCACGACGGGAGTGCGTTCCGCGTCATGGTCAGGGCGCTTACCGATGACCTGGTGACGCTCGATGCCAACCACCCCCTGGCCGGCAAAGACCTCACTTTCGATATCACCCTGCTCGAAGTCAAGAAAGCCCAAACCGCTTAGAGGCCAGATCAAATCAAACGCAGAAGGGCGGGATGAATCACCCCGCCCTTCTTGACATGCTTGCTTTGACCAATGAACAGTCCGCTATGCTTTACTCTCTTCTGCGGGAGCGTCCTCAGCAGCAGCCTCCTCGACAGCAGCAGCCTCCTCGACAGCAGCAGCCTCCTCGACAGCAGGAGCTTCGGCGACCGGTGCTTGCTCAGCGGCCTTCACCACCTCTTTGGCCGGGGCCTTTTTCTTCTTCGGCTTGGCGGTAAACTGCGCTTCAACCAGTTCAATTATGGAGAGGGCAGCGTTGTCGCCAGCACGGTGACCCAGCTTGACGATTCTCGTATAACCACCGGGACGATCGGCGTAACGCGGCGCGATGGTTTCAAACAGTTTATCAACCGTTTTCCTGTCGCGTACGACCTCCAGCACCAGACGACGGGAGTGCAAATCACCGCGGCTTGCCAGGGTAATCAGCTTCTCGGCAATCTTTCGCAGTTCCTTGGCGCGAGCATCCGTGGTGGTGATTTTTTCACAATCGAATAATGAGGTCACCATATTGCGCATCATTGCTTTGCGGTGACTGGTGTTGCGGCCCAGCCGCTTACCGGATTTTCTATGACGCATTGATATCAGGTCCTTTCTCTAGATAACATTCCGGCAGGGGCAGCGCCCTAGAGTTCTTCCTCGCTCTTTTCGATCATCTTCAGATATTCCGAGTCCGGGAAGCCGTCAATCGACAAACCGAGAGTCAGCCCCATTTCAGAAAGAATATCCTTGATTTCGTTAAGTGACTTGCGACCGAAATTCTGTGTTTTCAACATTTCCGCCTCGGATTTCTGCACGAGTTCACCGATCAGGCGGATATTGGCGTTCTTCAGGCAATTTGCACTGCGCACCGACAACTCGAGTTCATCGACGCGCCGATAGAGGTTCTCATTGATAGGCTGCCTGGTTCCTTCAGTCTCGTCGCTGGCCTCCGGCTCAAGGGCTTCGTCGAAGTTGATGAACAGCTGGATCTGCTCCTTGACGATCTTTGCGGCATACGCCAGAGCATCGTCAGGTTTGACACTGGCATCGGTATAAATCTCCAGGACCAGTTTGTCGTAATCGGTAACCTGGCCGACACGAGCGTTGCTCACCGTAAAGTTGACTTTTTTGATCGGCGAGAACAGCGCATCGATAGGCACGGTGCCGACCGGGGCCTTTTCATCGCGGTTGCGCTCGGCGGGACCATAGCCCTTGCCCATGGCAACCACCATGTCCATTTCGATGTCTGCTTCCTTGCCACAGGTCGCAACATAGTGGTCCGGGTTCAGGATCTCGACATTGGAATCGGTAATGATGTCGCCAGCCTTGATAACTCCAGCACCTTTTTTGACAATACGGATATTGCGGGATTCATGGCCGTGCAGCTTGATCAGGACCCCTTTAAGGTTGAGGATAATGTCCGTCACATCTTCCGTCATACCGGGCACAGTGGAAAATTCGTGCAGAACACCCTTGATGCGAATCGAGGTGATGGCCGCCCCCTGCAGCGAGGAGAGCAGAACCCGGCGCAGTGCATTGCCCATGGTTGTACCGAAGCCACGTTCAAATGGTTCCGCTGTAAACTTGCCGTATGTGGCAGTCAGCGAATCGGCATCAACCTGGAGACGCTTGGGTTTGATCAGTTCTCTCCAGTTTTTATACATGCGAATCCTCCGTTATGAGGTTGCTTTTTAAAGTTTAAACTACCAGATCCGCCGGGTTTACTTCGAGTAAAGCTCGACGATCAAATGTTCCTGGAAGCTTGGCGTGGTCATCTCGGCACGGACCGGCAATGTCTTGACGGTTCCCTGGAAAGCTTCGCGAGCCAGTTCCACCCAGGAGGGGACGCCGCGCCGCATCACACCATCGAGGGCTTCGTTGATGCGGTCAATCTTGCGACTCTTCTCACGCAGTTCCACGACATCGCCGGGGCGCACAAGGTAAGACGGGATATTAACTTTGCGGCCGTTGATCTTGAAATGATTATGACGAACCAGCTGACGGGCTTCATTGCGCGAAGTTGCAAAACCCATCCGGTACACCATGCTGTCAAGGCGGCGCTCAAGGAGAACCAGCAGGTTCTCACCAGTCACACCACGCATGCGGTCCGCCCGCTCAAAGTAGTCCCGGAACTGTTTTTCAAGCAGCCCATAGGTCCGCTTGACTCTCTGCTTTTCACGCAGCTGAGTGCCGTAGTCGGAGACCTTGATCCGGCCCTGGCCATGCTGACCGGGAGCATAATTGCGACGTTCAAGGGCACACTTGTCGGTGTAGCAACGGTCGCCCTTGAGGAACAGCTTCATATTTTCCCGCCGGCACATACGGCAAACGGGTCCAGTGTGTCTCGCCAACGTTCGTCCTCCTTATAACTGGTTAGACTCTTCTACGCTTGGGTGGACGGCACCCGTTATGCGGTATCGGAGTGACATCCTTGATCATGGTGATATTCAGGCCGACTGCCTGCAGGGCGCGCAGTGCTGATTCACGGCCTGAGCCGGGGCCCTTAACCCATACCTCCACGCTGCGCAGACCATGCTCTTGGGCTTTCTTCGCGGCGTCTTCTGCCGCCATCTGAGCCGCAAACGGGGTGCTCTTACGACTCCCCTTGAAGCCCTTCGATCCGGAGGTGCACCAGGAAATCACGTTGCCTGCCACATCTGTGATGGTCACGATCGTATTGTTGAACGTCGCCTGAATATGGGCAATGCCCGTCGGGACGTTCTTCTTTTCCACTTTTTTGCGTACACGTTTACCAGGCTTGGCCATGGTTCCTCCTGTTACTTCTTCTTGCCGGCGACGGTTTTGCGCGGGCCCTTGCGGGTTCTGGCATTCGTCTTGGTTTTCTGTCCACGCACCGGCAATCCTCTACGATGCCGCAGACCACGATAACAGCCGAGGTCCATGAGTCGTTTGATGTTCATGGTCACATCACGACGCAGGTCACCCTCAACTTTACATTCGCTGTCAATAACCTTACGGATCTTGGCGACTTCCTCTTCAGTCAAATCATCCGAGCGGGTATTGAAATCAACGCCGGCCTTGGACAGGATGTCCTGAGAAGTAGAGCGCCCGACGCCATAGATGTAGGTCAGGGCGATTTCAATCCGTTTGTTTCTGGGTAAATCGATACCAGCAATACGAGCCAATGTCCGATCCTCCTAAATACTTAACCTTGTCTCTGTTTATGCTTGGGATTGTCACAGATGACCCTGAGAACACCCTTGCGCTTGATTACTTTGCACTTGTCACAAATTGTCTTAACTGATGCGCGGACTTTCATGGTTCTTTCCTTTAAACCGTGCCGGCGGCTCGCCGACGGGGTTCGCCTTGACTGTTCAGACCCGGGTTAAGATCTCCGGGCCGTCCTCAGTGATGGCTACTGTATGTTCGAAATGGGCTGACCGCCTGCCATCCTGCGTTACTGCTGTCCACCCGTCTTCCAGTATTTTAACACCGGGCAAACCGGCATTAATCATCGGTTCGATTGCCAGGGTCATGCCGGGCTTGAGTCGCGGGCCCTGGCCCGCCGGCCCGTAATTCGGTATCTGCGGAGCCTCATGCAAGCTGCTCCCGATGCCGTGTCCAACAAATTCCCGAACAACGCTGAACCCCAGCGGTTCTACCCAGGACTGAACGGCATATGAAACATCCGAGAGTCTGCCGCCCGGAACTGATTTTTCGATGGCCCTGGCCAGGGATTCGCGCGTTGCCTTAACCAGGCGCCGGGTCTCTTCATCCAACTCGCCAATGGCAAACGTCATCGCGGAGTCGCCGTAAAAACCCTTGTAGAGGACGCCGAAGTCGATGCTCAGGATGTCCCCTTCCTGCAGGGGCTTGTTGTCCGGAAAGCCGTGCACAATCCGGTCGTTCGGCGAGGCACAGATGGCGTATGGAAAACCACCGTAGCCTTTAAATGCCGGCTGGCCACCCTGGCGTCGGCATTCCTGCTCGGCCAGACGATCCAGCTCAATAGTTGTCACGCCCGGTTTAATCCGGCTTTCCAGCAGGGCCAGCGTTTCCGCCACGATGCGGCCTGCCGCCCGCATCTTTTCAATTTCAGCCGGGCTCTTTAAAACAATCACGCTAACTGGCCTGCAACAGCGACAGCATCTTTTCCTGGACTTGCACTATCGGCTGCATGCCATCCAGTTCCATGAGCACACCAGCCTGCCGGTAGTAGCTGATCAACGGGGCGGTCTGCTCTGCATAGACTTGCAATCGCTTGCGAATCGTTTCTTCCTGGTCATCATCCCGCTGGAACAGGGCGCCGCCACAGACATCGCAAATTCCGGCTTCACCGGGCGGGTCGAACTTTACATGGTAGCCGCGGCCACACTGCTTGCAGGTACGTCGCCCGGTCAGGCGTTCGACCAGGGCTTCTGCATCAACCGCTAGCGAGATGACCCGGTCGAGCTCTTTGCCCATCTCCTGCAGGCTCGTCTGGAGAGCATCCGCCTGGGCAACCGTGCGCGGGAAACCGTCCAGGATAAAACCTTGGTCACAATCGGCCTCCTGCAGTCGGTCACGGACGATGCCGACCACGACATCATCGGGGACCAGCCCCCCGGCATCCATGAACTCCTTGGCCTTTCGCCCCATCGGGGTGCCGTCCTTGACGGCCGCTCTCAGGATATCGCCTGTTGAGATCTGCGGAATCGAAAACTTTTCCGTCAGCATCTTGGCCTGGGTTCCCTTACCGGCGCCTGGAGGTCCGAGCAGGATCAGCTTCATCAAGAGCCCCCGCTTAGCCGCGACGACTCTTGATGTTCACGCCCTTCATAAAGCCTTCATAAGAGCGCGAAATCAAGTGGGCCTCGATTTGCGAAGCCGTATCCAGGCCGACACCGACGACAATCAGCAACGAGGTTCCGCCGAAGAAGAAGGGCACGTTGAATTGGCCGATCAGGAGCGTAGGCAGAACACAGACCACCGATATGTAAATGGCCCCGGCGAAAGTCAGGCGGCCCAGGACGGTGTCAAGATAATCGGAGGTGGCCTTGCCGGGCCGAACTCCGGGGACATAACCACCCTGGCGCTTGATATTGTCTGCTACGTCAACCGGGTTGAAGGTGACAGCCGTGTAGAAGTAGCAGAAGAAGACAATAAAAGCGACATAAAAAACATTATACAGCCAGTGAGAAGGCGTCATCATCGCAGCAAACGACTGCACCCAGGGCACATCGACAAAGTTTGCAACAGTGCTCGGGAACATGATGATCGAGCTGGCGAAGATCGGCGGGATAACCCCGCTCATGTTGATTTTAAGAGGCAGATGACTGCTCTGACCACCCATATTACGCGCACCGATGACCCTCTTTGCGTAATGAATCGGTACGCGGCGCTGGCCGCGCTCCATGAAGATGATGGCCCAGATGACAGCGATCATCACCAACAGGATAATCAGCATGACGGTCATGCTCATGGCACCGGTCTTCAACAAGCGGATACTGTTGATCAAAGCATGCGGCATATTGGCAACGATACCGGCAAAGATGATCAGGGAGATGCCGTTGCCGATCCCGCGTTCGGTGATCTGCTCACCGAGCCACATGATGAAAGCGGTCCCCGCCGTCAGGGTGATAATGGTCAGCAGGACAAAGCCGATACCCTGTGACGACACGACCGGCTCACCGGCCGGACCGCGCATGGTCTGCAGACCGACGGCGATGCCGGCGCCTTGAACGATCGACAGCAGGACTGTGCCGTAGCGGGTCCACTTGGTCATGGTCTTGCGACCCTGCTCGCCCTCTTTTGAGAGTCGCTCGACCGGTTCGAAGACCACGGTCAGCAGCTGCATGATGATCGAGGCGCTGATATACGGCATGATGCCCAAAGCAAACACCGTCATACGCTCCAGTGCACCGCCGGTGAATGCGCTGACCAGGCCGAGCAGCGTCCCCTGAGCACCCTCGAAGAACTGGGCCAGGACGGCACGGTCGACGCCGGGCAGCGGCACGTGGCAACCAACCCGGTAGACCGCGAGCATACCGAGGGTAAACAGAATACGGCGACGCAGCTCAGGGATACTGAAGATGTTCTGGATACTGGCTAGCACCTTAAATAACCTCTACAGTGCCGCCGGCAGCCTCGATCTTGGCCTGGGCGGACTTGCTGAATTTGTGGGCTTTAACCGTCAGGGTCTTGGTCAGTTCACCATCGCCGAGGATCTTGACGCCGTCTTTCAGCTGGCCGATCAGGCCGGCCTTGCCAAGCGCCTCAATATCCACGACACTCCCGGTATCGAACAGTTCCAGATCACGAAGATTGACCAGGGCATAGACCTTTCTGCTCAGCGGCGTAAAGCCGCGTTTGGGCAGACGTCTCTGCAGCGGCATCTGGCCGCCTTCGAAACCGGGCTTGACACTGCCGCCGGAGCGGGCTTTCTGGCCCTTGTGCCCTTTGCCGGCAGTCTTGCCGGTTCCGGAACCATGGCCACGGCCAATGCGCTTTTTGCTATGTGTCGAACCGTATGACGGTTGCAGATTACTTAAATCCATGGTTGTTATCCTTGCGATTATTCCTCAACGG